>NZ_AP028663.1:6360000-6960000 GCF_041154445.1 Variovorax sp. V118 | reverse complement strand
CAACGCCCACGCGAACCAGTTCGCCCTGCTCGGCCAGCGGCGCTTCGCGCCCTTCTTCTGGACCCAGTTCGCGGGCGCCGCGAACGACAACCTCTTCAAGTTCGCCTTCACCGTCATGGTGACCTACCAGCTGCAACTGAGCTGGATGCCGCCCGCGATGGCGGGGCTGGTGATCGGCGCGCTGTTCATCCTGCCCTTCTTGCTGTTCTCGGCCACGGCCGGGCAGCTGACCGACAAGTTCGACAAGACGAAGATGATCCGCTTCGTCAAGAACCTCGAGATCGCGATCATGGTGATCGCCGCCTGGGGTTTCGTGCGCGCCGACGCGGTGGTGCTGCTGGGCTGCGTGTTCCTCATGGGGCTGCACTCCACGCTGTTCGGGCCCGTCAAGTTCGCCTACCTGCCGCAGGTGCTCGATTCGCGCGAGCTCACGGGCGGCAACGGCATGGTCGAGATGGGCACCTTCGTCGCCATCCTGCTGGGCCAGGTGGCGGGCGGGCTGCTGGTGGCGATGCCGCAGATCGGCCACACCACGGTGGCCGTGGCCTGCCTGCTGCTGGCGCTGGTGGGGCGCGGCGTGGCGCAGGCCATTCCGCCCGCGCCGGCCACCGACCCCAGTCTGGTCATCAACTGGAACCCCTTCAGCGAAACCTGGCGCAACCTGATGCTGGCGCGCGAGAACATCGTGGTGTTCCGCTCGCTGCTGGGCATCTCGTGGATGTGGTTCTTCGGCGCAGTGTTCCTGAGCCAGTTCCCCAGCTTCGCGAAGGAGGTGCTGCACGGCGACGAGCAGGTGGCGTCGCTGCTCTTGGTGGTGTTCTCGGTGGGCATCGGCGTGGGCTCGCTGCTGTGCGAGACGCTGAGCCGCCGGCAGGTCGAGATCGGCCTCGTGCCGCTGGGCGCCATCGGCATGAGCGTGTTCGCCATCGACCTGTACTTTGCCTCGCGGGCCTTGCCGCCTTCGGCCGGCATGGGCCTGGGCGCTTTCGTCCACCAGGCCGCGCACTGGCGCGTGATGGCCGACCTCGCGCTGCTGTCGCTCTTCGCGGGCCTGTACAGCGTGCCGATGTACGCGCTGATCCAGCTGCGCAGCCAGCCCACGCACCGCGCGCGGATCATCGCGGCGAACAACATCCTCAACGCGCTCTTCATGATCGGCAGCTCGGTGCTGGCCGGTGCGCTGCTGGGCGCGGGCTTCACCATCCCGCAGATCTTCCTGTTCACCGGCATCGCCAACGCGGTGGTGGCGTTCTACATCTTCATGCTGGTGCCCGAGTACCTGCTGCGCTTCGTGGCCTGGGTGCTGTCGCGCTTCGTGTACCGCTTCGACATCAAGGACGATCAGCACATTCCCACCGAGGGCGCCGCCGTGCTGGTGTGCAACCACGTGAGCTTCATCGACGCGGTGCTGCTGATGGCCGCAAGCCCGCGCCCGATCCGCTTCATCATGGACCACCGCATCTTCAAGGTGCCGGTGCTCGGCTGGCTGTTCAAGCTGGCCAAGGCCATCCCGATCGCGCCGCAGAAGGAAGACCCGGCCGCGTACGAGGCGGCCTTTGCCAAGGCCGTCGGCGTGCTGCGCGAGGGCGACCTGCTCGCGATCTTCCCCGAAGGCGCGATCACGCGCGACGGCGAGCTGCAGCCCTTCAAGGGCGGCGTGATGAAGATTCTCGAAGGCGCGCGCGCCGAAGGCATCGAGCCCCCGGTGATTCCGATGGCGCTGACCAACCTCTGGGGCTCGTACTTCAGCCGCATCGAGCTGCGCGGCGGCCAGCAGGTCGCCATGGCCAAGCCCTTCCGCCGCGGCCTCTTCAGCCGCGTGGGCCTGCGCGTGGGGCACCCCGTGGCGCCGCAGGAGGTGCAGCCCGAGACGCTGCGCCAGCGCGTGGCCGGCCTGCTGGCCTCCTGAGGCGCGCACTCCAAAGTATCTCTTCGGGATACTGCGGGACGCCGGGATCGCAACTGGTTGAAGTATTCGAGCCCCGCGGCGTGAAGGCGAACCATCATTCGCTCACCTTCACTGCGCCGCGAGGCCTTCATGCAACCCCTCTCATCCCCCACCGTTTCGATCATCCCGCGCGGCCTGCCGGCTTCGCGCAGGACCGCCCTGGCGCGCTCGATGGCCGCCCTGGCCTTTGCCGCCTGCGCCGCGTTCGCGGGTGTCGCGACGCCGCTGCCCGCACGGGCCCAGAGCGAGGCCTCGGCCGCGCTGTCGCTGCTGCCCGTGGCCTCGGTGGTCGGTGCTGCGTCGGTCGTCGGTGCCTCGGCCACTGCGGTGGTCGCCGTGCCCGCGGCGCTGTCGGTGGGCGGTTCGGTGCTCACCGTGATCGCGGTCGAGGCCTCGGTCGATGGCACCGTCTACCTGCTCGAACGCGCCTCGGACGGCGCCCGCGCCAGCGTCAAGGTGATGGGGCGCGCCACCCGTGGCGTGTCGGCGGCCGCCGGCACGGCCGTGGTCGTGAGCGTGATCGGCACGGGCGTCGTGCTCTCGGCCGCGGGCGAGGTGCTGGCCTTCGTGCCCAACGCGGTCGGCCGCGCACTGCTCCACAACGAAAGACTGTCGTGAAACCCGCCTTGCGCCCCGCGCTGCTGCTGGCGTTCGCCGTCGCAGCGGTGCTGCCCTTGCAGGCGAACGCCGGCCGCTCGTGCGAACAGGTCAGGCCGACGCCGGCGCTGATCGTCAAGGGCATGCAGCTGGCCGAGCGCACCTCGCAGCAGCTCGATGCGAGTGGCGCGCGCGTGGTCATCCTGGCGCGCGCCGGGCAGGACCTGGGCAAGTACGGCCTGCGCTATTCGCACCTGGGCATCGCCTACAAGACCGACGAAGGCCCGTGGCGCGTGGTGCACAAGCTCAACCACTGCGGCACGGCGGTGGCTGCGGTCTACCGGCAGGGGCTGGGCGAGTTCTTCCTCGACGACCTGTGGCGCTACGAGGCCGCCTGGTCCGTGCCCACGCCGGCGGTGCAGGCGCAGCTGATGGCCGCGCTGCGCGAGCCCGATGCGCGCCTCGTGCGCCTGAACGTGGCGCCCTACAGCATCGTGAGCTACGCCTGGGGCCAGAAGTACCAGCAGTCGAACCAGTGGGCCATCGAGACCCTGGCCGCCGCGATGGAACCCGCCACCATCGGCACCCGCGCGCAGGCGCAGGCCTGGCTGCGGTTCAAGGGCTACGAGCCGACCACGCTGAACCTCGGCCCGCTGACCCGCCTGGGCGGGCGCGTGGGCTCGGCCAACATCGCTTTCGACGATCATCCGAACGAGAAGCGGTTTTCGGACCGCATCGAGACCGTGACCGTCGACTCGGTGTTCGCCTGGCTGCCGCGTGCGGGCTTAGGCGCGGCGCCGGTCACACTCAAGCTCTGAGCGAAGAAAAGCAACGAAGAAAAGAAAGAACGAAGGTAAGACCATGAGCAAATCCCTGCGCCTGTCCGAGAAGTGGTTCCGCCGCGGCCTGTGGCTGGTGGCGTTCGTGTTTGCGAGCTTCCTGATCGGGCTGGGCAGCACGATCGTGGGCGACCTGCCGCAGGTCGAGCGCGTGCGCGTGCTCGACGACTTCATCGACAAGCCCGCGGCCGAACCGCTGCGCGCCACCATCAAGGCCTCGGAGGCCGCCGAGCTGCAGGCCGCGCGCGACCTCGACCAGGCGCAGCTGCAGCTCAACACCGCGCAGCAGGCCAGCGCCAACGCGCGCGAGACCTTCGGCAACTGGATCGCCACGCGCCGCGCCACCGCGCAGCCCGACCAGGACACCGAGCTCATCGCGCGCACCAAGGCGCTCGACGCCTTCAAGCAGAAGGAAGACGCGGCGCAGCGCAAGGCCGACGCACAACGGCAGATCGCGCTCGACGCGCGCCAGGCCGAGCAGCGTGCGCGCGCGGCATTGGGCGTGCTGGAGCACGACGCGCAGCAGCGCCTGGACGCCGAGTACCGCCGCGTCGAGCTGCGCGTGTTCGGCTACCGGCTCGCGCTGACCCTGCCGCTGCTGCTGGTGGCCGGCTGGCTGTTCGTGAAGAAGCGCAAGAGCACCTACTGGCCCTTCGTGTGGGGCTTCATCTTCTTTGCGCTGTTTGCCTTCTTCGTCGAGCTGGTGCCCTACCTGCCGAGCTACGGCGGCTACGTGCGCTACGTGGTGGGCATCGTGCTCACGGTGCTGGTGGGGCGCTATGCCATCGTGGCGCTCAACCGCTACCTGGCGCGCCAGAAGCTCGCCGAGCAGCAGCCCGACCAGGTGCGCCGCGAAGAGCTGAGCTACGACACCGCGCTGGCCCGCCTGGCCAAGAGCGTGTGCCCCGGCTGCGAGCGGCCGGTCGACCTGAAGAACAACGAGATCGACTTCTGCCCGCACTGCGGCATCGGCCTGTTCGACCACTGCGGCCACTGCAGCACGCGCAAGAGCGCGTTCTCCAAGTTCTGCCATGCCTGCGGAACCTCGGCCGCTGCGCAGGCGCCGCATACACCTGTGACCGGCACTGCGCAATCGGTCACGCCGGGCGCGCCGGTTCAGCCGGCCACGTAGCGAAAGCGCCGCACGGTCGTGCTACAACCCCGGGCTGCGTCACGCAACGCCGTGCCGCGGGTTTTCCCATTCACATTGACGGAGCACACCCATGAGCATTTTCGGCAAGATTTTTTCCAAGATTTTCCCGTCGGCCAACGCCGCTGAAGTCGTCGCCGCACCGCCGGCGGCTGCACCCGGCGCGCCGGCCGTTGCCGCACCGCCGCCCGCGATCCCGCTGGGCGACGTGCCCGCCGTCCTGGACGCGATGCCAGGTGCCGCCGGCCTGAACTGGCGCACCTCGATCGTCGACCTGCTCAAGTTGCTGGGCCTGGACAGCAGCCTCGCCGCGCGCAAGGAACTGGCCAGCGAAATCCTCTACAGCAACGGCGAACCGGGCTCGGCCGAATGGAACATCGGCCTGCACAAGCAGGTGATGACTCGCATCGCCGCCAATGGCGGCACGCTGCCGGCCGAACTGCGCGACTGATCGTCCCGCCACCCACGCAGCAAAAAGCCCGGCACGCCGGGCTTTTTTCTTTGGGGCGAGCGTTGAAGCGCTTCAGGTCCAGCCTGCGTCCACCACGTAATCCTGTGCGGTGCACATGCGCGAATCGTCGGCCGCGAGGAACAGCGCCATCGCGGCGATGTCTTCCGCCATCACGCGGCCCGGCAGGCACTGGGCCGCATCGATCTCCGCGCCCGATTCGGGCTTCACCCACAGCTTGATCTGCCGCTCGGTCATCACCCAGCCCGGCATGATCGTGTTGACCCGGATGTTCTGCTTGCCCAGGTCGCGCGCCAGCGAGCGCGTGAGGCCGATCACGCCCGCCTTGCAGGCCTGGTAGACCGGGTAGCCGCGGCCCTTCATGAGCCAGCTGATCGAGCCGAAGTTGACGATCGAGCCGCCGCCCAGCGCGCGCATGTCGTCGGCCACGGCCTGCGCGGCAAAGAACTGGTGCTTGAGGTTGACGGCCACGAGGCGGTCGAAGTCGTCGCTGGTCACGTCGGCCATCTCGTGGCGACGGTCGTTGGCCGCGTTGTTCAGCAGCACCGACACCGGCCCGAAGCGCTGGCGCACCGCGTCGATGGCGGCGGCGAGCGCGGCCGTGTCGGTCACGTCGCAGGGCACGAACAGCGCGGGGTGAGCGCCCTGCAGCTGCGCGGCAAGCGCATCGCCGGCGGCGGTGTCGAGGTCGCAGAAGCCGACCTTCGCGCCTTGGGCATGAAAGGCCCGCACCAGCGATTCGCCGATGCCGCTGGCGCCGCCCGAGATGAACACGGTGCGGCCGGCCAGCGAGGGGTAGCGGGCGGTATAGGCCGTGGGTGGGGAGGCGTTGGTCATGGGGTGAGGACAACCGCAGTGAAGACAGGGCAAGCGTACCGGATGGCGGCGTCCCTGGTGCCGGCCGGGCCTCCACCCGGCGTATGGCTTCCGGCCTGTGGGCAGGGCGCCGTGGCAGGCATACGCTTCGGCCCATGAGCTCCTTCAACCGCCGCTTCGTCTTCTGCCTCGCGCTGCTTCCGGCCGCCTTCGCGGCGCGGCACGTCCGCGCGCAGGCGCAGGCGCAGGCTCCGGCGCCCGTGCTGCTCTTCAAGGTGGTCTCGCCGCGCGACGACATCGTGGTGGGCATCGAGGCGGCCCAGCTGGGCGCCGGCGCGGCGCCGCCCGTGCAGCGGCTGGCCGCCATGCTGGCCGAGAAGGGCCAGCTCACGCTCTGGCAGTACGCCTCGCACAAGGACGCGAGCGGGGCGCTGGTGCAGGCGCCGCTCAAGCAGATCGTGATTTTCAAGAACGAGCTGCTGCGCATCGAGCCCTACGCGACGCCCCTGGCCATCAGGCCCTAGACGCCGCGTGCGCGGTCCGCCTTGAACTGCGCGCGGAACGCCGTGAAGGTGCCCGCGTCGAGCGCCGCGCGAATCTCCGTCATCAGGTTCAGGTAGTAGTGCAGGTTATGGATCGTGCACAGCATCGGGCCGAGCATTTCGCCGCAGCGGTCCAGGTGGTGCAGGTAGGCGCGGCTGAAGCCTTCGCGCCCGCCGTCGTTCCAGCTCACGCCCGAGGTGCCCGCGCAGGCGTGGCAGGTGCAGCTCGGGTCGACCGGCTGCGGGTCGCTCTTGTGGCGCGCGTTGCGCATCTTCAGGTCGCCGAAGCGCGTGAACATCGTGCCGTTGCGCGCATTGCGCGTGGGCATCACGCAGTCGAACATGTCGACGCCGTCGGCCACGCCCTGCACCAGGTCCTCGGGCGTGCCCACGCCCATCAGGTAGCGCGGCTTGTTCGCGGGCAGCCGGTGCGGCGTGTGGCCCATGATGTGCAGCATCTCTTCCTTGGGCTCGCCCACGCTCACGCCGCCGATGGCGTAGCCGGGGAAGTCCATGTCGACCAGCGCGGCCAGCGACTCTTCGCGCAGGTTCTCGAACATGCCGCCCTGCACGATGCCGAACAGCGCGTTCGGGTTCTGCAGGCGCGTGAACTCCGCCTGGCAGCGCTTGGCCCAGCGCAGGCTCAGTTCCATCGAGACGCGCGCCTCGGCCTCGGTCGTGATGTGGCCCTTAGTGTCGTAGGGCGTGCACTCGTCGAACTGCATCACGATGTCGCTGTTCAGGATGGTCTGGATCTGCATCGAGACCTCGGGCGTGAGGAACAGCTTGTCGCCGTTGACGGGCGACGCGAACTTCACGCCCTCTTCGCTGATCTTGCGCATCGCGCCCAGCGACCACACCTGGAAGCCGCCCGAGTCGGTGAGGATGGGCTTGTCCCATTTCTCGAACTGGTGCAGCCCGCCGAAGCTCGCCATCACGTCCAGCCCCGGGCGCATCCACAGGTGGAAGGTGTTGCCCAGGATGATCTGCGCGCCCATCTCTTCGAGGCTGCGCGGCATCACGCCCTTGACCGTCCCGTAGGTGCCCACGGGCATGAAGATCGGCGTCTGGACCTTGCCGTGGTTGAGCGTGAGCGTCGCGCGGCGCGCGTGGCTGTCGGGGTCGGTCTTGAGGAGTTCGAAGTTCAGCATGATGTCGTTCAGTCCTGGGTGCGTGCGAGCAGCATGGCATCGCCGTAGCTGAAGAAGCGGTAGCCGTTGGCGATGGCGTGGGCATACAGCGCCATCACGCGCTCGTAGCCCGCGAAGGCCGAAACCAGCATCATCAGCGTGCTCTTCGGCAAATGGAAGTTGGTCACCAGCACGTCGACATGCGCGAAGGCGAAGCCCGGCGTGATGAAGATGCGCGTGTCGCCCGTGGCCTCGCCGCTCTTGGCCCACGACTCGAGCGTGCGCACCGTGGTCGTGCCCACCGCGACCACGCGCCCGTCTCGCGCCTTGCACTCGGCAATCGCACGCTGCGTGGCCTCGGGCACTTCGTAGCGCTCGGCGTGCATCGTGTGCTCGGCGATGTTCTCGGTCTTCACCGGCTGGAAGGTGCCGGCGCCCACGTGCAGCGTGACGTTGGCGCGCTGCACGCCGCGCGCTTCGAGTTCGGCCAGCAGGCCTTCGTCGAAATGCAATGCGGCCGTGGGCGCGGCCACGGCGCCGGGCACGCGCGCGAACACGGTCTGGTAGCGGCTCTCGTCGTCGGCCGAATCGGTGTGCGTGATGTAGGGCGGCAGCGGCACGTGGCCGCAGCGCTGCATCAGCGCGTACGGGTCTTCGCCGGCGTCGCTCTCGAAGCCGAAGCGGAACAGCGCGCCGTCTTCCTCGGGCCAGCGGCCCAGCAGCGTGGCGCGGAAGCCGCCGACCATCTGCAGTGTGGTGCCCGCCGGCGGCTTCTTGCTGACCTTCATGTGCGCGACCACCTCGTGGCCCTGCAGCACGCGCTCGACCAGCAGCTCGAGCTTGCCGCCGGTCGGCTTCTCGCCGAACAGGCGCGCCTTGACCACGCGCGTGTCGTTGAAGACCAGCAGGTCGCCCGCGCGCAGCAGCGAGGGCAGTTCCTTGAAGATGCGGTCGGCCGGGGCGGGGCCTGTGCCGTCGAGCAGACGGGAGGCGGTGCGTTCGGTGGCCGGGTGTTGTGCCACCAGCTCGGGCGGCAGATGGAAATCGAAATCGGAAAGCGTGAAGGCGCGCATGGTGCTTGAGGGCCGGACGGGCCCGTGCCAAGGAGGCATGGGAAGGGAAAAAGGCGGAGAGCGGCGATTGTCCCATGGCCCGGAATCACGGGCGCCGCTCGGGGTTGCCGAGGCAGAATCGACGCATGGTCGATTCTTCCGTCGCGCGTGTCACGCCAGCCCCCGCCCCTCCTTCCGAAGGCGAGCTCTTCAAGAAGATCCTGGGCGGCGCCTGGATGGGGCTGCACCCCGACATCCGCCGGCGCTTCGACAAGAACCCCCTGCCGGGCAAGGCGCTGCACTACCTGGGCGCGCTCAGCGAGCTGCGCTGCTCGCGCTTCGGCAAGCTCTTGGGGCACCTCACGCAGCCGATGATCCAGGGCGCGCTGATCCCCTACAGCGACAGCCACTTCCCGGTCGAGATCCAGGTCTACGCCCGGCCCGACGACCCGGCCATCTACAAGCAGCGCATCTACCGGCTGCACGGCCGCCAACCGATCCAGTTCACCAGCTTCATGCGCGAGAGCGAGCGCGGCGAGGTGCTGGAGTACGTGGGCATGGGGCTGGGCATGAAGCTGGTGCTGAGCGTGGAGCCCAACGGCAGCCTGCATTTCCAGAGCGACGGCTATTTCTGGGAGGTGTTCGGCTGGCGCATTCCGCTGCCGGGCCTGTTCACGCCGGGCAAGACTTTCCTCTGGCACCACAACGAGACGCCCGAGCGCTTCAACATCCGCATCGAGATCCGCCACTGCCTCATGGGCACGACCTTCACGCAGGTCGGCGCGTTCGAGGAAGTGCCGGAGCCGCAGCCGCAGGCGGTGTCCGCATGATCGACACGCACCTGCTGGCCCTGCAGCTCATGGCGGCGCAAGGCGCGTTAGGCGCCTTCGACACGCTCTACCACCACGAAGGCACAGAAGCCCTGCCGCGCCGCGGCACGGCGGGGCGCGAGCTGGCGATCCATGCCACGCGCTCGTCGATCTATTGCGCGCTGTTCCTCGGGCTGTCGGCATGGGCCTGGCACGGCGCCTGGGCGTGGGTGCTGCTCGCGGTGTTCGGCATCGAGATCGTGCTCACGCTGTGGGACTTCGTGGTCGAAGACGGCAGCCGCCTGCTGCCGCCGACCGAACGCGTGACGCACACGGTGCTGGCCATCAACGCCGGCGCGTTCATCGCGCTGCTGGCGATGAGCGCGGTCGGCTGGGCAGCGCAACCGACGGCGATGGTGTGGCAGCCACACGGCTGGCTCAGCGCCTTCCTGGCGCTGTGCGGCGTGGGTGTCGGTATCTCGGGCCTGCGCGACGGCTTCGCGGCGCGCGCGCTGTTCAAGCAGCAGAAGCAGGCGCAGGTGCGCGCCGTCGAGGCCCCGGTGCACTTCGGCACGAAGCCGCAGCAAGTGCTGGTGACGGGCGGCACCGGCTTCATCGGCCAGATCCTCGTGCGCCACCTGCTGGCCGACGGCCATGCGGTGACGGTGTGGACGCGCGACGCGCGCGGTGCCGCCTGGGGCTTCGGTGGCGCGGTGCGCTGCGTGCAGTCGCTCGACCAGATTCCCGCCGCGGACGCCATCGACGTGGTCGTCAACCTCGCGGGCGCGCGCATCCTCGGCCAGCGCTGGAGCGCGCGGCGCCAGCAGCAGCTGCTGCGAAGCCGCGAAGGCCTGACGCAGCAGCTCGTCGCATGGATCGCCGCGCGTCCAAGCAAGCCACGGCTGCTGCTCTCGGGCTCGGCCATCGGCTACTACGGCGTGCAGCCGCAGGGCGACGCCACCGAGCTCACCGAAGACGCGCCGCCGCAGAGCATCTTCATGTCGACGCTGTGCCAGCGCTGGGAGCAGGCGGCGCACGCGGCCGTGGCGCACGGCGTTCGCGTGGCCTGCCTGCGCTTCGGCTTCGTGCTGGGCCACCAGGGCTCGCTGCCGCAGCTGCTGATGCCGGTGCAACTGGGCATGGGCGGGCGCCTGGGCAGCGGGCGGCAGTGGCTGTCGTGGGTGCATGTGCATGACCTGATCCGCGCCATCGCGCATGTGTGGACGATGACGGAGTCCGCCACCGACCCTGTCGCCGCGCAGGCCTTCAACGTCACCGCACCGGGTGCAGTGAGCCAGGAGGCCTTCACCCGCGTCGCCGCCGGCGTGCTGCACCGCCCCTGCTGGATGCCCACGCCCGCCGCGCCCGTGAAGCTGCTGCTCGGCGAGCAGGCCGACCTGCTGCTCGAAGGCCAGCGCGTGGTGCCGGTGCAGCTGCTGCGCACCGGCTTCCAGTTCATGTTCCCCGATGCCCGCAGCGCCTTGACGGACCTTTGCCGTCCACGCTAGAAGCCTTGTCCGTGCCCGCCAAGAAAGAACCGACTCCCCCCGCCGCGCCGGCGCAACCGCCCGGCACCGGCCTGAGCCTCGTGCAGCGCGCGCTGCGCAAGCTCGGCCTCGTGCGCGACATCGACTTCGCGCTCTACCTGCCGATGCGCTACGAGGACGAGACCCGCATCGTGCGCCTGGCCGACACGCGCGACGGCGACATGGCGCAGGTCGAGGGCGTGGTCACCGAGTGCGAGGTGGTGTTCCGCCCGCGCCGCCAGCTCATCGCCACCATCGACGACGGCAGCGACACCTGCCAGCTGCGTTTCTTCAACTTCTATCCCTCGCAGCAAAAGCAGTTGGCGGTGGGCGCGAAGGTGCGCGTGCGCGGCGAGATGCGCGGCGGCTTCGTGGGGCGCCAGATCATGCACCCGACCGTCAAGGCGGCCGGCACGGCGCTGCCCAACGCGCTCACGCCGGTGTACTCGACCGTGGCCGGGCTCGCGCAGCCGGTGCTGCGGCGCGAGGTGCGCTCGGGCCTGGCGCGCGCGCTGCTCGACGAGACCATTCCAGTGCAGATCGGCCTGCGCGGCGCGTGGGACCTGCGCAGCGCGCTGAGCTTCCTGCACTACCCGACGCCCGACGTGTCGATCGCCGCGCTCGAAGACCACAGCCATCCGGCGTGGCAGCGCATCAAGGCCGAGGAGCTGCTGGCGCAGCAGCTCTCGCAGCTGCAGGCGCGGCTGGAGCGCGCGGCGCAGCGTGCGCCGGTGCTGCCTGCGTCCACTGACGCGGCGGCGAGCTCGCTGCATGCGCAGTTGCTCGCCGTGCTGCCCTTCGGCCTCACCGGCGCGCAGCAGCGCGTGGGCGAGGAGATCACGGCCGACCTGCACCGCCAGATTCCGATGCACCGCCTGCTGCAGGGCGACGTGGGCTCGGGCAAGACCGTGGTCGCGGCGCTGGCCGCGGCGCGCTGCATCGACGCGGGCTTCCAGTGCGCACTGATGGCGCCCACCGAAATCCTCGCGGCCCAGCACTTCGGCAAGCTGGTCGGCTGGCTCGATCCGCTGCTGGCCGAGCGCGGCCTGCGCGTGGCCTGGCTCACGGGCAGCCAGAAGAAGAAGGAACGCGACGAGATGTCGGCCGCCGTTGAAAGCGGCGAGGCCGCGCTGGTCATCGGCACGCATGCAGTCATCTCGGAAAAGGTGCGCTTCAAGAACCTGGCGCTGGCCATCATCGACGAGCAGCACCGCTTCGGCGTGGCACAGCGCCTGGCATTGCGCGGCAAGGCCGGTGGTCATCTCGAACCGCACCTGCTGATGATGAGCGCCACGCCCATCCCCCGCACGCTCGCGATGAGCTACTACGCCGACCTCGACGTCTCCACGCTCGACGAGCTGCCGCCCGGCCGCACGCCCATCGTCACCAAGCTGGTGGCCGACCACCGGCGCGACGAGGTCATCGACCGCATCCAGGCGCAGATTTCACAAGGCCGTCAGGTCTACTGGGTCTGCCCGCTGATCGAGGAGAGCGAGGCGGTCGACCTGCGCAACGCGACCGAGACGCGCGACGAACTCGCCGGCACGCTGGGCGAACACATCCAGGTCGGCCTGCTGCATTCGCGCATGCCCACGGCCGAGAAGCAGGCGGTGATGGCGGCCTTCACCGCCAACGAGATCCAGGTGCTGGTGAGCACCACGGTGATCGAAGTGGGCGTCGACGTGCCCAACGCCTCGCTGATGGTGATCGAGCATGCCGAGCGCTTCGGCCTGTCGCAGCTGCACCAGCTGCGCGGGCGCGTGGGGCGCGGCGCGGCGGCCTCGGCCTGCGTGCTGCTCTATGCGCCGGGCGACAGCGGGCGCGTCGGCGAAGCGGCGCGCGCGCGGCTCAAGGCGATGGCCGAGACCGGCGACGGTTTCGAGATCGCGCGGCGCGACCTCGAGATTCGCGGCCCCGGCGAGTTCCTCGGCGCGCGCCAGTCGGGCGCGCCGCTGCTGCGCTTTGCCGACCTCGCGACCGACACGCTGCTGCTCGACTGGGCGCGCGAGCTCGCGCCGGTGATGCTGCAGAAGCACCCCGAGCTGGCGCAACGCCACATCGATCGCTGGCTCGGCACCAAGGCCGAATACCTCAAGGCTTGAGCAGGTCGAGCAGCCGGTTGAGCCCGCCCTCGTCGATCGCCAGCATGGCCGCCTCGCGCACCATCGGCTTGGCGTGGTAGGCCACCGACAGCCCCGCCGCGCGCATCATCGGCAGGTCGTTCGCGCCGTCGCCCACGGCGATGGCCCGGGCCGGCGATATGTCCATCGCGCGGCAGCATTCGAGCAGCTTGTCCTTCTTGGCCTCGCCGTCGCAGATGTCGCCCCAGGGCTGGGGCAGCATGCGCCCGGTGAGCCGGCCGTCTTCGATCTCCAGCACGTTGGAGCGCGTGTCGTCCAGCTGCAGCCGCTCGCGCAGCCGGTCGGTGAAGAAGGTGAAGCCGCCGCTCAGCAGCACGACGCGCAGGCCTGCTTGCTTGCACGCGGCGATCAGCGTCTCGGCGCCGGGGTTCAGGTGCAGGCGCTGGTCGTACACGGCCTGCAGCGCCGACAGCGGCACGCCGCGCAGCAGGGCCACGCGCCGGCGCAGGCTGTCCTTGTAGTCGGTGATCTCGCCGCGCATCGTGGCCTCGGTGATGGCCGCGACCTCGGGGCCGCAGCCCGCGATGTCGGCGATCTCGTCGACCGTCTCGATGTCGATCAGCGTCGAGTCCATGTCGAAGGCGATCAGCTTGAAGTCCGACAGCCGCAGGGGAGGAAGAGTGAGCGTGGTGGTCATGGGGTGGGGCTTCCCGCGTTCCAGTGCTGCGTGCCGAGCCAGTCGACGAACTGCCGTGCCAGCGCGGCCACCGGCCCTTCGGTGCGGTACAGCGCGTAGACGCCCGAGGCGGGCAGGCGCGGTTCGGGAAACACCAGGCGCAGCCGGTCGGCGCGGATGTCTTCCTCGAGCAGGCACCAGGGCGCCAGCGCGAGCCCCAGGTCGTTCATGGCGGCCTGCATGCAAAGAAACTGGTGGTCGAACACGGGGCCGGGCAGCTGGGGCGGCACGCGCACGCCGGCCAACTCGAACCAGCGCGGCCAGTTCTCCACTTCGCCGGCGGCCTGCAGCAACGGGTGGCCCAGGCAGTCGGCCATGCTGGCGATGCGGTGGCGCTCGATGAAGCGCGGCGACGCCACGGCCACGAGGTGGTCGTCCAGGCAGCGCACGCAGGTGTGGTCGGGGCGCTGCATGGGAATGCGGCGGATCAGCACGTCGCTGCCGGCCTCGGCCTGGTCGAAGAACTGCCGGCCCAGGGTCGACAGCTGCACGTCGGTCTGCGGCGCCAGGGCCTGGAAGCCGGCCAGCCGCGGGATGAGCCACTTCATCGCCAGCGAGGGCGTGGTGCACACGCGCAGGCTGGCGCGCTGGTGGGGCGACTTCAGCGCGGCCGTGGCGCTGGCGATGCGGTCCAGGCTGGCCTGCACCTCGGCGAAGTAGTCGCGCGCATGGGGCAGCAGCGTCGCGCCGCGGGCCTCGCGCGCGAACAGCGGCTGGCCCAGGTAGTCCTCCAGCAGGCGGATCTGCTGGCTGACGGCGCTGTGCGTGATGCTGAGTTCGTCGGCGGCCGCGGTGAAGTTGGCATGGCGCGCCGCCGCTTCGAAGGCGCGCAGCGCCTTCAAAGGGGGGAGGCGTCGGGTCACCACATGCGTACCTTGGCGAGCGGGCTTGTCTTCCTCATGTTCTTTTCGTGTTCGGTTGCGTGCCGCCCGGGGTTGGAGGCCGGCGCGCATCGTAGACCGGGAAGCCTGCAGAAAAACTAACCGGCCGCCTTAAAAAATACGGCTGGTGGCGTGCAGGGGGCGCACCTAGCATCGCGCTTCCTTCCACCCTGAACAAGAGACATGGCTTCCATCACCATCGACAACGTCGTGAAGCAGTTCGCCAACCAGACGGTGCTGCAGAACCTGTCGCTGCATGTGCCCGATGGCGCCTTCTATACCCTGCTGGGCCCCAGCGGCTGCGGCAAGACGACCCTGCTGCGCTGCATCGCGGGCTTCAACGAGCCCGACGGCGGCCGCATCCTTTTCGACAAGGACGACGTGACGCGCGTGTCCACCCACCACCGCGACATCGGCATGGTGTTCCAGGACTACGCGCTGTTCCCCGACAAGACGGCCTTCGACAACGTGGCCTACGGCCTGCGTGCGCGCAAGGTGCCCAAGGCCGAGATCGCCCGGCGCGTCAACGAGGCGCTGGACAAGGTGAGCCTGCTCGCACTGGCCGACCGCTACCCCGCGCAGATGAGCGGCGGCCAGCGCCAGCGCGTGGCGCTGGCGCGCGCGCTGGTGATCCGCCCGCGCGTGCTGCTGATGGACGAGCCGCTGTCCAACCTCGACGCCAAGATGCGCCTGCAGATGCGCGACGTGATCCTCGATCTGGTGCGCGAAGCCGGCATCACCACCGTGTTCGTCACGCACGACCAGGAAGAGGCGCTGGCCATGTCCGACCGCATCGCCATCATGGACCGCGGCAGCATCGCGCAGCTGGGCACGCCCGAAGAGCTGTACGGCACGCCGGTGAACGCCTACGTGGCGGACTTCATCGGCTCGGCCAACGTGATTCCCGTGCCGGCCGAGTCCGCCGGCGGGGCCGCGTCGCACGTGCGCTACCAGCTGTGCGGCCAGCAACTGGACGGCAAGCAGGGCGGCGCCGCGCTGGGCGCGCAGGGCATCCTCATCGCGCGCCCCGAGGCGCTGTCGCTGATGGCGCCCGCGCCCCACGTGCCCAACGCCATCGCGGGCGAGGTGCTGCGCCGCCAGTACCTGGGCTTCAAGACCGCCTACCGCATCCGGCTGCACGACCAGTCGGAGATCCGCGTCGAGCTGCACGCCGGCAACATGGTGGCCGACTTCCAGGCCGGCGATGCGGTGCAGGTGCTGGTGCCGGCCGACAGCCGCGTCGTCGCTGCCTGAACGGACACGCACGCCATGAAAATCAACTGGTGGCCCTGGGGTTTCCTGACCCTGCTCAGCCTCGTGCTGCTGCTGTTCTTCGTGTTCTATCCGCTGGGCACGCTGTTCGTGAACAGCGTGCGCGACGAGTCGGGCGCGTTCTCGCTGTCCGGCTTCATCACCTTGCTGCAGGACAGCGAATACCTGCTCGCGTTCCGCAACACGCTGGTGCTCGGCGTGTCGGTCACGGCCTGCACCGTGGCCGTGGGCGTGCCCTTCGCGTACATGGTGGCGCGCTACGACTTCCCGCTGAAGAACCTGGTGGCGGTGCTGCCGATCATGACCATCGTGATCCCCGAGATCATCGTCGGCCAGTCGTGGCTGCTGCTGCTGGGCAACAACGGGCTGGTGACCAACCTGCTCGCGGGCGCGGGCATCACGCTGCCGACCTTCTACGGCTGGACCGGCATGGTGTTCTCCATGACGCTGGTCTACTACACCTACATCTACCTGGGCGTGCTGGCCGCGCTGCGCGGCTTCGACGGCCAGCTCGAAGAAGCCGGCCTGAGCCTGGGCACCTCGCCGCTGGTGACCAAGCTGCGCGTGCTGGTGCCGGTGATCCTGCCCGCGGTGCTGGTCAATGCGCTGGTGGTGTTCACGCTGGTGGTGGGCAACTTCGCGCTGTCGGTGGTGCTGGGCAGCAGCGTGCCGCTGCTGTCGGTCATGACGTACAACGCCTTCGTCGGCGAGATGGGCGGCAGCCCCACGCTGCAAAGCGCGATGTCGGTGGTGTCCATCGGCATCGTGGCCATCGTGCTGTTCTTCCAGAAGCGCGTGGTCGAACGCAAGATCTACACGATGACGCAGGGCCGCGCGCCCGCCGTGGTGCGCGTGCGCTCGGGCGCGGCGGTGTTCTACACGCTCAGCGTGGGCGTGATCATCGTGCTGTCGATGCTGCCGCTGCTCATCGTCTTCGTGGGCGCCTTCACCGAGACCAGCGGGCCCGTGATGCGCTGGGGCCAGTGGTCGCTGTCGAGCCTGGAGCGCGCGCTGCGCGGCGCGCCCGAGCCGATCATCAACTCGCTGAAGTTCGCCTCGATGGCCACCGTGGTGGGCGTGGCCTTCGCGGTGCTCGTGAGCTACCTGACGATCAAGAAGCGCAACCCCTTCACGCAGCTGCTGGACTACATCGTGGTGCTGCCGCTGACCATCTCGGGCACGGTGCTGGGCATTGCGCTGGTGCAGACCTTCAACACCGGCTGGCTGGTGCTGGCGGGCACCTCGGGGATCATGGTGCTGTGCTACACGGTGCGCCGCCTGCCCTTCGCGGTGCGCAACGCGTCGTCGACGCTGTTCAACATCTCGGACTCCATCGAGGAAGCCTCGATCAGCCTGGGCGTGTCGCCGCTGAAGACCTTCTTCAAGGTGCTGCTGCCGGCCATGAAGGCCTCGATCATCTCGGCCGCCATCCTGATGTGGGTGACGACGATCTCGGAGCTGTCGGCCTCCATCGTGGTCTACACGGGCGGCTTGGAGACCATGCCGATCGCCATCTTCCGCCAGGTCGACGGCGGGCGCCTGGGCCTGGCCTCGGCCTACGGCGCGGCGCTGGTCAGCGTGATCCTGCTGCCCATCGTGGTGGCGATCAAGGTGTTCCGCATCAACCTGTTCTCCAGCAAATGACCCACCCATTCACTTCAACCTGCGAGGTTTTCATGTCCTTCAAGTCCCTGGCGAAATGCGCGTTCGCGACCCTGGCCCTCACGGCGGGCATCGCGGGTGCGCAGACGGTGGTGCTCTATTCGTCCAACAACACCGAGACCGTCGAGACCGCGCTGGCCGTGGTCAAGAAGAAGACGCCCGGGCTCACGGTGCAGCAGGTCACGGGCGGCACCGGCACGCTGATGAAGCGCATCCAGGCCGAGGCCAAGAACCCGCGCGGCGACGTGCTGTGGAGCGGCGGCTTCGGCACGCTGGGCGCCTACAAGGACCAGATGGCGCCCTACAAGTCGCCCGACCTCGCGGCCGTGCCCGCGGCCTTTCGCGGCCCGAACGACCTGTGGGTCGGCACCAACGTGCACGTCATGGTGATGATGGTCAACGAGCGCCAGCTCAAGGGCATGCCCGCGCCCAAGACCTGGTCGGACCTGATGCGCCCCGAGTGGAAGGGCAAGTTCGCCATCACCGACCCGAGCAAGAGCGCCACGGCCTACATGCTGGTGTATGGCCTGCTCAAGCAGTTCGGCCGCGACGGCCTGGGCAAGCTGGCGGCCAACGCGGTCGTCACCGCGTCGTCGGGCAGCACCTACAAGGGCGTGGCCGCCGGCGAGTACCCGGTGGGCCTGACCATCGAGTACGCGGCGCAGGAGTACGTGGCGGGCGGCCAGAAGGAGATCAAGCTGGTCTATCCCACCGAGGGCAGCTACCTGGCGCCCGAAGGCATGTTCATCGTGAAGGGCGCGAAGAACATGGACGCCGCCGTCGCGCTCTACAACGGCCTGCTGAGCAAGGAGACGCAGCAGGAGCTGTTGGTGAAGAACTTCCGCCGTCCGGTGCGCAGCGACATCGCGGTGTCCAAGCTCACCTCGCTGCCCGACCTGAGCGCCATCAAGGTCTTCCCGCTCGACCAGGAAGCAGCCTCGGCGGAGTACGAGCAGCTCGTGGCGCTGTGGAACCTGGCGGTGAAGGCGCGGTGACGGGTACGGCGAAGGCGCCTTCGACGCCGGTCAGCGCCTTCGATCTGTTCAAGATCGGCATCGGCCCCTCGAGCTCGCACACGGTCGGGCCGATGATCGCGGCGCGGCAGTTCGCCTGCCTGCTGCAATCGCAAGGCCTGCTGCCGCAGGTGGCCGCGCTGGTGACGCAGCTGTACGGCTCGCTGAGCGCCACCGGCCGCGGCCACGGCACCGACCGCGCCGTGCTGCTCGGGCTCGCAGGCCACCGGCCGGACCGGATCGATCCCGACACCATCGAGCCTGCCATCGCGGCCATCCGGCGCGAGCGGCGACTGCACCTGCTCGGCACGCACGCCGTGGCCTTCGATGAGAAGGAGCACCTGCTCTTCCTGCGCAAGAGCCTGCCTCGGCACCCGAACGGCCTGCGCTTCATCGCGCTCGACGCGCAGGGCCAGACCTTGGCTGAGGCGGACTACTTCTCGGTCGGCGGCGGCTTCGTCGTCGATGCGCAGGGCGAGAGCGTGCGCAACGAAGCCGGCGTGCAGCGCCCGGCGCCGGCCGCGCTGCCCTTTGCCTTCGACACCGGCGCGGAGCTGTTGGCGCAATGCCGGGCGCAGGGCCTGTCGATCGCCGCGCTGATGATGGCCAACGAAACGCAATGGCGACCGCAGGCCGAGGTGCGCTCGGAATTGCTGCAGGTGTGGGACGCCATGGCCGGCGCCGTGCGCCGCGGCTGCGCGAGCACCGGCACCTTGCCCGGGCGCATGCAGGTGCGCCGGCGCGCGGCCGACCTGTTCGGGCAGCTGCAGGGCAGCGGCACCGCGCAGGCCGCGCCCGACCCGCTCGCGGCGATGGACTGGGTCAACCTGTACGCCATGGCCGTCAACGAGGAGAACGCGGCCGGCGGGCGCGTGGTCACCGCGCCCACCAACGGCGCGGCGGGCGTGATCCCGGCGGTGCTGCACTACCACCAGCGCTTCTTTCCCGGTGCGGGCGACGAGGCCGTGGTCGAGTTCCTGCTCACCGCGGCCGCCATCGGCATCCTCTACAAGAAGAACGGCTCGTTCTCGGGCGCCGAGGTCGGCTGCCAGGGCGAGGTCGGCGTGGCCTGCTCGATGGCGGCGGGCGCGCTCGCCGCGGTGATGGGCGGCACGCCGGGCCAGGTCGAGAACGCCGCCGAGATCGGCATGGAACACAACCTGGGCATGACCTGCGACCCGGTCAGCGGGCTGGTTCAGATCCCGTGCATCGAGCGCAACGCGATGGGCGCGGTGAAGGCCATCAACGCGGCCCGCATGGCCCTGCGCGGCGACGGCTCGCACTTCGTGTCGCTGGACAAGGTCATCCAGACCATGATGCAGACCGGCGCGGACATGAAGACCAAGTACAAGGAAACCTCGCGCGGCGGCCTCGCCGTGAACATCGTCGAGTGCTGACCGCCGCGCGGTCGGCCATTCAACCTGCAGGCCGGCGCGTGAGCGCGAGGATCAGCCCGAAGCCGACCATCATGCTGCCGCTCACGCGGTTGAACCAGCGCATCGCGCGACTGCCATCGGCCAGGCGGCGCATGCGCGCGCCGAGCAGTGCATAGAGCGCGATCGCGACCAACTCGAACACCAGGAAGGTCACGCCCAGCAGCACGTAGCTCGACGCGTACGCGCCGGGCACCACGAACTGCGGGAAGAAGGCGGTGAACACGAGGATCGCTTTCGGGTTGCCAGCCGCCACGGTGAACTCCTGGCGCACCAGCGCGCGCATCGACGGCGGGGCTGCTTCGTGCGCCTGCACTTGCGCAGTCGGCGCCGGCGCGCGCAGCAGCCGGACGCCGATCCACACGAGGTACGCGGCACCGATGTACTTGATGACGTCGAAGGCCAGCTCCGACGCCACCAGCACCGCGCCCATGCCCAGGCCCGCGATGGCGATCATGACCGCGAAGGCCACGAGCCGGCCGCTCGCCGCGATGACCGCCGGCGACACGCCGTGCTTCGCGCCATTGGTGACCGACAGCAGGTTGTTGGGGCCGAACGCCATGTTGATGGCGAAGCAGGCGGGCAGGAACAGCAGGTAGGCGGACAGGGTCATGGCGCATCCGGCGGCGGGTGTGGCGGGGTGGTCATTATTTCAGCACCTCGCCCCGCGCAGGTGCACCGATGCGAAGCCGGGGGCGAGCTATTCCACGTCCGTCATCTGCCGCGCGTAGACGGCGAGCACGATGCGCTCGGAGTGGATCAGGTAGTCGTTCAGCGCCGCCGAGCCCTCGGCGAACTTGCCGGCCTCGATGAGCTCGAGCAGCTTCGTGTTCATGTCCACGTAGGGCGCGTGCAGGAACTCCGGGTCTTTCAGCAGCCCGAAGGCCAGCCGCAGCTCGACCAGGATGTGGGCGAACAGCACGTTCAGCCGCTCGCTGTCGGCCAGCTCGACGATGCCCTTGTGGAACTCCATGTTGGCCGTGCCCACGCCCAGCCAGTCGCCGGCGTCGCGGCATTTCAGCGCCATCTCGACCGCCTCGCGCATGTGCTTCTTGGCGGGGTGACGCGGGTAGGCCTGCGCCAGCGCCTGGCACTCGATGAGCCGGCGCACGCGGTAGATGTCGATGATCGACGCGATGCTCGGCACCGCCACGAACACGCCGCGGTTCGGCGCGTGCTTGAGCAGGCCTTCCTTGGTCAGCGTGCGGAACACCTCGCGCAGGGTGTTGCGCGAAATCTCCAGGCTGTCGGCCAGCGCGGCCTCCGACAGCCGCTGCCCCGGCGAGAACTCGCCCTTCACGATCTTCTGGCGGATCAGCTCGGCCACGCGGTCGTTGAGCGTGAGCGCGCCGGCGGCCGGCGAGGTGGGGGAAGCGGGGGAATCCAGTCGGGTCATGCCGGTCGGTCGGAGGGGAAAAGAGAGGGGCGCAGCGAGCCTGCGTTGTAACAGACAGCCCCCGTGCCACGCCGCGCCGGTGCACCGAAACGCGCCCGTTTCAGGGTTTTCATGGAGGTATTCAGGCACTGTTGTTGGGCACACTACATGAAATTGTTCAACAACTTGTTTGAAATGAGTGATTCACACGAAATGAATTGCTCATTCATTGGCATGAGGTTTGCATCAATCGACCGCACCGGGGCCCTTGCGCCGGTGTTTTGCATTGCAACGAAAGACCAACCATGACACCTGAAGTCCCCCTGTGGCCGCTGATCGGCGTGGCCGTGATCATTGCGGGGTTCATCCTGCGCTTCAATCCGATGCTGGTCGTGATCGTCACGGCCATCGTCACGGCGTTCGCCGCCGGCTTCGGCCCGATGGCGATCCTCACGGCCATCGGCACCGGCTTCATCAAGACGCGCAACCTGCCGCTGATCATTCTTCTGCCGCTGGCGGTGATCGGCCTGCTGGAGCGCCACGGCCTGCGCCAGCACGCGCAGAACTGGATCAGCCGCATCAAGTCGGCCACCGCCGGGCGCCTGCTGATCGTCTACCTGGCGGCGCGCGAACTCACGGCGGCCATGGGCCTGACCAGCCTGGGCGGCCATCCGCAGATGGTGCGTCCGCTGCTCGCGCCGATGGCCGAAGGCGCCACCGAGACGCGCTACGGCAAGCTGCCCGACCGCATCCGCCACAAGCTGCGCGCCTACGCCGCGGCCACCGACAACGTGGGCCTGTTCTTCGGCGAAGACATCTTCGTGGCCTTCGGCGCCATCGTGCTCATGACCACCTTCCTGCACGAAGCGGGCATCGACGTGGAGCCGCTGCACATCGCGATGTGGGGCATTCCCACGGCCATTGCCGCTTTCATCATCCACGCCTGGCGCCTGCGCCGGCTCGACCAGGCACTGGCCCGTGAGTTGGGCGGCGCTGCAGAAGCCGACGTGCCCGCCACCGCCGTGCCCGCCAAGGAAGGACGCTGAGCATCATGATCCTCTCGATCCAGCACCTGTACCTCCTGGTCGGCTTCATCCTCGCCGTCACGGCCGTGATGACGCTGGCCGACCGCCAGCACCCCAAGCGCTACACCAGCGCGCTCTTCTGGGGCATCTATGCGCTGGTCTTCCTGGTCGGCGACAAGCTGCCGCCGGCGCTCGTGGGCGTCGGCGCGATCGGCATGGCCGTCATTGCCGGCCTGCGCGGCGTCGGCGCGGGCAAGCACCGTGAGCCCACGCCCGAGCAGTACCAGGCCAGCGCCACGCGCCTGGGCAACAAGCTGTTCATTCCGGCGCTGGCGATTCCGCTGGTCACCGTGATCGGCACCGTGGGCATGAGCCACATCAAGCTCGGCGGCACGCTGCTGCTCGACCCCAAGAACACCACGCTGGTGAGCCTGGGCATCGGCTGCGTGGTGGCGTTGGCGCTGGCCTGCTGGCTGACGCGCGAGACGCCCGTGCAGGGCATGCGCGAGTCGCGCCGCCTGACCGACGCGCTCGGCTGGGCCGTGGTGCTGCCGCAGATGCTCGGCATGCTGGGCCTGGTGTTCTCCGACGCCGGCGTGGGCAAGGCGGTGGCGCACATCACCACCAGCTACATCAACATGGACATCCGCTTCGTGGCCGTGGCCGTGTACGTGCTGGGCATGGCCCTCTTCACCATCATCATGGGCAACGGCTTCGCGGCCTTCCCGGTGATGACGGGCGGCGTCGGCGTGCCGGTGCTGGTGGGCGTGTACCACGGCGACCCGGCCGTGATGGCGGCCATCGGCATGTTCTCGGGCTACTGCGGCACGCTCATGACGCCGATGGCGGCCAACTTCAACATCGTGCCCGCGGCCCTGCTGGAGCTGCCCGACAAGAACGCGGTGATCAAGGTGCAGATACCGACCGCGGCCGCGCTGCTGGTGGTCAACATCTTCCTGCTGTACTTCCTGATGTTCCGCTGAGGCACCGCGCATGACCACCGCCACCGATGCCAAGGCACGCCGCGTGCTGCTCGCGGGCTTCGAGCCCTTCGAGAACGACCCGGTCAACCCCGCGTGGGAGATCGCCCGCGCGCTCGACGGCTGGACCTGCGAAGGCGCCGTGGTGCAGGCGGTGCAGCTGCCCTGCGTGTTCGGCCGCGCCATCGACACGCTCGACGCCGCATTGATCGGCTCGCCACTGCAGCTGGTGCTGTGCATCGGCGCGGCGGGCGGGCGCACCGAGATCTCGATGGAGCGCGCCGCGCTGAACATCGACGACGCGCGCATTCCCGACAACGCCGGCCAGCAGCCCATCGACCTGCCCGTGGTCAGGGACGGCCCGGCGGCCTACTTCTCGACGCTGCCGATCAAGGCCATGGTGCGCGACATGCGCGCGGCAGGCCTGCCCGCGGCCGTGTCCAACAGCGCCGGCACCTTCGTGTGCAACCACATCTTCTACGCGCTCATGCACCGGCTCGCGACGCGCCCGGCGCTGGCGCACACGCGCGGCGGCTTCGTCCACGTGCCCTACCTGCCCGAGCAGGCCGCCTCGAAACCCGGCGTGGCGAGCATGGCGCTGGCCGCGCAGGTGGAGGCCTTCCGCGTGGCGATCCGCACCGCGCTCACCGTGCGCAACGACGTGCGCGAGACCGCCGGCCGGCTGCATTGATTCCTGAGGCGTGCCGTGCACGCCGGAGACCCCCGATGAACATCGACTTGAACAGTGACCTCGGCGAAAGCCTCGGCGTCTGGCGCATGGGCGACGACGCCGCCATGCTCGACATCGTCAGCAGCGCCAACGTGGCCTGCGGCTTCCACGCCGGCGACCCCGCGGGCATCCTGCGCACGCTGCGCCAGGCGAAGGAACGCGGCGTGGCCGTGGGCGCCCACGTGGCCTACCGCGACCTCGTCGGCTTCGGCCGCCGCAACATGGACGTCGACAGCGCCGACCTGCGCGCCGACGTGATCTACCAGATCGGCGCCCTGAAGGGCCTGGCCGCCGCGGCCGGCACCGAGGTGCGCTACGTGAAGCCGCACGGCGCGCTGTACAACACCATCGCGCACGACGAGCGCCAGGCGCGCGATGTGATCGCCGCCCTGCGCGAGATCGACGCCAGCCTCGTGCTCGTCGCGCTCGCAGGCTCGCCGCTTGTCGGCTGGGCCGAGGCCCAGGGCCTGCGCGTGGTGGCCGAGGCCTTTGCCGACCGCGCCTACACACCGCAGGGCACGCTGGTGTCGCGCCGCGAACCCGGCGCCGTGCTGCACGATGCGAACGACGTGGCCGAGCGCATGCTGCGGCTGGCCAACGAAGGCACCGTCACCGCCATCGACGGCAGCGTGGTGCGCATCCGCGCCGATTCGATCTGCGTGCACGGCGACAGTCCTGGCGCGGTCGAGATGGCGCGTCGCGTGCGCGAGCGGCTCGTGCAGGCCGGCGTGACGATCCGCCCCTTTGCCGAGGCAGCGACCGCATGACGACCTCGATGCGCTTTCTTCGCGTCAACCTCAATGCCGTGCTGGTCGAGCTCGACGACCTGGCGCAGACGCTCGCGCTGCTGGCTTCGCTGCGCGCCGAGCCCCTCGCCGGCATCGACGAGCTGGTGCCCGCCGCGCGCACCATCCTCATCACCTTCCGCCCCGCCGTGCTGTCGGCCGCCGCACTGGCACACGCCGTGCGCCAGCGAAAGCTCGACGCCCGCGAGACGCGCATCGACAAGCGCATCGAGATTCCCGTGCGCTACGACGGCGAAGACATCGCCGAAGTGGCCGGCCTGCTCGGCATCACGCCCGACGAGCTGGTGCGCCGCCACACCGGCAGCGACTACACCGTTGCCTTCACCGGCTTCGCGCCCGGCTTCGCCTACCTGAGCGGCGGCCACCCCAGCCTGAACGTGCCGCGCCGCGCCGTGCCGCGCACCCGCATCCCGGCCGGCGCGGTCGGGCTCGCGGGCAGCTTCAGCGGCGTGTACCCGCAGGCCAGCCCCGGCGGCTGGCAGATCATCGGCGTGACCGACACACCCATGTGGGACCTGTCGCGCGAAACGCCGGCGCTGCTGCAGCCCGGCGATGCGGTGCGCTTTGTCGATGCCACGGAGTTGAAGGTTGCACTGCCGGTGATCGCGCAAGTTGTCGCGGCACCCACACCCGCAACCGTCGAAGGCGGCAGCGCGTTCGAAGTTCGCGCCGCTGGTTTGCAAGCGCTGTGGCAGGACGGCGGTCGCCATGGCCAGGCGCGGCAGGGCGTGTCCGCCTCCGGTGCGATGGACCAGCGCTCGCTGCAGGCGGCCAATCGATTGGTCGGCAATGCGTCGGACGTGGCCTGCCTCGAACTGGCCTACGGCGGCTTCCAGTTCGTCTGCCGCGGCAACGCAGTGATGGCCGTCACCGGCGCCGACGGCCCGCTCACGCTGACCCGCGCCGACGGCGCGCAATGGCCGCTGCCGCGCTACCAGCCCGTCGCGCTGGCCGATGGCGACACCGTCACTGTCGGCGAGCCCGTCGCCGGCATCCGCAGCTACCTGGCCGTGCGCGGCGGCTTTGCCGTGGCGCCCGTGCTCGGCAGCTGCGCGACCGACACGCTGGCCCGCATCGGCCCGCCCGCCGTGGCGGTGGGCGACGTGCTGCCGGTGCGCGCCGTCGCCACCGGCGCCGTCGTCGGCGCCACCGAAGTGCCGCCCATCGACCTGCCCACCGTGCAGGAAGAGGTCGTTCTCGACATCGTGCTCGGCCCGCGCACCGACTGGTTCACCACCGACGCCGTCGAGCGCCTGTGCAGCCAGCCGTGGGTGGTGACGCCGCAATCGAACCGCGTCGGCATCCGCCTGAACGGCGAAGAGCCGCTCGTGCGTGCGAACACCGCGGAGTTGCCCAGCGAGGGCACGGCGCGCGGTTCGATCCAGGTGCCGCCCAGCGGCCAGCCCGTGCTGTTCCTGGCCGACCACCCGCTCACCGGCGGCTACCCCGTGATCGCGTCGGTCGCCACCCACCACCTGGACCGTGCGGGGCAGATCCCCGTGAACGCCCGCGTCCGCTTCCAACCGATGGCCGGCCACGGCGCCATCGAACTTTGATTTGAGATCGAGAGTCCTGCGATGAAAAAAGTCCTGATCGCCAACCGCGGCGAAATCGCCGTGCGCATCGCGCGCGCCTGCGCCGACCACGGCGTGCAGTCGGTCGCCGTCTACGCCGATCCCGACCTCAATGCGCTGCACGTGCGCCGCGCCGGCGAGGCCTACGGCCTGGACGGCCACCGCCCGGCCGACACCTACCTGAACATTCCCAAGCTGCTGGCCATCGCCAAGCGCAGCGGCGCCGACGCCGTGCACCCCGGCTACGGTTTCCTCTCGGAAAGCGCGGCCTTCGCGCAGGCCGTGATCGACGCCGGCCTCACATGGATCGGCCCCTCGCCTTCGGCCATCGCCACGCTCGGCGACAAGGTGCAGGCCCGCAAGCTCGCATTGAAGGTCGGCGCACCGCTCGTCGCGGGCACGGCCGACCCGGTCAGCAACGCGGGCGAGGTGCTTGCCTTTGCCGAACAGCACGGCCTGCCGATCGCCATCAAGGCGGCCTTCGGCGGCGGCGGGCGCGGCATCAAGGTCGCGTGGCGGCTCGACGAGGTCGAAGGCCTCTACGAATCGGCCGTGCGCGAAGCCATCACCGCCTTCGGCCGCGGCGAGTGCTACGTCGAGCAGTTCCTCGACCGCCCGCGCCACGTCGAGGCCCAGGTCATCGCCGACACGCACGGCAACGTCGTCGTGCTCGGCACGCGCGACTGCTCGCTGCAGCGGCGCAACCAGAAGCTGGTCGAAGAAGCGCCTGCGCCCTTCCTGAGCGACGCACAGCGCGAGCGCATCCACCAGTCCGCGCGCGACATCTGCGCGGCCGCCGGCTACACCGGCGCCGGCACCGTCGAGTTCATGCTGAGCGCGAGCGGCGCGATTTCCTTCCTCGAGGTCAACACGCGCCTGCAGGTCGAGCACCCCGTGACCGAGGAGACCACCGGCATCGACCTCGTCATCGAGCAGCTGCGCATCGCCGAAGGCCTGCCGCTGTCCGTCAAGGAAACGCCCGCACCGCGCGGCCACTCCTTCGAATTCCGCATCAACGCCGAAGACGTGGGCCGCGGCTTCCTGCCGACGCCCGGCCCTGTCCACGTGTTCGACGCCCCCTCGGGCCCGGGCGTGCGCGTGGACACCGGCGTGGACGCCGGTTCGCAGGTGCCCGGCACCTTCGATTCGCTGATGGCCAAGCTCATCGTCACCGGCGCCACGCGCGCCCAGGCCATCGCACGCGCGCGTCGCGCGCTCAAGGAATTCCGCATCGAAGGCCTGGCCACGGTGCTGCCGTTTCACCGCACCGTGATGGCGCACCCCGACTTCGTGTCGGAAGACGCCTTCAAGGTCCACACGCGCTGGATCGAAACCGACTTTGCGAACGACGAAGCGGCGGGCATGCGACCTGATCCGCTGCCGGATGCGTCGCTGCACCGCACGGCCATCGAGATCGACGGGCGGCGCATGCCGCTGGGGCTGCCGGCGGAGTTGCTGCGCGGGTTGGCGTCGGCGGGTGGTGGTGCTGCTGCGCCTGGCGTTGTGGCGAACGCACCGGCGGCCGATGCCGCTGCTGTGGCTGCGCCGGTGTCGGGCACGCTGCAAGGCTGGAAAGTCGCGGACGGCGACGAGGTCGCTGAAGGTGCGGTCATCGCGGTGATAGAGGCGATGAAGATGGAGATGCAGGTGGTTGCGCACCGCGCTGGGCGCATCGTGTTCGCTGCGGCTGCGGGGGGCTACGTGGCAGCTGGGACGGCGATCGCGCGCATCGGGTGAGTGAGGGCGGTCGTCAAGGCTTGAGGAACAGGGCGACGAGTCCTGAAACGATGCAGGGTGCGAAGGTCACGGCGGCCATGTAGGTCTCGAGACGTGCGCCTGTATCGCGTGCGTCGACAAGTACGTAGCGCGCACCGAGGTAGAGCAACGCGGTGCCAGCCAGCACGAGCACGAACAGCCAGGCTTTCTTCAAGTGAGGCGCCCACGACGGATGTGGACGCACGCGATGGCCGATCAGGAAGAGCGTGCACACCAGCGATGGCAGGGTGCCAACCACCAGGACGAGGGCGATCAAGTTCATCTTGATCCAGCGTCACTGAACGGCGATGGCCTGGCAGTTGGTTGCTGCTGGTTCTGCGGGGCGATGACTGAGCCTGCAGCGAGCTTCTTCAACTCTTGTCGAACACGCGCCGGTAGCGACCATGGCCGTGCGGCTCGCGGCGGCTGGCGGTGCCCAGGATTTTCAATGCAATCTTCGCCGTCGTGCCCGCGTTGTCTCGCAGATCTTGCGCATCTGCATCTGTCATCAGCGGCAGTGTTCCCGGTTCTTTCGCATCCGTCGCGATGACGCGGCGTTCGAAATTGTTGAGTTCATAGGCACGAGCCTGATTGCGGATGTTTCCTGCACGGCCCGGGTTGCCTTGCGCCTCCGATTCCTTCAACAACCGGTCGTGCGTGGCCTTCTTCTGCTTGATGGCGGCTACGAAGTCCTCGCGGTTTTCCTTCGTGATGGGGCCGAGCATCCAGAACCCGCCGTGCGAGTCATGGACATACTTGTCGAAGAAGTCGTTGGCGCTTTGCGGGACGTCCTTGGCGGCAGCCACGGCGCGCAGAAGGCGCCTTTGCACCTCATCGGCACGCGACTGCTGCTCGACGTAGCCCGCTCTGGGAACGAACACCCGCCTGGGCTGGTTGGCCACCTGAGCGGCTTGCACGTCCGTACGCCAGTCGAGTTCCGACTCCCAGAGATCCTGTCGGTCCTGCTTGTTGGAGGCTTCATAGCTCGCCATGGCCTTGAAGGTGGCCTCGTCGCTCTTGGAGGCGCGCCAGCGCCAATACAGTTCCATGTGATAGCGCATGCGGTTCTGCACGGGCTCGCCGCCGTTGGCGACATTCTGTTTTTCCTCTTCCGTGGTCCAGGCGGCGTAGCTGCTGAAGGCCTTGTCGAGGGTGGGCGCGACTGCGAAATCGGCTTGTATTTCCCCTTGCATCTCGGACTTGCTGTCCAATCGCACGCCCGCCGCCAAGGCCTCGAAATACATGTCCATCAAGGGGATCTGCGAGAGCAATGCGGTTCGTCCCTCGATGCCCTTGCCTTGGGATTTCGGTGGATAGCCGCCACCCAGATCGGAATGTGCCCCGGGATAGACGAACTCCTTGGTGTTCGGCGGGTAGTTCTTGGCCCTGATGCGCGCCGTGGACAGCGGAAACGACTGGCGTATTTCATGCGCTGCCACGTAGTGAACCGTCTGGTTGACGCCATGGATGTCCATGGTGTCATCGGCCCAGTCCTGAAAGCCTTGGAAGATCGGCGCCGAATCGGCCAGCCCGACGGACGCCACGGTGTCGAAGATGCCCAGGAAATGAAGCTCCAGCGTCGCCTCGCCGACCGTCATGTTTTCGGCGACTTTCTGCATCCATTGGCAAAAGGTGCGCGCTTCGGCCGCGCCGCGCGAAAAACCGAAGACCGACAGATGCATCTTGGTCACGCGCGGCCGCTGGTCCTTGATGGCTTTGAGCAGGCGCTCCTGAATGCCCTTGAAGATGCTGACCATCTTGTCGTCGCCCAAGCGCCAGCTGGTCTTCAATTGATCGACACAAAGTGTCTTCGCCTCCTCGGGCCGGATCAACAGAACATCGTGATAGGCCATGTGCAAGGCGTTGTAGACCTGTATCAACGCCCAATGGATGCGCGCCTCGCCACCGGTGCCGAAGCGCTTGCCGGCGTCCAATTCCTTGACTTCGCCAATCTCGGGGAAGTGTGTGCCGACGCCGGGTATGTAGAAGCGGAAATTCTCGACCTTGTCGTCCTTGTGCGCGTTGAAGAGGCTGACCACATTCGTGTGGCTTTGATCCGGCACATCGCGAACCAGGTTGTTGTTGGTGCCGTCGAAAAAAAGGCCCACGTGAATCTCTTTGGCGCAACTCAGGGCATCGGCCTTGCTCGGATCGGCGCTGGCGGCGCGTTGGCACAGCTCGCGTGCGGTCAGAGTCCGGTCTGCGCGGGAGTGGTCGCCAGGCAATGCGGGCTGGTAGTTCGTGCCGCCCGGGTCTTTGTCCCACCAGTCGCCTGCGGGCGCATTTTGTAGCAGCCGATACTCCGGTTTCCACGCGATGGCCCGACCCGGTTCCTCCGACCACACCAGTATCTGCAGCCCCGACTCCTTGAGGATGCACTCGGCCGTACAGAGTTCTGCGGTCTTGAAGTAGAGGCAGCGCTTGTCATAGGTGCTGGCGTCGAAGCTGATTTCGTACCAGCCTTCAGAAAATTCATCCATGTGTTGCTCCCAGATCTCTCAAGATATCCCTTGGTCGCCTCGGTTCACCACTTCCAGTCTGCAGGCTTCACTGGGTAGGCCGGCCCGGGATAGTCCTTGGCGCCGGCTCTCTTGTTGGAAATGATCAACCGCACCTCGTTGTTCGGCAGGAAGTGCACGTTCAAGAGACCACCGGGCTCGTCGTACTTTTCGATGGGCACGATTTTTTCGTGCCAGCGAGGCTTGATCGCATCAGGTCGCGTATCGCCCGGGATTCCGCTGGAGGTCGTCCACTTCACTGTTGCGTTGAGACCGGCGCGCCAATTCGCCGGAAAGGAGACGCAGCACACAAAGCTGCCCCCGCCGCCATACGGACGCGAGTTGCCGCCGCCGGCCCCATCCACGTAAAACTGGTGGATGTAGTCCTCCGTGTGGTTGTAGGCGCTGATGTTGGCGCTGTAGCTTTCGGCGGCCGGCTTCTTGCTGCTGCAAGCCACCAGTGGCAGCGTCAGCAGTGCCAGTGCACAAAGCGTCAGGATCGTTGGGCGTTTCATGGCGTGTGGCCTTTCAATGCGTTCACGTGTTGTTCGTCGGGTTTCCGAAAATTCTTGTTCGCCTTGACTCACCTCTTCCAGCTCGGTGGCTTCATCGGGTAGTCGGGGCCGGGGTAGCCCTTGGCACCGGAGCCCTTGCTGGAGATGACCAATCGCACATCGCCCTCGGAAAGGAAATGCACGTTGAGCGTGCTGCCTGGGACGTCATACCGATCGATCGGGACAACTCTCTTGTGCCAAGTGGGCTTGATGGCCTCGGGCCGCCTGTCGCCCGGAATTCCGCTCGAGGTCGTCCATTCCACCGTTGCGCTGAGCCCAGGGCGCCATTGAGCCGGATAGGAGATGCAGCACACGAAGCTGCCACCGCCTCCGTAGGGACTCGAATTTCCACCACCGGCTCCGTCCACATAGAACTGATGGATGTAGTCCTCTGTGTGGTTGTAGGCGCTGAGGTTGGCGCTGTAGCTTTCAGCCGCCGGCTTCTTGCTGCTGCAAGCGGCCAGCGACAGTACCGCCAATGCGCAAAGCGTCAGGATCGCCGTGCGTTTCATGGCGTATGGCCTTTCAATGCGCGCATAGGTTGTTCGCCTCGGCTCACCATTTCCAATCCGGCGGCTTCACCGGATAGGCGGGGCCAGGGTAGTTCTTGGCACCCGCCCCTTTGCTGGAAATGATCAACCGAACTTCGCCTTCAGGGAGAAAGTGGATGTTGAGCATTCCGCCCGGCACGGTGTATTCCTCGATGTGCACGACCTTCTCGTGCCAATGCTGGACATACGCTTCCGGTCGTCTATCGCCTGGAATGCCGCTGGAGGTGGCCCAACGCACCTTGGCGCTCAAGCCAGGGCGCCATACGGCGGGATAGGAGATGCAGCACACGAAGCTGCCGCCACCGCCATACGCGCTCGAATGGCCGCCAAACATCCCGTCGACATACGGCTCGATATGGTCCGCCGTATGGTTGTACGGGCTGATACTGGCGCTGTAGCTTTCAGCCGCAGGCCTCTTGCTGCTGCAAGCCACCAGCGCCACCGCGCAAAGCACCAGGAGAGCAAGACGCGTCATGACGCCTTGCCCTCCAACGCCTTCCACAGTTCGTCGCTCCAGCCCTTCATCAGGCCCGACAGGCTGGAGCCTTGTGCGACGGCCTTCCATGTGTCCGACAGATCGGGATGCTGATGGAAGTCATCGCCGCAGGTCAGCGAGAGCACCACGAACTGCAGCCGGTCGGGGTTGCCTGCCACATGCAGGCGGGTGGCGACCTCGAGCGCGCGCTGGAGCCGCTGATGAAACGCTGCCCGGCCGGTCTGCGGGACCAGTTGCGACACCGTCTCGAGCAACTGCGCAAAGATGCCGTCGGCTTCCGAGGCATCCAGAAGCGCTGCGAATTGCGTTGCGTCGAGTTCGAGATGATCGCCGGCATCGGAAGTCCCCTCTGCCTCGGCAGCAGCCAACCAGTTGTCGACCGAGGCACCACTGCGATCGAACCACTGCCACTGCGCAATGGCTTGGGCCACGCGCCGTGTCTGTGGCTCGGCCAGCGTGGCAAGCAGCGTCGGAAGCACGCGCACATCGCCCATGCGGCAATGCAGCTTCAGGCCGTCGTGCCGCGCCTGGGCCAGGTAGCCGAAGCAGGCCTGCAAATCCGCAGCGGCGTGGCTGGAGGCGATCCAGCTGAATGCGGGCGCCGCCGGGTCGATCGTGGCGAGGCGCCGCAAGCCCTCGGTGCGCACCTCGTCGTCCAGTGGCAGCTCCAGCAGCTGCGGTCCCCTTGCGCCATAGGCCTCCAACGGTGTGTTGGCCAGCGCATTGACGTGCGACCACTCGTTGCGGCGCAGCACCGATGCGAGGCGCGCCGGGTCGAGCAAGGCCGCATCGACCAGCAACCAGAGGCCGACGGATGACGGTTGGGCGTCGACCATCGCTTGCACGGCATGGGCAAGGTGGAGGGGGTCGATCGGATCGGTCGCGAATTCCAACGCCACGCTCACTGCAAGGCGGAGAAGGGGGCTCCGCTTTGTGCCGCCTTCAGCATGCACTCGATGCAGATGCTCTGCGGGAACAGCGGCAACCCATACGGCGAGCTTGTCGGCCCGGCCAACTTCCGCTGCACCGCGTGATAAGTGATCTTCCCCGGGCACTCGAACGTGATGTCCCCATTCTGCAGCGTGATCGACGCGCCCTGCGCGGTCGCGACGCGGATCTTCTTCTTGGCCGCGAACTCCACCGTCTGGTCGGTGCTGGCGATCTTCAGGGCGTCCTTGGCTTGCACGCGCAACTCGTCGTGCTGCGCCTGGAAGTCCAGGTCGTCGTTGCCCGCGATGACCGACAGGCCCGTGTCCGCATCGGCCTTCTGCGCCCCGGCCAACACGCCGATGGCCTGGCCGCTGTGCACGCGCAGCACGTCGGCCAGCGCCAGGTTGATGTCGCCGCCGCTGGCCAGCGTGGCGGTCTCGCCGCTGACGACCTGCATCTGCTGGCCCGCCACCATCGCCAGCCCGCCGCGTGCGGCCAGCGCGATCACGGCGTCGCTCGTGTGCGGCACCTTACCTTCACCGGTGGCGATGGCCTTGTCTGCTGCATCCGCGTAGGCGGCATCGAGCGCATCGGCAGTGACCATGCCGCTGGCGGTGCGCTCCATCGCGGCGTACGGGGCGCGTTCCTTGTCGAGCTGCGATTCGTTGGCCTTGTTGGCACCGATGTGCCCGGCCAGCTGCACGGTCTCGTGGGTCTTGGCCGCATCGCTCAGGGCCTGGCCCAGTTGCTGCACCTGCTTGAGCAGCGCCATGCCGGCGGCGAAGTCGCCCACCGGTTCGAGCTTCTGGCCGCCTGCGCCGTGGTAGGTGCTCAGCAAGACGCCCTTGCCGCCGCGCAGGGCGGCATAGCCGTCGGTGCGCAGCTCCAGGCCCTGGCCTCGAAAGCTGCCTCGGAAGTTGTCGGCCTGGTGGATGAGGTGGCCCAGGTTCAGTTGGCTGTGGGCGGTGCTCGCATGCAGCTGCACGCGCAGCTGCTGGTTCGAATCGTCGAACACCAATTGGCTGAAGCCCTCGCCGCCGAACTCCTTGGTCTTGAAGCCGCTCAGGGCGGCCGCGTTGCGGTGGCCCTTGTCGTCGGCGCTGGCGCCGTGCCAGGGCGGGGCATGGCCGGCTGCCAGGTTGGCCTGAGCGCTGGGCGAGGCGTTGCTGGCCTGGGCGAAGACGTTGTTGTCGTTGCTGCCCTGTTCGCTGTTCTCACCGGCACGCGATGCGCCGCCGGGCGTGGGGGCGATGCCGCCGTCGCCGCGGCCGTTGTACAGCGCGCCGACGATGACGGGCTGGTCCACATCCAGGTCGACGAACTTGACCAGCACTTCCTGCCCGATGCGCGGCAGCCACTGCCAGCCCATGCCGGGGCCCGCCTGGCGCTGGGCCACGCGAATCCAGCGGGTGCTGCGGTTGTCCTGGGCGCTGTCGCCGTTCTCGCCAGTTCCGTTCTGCCAGTGGAAGCGCACGCGCACGTCGCCACGGTCGTTGCAGTACAGCTCGTCGGCGCCGTTGGGCGTGGTCTCGCCCGAAGGGCCGACCACGATGGCGCTGTGCACGCCGCTGGCCGTGGGCCTGGCGTGCAGGCGGGCACCGTCGGCCGCGGCCAGTGCGGGGCGCCAGGGGCGTGGGGCGTGCACGCCGGAGAAGCTGTTGGCGTAGCCCTGGGCTTGCGCGGTGGCCAGGCTCTGGGGCTGCGGGTGGATGCTGTTGTCGTTGTTCGTGCCCGTTGCGGCAGACACCAGCCCGAACACATCGGCTTCGGCCGTGACGGGAGCACACGGCTGGTCGAACACGAGGTGTTCCGTCAATGCGCCCAGCTGCGCCGCAATCGACGCCGCCGTGTCCTTGGGCAGGTTGTTGATGCCCACGTGTTCGACGGTGTCCAGCAGCAGTGCGGGCCTGGCCTGCAGCCCGAGTGCAGGCGCGTCGTCGATCTCGAGGCGCGTGCCCGCGCGCAAGGTGCGCACGGTGCTGTGGCCCAGCATCAGGTCGGCGCGGCATTCGGCCGCTTCCATCATCAGGGCCGCGTAGCGCTCGACGATGCGGTTGGTGTCCCAGCCGCGGCTGCGGTCGTTCATGCCGAGCACGTCGTCGTACTCCAGGCGCGGGGCGTTCTTGCCGCCCACGGGAAAGCGCGCCGGGGCGCTGCCTGTGAGCTGGCGCTTGCCGTCGACGTTCCAGGCGCTCAAATGCACCTGGGCCACCGATTGGCGCATGCGCCGCACCAGCGCCTGCACGGCGTCGCTGCGCTCCTGCGAGCTCTTGCGGTGAAAGCGAACGGGCGAGCCTGCATCGGCGGGCTGGGTGTCGTTCGACGAGAAGATGATGAGCTTGTGGCCTGTCGGGGCCTGGGCGTCTTCCTCGATGCGCCAGGCCAGGCCTTCTTCGGCCAGCAGGCGCGAGAAGAAGTCGTAGTCGCTCTCTCGGTACTGGGTGCAGTAGGTGCGAACGGGGGCGTCGGCAAGGAAGCTGTTCACGTCGGAAGAGAAGGCCCAGCTGCCGGCTTCGGCGTACGGCGCGAGCACGCGCTCGATGATGTCTGCCACGCTGCGTTGCTGGAAGACCTGGCTGCGCCCCTGCTGGGTGGCCAGCCAGAGCCAGGGCACGAGCGTGAGGCGGTAGCGGGCCAGGCCGCCGTCGGCGCCCAGCGATTCGACGGCGCGGATCAGGCCGGTGCGTCGGCCCATGGAGCCGTCAGCCAGCACGGTGACCAGCGTCAGCGGTTGGTCGATCAGCGATGACAGCGCCAGGTCCGCGCGCAAGCTCAGGCACACGATGCGCAGCTCGAACAGCTGCGACACCGCCTCGCGCTGCACCCAGCCTTCCACGCGCAAGGCTTCGATGCTCTCGCGCGCGGCGCTGTTGGAGGACGATGAAGCACTCGGCGCTTCGAGGCGATACAGCCGCGCCGTCTGGCTCAGCTCGGCCCACAGGGCGCTGCGGTCAGCGGAAGGCATCGGGAATTCGCTCAGGTTCGGATGCTCAAGGTTTGCAAGGTGCGCCCGGCTTGCAGTCCGCCGTTGCGGCAGTGGCCTGCGCCGATGGTGCGGGGTCGGAGGTCTTGCTGCGCTTGAGCAGCGCGGTCAGCAGGTCGGTGTCGGGATCGGGTCCCTTCGGCCGTGCCGCCGTTTGCGTGAGGTCGGAACGCGCGGCGGGCTTCGTTGCCTTGCTGGTGTTGGCAGCGGTCTTGACGGGCTTGCCGTTCGCGGCCGTGCGCACGGGCTTCTTCGAGCCCGACGCGATGCGCTCCGGTTTCTTTGCAGCAACGGCGCTGGCCTTGCTGTCGGCGCCTGCCTTCTTCGCGGGGGATGTTGCCGCTGCAACGCGCGCAGGCTTCGCGGCCGGCGGCACGGCCATGGGCTGCGCACCGATGGCTGCGAACGGCGTGGAGGCCTGTTGTTGTTGCTGTTGCTGCTGTGCTGCCGGCGGCGGCGTGCTGTCGCCTTCGATGATGCGTGCGGGCGTGGGCTCCGGTGCCGCGGCGGCAACGGGCGCGTCGGGCTTCGGTGGTTCCTTGGCGACAGGCGCTGCAACCGGCGCAGGCGTTGCTGCCGCCACGGTCGTGGCTGCTGCATCCGCGCGCTTCGATTGCAGGTGGTAGGTCGTGGCACCCGCCACACCGAGCAACACCGCGAGCGAAGCCCACACACCGGGCCGTGCAAAGAAGGAACGCGCGCCGCTCTCGCGGCCACCGAACTGTGCGAGCACCCGCGTGGATTCGCTTCCGGGTGCGGCGGTCGATGTGGCCGCGGTGGGTGCGCTCGAACCGAGCAGGCTCGGTCGGTCCTTGTGGGCGTCTGACGCGCCCATCATGGATGGGTGGTCCGGCTGGCTGCGGGCATGTGATTTCTCCCCTCGGCTTTATGTGCGTGATCAACGCGATATCGCAATTGGGATGCAACAAGGCGTTGCGTGCGATGGGTTCAAATTTTTAAGCGACTCATACAATTGAGTGGCTCTCATTGGACACCGTTGATCTTCTTCACTCTCTTTTGTTATTTTGCCTTGATGGTGGCAGCACTTGCCATCTTCTTGTTCCCTTCTTTTCGTGACCGTGTGTTGCGAGCGACGGTCTCCATTTCTACTGCTATTGCATTCTTTTTTATTGGAATAGGACGTCGTCTTGGTTTTGTGTCCGAAGCAAGTTTTCAGTTGATGCGCGACAGCGGCTCAGGAGTGCGTACTTTTGCCGTAAGGCATCGCTACCTGCTGCTGTCGGGCATGGGTCTGCTTATCGTGCCGGTGTTGTTAAGTGTGACTTTCGGAAGTGGCCGGGTTCTGTTCTTCGACGACTGGGCCGCCACAAGCGATCCGAAGATCGAGGCCTTGCTCAAGGGCGAGCAGCTGGTGCCGCCGCAGCCGTTGCCGCCCGAGGTGTTTGCCACCGCAGAGGTGGAGCAGATTCGTCCGCTCACGAAAGAAGGCAGTCGGGACTGGGCTGTTCTCGATGTGGACTTTCGTAATCGTTTGCTGCTCGTCTACAAGATCATGAAAGAAAAGCACGGCTACGACCTCGCATTGCTCGAGGGTTATCGCAGCCCCGAACGACAAGCCAAACTCGCTGCATTGGGCAATACAGTGACCATGGCGAAGGCCAATCAAAGCTATCATCAGTATGGACTTGCGGCAGACAACGCGTTCTATCGCAATGGCAAGCTGGTGATCTCTGAAAAAGATCCATGGGCCATGGAAGGCTATCGCCTCTATGGCGAAGCGGCCGAGTCCGTGGGCTTGGTGTGGGGTGGTCGATGGTCCTTCAGGGACTACGGTCACGTGGAGTACCGCAAGCCGGGATTTAAATTGTCACGCAACTGAATGCCGAGACGACATCTGTCGCACCGGCACACCACGAGGCAATCAAGGGGGAGAGTTCAAATGGGTGAGGATCAACCCGAGGCGGACAACGACCGCCCGTGGATCGTTCTGCATGACAAGACCGACCACGGTGGCTTCGTGATCACCGCATCCGAAAACACGCACATCGATGAACTGCGCGTGGCGCGCATCGGCGACATGGTGTCGTGCCCGCGGCCCGGCCATGGCATCAACCCCATCGTGACGGGCAGCGACTGCGTGTCGATCGATGGCCGCCGCGTGGCGCGCCACGGCGACCGCGCAGCCTGCGGTTGCAGGCTGCTGTCCAGCCAGATCGCTTCCGCGTCCGAATGACGGCGGTGTCTCCTTCTTCGGCTGCAGGCATGGCATGCGGTCACGCGACCGCGTGGGCTGTTGCCATCGCCATTGCGTGACGCAGGCGTTCGAAAACTCCGGATGCTGTCGCGACTGATCAAGCCCGTTCTTTTGGCCTGCGCCGTGTTCATCACGGTGTGGGTGCTCGTGATCGTCTACTGGCAGTACACGGCGCGCATGCCGAGCACGAGCGACATCGTGCTCTACCTTGTCGTGCTGCCGCTGGCGTTGATGCTCTTCTATGTGGTGCTGCGCCGCATCTTCACGGCCGCACCCGCTGCTGCGCTGCCCGCGGCGGGCGCAACGGTGGCCGCAGGCGCCGCCGCCTCATCGAATGCCGTAGCACCCGAAGCCTCGCAGGAGCGCCTGCAGATGGCCGTGCTGGCCTTCGCCCTTCGCACGCCGCGCGGCAGCGATGCCGACACGGTGGCCACCGCGATCGGCCAGGCGCAGACGCCAGAGCTGGTGCCGGAGCTGCGCGACGGCGAAGGCTTTCCCGTCATCGCGGGCCGCGTCGATGGCATCGACGAGAACGAGCTGCGCGAGCACCTGCGCGAAAGCCTGCAACCCGCTGGCGAAGCTTTCGATGTCGATGCGCTGCCCGACGATCGGCTGCGCGCCATCCACCTGATGTCCGACGTGCTGCAGGAGCTGCTGGCGTCCGCGGCCGAGGCGATCGCCAACGCGGGTGATGCGCTCGCGGTGCGCGCGCCCGGGCGCTTCGTGTCCAGCGGCGGCGTCATCCCGGGGCCGGCGGCGGCGCCGCAGCTGAACCTCTCGCTGCTGTTGCCGGGCGCATGGAGCGAGAGCGAACGCGTGCTCGCCACGCAGTGGGTGCAGCAGCGCGTGCGCGAGGGCGATGCCTCGCAGCGCTGGCTCGTCGACTGCTTCAAGAGCGAAGACGGCGTGTCCGGCATGGCCCTGCTCGACCGCATCAGCCTGTCGCTGCATCGCGAGCAAAGGCCCGCGCTGTGGATCGCGCTGGCGGCCGACTCCTCGGTGTCTGAAGCCAGCATCGCGCGCTGGGAGGCCGACGGCCTGCTGTACACCGCCACGCGCCGCAAGGGCCGCGTGCCCGGCGAGGCCGCCGCGGGCCTGCTGCTCGTGCGCGCCGGCGATGCGCTGCTGGCGCCGCCCGAGGCCGTGCGGCTGTCGCGCAGCGCAAGCGGCCAGCGCGAGGCCTCGGCCGACACCGCGCGCACGCCCGATGCCAGCTTGCTCGATCGCTTCGCCCAGCACCTGCTCGCCACCTCGACGCTCGAGACCGCCCAGGTCGACTGGGTCGTGAGCGACGCCGACCACCGCACCAGCCGCGTCACCGAAGTGGCCAAGCTCGTGCAGGAGCGGCTGCCGCATGTGCCCTTCGAAAACAACCTCTCTGTCTGCGCCACCCTGGGTCATCTGGGGGCCGCGGCCGACATGAGCGCCGTCGTGCTCGCGTGCCACCTGGCCGCGCGCGATGCACGGCATGTGCTCGCCATTTCCGTGCAGGACGCGCTCGCGCGGACGGCCCTCCTGGCCGGCCCGGCGAGCCCCGCGTCACCCGCTACTTAAACAGGACCGATTCCAGAAACTTCTATGCGGCGATTCTTCAGTTTCCTGGCCGATCCGCGCACCTTGTCGGTGATCGGCGCCATCGCGCTCGGCGCGTTCCTGCTGCTCGGGGCGCAGACGCTCGAAGTCGGCGCGATCTGGGCCGTCGGCATCTTCGTGGTGCTGCTGCTGTTGTGGCTGCTGGTGTGGTTCGTGCGGCGCATGCGCACGCGCGCGGCCAACCGCAAGCTCGGCGACATGCTCGAGGACCAGGCCGACGCCGCCGTGCGCGACAGCGACCCCGAGCGCAAGGCCGAGATCGACGAACTGCGCGGGCGCATGGTCGAGGCGGTGAAGACCATCAAGACCTCGAAGATCGGGCAAATGTCGGGCAGCGAGGCGCTGTACGAGCTGCCCTGGTACATGGTCATCGGCAACCCGGCCGCGGGCAAGAGCAGCGCCATCCTGAATTCGGGCCTGCAGTTCCCGTTCGCCGACAAGGGCAACGCGGTGATTCAGGGCATCGGCGGCACGCGCAACTGCGACTGGTTCTTCACCACCGAAGGCATCGTGCTCGACACCGCGGGCCGCTATTCCATTCACCAGGAAGACCGCAAGGAGTGGTTCGGCTTCCTCGACCTGCTCAAGAAGTACCGGCCGAAGGCGCCCATCAACGGGATCATCATCACGGCCAGCATTCCCGAGCTGATCGGCAGCCGGCCCGACTTCGCCATCCAGCTCGCCAAGAACCTGCGCCAGCGCATGCAGGAACTCACCGAGCGGCTCGAGGTGTTCGCGCCGGTCTACGTGATGTTCACCAAGGCCGACCTGATCACCGGCTTTGCCGAGTTCTTCGGCGACAGCGACAAGATGGAGCGCGACCGCGTGTGGGGCGCCTCGCTCCCGTACGACGGCGACGAGAAGCAGGACGCCGTGGCGCTGTTCGACAAGCGCTTCGACGAGCTCTACATGGGCCTGAAGGAAATCAGCGTCTCGCACTTCGCGAACCACCGCAGCAGCGACCCGTCGCCCGAGCTGTTGATTTTCCCGCTCGAGTTCGCGGCCATCAAGCCCGCGCTGCGCGCCTTCCTGGCCACGCTGCTCGAGAGCAACCCCTTCCAGCACAAGCCGGTGTTCCGCGGCTTCTACTTCACCAGCGCCTTGCAAGAGGGCACGATGCGCAGCCTGTCGACCGAGCGCATCGCCAAGCGCTTCGGGCTCACGCTGAGCAACGCGGCCACCAAGTCGAAGGAAATCTATTCGCAGAACGGGTTCTTCCTGCGCGACCTGTTCTCCAAGGTGATCTTTGCCGACAAGAAGACGGTGCGGCAGTTCTCCAGCCCCGTGAAGGCGCGCGTGCGCTACGTGAGCTTCTTCGCCTTCGTCGCGGTGCTGGGCCTGCTGCTGGGCGGCTGGACCTGGTCGTACCTCGGCAACCGGCAGCTGGTGGAGAACGTGCAGGCCGACCTGGACAAGGTCGTCAAGCTGCAGGCCAGCGACAACGGCCTGCGCACGCGCTTCGAGGCGCTGGGCATCCTGCAGGACCGCATCGAGCAGCTCGAGAAATTCCGCAACGACCGGCCGCTGTCGCTGTCGCTGGGCCTGTACCAGGGCAACCAGCTCGAAGACAAGCTCGTGGCCGAGTACTACGGCGGCGTGAAGCAGCTGATGCTCGCGCCGGTGTCCGACAACCTGCAGGCCTTCCTGCGCGAGGTGAACGCGCACCCCGACCGCCTGAAGCGCGCCGACGCGGTGGCCGCACTGACGGGCGGCACGGCGCCCGCGCCGTTGCCGGTCGCCGGTGCCACGACCACCACGGCACCCGCCGCAGCGCCGGAAGGCGGCGGCCTGTATGCCGGCTCCTCGCCGGCCGACGTGCAGGACGCCTACAACGCGCTCAAGACCTACCTCATGCTGTCCGACAAGCGGCAGGTGGAAACGGCGCACCTCACCGACCAGATCTCGCGCTTCTGGCGCGGCTGGCTGGAGAGCAACCGCGGCGACATGCCGCGCGCGGCGGTCATCCGCGATGCCGAGCGCATGATCACCTTCTACCTGCGCCGCGTGGGCGACGACAACTGGCCCGCGCTGGCCGACACCAACCTGGCGCTGGTCGAGCAGACCCGCGACAACCTGCGCCGCGTGGTGCGCGGCATGCCGGCGCGCGAACGCGTGTACGCCGAGATCAAGGCGCGCGCCTCCACGCGCTTCGCGCCGATGACCGTGGCGCGCATCCTCGGGGCCACGGCCAGCAGCGCCGAAGCCGAAGGCACCCTCGCCGGCAGCGTCGCCATCTCGGGCGCGTTCACGCGCGAAGCCTGGCAGCAGTACGTGGACGACGCGATCCGCGACGCCGCCAACAAGGAAACATCGAGCAAGGACTGGGTGCTCAACGTCGCCGGCAACGACGACCTGACGCTCGAAGGCAGCCCGGAGCAGATCCGCAAGACGCTGGCCACCATGTACAAGCTGGAGTACGCCAAGGAGTGGCAGCGCTTCCTGCAGGGCATCGCGGTGAAGGACATGGGCAGCTTCGAGCAGGCCGTGGTGGCGATGAACCAGCTGGGCGATCCGCAGAACTCACCGATCCGCAAGGTCTTCGACACGGTGTACGACCAGACCTCGTGGGACAACCCCTCGCTGGTCAACGCCGGCCTGCAGCAGGCGCGCACCGGCGCCTTCAACTGGTTCAAGCGGCTCTTCAGCCGCGCCACGCCGTCGCAGGTGAACGTGAACGTCGACCTCAACGGCGGCGCCACGGAAATCCCGATGGGTCCGATCGGGCGCGAGTTCGCGGGCGTGGCGCGCCTGGTGGTCGAGCGCGACAACACCTCGCTGCTGCGCGGCTACCTGGGCACGCTGTCGAAGTTGCGCGGGCGCTTCAACCAGATCAAGAACCAGGGCGACCCCGGACCGGGCGCGCGCCAGCTCATGCAGCAGACGCTGGAGGGCAACGGCTCCGAGCTGGCCGATGCGCTCAAGTACGTCGACGAGCAGATGCTCACCGGCATGGACGCCGCGCAACGCCAGGCGCTGCGCCCGCTGCTGGTGCGGCCGCTGCTGCAGGCCTACGCGGTGACGGTGCAGCCGACGGCGGTGGAGGTCAACAAGATCTGGAGCGCGCAGGTGCACCAGCCCTTCCAGCAGTCGCTGGCCACCAAGTACCCGTTCTCGGCGAGCGCGAAGATCGAAGCCTCGCCGGCGGAGATCGCGCAGTTCTTCGGACCTGAAGGCGCCATCGGCAAGTTCGTGACGACCACGCTGGGCTCGCTGGTGATCCGCCGCGGCGACCTGCTGTCGCCGCGCGCCTGGGGCGACCAGGGCCTCACGCTGAGCCCCGACTTCGTGAACGGCTTTGCGCAGTGGGTGGCGCCGCTGTCGGGTGGTGCCGCGGCCGGGGCCGGCGGCAGCGCGCAGCCACAGACGCTGTTCCAGATCCTGCCGCAGCCCGTGTCGGGCCTGACGGAGTACATGGTGGAAATCGACGGCCAGCAGCTGCGCTACCGCAACACGCCGCCGCAGTGGTCCAACTTCGTCTGGCCCAACGCACAGGGCACGCCGGGCGCGAAGATCACCGCCGTCACCTTCGACGGGCGCACGGTCGAGCTGATCAACGAGCCGGGCAACTTCGGCCTGGAGCGCCTGCTCAGCACGGCGCAGCGCACGAAGTTGCCCGACGGCAGCTTCGAGCTCACCTGGGCGCGCGACAACGCGAGCGTGACCGTCAAGCTGCGCGTGATCCAGAACACGCAGTCGGCCGGTTCGGGCGGCGATTCGCCGCAGGGCAAGGGCCTGCGCGGCACGGTGCTGCCGTCGACGGTCGCGGAGATCGGTGTGCCGCGCGCAGCAGCACCCGCAGCGGTTCAGGCACCGGCCCAGGCGCCGGTGCAGGCAGGGGGAGCAGGCAAATGAGCGCGCCACAACAGCTGTGCTACTTCGGCAAGTTGCCCGGACGCGGCGACTTCGTGAAGGGCCTGTACAACCCGCAGCTCATCAAGGTGTTCGACCACTGGCTGTCGCAGACCATGGAGATGCTGTCGGAAGACCCGCGCTGGAAGCTGATCTACGACAACGCGGCGCCGATGCACTTCGTGTGCCTGGGCTCGCGCAGCCGCGTGGCGATTGCAGGGCACGTGCGCCCCAGCCGCGACGAGTCGTCGCGCCGCTACCCGTTCCTGGCGGCCACTTCGGTGGACGTGGACGAGGCGCTCGACTTCATGCGCGGCGCGCCGATGCTCATCGGCCCCTACTGGGACCGCATGGCGGTGCAGGTGCAGTCGCTGGCGGCCGGCACCGACCTGGACAACGAGCTGAAGAAGTTCGAGGCCATCGACCCGGCCATCGAAACCGGCTTCAAGAAGTCGGCCTCGCGCGCCACCTATGCGGCGTTCACGCGCGACACCAGCCTGCTGCGCATCGAGCAGATGCTCAACTTCGACGGCCACAAGGTGTCGCTGCGCCGTGCCATCCTGGCGCTGGGTTTGCTGCTGCAGCCGGTGATGGCCAGCGCGGTGTCGCACCTCGAAAAGGGGCTCACGCTGCCGCTGCCGCGCGATCCGGTCGACCGCTCGCTGATCGCCACCTTCTGGCTCGAGATGGTGTCGCAGTTCCTGGCCAAGGCCGACTTCGAGCTGGTGCTGCTGGTCACCGAGATCGACGGCCGCTCGCGGCTGGTGATCGGCTTCAACGGCCTGTCGCCGCGCAGCCTGCAAAGCGTGCTGCATCCGCAGGTCTACACCGAGCACAACATCGACATCGACAACCCGGAGTGGGTCGAGGACACCATCCACAGCAACTACGCGATGTTCAAGCTGGTGAGCTACCTCGACCAGCCGCAGCTGCCGCTGGACATCGTGCTCACCGCCTTTCGCGAAGTCTTCATCGGGGAATGACACGGTCATGAATTGTTCTTTGCGCGTTCTCGTGCTGTCCATGGCCTGCGGGCTCGCGCTCGTGCCGGCTGTGCAGGCCCAGCAACCACCACAACAACCGGCGGCGGGCGCCACCGCCGCCCGCGTCGAGACCACGCCCGCGGCCGTCGGCAAGGGCGAGCCGGTCGTGGCCGGCGGGCAGGTGCCCGACGAAGCCACGCGCGCCGCCGTCATCGAGGCGCTGCGCCGCGTCTACGGGCCCAGCGGCGTGATCGACAAGATCGAGGTGGTGAGCACCGTCAGCATGCCGGCCAACTGGGCCGCCAACGTGCAGCGGCTGATCACGCCCTCGCTCAAGGACATCCACCGCGGCCAGTTCCAGATCGAGGGCACCCAGATGGCGCTCAGCGGCGAGGTCGGCAACGAGGCGCTGCGCCAGAAGATCGTGAGCGACATGGCGAATTCGCTCAACCCGACCTACACCATCAAGAACAGCCTGCGCGTGCCCGTGTCGGAGCAGATCGCGGTCGACCAGGTGCTGGGCAACCGCACCATCGAGTTCGAGCTGGGCAGCGCCACGCTCACGGGCAAGGGCCGCGCCATCCTCGACGAGATGGCGCCCATCCTGCAGAAGCTCACGAACAAGTCGGTGGCGGTGGTGGGCCACACCGACAACGCCGGCAACCGCACGTCGAACCTGGCGCTGAGCCAGTCGCGCGCCGAATCAGTCAAGGGCTACCTGGTGGGCAAGGGCATCGATCCGATGACGCTCACGACCTCGGGCGTAGGCCCGGACCAGCCGGTGGCGAGCAACGCGACCGACGAGGGGCGTTCGCGCAACCGGCGCATCGAGTTCCGCGTCGGACGCTGAAGAAAAAGGCCCGCAACGCGGGCCTTTTTCTTTCAGCGCAAAGTCAGCGCGACTCGTCGTCGCCCTTGGGCAGGTCGAGCAGGTCCACCAGCTGGGCCAGCTCCTGCTCGTTCTTGATCACGTTGCGCAGCCAGGCATGCAGCGGCATGTCGGCCCAGCGCGCGGCCTTGTTCGCCATGTAGGCGGCCGGGCTCGAGGGCTCGGTCTGCTCGAAATAGGCCGCCACTTCCTTGAGCTGCGCGATGGCTTGCGCGCGGCTGTGGATGCCGGGCGGCAGCGCGGCGGGCACATGCACCGCCGCGTGATACGTGGGAGATGAATGGGGCATGGCGGCGTCGAAGACAGGTTCGATGCGGGTCGGGGCAGCCGGTGCGCTGGCGGCCGGTGCAGCGGCGGTGGCTTGCGGCGCCGCGCCGTTGTCGATCGGCACGCCGGCCTCGCGCGCGAAGCGCTCGACGGCCTGGCGGATGGCCGTGGCCGCGTCCTTCGCGGCGCGAAAGCTCGGGCCGTTGGAGGCGGTGCGTTCGTCGAACACGGCCTCGAACTCGGCCAGCGCCTGCTCGCAGGCCTGCACGTCGCGGTGCGTCTTCTGCAGGAACTTCGCGGGCGTGGCGCGGCGCAGGCGGTCGAACTGCTCGAGCGTCACCTTGTTGCGCTGCAGCTCGTCGGCCTGCGCCGGCGTGCGGCGGATGGCCTGGTCGAGCGCCAGTGCGGTTTCCCAGACCAGCGCGCTGTGGCCGGTGTGGCCGTCGCTCACGATGGGCGCGCGCTGCAGCAGCTCGACCGAGCGCGAGATCAGCCAGGTGACGGTGCCGATGCGCATCTCGATGTCGCCGCCCTCGGGCTGCGGATGCAGTTCGTCCCAGTACTGGCGGCACAGGCCGCTGAGCAGGCGGTAGCCGTCGGCCAGCCCCTCGAAACCGCGCTGGCTGGCCAGCGCGTCGGTGAGCCACACGCCCAGTCGCAGATCCTTGGTGGACGCGCGCAGCAGCTTCTCGCACTCCGAAATCACGAAGGGCCAGTTGGCCTCTTTCAGCTCGATGACCCATTCGCCCTGTTCGAGCGAGGGGTCGTCGTGCTTGCGCGCTTCCTGGATGGCGTCGAACTCGCGCGAGAACAGCATGTCCTCGCCGCAGGGCTTGGCCTCCGAGATCGGGGCCAGCAGGGCCGCGAGGTCGAGGCGGTTCGTCGCGGCCGTGGTCATGGCAGCGAGATCGTCAGGTTGGCCTGGCGCGGGCCGAGCTTCACGATGTCCTGGTAGCTCGCGAGCGCGCCCTGCGTGGTGCTGCCCAGGTGCGCCGACAGGCCGATGAAGCCCAGCAGCCCGATGAGCGCGAACAGCGCGGCCACCACCCACTGCGGCGCCTCGCGCTTGAGCGAGTGCGAGATGAGGTCGGGCAGCGGCCAGTGCGGCGCGAAGGGCGTGCGCTTGCCGCGCGCGTTGGCGATCTCGTCGCCCACGCGTGCCGTGAGGTAGGCCAGCTTCTCGGTGCCGTCGATGGCGTACTTGCCCTGGAAGCCCAGCAGCAGGCACATGTAGAACACCTCGAGCGTCTGGATGCGCGCGGCGCCGTGCGCCCGCTCGACCTCGAGCATGTTGAAGAAGTTCTCGCCCGCCAGCTGGTCGCCGAACAGCGTGAGCTGCAGCGGCCGGCGCTCCCATTCGGAGCGGATGGCGAACTCGGGTGCCGAGAGCACGAACTCGTCCACCGTGGCGCAGAAGGCGTACTTGGCCGCGTGGATCTGCTCGGCCGTGGCGTCGAGCTTGCGCGCGTTGCGTTCGAACTCGCCCAGGTAGTTGCGGATGCCCGTGAGGAACTGCTCGGTGGTGGCCGGCTGCTGCTTCTTCTTCAGAAGGAACAGCATCACGAAGCCGTCGTACAGCAGGTCGAGCAGGCTCGAATCGGCGTCGGGCGCCACGCCGGCCGGCGTGAATGAGGCCGGCGGCGCATCGGCACCCAGCAGGGAAGGGGCCTTGTTGAGGGTGGTGGTGTTCATACGATCGGGCGGGTGATCAGCCGGTCACGGCGATCAGTTCGAGTTGCATGTCGGGAATGCCGGCCGGCGCATAGATGGTGACGCTCTGCGCCTGCAGCATGCGGTCGTACAGCTGGCTCTTGCTGTCGATGGAGAAGTAGCAGGCGCCCGCGCGGATCGGAATGGCCGGCGGCACCTGCGGTGCGTAGACGATGCGCACGCCCGGCATGGCCGAGAGCACGAGCTTGTCGACGTCTTCGGGCGCGCCGATCTTGAAACGCTGCGGCACCACCTCGGCCAGCTCGGCGGCCGGCATGCTGGCGGTGACCGACATGTAGAACACGGTCTTCTCGTCGATCTTTCCGGAATCGAGGCGCCCCAGGTAGAAGGCGTTGCGCGTCTCGGTGAGCGCAATGGCGAAGTAGCGCGTGGAGATGACGGTGTCGAGCAGGTCGCGCACGATGCGGTCGAGCTCGGCGAAGGCCGGGCCCGGCTTCTCGTGGTCGTACACCGGCAGGTCGTTCAGCGAGTAGGTCTTGGCGAAGGTCATCAGCGCGCCGGCCAGGCTCAGCAGTTCCTGGAACAGCCGCTCGGGGTGCAGCGACGGGTGATGGAACAGGTGCGAGAGCGACGCGAACGCCGAGTTGGCCGTGTGCAGCAGCCAGAACGAGGCGATGTCGCCCGAGCGGAACTCGATGATGTTCTTGCTCGGCTCGCGGTGAATGCCGTACAGCGAATTGACCTTGGCCTGCAGCACGTCGAGCAGCCGGCGCAGCTGCTGGAACACGGTGGGCGAGGCGTCGATGCTGGTGCACGGCGGCACGAAGCTGCGGTCGATCTCGAAGCCGCCCGCGGCGGTGCGGCGGATGCGGATCACGGGGATCGACACGAACTGCTCGCGCGGCTCGGTGTCGGCCAGGAGCTTCACGCTCTTGCGCAGGAACACCACCTCGGCGCTCACGGCGTTGGTGTACAGGTCGAGCGACTGCGTCGCGTCGCTGGTGTAGCGCGCGGCAAAGCCTTCTTCGTTGGGGTCGGTGTAGTTCTTGCCGAGCTCCTTCACCGGGTGCAGCACGAGGTAGAAGGTGATCTCGTTCTGGCCCGGGCTCAGCGTGTCCAGCGAGATGGGCGGGGGCAGCGCATCGGCCTGCGGCGCCGCGTACGGCTCACCGTCGGGGAACACCAGCGACAGCTGCGAGGCGCGCAGCATGCCGCTGGCCAGCGCATCGAGGTCGAAGCTGATGGAGCGCACGCCCCAGAAGTACGGATGCAGCGTCTGCGCCGTGGCGCGCAGGCGCGCCTCGTGGTACGCGTCTTGGCGCTGGAAATGCTGGGGGCGTAGAAACAAGCCCTCTCCCCAGAGGACCTTGGCTGCGTAGCTCACGTCGGATCAACTCCCCACAATTTTTTTTGAATGTATCGCATCGTCGTGTCGACTTGAACGGCCCCGCCGTCGCTGCAGATCAGGCGGGCGAGGGCCGGCAAGTTACCGGCCCCAACAGGTTGAGCGCGCCCGTGGGGGCGGCGCCTTGTGCGTTCTGCTGGCCCACCACCGCGCCTGTCGTGACGGTGAGCGCGCAGGCATGCGCGCCCATCACGATGCCGGTCTTCTCGGCGTCCGCGGCGTTGAAGGCGAAGCGCCAGCGCTGTGCATCAGGCGAGTGGAACAACACCACCACGGCCACCGCGTTGGCGCTGCGCGGAACCATCTCGGTCCAGGTGTATTGCTGGTCGGGAATGAGCGTGATCTCGCGGCTCTCGACGAGGTCGTCGCCCAGCTGCGTCTTGTCGCGTCCCGGCGTGACGAAGGCATCGAAGGACGACTGGTAGAAGCCCGTCGTTTCCTTCAGCTTGTAGATGCGCATCACCACGGACAGCGGGCGGTTGCGGCCGTCGGCGTTGAGGTTCTTGCCCGCGGCGATCGACATCGTCACCTTGCGCGGGGGCTTCTGCGACTCGGGCAGCTCGGGCTTCTTCAGTCCGCTCGCCTCGAGCGCGATGTTGGCGATCGTGAGCGCCGGGGAGCTGCACCCGCCGAGCATCAACGCGGCCAGCAGCGCGCCAGATGTAATTAATATTTTCATTAAAAGCGAGTCGTAACAATATTTCGATGGACCAAATAGGATTAACCGATTTCGAAAATGACTTTCGATTAGGAAATTAGCATTAATCCGCCCCCGTCATTTGCCATCCACGCGGCTGTAGTATCGTGTATTGTTATTGTCAACGGTCGCAATTTAATGAATGATTGCGGCCTGCTAAAAAGTCAGATCAGGGGGGAATGTGTCGATTCGAAAAATCATGTCGCGCACGATGATTGCCGGTGCCATTGCGAGCACCGTCTTTTTGTCGGCCTGTACCACCACGCCGGACGCGGCCGTTGCCCAGGCCACCGCGGCCTACAACAAGAGCCTGGCCGAGGTCGATGCCGCCGCGGCAGCCGCCACCGGCGACAAGGCGCCCGTCATCCGCCAGTACCAGCAGCTCGCCACCGACAACCCGACCCGCGGTGAGCCGTGGTCGCGCATCGCGCAGATCTACTTCAACGAAGGCCGCTACAGCCTGGCCATCTCGGCCGCCGAGGAGTCGCTGCGCCGCGACCCCTCCAGCCGGCAGGCCAAGAGCATCACCGCCGTGGGCGGCCTGCGCCTGGCGGCCCGCTCCATCGAGGATCTGGGCAAGGACAGCAGCCTGAGCGGCGACGCCAACGCCGACGCCTACCGCCTGGCCGCCCTGCTGCGCGAAACCCTGGGCCTGTCGGTCCTGGTGCCCGCCGGCCCCGAAGCCCGGCCGGCGCCCACGCGCCGCGCCGCGGCCCCCAGCCCGGCACCCGCGCCCTCGTCGTCATCGTCCGCCGCGCCGACCCCGGTCGCCGCCGCACGGCCCGCCCCGGTCGCCGCGCCGCGCCCGGCACCTGCCGCGCCCGCCTCGCGCGCGGGTGGCGGCAATCCATTTGACGCGCTCAAGTAATTGTCCGGTTTTTGAATTGGTTTTTAAACCAATGTATTAACGAATGAGCGTGCGATCTGGAAATGGGTCGTACAACTTTTTAATTCGTTTCTCAGTCCTATTGCGAAGGTATTGAAGCTTATGGCGACCAAAAGACAGAGCGTGCAGAAGCGTCTCCAAAAAGTGCGCCCGCCGCGCGTGCAACTCACGTACGACGTGGAACTCGGTGACGCCATCGAGAAAAAGGAATTGCCTTTCGTCGTCGGCGTGATCGCCGACCTGGCGGGCCAGTCCGAGGTCGAGCAGCCCAAGCTCAAGGACCGCAAGTTCGTCAACATCGACCGCGACAACATGGACGACGTCATGAAGGGCGTGGCCCCGCGTGCCGCCTTCCAGGTGCCGAACAAGCTGGACGGGCGCGGCGGCAGCTTCGGCGTCGACCTCACCTTCAACTCGATGGACGCCTTCTCGCCCGAAGCCGTCGTCGAGCAGATCGAGCCGCTCAAGCGCCTGCTCGACGCGCGCACCAAGCTGGCCGACCTGCGCAACAAGATGGCCGGCAACAGCAAGCTCGAAGACCTGCTGGCCGACGTGCTGAACAACACCGAGCAACTCCAGCGCCTGGGACAAGGCGTTGGCAAGAAGGACGAAAGCTGAACATGACCGCGCAAGCACTTTCGGCATCGAGCGGTGCCGCTTCGTCCGAGGCCTCGGTCGACCTGCTCGACCAGATCGTCGAGAAGAGCAAGGTCGCCAAGTCCGACGTGGAACACACGCGCACCAAGGACCTCATCGGCGAACTCGTCAGCCAGGTCCTCGAAGGCTCGGTGATCGTCTCCGACAACGTGTCGGCCATGATCGACGCGCGCGTGGCCGACCTGGACGCGCTCATCTCCGCCCAGCTCAGCGCCGTGATGCACGCGCCCGAGTTCCAGAAGCTGGAGAGCACCTGGCGCGGCCTGGAGTACCTGGTCAAGGAAACGCCGACCGGCACCATGCTCAAGATCAAGGTCATCAACGCCACCAAGCGCGACCTGATCCGCGACTTCAAGGCCGCCGTCGAGTTCGACCAGAGCGCGATGTTCAAGAAGGTCTACGAAGAAGAGTTCGGCACCTTCGGCGGTGCGCCGTTCGGCGCGCTGGTGGGCGACTTCGACGTCACGCGCCAGCCCGAAGACATGTACTTCCTGGACCAGATGGCGCACGTGGCCGCTGCCGCGCACGCGCCCTTCATCGGCGCGGCCTCGCCCGAGCTGCTGGGCCTGGAAAGCTTTGCCGACCTGGGCAAGCCGCGCGACATGGCCAAGGTGTTCGACACTGTCGAATACGCCAAGTGGAAGTCGTTCCGTGATTCGGAAGACTCGCGCTACGTCGGCCTCACGCTGCCGCGCTTCCTCGGGCGCCTGCCCTACCACCCGCGCGAAGGCACGGTGGTCGACAGCTTCAACTTCGTCGAAGACGTCGACGGCACCGACCACGCCAAGTACCTCTGGTGCAACGCCGCCTGGGCCTTCGCCACGCGCCTGACGGCCGCGTTCGACGACTTCGGCTGGTGCGCGGCCATCCGCGGCGTCGAAGGTGGCGGCCTGGTCGAAGACCTGCCCACGCACACCTTCAAGACCGACGAAGGCGAGATCGCCCTGAAGTGCCCGACCGAGATCGCCATCACCGACCGGCGCGAAAAGGAGCTCAGCGACCTGGGCTTCATTCCGCTCGTGCACTGCAAGAACTCCGACTACGCGGCGTTCTTCGGCGCGCAGTCGCTGCAGAAGGCCAAGAAGTACAACACCGACAGCGCCAACGCCAACGCGGTGCTCTCGGCGCAGCTGCAGTACATCTTCTCGGTGTCGCGCATCGCGCACTACCTCAAGGCCATGATGCGCGACAAGATCGGCAGCTTTGCCTCGGCGCACAACGTCGAACAGTTCCTGAACCGCTGGATCGCGCAGTACGTGCTGCTCGACGACAACGCGACGCAGGAACAGAAGGCCCAGTTCCCGCTGCGCGAAGCCGCCATCCAGGTCGGCGAAGTGCCCGGGCGGCCCGGCGTGTACCGCGCGGTCGCGTTCCTGCGCCCGCACTTCCAGCTGGATGAACTGTCTATTTCACTGCGCTTGGTCGCCGATCTGCCGAAGTCAGTGAATAAGTAAGGAGGCAGATCGGGTGCGCGGCCGAGGGGCCGTGCTGCAACACGTTAACTGTCAGTAATCAATCAATCAAGAAGGGGAAGAAACATGAAAGATATCTACGTCAAGTTCGGCAGCCCGGCCATCAACGGCGAGTCGCAGGACAAGGACCACAAGGACTGGATCGAAGTCAGCTCGTGGCAGCACAGCATCGTGCAACCGCGCTCGGCCACCGCGTCGACTGCCGGCGGCCACACCGCCGAGCGCTGCGAGCACGGCGAGATGATCTTCACGAAGGACATGGACGTCGTCAGCCCGCTGCTGTACCAGCACGCGTCGGGCGGCACCACCTTCGACGAAGTCACGGTGCAGTTCTACCGTGCCGACGGCGAAGGCAAGCGCGTGCAGTACATGGAGATCAAGCTCAAGTACGTGCTGATCGCCAGCGTGAACCCGAAGGTCGTGAGCACCGACGTGGCCAGCGTGCCGAGCGAGACCTTCTCGCTGAAGTACGCCGCCGTGCAGTGGAAGTACACGCAGCAAAAGATCGGCGGCAACCAGGGCGGCAACTCGCAAGGCGCCTGGAGCCTCACGAAGAACGACAAGACCTACTCGGTCTGACGCCAGTCGGGCAATGACGACCGCGGCGCAGGCCGCGGTTTCTTTTTGGCGCCGCGCCCCTCGCGCGGCGCCGTGCCCGTTGTCCGACGCGAGAGACAGGGAGTGACCCATGACAGGATTCGAACCGGGCCTGCTCGACAAGCTGTTCGATGACGACTGGCGCGGGCCGGCTTCGCCGGTGCTGCGGCATTTGTCGCTTGACGAGGTCAAGAACGTGGTCGCACGCGACCTCGAATCCCTGCTCAACACGCGCATGGTCTTCGACGACGCCAAGCTCCAGGCCTACCCGGAGTGCCGGCGTTCCGTCATGACCTACGGCCTGAGCGATTTCTCGGGCCTGAGCCTGGCCAGCCACTACGACCGTTCGTTCATCTGTCGCTCGCTGGAGCAGGCCATTGCGCGCCACGAATCGCGCCTGCGCGATGTCTCGGTGTCGCTCGAGGTCGACGGCCAGGCCAGCACCCACATGCTCTATTTCGGAATCACCGCCCTGCTCGTGCTGCCCGAGCTGGCCGAGCCGGTGAACTTCGACGCCATGCTGCAGCCCACGACGCTGCAGTACTCCATCACTCGCGGCACCGGCAAGAGCCGGTACGCCTAGCGCCACGATCCGCGCACACGACGCACACCATGGACGAGTTGCTGCCCTTCTACGAACGCGAGCTGGCCTTCCTGCGCGGCTACTCGCAGGAGTTCGCCAAGGGCTACCCGAAGATCGCCGCGCGCCTGGCCATCTCGGCCGACGCCAGCGAAGACCCGCACGTCGAACGCATGATCCAGTCGTTCGCGCTGCTCACGGCCCGCATCAGCAAGAAGCTCGACGACGACTACCCCGAGCTCACCGAAGCGCTGCTCGAGGTGATGTACCCGCACTACCTGCGGCCCTTTCCGTCGTGCTCCATCGCGCAGTTCGACGCCGGCGGCGCGGCGCTCGCCAAGCTCAGCAAGCCCGTCACCATCGCGCGCGGCACCGAGCTCACCTCGCAGCCGGTGCGCGGCGGCGCCTGCCGTTTTCGCAGCGTGTACGACGTCACGCTGGCGGCGGTGCAGGTGTCGAACGTGGTCTATCACTCGGTGGTGAATGCGCCCGCGCAGGCCTCGCTGCCGCGCAACGCCACGGGCTGCCTGTCGGTCACGCTCGAGGCCACCGGCGAGCAGAAGTCGCTCGGCACCCTGGCGCTCACGCTGGCGCGCCTGCGCACCTTCATCGACGCCGAGCCCTCGCTGGCCACGGCGCTGGCCGACGCCATCTTTTTGAAGACGGCCGCCGTCTTCGTCGAGCCCGAGCGCAGCGGCAAGTGGACGCTGGTTCAGGGCGAGGCGCTGCACCCCGTCGGCTTCGAGGAGGCCGATGCGCTCATCGAACTGCCGGCGCGCTCGCACCCGGCCTACCGCCTGCTCAGCGAGTACTTCGCGTTCCCCGAGAAGTTCAACTTCGTCGACGTCGACCTGGCGAACGCGCTGCGCCACATTGGCTCGTGCCGCTCGATCACGCTGCACCTGGTGATGACCGGCGTGCGCGCCGATTCGCCCACGGCGCGGCTGCTCGAGGGCGTGTCCAGCCGCAACCTGCGCCTGGGTTGCACGCCCGTCATCAACCTCTTCAAGCAGCGCAGCGACCCGATCCGCGTCACGCACGCCGCGGCCGCCTACCCGGTGGTGGCCGATGCGCGCCGCGCCTTCGGCTTCGAGGTCTACAGCATCGACTCGGTCAAGCTCGTGAAGCAGACCGCCGAGGGCGACGCGTACATCGAGTTCCGGCCCTTCTACTCGCTGCACCACGGCGAGCATCCGAAGGAGGCCGAGCACTACTGGTTCGCGCGCCGCAACGAGCTCGTGGCGCAGCGCAGCCCGGGCTACGAGACCGAGCTCTCGATCGTCGACATCGACTTCCAGCCCTCGCTGCCGCAGACCGAAACGCTGAGCATCGACCTCACCTGCACCAACCGCGACCTGCCGCATTCGCTGGCCTTCGGCCTGCCCGGCGGCGACCTGTTCATCGAGGGCAACTCGGTGGCGCGCTCGATCCGCATGCTGCGCCGCCCGACGCAGACGCTGCGCATGCCGCGCGGCAAGGGCGTGCAGTGGCGGCTGGTGTCGCACCTGTCGCTCAACCACCTGTCGCTGGCCACCAGCGGGCTGCCGGCGTTGAAGGAAATGCTGCGGCTGTACGACCTGGGCCGCTCGGCCGTGTCGGCGCGGCAGATCGAGGCCATCACCGCGATCGAGCAGCAGGCCACCACCCAGTGGTTGCCCGGCAAGCCCTTCGCGACCTTCGTGCGCGGCATCGAGCTCAAGCTCACGGTCGACGAGACCGGCTTCGTGGGCAGCAGCCTGCAGGCCTTTGCCCGCGTGATGGACCATTTCTTCGGTCTCTATGTGCACCTGAACAGCTTCACCCAGCTGGTGATCGTTTCGGCGCGCGACAAGGAGGAGCTGGTGCGATGCAAGCCCCGCAGCGGCGAATCGATCCTCCTGTAGCCGAAAGGCTGCTGCGCGAACCCTACCGCTTCGAGTTTTTCCAGGCGGTGCGGTTGATCGAGCTCATGCTGCTCAAGCGGCAGGAGCGCGACGTGCACCAGCGCCTGGTGCCCGGCGAGCGCATGGTGCCGCGCTGGGTGCGCTTTCGCAGCTCCACGAGCCTGAACTTCCCGCCCAGCGAGATCGAGGCGCTGGCGGTGCGCGACGCCGTGGGCGAGCTGATGTCGGGCGCGCAGCTGTGCGAGCCGCCGCTGCCGCACGAGGACGAACACGGCCTGAGCCGCATCGAGCTCACACCCGCGTCTTTCGGCATGCTGGGCGTGTCGGGCGCCCTGCCCATCGTCTACACCGAGATGCTGATGCGCCGCGAGCAGCATCTGCGCGACAGCTCGGCGCGTGCCTTTCTCGACGTGTTCAGCAACCGCGCCGCCGCGCTCTTCTATGCCGCGTGGCGCAAGTACCGCCTGCCGCTGCACTACGAGCACGAGCGCAGCCGCGCCTACCTGCCGGTGCTGCTGTCGATGGCCGGGCTGGAGCACACGGCCCAGCGCGACCCGCTGACCGACGGCACGGGCACCGTGTTCGACGAGACCGTGGCCGGCTACGCCGCCGCGGTGCGCCACCGGCCGATGTCGGCGGCGTACCTGCAGCGCGTGCTGTCCGACTACTTCCGCAGCCACATCCGCATCGAGCAGTTCCTGGGCAAGTGGTACGACATGCCTGTGCAGCAGCGCTCCAGGCTGGGCGAGGGCAACGTGAGCCTGGGCCAGAACGCGATGGCGGGTGAACGCATCTGGCAGCGCGACCTGCGCATCCGTCTGTGGATCGGCCCGCTCAAGCGCAGCGCGCTGCGCGAGTTCTTTCCGGGCCGCGCGCATGCGAAGGCGCTCGAAAAGATGCTGGCGCTGCTGGCCGGCGTGACCTGCGAATACGAAGTGCGCCTGATCCTGGCGCGCGAAGAAGTCGCCGCCGTGCAGCTCAGCGACAGCGGCGGCAGCCACCTCGGCTGGGACAGCTTCATCACCACCCGCGAGGCCGAGGGCGACCGCAGCGACACGCAGTACGAGCTTCAGCCCCTGCAGTGACCTTTTCAACGAACACGACCGACAGAAGAACACCACCGCTCATGAGCACCTCGCTGAAGACACTGATCACCAAGCTCAACGCCAGCGCCCGCATGGCCACGCAGCGCGCCGCCAACCTGTGCCTGGCCCACGGCCACTACGAGGTCGACCTGGAGCACCTGTTCCTGGCGCTGCTGGAGCAGACCGACAACGACCTCGCCCGCGTGCTGCGCGCCAACCGCATCAGCGCCACCGCGATCCAGTCGGACCTGGAGCGCGAGATCCAGACCTTCAAGAACGGCAACACGCGCACGCCGGTGTTCTCACAGCACCTGCAGCAGCTGTTCCAGCAGGCATGGCTGCTGGCCTCGCTCGACGCGCATGCGGCGCAGATCCGCTCGGGCCACCTGCTGCTTGCGCTGCTCACGCAGCCCGACCTCGCGCAACTCGCGCAGCGCGGCTCGCCGCTGTTCGCGAAGATCCGCCTCGAAGACCTGAAGCACGACTTCGACAAGCTCACCGACGGGTCGAGCGAAGCGGCGGAAGCCGGCGCCTCGGGCGCGGCCGCCGAAGGCGACGCGCAGCAAGCGCCGGCCGACCCACTGGCCGCGGGCGTCCCCGGCAAGACGCCCGCGCTCGACCAGTTCACCACCAACCTCACGCAGCGCGCGAAAGACGGCGCGCTCGACCCCGTCATCGGCCGCGACACCGAGATCCGCCAGGTCATCGACATCCTGATGCGCCGGCGCCAGAACAACCCCATCCTTACGGGCGAGGCCGGCGTCGGCAAGACGGCCGTGGTCGAAGGGCTGGCACTGCGCATCGCCGCGCAGGACGTGCCCGAGTCGCTGCGCGCCGTGGCGCTGCACACGCTGGACATGGGCCTCTTGCAGGCCGGCGCGAGCGTGAAGGGCGAGTTCGAGAACCGCCTGAAGAACGTGATCGCCGAAGTGAAGAAGAGCCCGCACCCGATCGTGCTGTTCATCGACGAGGCCCACACCATGATCGGCGCGGGCGGCCAGGCCGGCCAGAGCGATGCGGCCAACCTGCTCAAGCCCGCGCTTGCGCGCGGCGAGCTGCGCACCATCGCTGCCACCACCTGGGGCGAGTACAAGAAATACTTCGAGAAGGACGCGGCGCTCGCGCGGCGCTTCCAGGTCGTGAAGGTCGAGGAGCCCAGCGAAACGCTGGCCGCCGCCATGCTGCGCGGCATGGTGCCGCTGATGGAGAAGCACTTCAACATCCGCGTGCTCGACGAAGCCATCACCGAGGCCGTGCGCCTGTCGCACCGCTACATCAGCGGACGCCAGCTGCCCGACAAGGCGGTGAGCGTGCTCGACACCGCGTGCGCGAAAGTCGCGCTCGGCCAGAGCGCGACGCCGGCGTTGATCGAGGAAGCGAACCGCGGCCTTGAACGCATCGAGGCCGAGAGCGCCGCGCTGGTGCGCGACACCGCGGCCGGCGGGCGCCATGAAGCGCGCCTGGCCGAACTGGCGGAAAAGAAGAGCGCGCTGCAGGCCGAGCTGGCCGCGAGCCAGCAACGCCTGGCCGAAGAGAACGCGCTGGTCGAACGCATCCGTGCGCTGCGTGCGCAACGTGACGAATCGGCCGCGCAGCCCGAAGCCGCGCCCGCTGTGGCGGAGAAAGCGCCGGCCCGCGCCACCAGCCGCAAGAAGACGTCTGCTGCCGCCGACCCCGCGCGCGACGAACTCGACGCCCTGCTCGCCGAACTGCGCGCATTGCAAGGCACGACGCCGATGGTGCCGCTGCAGGTCGATGGCCACGTCGTCGCCGAGATCGTCTCGGCCTGGACCGGCGTGCCGCTCGGCCGCATGGTCAAGGACGAGATCAAGACCGTGCGCAGCCTCGACACGCTGCTCGCCGAGCGCGTCATCGGCCAGGACCACGCGCTCGCCGCCGTGGCCCAGCGCGTGCGCACCGCGAGCGCGCGCCTGGAAGACCCCAACAAGCCGCGCGGCGTGTTCATGTTCGTCGGCCCCTCGGGCGTCGGCAAGACCGAGACCGCGCTCGCGCTGGCCGACATCCTGTACGGCGGCGAGAAGAAGCTCATCACCATCAACATGAGCGAGTACCAGGAGGCGCACAGCGTTTCGGGCCTGAAGGGCTCGCCGCCCGGCTACGTGGGCTATGGCGAAGGCGGCGTGCTCACCGAGGCCGTGCGCCGCCAGCCCTACAGCGTGGTGCTGCTCGACGAGGTCGAGAAGGCGCACCCCGACGTGCTCGAGATGTTCTTCCAGGTGTTCGACAAGGGCATGATGGACGACGCCGAGGGCCGCGAGATCGACTTCCGCAACACGCTGATCATCCTGACCTCGAACATCGGTTCGTCGCAGATCATGCAGGCGTGCCTCAACAAGGCCGACGAGGAGCGCCCCGCGCCCGACGCGCTGGCCGACGCCCTGCGCCCGGTGCTCATGAAGGCCTTCAAGCCGGCCTTCCTGGGCCGCATGAAGGTGGCGCCGTTCTATCCGATCACCGACGCGGTGCTCGAGCAGATCATCGCGCTCAAGCTCGGCCGCATCCGCGACCGCATCGCGACGAATCACAAGGCCGTGTTCGAGTGGGACGACGCGCTGGTCGAGGCCGTGCTCGCGCGCTGCACCGAGGTCGACTCGGGCGCGCGCAACGTCGACCACATCCTCAACGGCACCTTGCTGCCCGAGATCGCCGAGGCCGTGCTCACGCGCATGGCCGACGAGACGCCGCTGGCCAAGATCAAGGCCAGCTGCGGCAAGGGCGGCGAGTTCCGCTACCGGATCACCTAGGCGCAGCAGCCGCGCGTGCCCACGGGAGAACAAAAACAATGACGACGACCTTCACATCGGCTTCGCTCGGCGGGCTCATGCGCGCGGGCACCACGCAGCGCGATCGCCTGCTGGTGCTGCACACGCCGCTGGGCGAGAACAAGCTGCTGGCCGAGCGCCTGGACGGCGTGGAGTGCATCGACGGCGGTGGCTTTCGCTTCGAACTCACCGCGCTGAGCGATGACGCGCACATCGAGCTCAAGACCCTCATCGGCCAGGGCGTGAGGCTCGATCTGCAGACTGCGCAAAGCCGCACCGAGCTGCGCCCCTTCCACGGCCATGTGAGCGAGGCCGAGTGCGTGTCGAGCAACGGCGGCATGGCGCGCTACCGGCTCGTCATCGAACCGTGGATGGCCTTCCTGCGCTACCGCCAGGACAGCTGCCTGTTCCAGCACCAGAACGTGTTCGACATCGTCGATGCCGTGTTCGGGCGCTACCAGAGCCAGGGCCAGCTCGTGCCCCAGTGGCGCTGGGGGATCGCGCAGCGCGACATCTACCCCGTGCGCGGCATTACCACCCAGTACCAGGAGAGCGACTTCGACTTCGTCGCGCGCCTGCTCGCTGAAGAAGGCCTGTACTACTGGTTCGAGCACGCCACCGGCAAAGAGGGCGCACTGGGCAACCACACGCTCGTCATCGCCGACCATGCGGGCGCCTTCCGCGCCAACGCCCAAGCCACCATCCGCTTCCACCGCGCCGATGCCAGCGAGCGAGAAGACACCATCCAGCAGTGGCGGGGCCATCGCCAGCTGCAGACCAACAGCCTCGCGCAGCACAGCTGGGACTACAAGAGCGTGAGCGCACGGCCCGTGCAACAGCAAAGCCGCGCCGCGGGCCAACGCACGCTGCACTGGAGCGACGACCCCGGCGCCTACGGCTGGGAGACTTCCGCACAAGGCGAGCGCCTGCTGGCCAATGCCCTGCAGGCGCTGGAGCTGCGCAACAAGCGCTTCGAAGGCCGCAGCGCCGTGCGCACCCTGGCGCCCGCCACCACCTTCACGCTGAGCGGACACGAGCAGCACGACAAGGACAGCGAGCAGGACCGCCGCTTCGCCGTGCTGGCCGTGCGCCACATCGCACGCAACAACTTCGACGAAGACCTGAAGACCGGCATCGGCGAGCGACTGGGTTTGCCCGACATCGCCACCGAGCTCGACAGCGGCAATGCCGACGCAAAGGCAGACGCCGTCACCCACTACCGCAACGAATTCACCACCGTGCGCGCGGCCATCCCCTACCGGCCGCTGAGCCTGGACGGCCACGGCCAGCGCATCCACCCCAAGCCCAGCGTGCACGGCAGCCAGAGCGCCATCGTCATCGGCGTGGGCGGCGGCGATGCGCCGGTGCATACCGACCGCGACCACCGCATCAAGGTGCAGTTCCACTGGCAGCGCGGCAGTGCGTCGAGCGCGCGCCAGTCGCGCACCGACGGCCAGGACAACGCGCCCGCCGCGGACCGCCTGGGCGCCTGGGTGCGCGTGGCCGCCAGCGCCGCCGGCGACAACTGGGGCCAGATGAGCCTGCCGCGCGTGGGCCAGGAAGTGCTGGTGGAGTTCCACCATGGCGACATCGACCGCCCCGTGGTCGTCGCCGCGCTGTACAACGGCGCCGGCCAGGTCGACGCCCAGCACAACCAGAAGCCCGCGGGCGCCGCCCAGTCCACCGGCAACGCGCCCGCCTGGTTCGCCGGCGAAGGCAAGGGCGCCAAGGAGCACGCGCACAACGCCGTCTTCAGCGGCATCAAGACCCAGGAACTGAGCGCCAGCCAGAGCGGCGACGGGGGCTACAACCAGCTCGTCTTCGACGACACCCCCGGCCAGGGCAGCACCAGCCTGGCCACCACCCAGGCCAGCAGCCGCCTGCACCTGGGCCACCACAAGCAGCAGGACGACAACGCCCGCGGCAAGGGCCGCGGCCACGGCGCCGAACTGGCCACCACCGCGCAAGGCGCCATCCGCGCCGGCGCGGGCCTGCTCGTGAGCGCCTATGCCCAGCCGAACGCCAAGGGCGCGTTCATGGCCAGCCGCGAAGCGCAGCAACAGACGAAACAGGCGGAAGAGCTCGCCACTTCACTCGCCCAGAGTGCGCAGACGCAGAAGGCGCAGATCAAGGGTGAAGGTGCTCCGGCCGAGCTGCCGGCGATCGCCGCGCTGAAGCATGTGGCCGAGGTGCTGGAGGCGAAGCAGGAGGGCGGTGCTGCGGCATCAAGCAACGGATCGGGCGGCGGCGAGATCAAGGCCACCGAAGGCGGCCACGGCAGCGTCACCGCTTACAGCGAGCCGCACCTGCAGTTCAGCGCGCCCATGGGCATCGGCTTCGTCACGCCGAAGGAAGTGATCGCCGTGAGCGGACAGCACACCGCGATCGTCGCGAGCCAGGATGTCGACCTGCCCGCGCAAGGTCAGATCGCCCTGAGCGTGGCCAGCGGCGTGAGCCTGTACACGGTGGGCGCGAAGGCCGGTGAAGGCGGCGAGCCGAACCAGGAGCGCGGCATAACGCTGCATGCGGCCAGCGGCAAGGTGAGCCTGCAGAGCCAGACCGGCGCCACGAAGATCGCGGCGGACAAGAAGGTGACGATCGCCAGCACGGCGAAGGACGTGGTCGTGGAAGCGCCGAAACACGTGCTGCTGACCAGCGCGGGGGCGTACATCAGGCTGGAGGGATCGAGCATCAAGATCCATGCGCCGGGGAAGGTGACGTTCAGGGGGATGCACAACTTCGTGGGGCCGATGGGGGACAGTGCGAGCAACAGCGTGGGCAAGGCGGAAGCACAGCCATGTCCCAAGCAAAACGATGCCGCAGCCAGCGGCGCCGTCACCCTCTGAGGCCGGGGACAGATGTTCGAAAACCTTGTTCGGCAGTTGGGGGAGGCACTGCAGGCGGACGATGCCTTGTCCGCCTACCTGCTGGTCGACCCCATGTTGCGCGAGCCCTTCTCCGAGGACCTGTTGCAGGCGGAGCCGCGCGAAACCTGGACCGTTCCTGTTCGTCACCCGTTGTTGAAGCCCGAACAGCGCCCTCGATTGATTCGCCTGCATCCGCACGACACGCATCTGCTGAAGGCGAGCCTGGCCTTGGCGTTGAGCGAGCAGGAAGACCCGGATGCGGAGGGCGAACAAGGGTTCGTCTTGGGCGGCTGGTTGTTGACTGACGCACCGGCAGACGCATTGGCTCGACATTTCGCCCGGTGCATGCAGGGCGGCTTCCCCGGTGAGACCAACCCCAAGTTCATACGCTGGGCCGATCGGCGGGTCATCGAGTGGATGTGGCCTGTACTGACACCGAACCAGCAAGCGGGTCTTCTGGGGCCCGTGCATTGCTGGTACAGCCTGGACCGATGCGGCGAACTTGTGCGCTACGAGGCCACCTCCGATGCCAAGCAGGAGGGCGTGGGCTTCAGTGCCGAGCAGTGGGCCCATGCAACCCGCAACGAAGCGGTTCAGGATTTGCTGCGCGGGTGGCAGCGGTTCGCAGGCGTCTTGCCCTCCGATTACTTGCAGAAGGCCTCCGAGGCGACTGCCGCGACCATCTCCGCGGGATTGTCGAACCGGCAAGACCGGGTCTTGCTGGGGGCTTACATCCTGCAGGTCCACCCGCAATTGACCACCCATCTGACCGTGCACTCGTTGATCGCTCGCGCCTTGCGCGGTGACGCCACGCTGGCGCAGGCGCTCGAAGGCGTGCCTGACCCCGAGGGATGGAACACCATTCGGACCGAGTTGGAGCGCCACGCCGGACTGTCGCAGCTTCAACCGGCCACACAGGGAGAACGACTTGGCTGATACACCTGCCCCCAGCTATTCGGCGGGCGCGCAAAAGGCGGCTGCCGGCACGCCCGGATGCACTGCCGGCGGCTGCCCGGCGTGCGCCAAAGCCGGATTGCCGGTGTTGCTCGTACGGCCCGGCCTCGCGGAAAGTAGTTACGCGCAGCCCAAACAGGAAGCGGCGCGGCCGCTGCTCGACAGGCACACCGCGGAGGCGGCGTTGAGCTACAGCCGCTACGCAATGCGTACGCTGCGTGCGGGATTCGTTGTCGTTTTCTATGAAAAGCCCCATACGCCGCAATTGAAGGCCGACAAAGGCTGGCAGATTTTTCGTGTCAGCGATGGTGGGTATCTCAGTCCTTTCCCGCTGCAGGCCGTGCCCTACACGAACAGTGCCAGCAGCGAAGGTGGCTTTGTGTGCCAGCGCTCCGAAGCGTATGCCAATGCGATGCTGCTCGTGATTCCAGAGGCCAAGCTCGCGGGCTCTGTGTGGGTGGGCTACAGCGATCATCCCTGGTCCCAGCCAGTGCGAGACCTGTACGCGTCCAAAGAGGACTTGCGAAAAAGACGCATGACTCTCATCGAGGCTTCGAAGGGGACGGCCAAGCGGTCGATGCCACTGACAACGGGCACCATCCTGACGCTTGTCGCGGACTACGACGAGAAGCTGCAGCCCAACGATTTGCTGGGTACGCCGTTCCCCCCGTTGAGCATGCAGAAGGGGGCGGCGGGCAAAGCCGGCGTGCGGCCGGAAAGCGCACTGGACGTTTTTCAAGCGGCCGAACGTCTGGTGAGGGCTTCACAGGGGCAATACACCATGGACCATGTGCACATGGTCAGCGTTCCCGATGCCGTTGGTGTGACCTCCGAGTCGGCCTACATGCGTCTGGTCAAGTGCAACAGCGCAGCCCGGTGGCTGAACGAGTACAAGGACTCGGAAGGTAAAAAGCAGGGGCAGTGGCGACTTCAAACGGCGTTGACCATCGAGGGCTTGCTGAAAGAAATCGATGCACAAGGCGATGCGACCAAGAGACGCATAGCAGGCATGGCGCACCTGAATGGCAAGGCCATCACGAGCGAGGATTTCCGCAAGCAGAAAGCAGCCGGCAGCTTGCCGCCGGAAGCTCGTTGGGTAGGCAATCGCAAGGCAAGGCCGATGTCGAGGGTAGACGCCTACCCCGACCCGATCAATGGAAAAATCGAGCTTCCCAACGAGGGGGAGATCGACCACGACACCGCGGGCCTCAAAGATGACGTTCTTGAGAAGCTCGGATCGGGTGGCAGGTACCCCTTCCGGAGTTTCCTGGAGCAATTCGACAGGCTTTCAAAGGCCGACAAGGATCTTCTTTCGAAGATCGAGCCCGATCACGGGGCGTGGCTCAATTCGGCAGCGCGCAAGCTCGTGACCGAGCATGACTTTGGCCTCAACGAACGCATCGACGGCCTGCACTACGCCAATGCTGTCGCACAGATCACGTTGGGAGGGCACATGAGCACCACGGGACTCGAGTGGTACAAGCCCTTTGCTTCTGACAACCCACATGACAGCCAGGCGCTGCTCACTCGGGCGCTGCTTGGGAATCAGTTGGCATTCTTCGACGCGTTCAAGCCCACGAAGATCCACAAGGAAACCAAGAACATCTTCAAGTTGTTCGAGGAAACGGCACAGGCTCTGAAAGATGCAAGCGCGGGCAAGGGAACTCCCTTGGCCAGCCAGGTCCTCCTTGCCAAGTATCCGTTCTACGACAAGGTCGTCAGCAGCTTGCCGTTGCTGAAAAACGCCGCCTCGGGTCTGGCGCATCCGCTCATCACCATCGTCGGCGGGATCAGCATGGCCACGACAGGCACGGACCCGGCCTCGGTCAAGACACGGCAATTCCTCACGGCCATCATGCAATGCATTACCGCCGGCACGGCAGGCCCTTCAGGCGCGATGGCGCAAACGGTCAAGATGACCCTGTCGGAGGCTGTGAAGTACTGGGAGAGCCTGCGCGGCGAGTTGGGTCGCCGCGCGGCGCAGGGCGCGGGCGCCGTAACGGGCGCGGCCAACAAGGCCGGTACCGCCGCCACAGGCAAGCTCAAGAACGTGGCGCTGGCGGGTGGTCTGAGCTTGGCACTGGCGGGGCATTCGCGCGGTCTCAACACGCTGATCGATGTGTGGATCTTCACGGCTGAATCTGCAGACGACCTCACCAAAAAGGCCACCGTCGCAGGGCGCTCCGCCGCCAACGCTGCAGCTCAGGCGGGCCGCTCTGCCGGCAGCGTCGCCACTGCGGCGGGGCGTGCGATCGGCAGCGCCACCGCGCCGGCAACGCAAGCGGCCACCCGTGCGGCCGGCTGGACCGCCGCACAGCTCTCCGGTTTTGCCAAGGGCTCGGCAGCCGTCATGAGTGGCGGCGCAGCGTCCTTCTCGGCAGCAGGCGCGGTGTTGCATGGATTCTCGATTGCCAAGTCCGTCAAGATGCTGGAGAACGGCACGCAAGACCAGCGCACAGCTGCGTGGTTTGGGCTGGCCGGCTCGGGCCTGGGTATCACGGGCGCGAGCCTTGAAGTTGCGGAGCAGGTTGCCAAGGCAAACGGTGCATGGGCTTCGAAGGCGAACATGCTGAAGTTGATGGCGAGCAGGTTGTCGGCTGCGGGGTTGTTTGTGGATGCGGGGTTGGCGCTCACCAATGGGTGGAAGCGAATGAGCAACGACGACAGGGATGCTTCGAGGGCCTATTTCGCGTCGGGTGCGTTTTTTGCGCTCGCAGGCGGAGCAGGATTGATGGCCGCCGGGCAAATAAGCGGGACCGTCGCGAGCGCCGGCTTGCTGGGCCTGTCGTGGACCGGCTGGGGCCTGATTCTGATCGGCCTGGCCATCGGAGTCGGCTACATCGCCATGTTGCTACAAGATACTCCCACCGAAGAGTGGGCCGCTAAAACCATTTGGGGCCGAGCCGATACCAAGTGGGGCAGCCTGGAAGTCGAGCAGCAGGAACTCAACAAGCTGCTCATGGGCATCCGCGTCGAATTCGAGTACGGTATGAACACCATGGCCACGACCGGGGCCGGCATGTCGCGTGCCAATGGCGGGCTGGGAGCGCTGTTCGTGAAAGACCCGTTCGAAGGCCACAGCGGTCTGTACAAGACCGTCGAACTGAAGTTGTGGATGCCCAAGGCATTGCGCGACAGCCTTGAATGGACCATCGGCATCACGTTGGGCGGCCGCGACGGCATCTCGACTTTGGTCTACATGCTGGGTCGCAGCGTGCCGTCTGCGCCGGCGCTGAGCTTGAAGGGCCTGGAGCGTCCGCAACGCAGTGATGAGGGCGACTTGACCCACATCACCATCGACACCGATGGGTTGCTCTACCCACGAGCCCAAGTCCAGGTCCAGGTGCTGGTCGACGCCACCAGCGGAGACTATGTGGTGGACCAGACGATGACTGACTGACATGAAGAAACTACCTGAATACAACGTGCTGCTGCCGGATTGGCAAGGACCGGAGACGCAGTTTGACGATATCAGCGACGCGTTGCGCGCGATGCTCAACGGGACGATCACGCGCGTGGCACCCGAGGACAAAAAGCAGCCTGTGCACGAGAGTGCCTGCACCTGCGACTCACTATTGGCTGTGTACCCGGAGGCGATTCAAGTTGGAGCGCCTATGGGCACCGGAGAAGTGGTGGGGAATGGGAATACCTTTGCGGTTTTCTCCTTGGGTTGCATGGGTCTTGGAATTCCTTGGTTTTGGTCTGCTTGGAAGAGTTGGCTGAAATGGTTTGCCTACGACGATCCGAGTCCTTGGAGCAACCCACCGAGTGCGATCCATTTTCTAGAGCCATTGTTTTTTGGTCTCATCATGTTTGCCATGGGCTTCCTCTTCTTCTCCTTCGCCCTGAGGATGTCCCATCTGGCCCCTCGCGACATTCCCGTGGTCTTCAACCGCAAGACCCGCGAGGTCAGTATTTGCGTGCTGGGGCGCTTGCGCTTCTGGCGCTTCTGGGAGCGCGTTGGCATCGACAAAGTGATCACCACCTCGTGGGACGATTTGCAGGCCCGCAGCTACAAGGTCATGCAACTCACCGGCGAGGCGGCCCGCGACACCCATGTGCTGCGCCTGCTGTGGGGCGAGGCCCGGAACCCGCGCAAGCTGGAAGGCATTGCCTTGATCGGCTATCTCGGTTGGTACGAAGACGCTGCACTCTGGCGTCTGTGGGAACACATCCGGCGCTACATGGAAGAGGGCGGCCCGGCCATCCAACCGGGCGAGACCTTGCGCACCAGCGGTGCGGGCAAGCTGCCCGAGTTGCCGCCGCAGGTCATTGCAGCGGCCGGTGGTCCGGCGTTGAGTGTGGAAGAGGTTACCCGGCTGGCGGGTGCGGCCGATGCGGCGGCTTAGGGTGCAAGCTGACGTGCACTCGATCTTCACCAGTCAGGCGCAAGCGGCTGTCAAGAAATCAATCGATGCCGACGGTGACGGGATGACGGCGTGACATGAAAAAGCTACCCGAATACAACGTGCTGCTGCCGGATTGGCAAGGGGCGGAGACGCAGTTTGACGAGATCGGCGAGGTGCTGCGGCCGATGCTCAATGGAACGATCACGCGTGTGGCGCCCGGGGACAAGAAGCAGCCCGTGCACGAGAGCGCCAGCACCTGCGATTCGCTGTTGGCTGTACATCCGCACGCGATTGAGATTGGCGCGCCCTTTGGAACCGGGGAGACAGTGGGGAATGGGAATACCTATGCGGCTTTCTTTTTGGGATTCATGGGATTCGGGGCTTGGTTTCTCTGGGAAGGATTGATGTCTCGGAGTATTTTTTTTCTTGTTAGCGGGAGCATCATTCTTGCGACTGGCTTCTTCCCCTTCTCCTTCGCCCTGAGGATGTCCCACCTAGCCCCTCGCGACATTCCCGTGGTCTTCAACCGCAAGACCCGCGAGGTCAGTATTTGCGTGCTGGGGCGCTTGCGCTTCTGGCGCTTCTGGGAGCGCGTGGGTATCGACAAAGTGATCACCACCTCGTGGGACGATTTGCAGGCCCGCAGCTACAAGATCATGCAACTCACTGGCGAGGCGGCCCGCGACACGCATGTGCTGCGCCTGCTGTGGGGCGAGGCCCGGAACCCGCGCAAGCTGGAAGGCATCGCCTTGATCGGCTACCTCGGCTGGTACGAAGACGCTGCACTCTGGCGTCTGTGGGAACACATCCGGCGCTACATGGAAGAGGGCGGCCTGGCCATCCAACCGGGCGAGACCTTACGAACTAGCGGTGCGGGCAAGCTGCCCGAGTTGCCGCCGGAGGTCATTGCTGCGGCTGGCGGGCCGGCGTTGAGTGTGGAAGAGGTTGCCCGGCTGGCGGGTGCGGCCGGTGCGCTGCACAGCCGTTCTTTTGCCCTATGAAGCGATTCGCTCTACTTGCCGCAGTTGTTGTTGCAGTCCTCATCGCATCGGCTGTGGCGTACCGCGGCTATCGGGTGAACACGAGCACTTCCGACACTTCAACCGCGGTATCGAGCGACGAGAGCCGGGCCCAGGGAAGGCTGTTGGCGAAGCTTCGTTTCGATGCGCCGTCTTTTGGCGATTGCTCGGTCCATGACGCGTGGCTGGAAAAGTCCTCCACGTTCGTGACGCGCAGCTGGTTCGGAATCCGTCTTGGAAATGAAACCATTCCGACGGCCGCCATTCATGTGGTCCTCGACATGCCCAAAGATCCGTTCCTGTCTGCGCAAAGCCTGAGCTTCGATGAGACGAACCCGACCGCGTCCAGCCTGGGACTGACCGGCTCGTTCACCCAGACCGTCACGATCAATGCAAAGCGCTACCGGCTGTTCGAATCGAACACCGTGTTTCCGCCGCCTGCGGTCATGACATTCAGCTGTGGCACAGCAAACTCACATGCAACGTTGGCGAACTAGGATTTTTCCGGTCCACGCGATGTCGATCGGCCAGCCCCTGAACCGACAGGGCTGGAAGATCGCGCGCGGCCATGCATCGAACGAAGACCGGCACGACCGGCACTGACACCAGGGAGGTGGATATCCATGTCATCAGACACATCAAGCAGCTTCATGCCGACGCCATGGAAACTCGAAGGCCTGAACGTCGCACGGCTCTCGGAGCAGGCGCGGCTCATCAAGCTGCAGCTGCCCGCGTCGGCACCGCAGAACGCCGTCGTCGTCGAGCGCTTCACCGGCAGCGAAGGCCTCAACGAGCTCTTCGACTTCACCATCGACACCCTTGCCACCTCGAGCGAGTTCGACCCGTTCGCGCTGATCGGCGAAGAGCTGAGCCTGCGCCTGCTGCTGGCCAACGGCAGCTTTCGCACCTGGCACGGCTACCTCACGGCCGTCGATGCGCTGGGCGGTGACGGCGGCCTGGCGCGCTACCGGCTGCATCTGCAGCCCTGGCTCGCCGCACTGGGCCTGCGTCGTGACAGCTTCGTGTACGCCGCCAAGCACGTGCAGGACATCGTCAGCGAAGTGTTCGCCGACCACACGACCGCAAGCTTCAGCTTCGAAGTCACGCAGGAGATGCCCGTGCGGCCCACCTGCGTGCAGTACCGCGAGTCGGACCTGGCCTTCGTGCTGCGCCTGCTGGCGGAAGAAGGCCTGAGCTTTCGCTTCGAGCATGAGCAGCAACAGCAGTCGACGGGCAGTGGAAGCGGCAACACCACGCCCTCGCACCACCGTCTGGTGATCTTCGACCGCGCGGCAACCCCGCCCGACTGCGCCTTGTCGCAGATCCGCTTCCACCGCGTCGACGCCACCGAATCGACCGACGCCATCACCGCCTGGAGCAGCCGGCGCCAGGTCACCACCAACGCCGTCATGCGCAACGCCTGGGATGCCAGCGTGCTGCAGGCCCCCACCGGCGCAGTGCAGAGCGCGCTGGCCATGGGCGAGGTGCCCGTGCTGGAGCACTACGACGGCACCGGCGCGCAGCGCTACGCCGACAGCGCCACCGCCGCCCGCCGCGCCGAGCAGCAGCTGGTGGCCTTCGAATCGCGCATCAAGCGCTACGGCGCCGCGGGCAGCGTGCGACAGCTCGGTGCCGGCGAGCGCTTCACGCTCACGCAGCACGACCGCTACGACGGCCGCAGATTCCTCGCACTGCGCGTGCGCCACGAAGCGGCCAACAACTTAGGCGCACAGGCCGCGCAGGTGCTCGAGGCCGGCGAGCTCGAGAAGGGCAGCTACCGCAACAGCTTCGAGGCCCAGCCGGCCGAGGCGCAGGTCGTGCCGCTGTGGCGCCCCAAGCCCACGGCCCCCGAGGCCATGGTCGCGCTCGTGGTCGGCGGCGATGACGACGAGGCACCGACCGCCGTCCACACCCAGCGCGACCATCGTGTGCAGGTGCGTTTCCATTGGCAGGCCCAGCGTGCGGGCCAGCAGCAATCGACGAGCAGCGGACAAGGCAGCCTCGTCGCCGCCGGTCGTCACGCCAGCAACCGCCAGTCGGTCTGGCTGCGCGTGGCTGCCCCTGTTGCCGGCCCGAACTGGGGCGCACATCACCTGCCGCGCGTGGGCTCCGAGGTGCTGGTGTCCTTCATCGAAGGCGACATCGACCGGCCGGTGGTCGCCCAGCAGTTGTACAACGGACAGGATCTTCCGCCTTGGTCGGCCGGCACCGATTCATCCGCCAACCATGCGGGCGTGCTCTCGGGCTGGCACAGCCGCGCGCTCGACGGCAGCGGCTACAACCAGTGGATCGCCGACGACGCGCCCGGACAGGTGCGCACCCGCCTGGCCAGCTCGCACGCGGCCAGCCAGCTCAATCTGGGCCACCTCAACGCCCAGTCGCCCGACGAGAGCAGCCGCGGTGCCTGGCGCGGCAGCGGCGCCGAACTGCGCTCCGACGCCTGGGTTGCCACGCGCGCCGGCGAGGGCCTGCTGATCTCCACGCTGGCTCAGGAACGCGCGGCGGGCAGCGTGCAGGACACCACCAGCGTGCGCGGCCAGCTCGCTGGCGCGCTGCGCGAGGCGCAGAAGCTGTCCGATGCGGCCGGCGGCGCGAAGGCGCTGGCGTTGAGCGCCACGGCGCTGCTGCAGCCGCTCATCGACGACATCGATCCGCAGAAGAACGGGCACTATCCCGGCAGCGTCAACGGACAGGACGCGCGCGAGCCCAAGAGTGGAGAAGGCGCAGGATCACGCGAAGGGCAAGACCCCGCGCCCGCCTTTGCCCGCCCGCTCATGGTGCTCGATGCGGCCATGAGCCTGAACATGGCCACGCCTGCGAGCGCGACCGTGTACGCAGGCGAGGCGATCCACTGGACTGCGCAGGCGCAGGCCCACATCGCGGCGGGCAAGACCGTGAGCTTTGCGGCCGCCAAGTCCGTGGGACTGTACAGCCACGAAGGCGGCATCCAGGTCATCGCGCAGGACGGGCCGGTGAGCGTGCAGGCGCACACCGACGAACTCGAATGGCTGGCCAAGGAAGGCTTCACGGTCACCAGCAGCAATGACGAGATTCATGTGCTGGCGCAGCAGAAGATCACGCTCAAGGGCGGGCAGACGAGCATCGAGCTGAATGGGGTGAACATCACCTTGAAGATGCCGGGGCTGCTAGATGTGAAGGGGACGAGCAAGAGCTTTGTGGGGCCGGGGCGGGGTTCGGTGGAGTTGCCGCAACTACCGTCCGACGCGATGGACCTCAAGAACTGGATCGCACTCACTTATCACTATGCCGATCTGGACCCCGTCGCAGGCGCCAAGTACACCGCGACCTTTTCCGATGGTTCTGTTCGCAGCGGCAACTTGGACGCACAGGGGCATGCTCGAATGGAGAACGTGCCACCGGGTCCGGTCAAGGTGAAATACGAGGAGGTGAAGACGATCGACCCCTCCGTGCATTCCAAAGACAAGGCACAAGCGGACGTCTCGGCATGGCGCAGCGCGCTCACGGCGGCGTTCGCGGATCAAGTTGAACAGGGAGTCAAAAAATGAGCGGCGACAGAGGTGAATTGGTCAGTCTCGAAGACGCGCATGCGCACACCTACCTGAGCGACGCGTTCGATTGGGTGCGGGACCTGGCGGCCAAGGGCGCGCGCAGCGCTGCGGACACCGTGGACGACTGGACGATCGAACTCGACAAGTTGAACTTCAATGGCTCCGACGCATTGAAAAGTTATCTGCGCGAGCAAGGCAACTGGGTCTCCGACTTGTTCGCTGAAATACTCAGCCTTGTCGAACTGATCAATCCGCTGACCATCGGCAAGCAGATCGCCATCTGGATTCTGGAAGACTTCCGCGACGTGTTGCGCGCCCTGGCGTTGCTGGTCGACTCCAAGGACGACACGGCAGAGGAAACCAAGGGTGCCTTGGTGGAGCTGGGCATGGCCGCTGCCGCCTTGTGCATCCCCTACGTGGGACGGGCCGGCAAGGTGATCTACCGGATGCTGCCGAAGTTCGCCAACATGCGTTTTGCGGTTGCCGCGCTGGAGACGGGTGAAGGCGCGGCGATGCTGCGGTTCCTGGGTACCGGCGACACCCTGGGATACCTCAAGGGACTGAACTTTCCGTCCTACGCGGGCAAGATCAATTCGCTGCTGCGCCAGATATTCGACAAGATCGGGGCTGCGGTGGGGCGCTATCTGCCCAAGATGTCCAAGGTGATCAGCGAGTGGTACGCCAAGATCAGTGGTTGGGTGACGGGCGCTCTCAAGCAGGTCCAGACCTGGGTGGCTGCTGCCGTTGCCAAGCTCCAGCATGTGGTCTACAACGCCGCGACCAACATCACGAACCCCAAGGTGCTGGACAAGATTCCCGACAAGTTGCTCGACTGGATGTACGCGCAGATCAACGGCAACTTGTGCGAGAGCTGCGTGGACAATTACTTCATCAACTTCATGGGCTACTCGCGTCTTTTCCCAGCGCCAAACACATCCAAGCGCGACACCAGCGCGTTCTTCGGCTCGGACCAGGGTATCGATGGCCTCTTCGAAAAAGAGCCCAGTGTGGTGACCGGTGGAACCTTGCTGCCACCGCACTACAACGGCATCCCCAACAGCCTGGGCTGGATATTGGACGAACTCGATGTGGAGATACCTGGGGAGCAGATTGCGAAGGCGGCCATCAGCCGCAGCATCAAGCCCTTCGGCGATATCGATTCAGACTTCAACCCGGTGACGGGCAAGCCTGCCACGTTCCCGCGCTTTGTGGTGATGGAGGCCAAGTTCGGCTATCACGTCAAGTCGGGCAACAAGCTTCAGGACATTGAATGGAAGAACAAGCTGGGGACGACGACAACGGGGGTGAAGCAGATGAGTCGAACGTGGATCGATCAACGTCTGCGAACTACCGTTTTTCCGCCGGATCCGACCACTGGGAGAGTGCCGCAAAAGCTCAGCGATATCCAGAAAATTGGCTACCTTCGCTGGCTTTATGGATGCCAACCCGCCAATGCCAAAAACAGCAAGAAGGCGAGAGCGCGCGGCGGAAGGCGGATGCAGGGATTGGCATTTTTTCCGCCTTATGCATTGCGTGGGTACGACATCGACAAAATGAAATGGAACGTCTAGAAAATGGCTGACTTCTATTCGAATCGGCGCGAGCGCTTCTTAAACGAGGAGCCTTATCTACTCCTTGTGAACGCAACCCGAGAAAACGTCGCCGAGCTTGAGGGCTATCTAAACAATGATCTGGCCTCCGCGGATGAGAATGCATGGTCCCGTTGGCATAGCTTCATGGCAGGCGCCAAGTTTTCGTTGCTCATTGGTCAGTACTCGGCCGGACGCCCCGTCACGGAGGTCGCAACGGCGTACCCTCCCATGCTCCGAACCATCGAAGCTCAGTGTCTTCCGAATCCGACCTATCAGACTGAACCGCTCTATCTCGAGGAACTCGACGGCTACCACTACGCCATGACCTTGCTGTCGTTGGCCAAGCTGCTGCGCCACGACGACCTCGTTCCACGCGTGGCCGCACTGTTCGATGTGGCCCGGTCCGAAAATAGAGGAAAGGATGCTTTGTACGAAACGCTGCTTGGCAAGCTCGGCTTGCCGACAGTTCCTGCGAAGGGCATGTTGCGTTTTCTCAAAGCCCATCCACTTCTGTTGAAGGCCATTGAGGCGCCCCCCCAAAAACGCCCTCTATTCATCGCGGAGTTCCTAAGGAAGTGGTACTCCGCAATGAAGGGAACCTACTGGCATGGCCTGCACGACAAGGTACCGCAGAGCTTCTTCGGCTACTGGGCCTTCGAGGCCGGGCTGGTGACCTACCTCTGGGATATCGACGACAGCAGCTACCGAGACCTACCGTTCTATCCCAAGGACCTGGTTGACTATGCGCGCACGCATGGCGTGGTCGCATCGCCTGACACCAGCGCTTCCCTTTCAGCACAAGACGGCCCTCCGGTCTCCACACGAGGTGGAGAGCCTTGCCCACTGGCCGGCTGGTGGTTCACGCCAGCCAATGCGGGCAGCCGACGCTACTTCAAGGCGGACGAGGTCATGCCCGTCATCGAGGGCAGCAGCTACGGCGCAACCTTCTGGCAATGGAGTACGGATCAAACGGCGCCCAAGCTCTGAGACTCAAGTCAAATGCGCGGTTTGGACTGGTGAGCCATGAGTAGTTTCTCCTCGAAGCGTCGCGAACAATTTCTGAATGAAGAGCCCAGTTCGGTCCGCCGGCTGGGTCTGCACGAAGACATTGCCGATGCTCAGTTGCTGCTCGACACAAGTCTCGGAAAAGAGGGCTTTCGCGAAGATGGCTGGTTTGCTTGGAATTGGGCCATCGCCAGCGCCAAGAGACGTCTCTTGGGTCACTCCTATTCGGACGGCAGCCCGATGGAGCACCTCGCTGCGGACTTTCCCGGCGTGCTTGCTGCGCAAGAGCCATCAAGCCTCCCGCATCCATTGCACGAAACCGAGCCGTTCTTCCTCGAGGAACTCGACAGCTACCACTACGCCATGACGTTCCTGTCCTTGGCCAAGCTGTTGCGTCGTGACGACTTGGTTCCACGCGTTGTGGCCTTGTTCGATGTTGCCTATACCGACAACCGCGGCAAAGACGCGCTCTACGAGGCGCTTCTCGGAAAGCTGGGGCTGCCGACGGTGCCAGCCAAGGGCATGCTGCGCTTTCTCAAAGCCCACCCACTGTTGTTGAAGGCCATTGAGGCCGAGCCGAGAAAGCGCCCCTTGTTCGTGGCTGAATTCCTCGAGAAGTGGTACTCGGCGATGAAGGGAACTGCGTGGCACGGGTTGCACGACAAGATCCCGCAAAGCTTCGATGGCTACTGGGCCTTCGAGGCCGGGCTGGTGACTTACCTCTGGGACATCGACGACAGCAGCTACCGAGACCTGCCGTTCTATCCCAAGGACCTCGTTGACTATGCGCGCACGCACGGCGCGGTCGCATCGCCTGACATGAACGCGACCCTTGCGGCACAAGACGGCCCTCCCGCCTCCACTCGAAGTGGAGAGGTTTGCCCGAAACAGGGTTGATGGTTCAACCTGTCCCATGTGGCTCTACCTGCATCACACCGCCTCCGACCTCATCGACCTGGACCCCACAACCGGCCGCTGGCGCCCAGTCGACGACGCCGAGAAACCCCCAGGCGCGTCGGTACTCGCCGACCTCCCCGTCAAAGGCGGCTACACGATCGAGAACGACAAGCGCTACTACAGCTACTGGACGTCCGACGAGAAGTTCGTCTTTCGCGCCGACGACGGTGCCGTGCTCGATATCTGCCAGAAGCGCGACGACGGCTCCGTGGTCATGCTCCCGCCCGTCTTGCGGAGCGAGATCGCGCCTTCGCGGTATGGCGATGGGCGTTTGCGGCAGGGCTTCAGCCAGTTCCGGTTGATCGAAGTTGCGACAGGCCAGGTCGTCTTCGAGCTGGACTACAACGCCGAGCGCTACCAGCGCCTGTACCAGGCCGACTTCACCGCCGCGGCGGCGGAGCAGGATCTGTCCGACTGGGATTTCTTCATCGCCTTGCAAGGCGCCATCGAGATTTTCGAAGAGCGTGCCGCGTCCGGCCGCGTCGCTTTCTCCGTGCAGGACGATGGCTCGGCGCAGGTCCAGGGGCACCGCATGCGCCGCGATGAGCTGCTGTTTGCGGACACGGGCCAGACCTGCCCCCGCTCGGGCATCTGGGCCTGCCTGATCGACCTGCGCGTGAGCGTGGCCGTCACGCAGGGCGAGCCGATGCCCTCGAACGGCGGGCGGCCGGTGCAATGGGTCTGGAGCCGCACCGGCTGAGCGCAGCGCAGCCCGCGGCTTTTAACCCCGCCCCAGCCGGGTCACAGACCCTTGCGCATAATTGACGCAAGCTATGACTCTCACCGAACTCAAATACATCGTCGCAGTCGCCCGCGAGCGGCACTTCGGCAAGGCGGCCGAGGCCTGTTATGTGTCCCAGCCGACGCTTTCGGTGGCCATCAAGAAACTCGAGGACGAACTCGAGGTCAAGCTCTTCGAGCGCAGCGCCGGTGAAGTGACCGTGACGCCGCTCGGCGAGCAGATCGTCCAGCAGGCGCAGAGCGTGCTCGACCAGGCCGCCAGCATCAAGGAGATCGCCAAGCGCGGCAAGGACCCGCTGGCCGGCCCGCTGAACCTGGGCGTGATCTACACGATCGGCCCGTACCTGCTGCCCGACCTGGTGCGCCAGGTGATCGCGCGCACACCGCAGATGCCGCTGGTGCTGCAGGAGAACTTCACGGTCAAGCTGCTCGAGATGCTGCGCGCCGGCGAGATCGACTGCGCGATCATGGCCGAACCCTTTCCCGACACGGGCCTGGCGATGGCGCCGCTGTACGACGAGCCCTTCATGGCGGCGCTGCCCGTGAAGCACAAGCTGGCCGACCGTGAGTCGATCACCTCGGAAGAGTTGCAGAGCGAGACGATGCTGCTGCTGGGTACGGGCCACTGCTTTCGCGACCACGTGCTCGAGGTGTGCCCCGAGTTCGCGCGTTTCTCGAGCAACGCCGAGGGCATCCGCAAGAGCTTCGAAGGTTCGTCGCTGGAGACCATCAAGCACATGGTGGCCTCGGGCATGGGCGTGACGCTGGTGCCGCGCCTGTCGGTGCCAGCCGAGGCGCTCAAGCCGAAGGTCAAGGGGCGCAAGGAGCCCGAGCAGATGGTGCGCTACCTGCCCGTGCGCGACGCGCAGGACCGCGACCCGCCGATGCGCCGCGTGGTGCTGGCCTGGCGCCGCACCTTCACGCGCTACGAGGCCATTGCGGCGCTGCGCAACGCGATCTACGCGTGCGAGCTGCCGGGTGTCAAACGACTCTCCTAGCGATTCGGGGCCTTCGCCTACGCGCGGGCTGTTTGGGATCGCTGATCGCTGGGATAGAGTGAAGCTGTTGCGAAGCCGCCTGCCGGCTTTCAGAATTTCGGTGTTGTTCACCCAACTTCAAGAAAGACCCCTCCGCCATGGCCAAACCCTCGAAGAAAACCAAGTCCCCGTCGCCCGCAGCTTCTGCCGGCAAGGTGCCCAAGAAGGGCGGTGCCGTCGTCGCACAGGAGTCGGGCAGCCGCAATGCGCCGATCATCAACATCGGCATCGAACGCCAGGACCGCGCGGCCATCGCCGAAGGCCTGAGCCGCGTGCTGGCCGACACCTACACGCTGTACCTCACGACGCACAACTTCCACTGGAACGTGACGGGGCCGCACTTCAACTCGCTGCATGCGATGTTCATGACGCAGTACACCGAGCTGTGGGGCTCGACGGACGTGCTCGCCGAGCGCATCCGCGCGCTGGGCCACTACGCGCCGGGCTCGTACGCCGAGTTCAGCAAGATCGCCACCGTGCCCGACGTGCCGCAGACCCCGCCCAAGGCGATGGAGATGGTGCGCATCCTCGTGAAGGGCCACGAAACGGTGTCGCGCATCGCGCGCGAGTTCATCCCGGTGGCCGAAGAGGCCGGCGACGACCCGACCGCCGACATGCTGACCGCGCGCTGCACGGTGCACGACCAGACGGCCTGGATGCTGCGCTCGCTGCTCGAGGACTGATGACGTCTTCCTGATGCTCTCCCGGTGCGCCGGGAGTCCCTTCAAGAGCGGCACAATGGCCGCTCTTTTTTCGTCTGCCCGTCCGCCGCATGCCTCTCGCCCGCCGTTTTGCGCTCTACCTCGATCTGATCCGCTGGAACCGGCCGGCCGGCTGGCTCTTGCTGCTGTGGCCCACGCTGGGCGCACTCTGGTTCGCGGCCGACGGCTGGCCCGGCTGGCACCTGCTCGCGGTGTTCACGCTCGGCACCTTCCTGATGCGCAGCGCGGGCTGCTGCGTCAACGACGTGGCCGACCGCGACTTCGACCGGCATGTGAAGCGCACCGCGCAGCGGCCCGTGACGAGCGGTGCGATGTCGGTCAAGGAGGCGTTGGGGCTGGGCGCGGTGCTGGCGCTGCTGTCCTTCGGGCTGGTGCTCACCACCAACCGCACGACGGTGCTGTGGTCGTTCGCGGCGCTGGCGATCACGCTGATCTACCCGTTCGCCAAGCGCTTCGTGTCGATTCCGCAGGCCGTGCTGGGCATTGCCTTCAGTTTCGGCATCCCGATGGCCTTTGCCGCGGTGCAGTCGACGGTGCCGGCCTTCGCCTGGTGGCTGCTGGCGGGCAACCTGTTCTGGGTGCTGGCCTACGACACCGAGTACGCGATGGTCGACCGCGACGACGACCTGAAGATCGGCATGAAGACCTCGGCGATCACGTTCGGTCGCTTCGACGTGGCGGCGGTGATGGCCAGCTACGCGATCTTCCTGGCGGTCTGGATCTGGGCCGGTGCCAGCCGGTCGCTGGGGGTTCTCTTCTATGTAGGCATTGCCGCGGCGGTGGCGCAGGCGCTCTGGCACTGGCGCCTGATCCATGACCGCACGCGCGAAGGCTGCTTCAAGGCCTTCCGCGAAAACCACTGGCTGGGCTTCGCGGTGTTCGTGGGCATCGTGGCGGGCTACGCCCTCCGATAGCCCACCGGGCGGGTCAGCCGCGCCCGAATTCCTCGCCCAGCTCGGCCGCGCGCTTCTGCGCCGCGCGGATGGCGGTCTTGAACTGGCCCTTCACATCGGAGGCTTCGAGCGCGCTCAGGGCCGCGTAGGTCGTGCCGCCCTTGGAGGTCACGCGTTCGCGCAGCACCGACGGCGGCTCGGTCGCGCTGTGCGCCAGCGCCGAGGCGCCGGTGAAGGTGCCGATGGCCAGCCGCTGGGCCTGGTCGGGCGTGAGGCCCATCTCGACGCCGGCCTCGGTCATCGCCTCGATGAAATAGAACACGTAGGCTGGGCCGGAGCCCGACATGGCGGTCACCGCGTCGAGCGCGGGTTCGGCGTCGACCCAGATCAGCTCGCCCGTCGGCGCCAGCAACTGGCCGACGCGTGCGCGGTCGGCGCTTTCGACGCCCGGCCGCGCGAAGAGGCCGGTCATGCCCTTGCCGACCAGGGCCGGCGTGTTGGGCATGGCGCGCACCACGCGCTCGGTGCCGAGCCAGCGGGCGATGCTGTCGGACGGAATGCCCGCCGCCACGCTCAGGTGCAGGGCGTCGCCGGCACAGGCGCGCACCGGGCGCGCGGCTTCCGCAAAAGTCTGGGGCTTGACCGCCCACACCACCACGGCGCAGCGCGAGAGGGCCTCGCTGGCCTCGGCCCTGGCGACGATGCCGTAGGACTGGGCCAGCCTGGTGCGGGCTTCCTCGAACGGCTCGACCACTTCGAAGTTGTCGGCCGCGACGCCTTGCTGGATCAGGCCGCCGATGATGGCGCTGGCCATGTTGCCGCCGCCGATGAAGGCGATGGGGGGCAGGGGGCCCGGCGCGGTGCGGGGCAGGAAGGTCACGGCGATGGTCATGGTCGGTCGGTGTAGGCGAAGGCGGCGAACTGCGTCACTTGCAGCGGGTTGAAATTGTCGTCGCTCACGACCACCAGCAGGCGGCGGCCGTCGGGCAGCGGTGGGCCCCAGCACATGCCCTCGGTGTTGTCGAGGCGCGAGAGGCCCAGGGTGGCGAAGTCGGCCACGAGCGTCTTGGCGGCCGGCCGGTGGTTGCCGGGGGCGAGGGCGTCGATGGCGAGCACGTCGTCGGCGGTTCGGGTGTCTATTTCATACAGGCGCAGCGAATTGCCGGCGCCGGTGGCGTAGGCCCGCTCCAGCACCAGCATCCGGTGGGCGTCGAGCATCAGCACCTCGCTCACGCCGTTGTCGGCGTAGGTGCCCGGCACCAGCGGGCGCAGCGGGATGGCGTCGGGCACGTAGGCGATCTGGCGCATGGCGCGGCCGGTCGCGAGGTCGACCTGGGTGAAGCGGCAGGGGCCGCCGGGGGCGGTGGTGGTCGGGACGGGGCCGTCCTGGACCAGGGCGTTTTCCATCGCGAGCCAGGCCGACCGGTCGTCGGGCGCGAGGGCCAGGCCCTCGAGTGTCTGGTTGTCGCGCGGGCCGCGGCGTTGGGTGGGGTCCGGGGTGAACATCGCCGGCAGGGCGAATTCGCGCAGGAAGCGGCCATCGCGCGCCGATTCATACAGGGCGGGGCCGAAGCCGCGGGCGAGGTCGCCTTCGCTGGTCCAGAGCAAGGTGCCGGCCGAGGGGCGCAGGCGCAGGGCCTCGGGGTCGGGCACGGGCAGGCCGTCGACCGCGTGGCGCCGGCCGGGCCAGGGGCCGCCACCGGGGCGTTGCAGCTGGACAACGCCGGTGGGCTCGGGCGCGGCGTCGGCCGGCTGGGGCCAGCGTGCGGTGTAGCAGCGCACAGGGGCCAGGTCTGACCGGTCATCGCTGAGAAGCAGGTACTCACCTTTGGCGGGGTCGTAGTCGATGCCCGACAGGCCCCCCGCCGTGGTGTTCTCTATAGAGCGTCGGTGCGCCCAGCGGGCTTCCCCCAGGCGCTGCAGCCGGCCGGTATCCGGCGCCGGTGTTGCGCTGCGGCAACCCGCAAGCCCCAGCGATCCCAGCCCGAGCAGGCCCGCGCCGCCCGCCAGCAGGCGTCGGCGCAGCAGGGAAGGCGGCGAAACGAGGGGGTGGTTGGGGGCGCGCACGCCACAAAGTCTAGCGGCTGTCGAAGTTCGCGTGATGAGGCAGTTGACATCGCCCGGCATGGGTGCCACAATCGCGGGCTTCGCTTTCAAAAGGCGAAGCTTTCAGCCCAAAGCGGAAGCGTCTCGAGTGGTTCGAGGCGTGGACGACGGGCCCAAGACTGACCGCGGTGTCTCCCTCCTGGAGGCTCATCGGTACAAGTTGGGAATATCAAGAAATGATCCAAACTGAATCCCGGCTCGAAGTGGCCGACAACACGGGCGCGAAATCCGTCCTGTGTATCAAGGTGCTCGGTGGCTCCAAGCGGCGTTACGCCAGCGTGGGCGACGTCATCAAGGTCAGCATCAAGGAAGCCGCTCCGCGTGGTCGCGTCAAGAAGGGCGAGATCTACAGCGCAGTGGTGGTCCGCACCGCCAAGGGCATCCGTCGTGCTGACGGTTCGCTCGTCAAGTTCGACGGCAATGCCGCCGTGCTGCTCAACGCCAAGCTGGAGCCCATCGGCACCCGCATCTTCGGACCGGTCACGCGCGAACTGCGCACCGAGAAGTTCATGAAGATCGTGTCGCTGGCACCCGAAGTTCTCTAAGGACACAACGCCATGAACAAGATTCGCAAAGGCGACCAGGTCATCGTGTTGGCCGGTCGTGACAAGGGCAAGCGCGGCGTCGTGTCGCTGCGCGCAGACGATTCGCATGTGATCGTCGACGGCATCAACCTCGTCAAGAAGCACACCAAGCCGAACCCCCTCAAGGGTACGACCGGTGGCATCGTCGAGAAGACCATGCCGATTCACCAATCCAACGTGGCGATCTTCAATGCTGCGACCGGCAAGGCCGATCGCGTGGGCATCAAGGTCACCCAAGGTGCCGACGGCAAGCGCGTGGCTGTTCGCGTCTTCAAGTCGAGCGGCGACGAAATCAAGTTCGCCTAAGAGGTACTCACATGGCACGTCTCCAACAACACTATCGCGAAAAGATCGCGAAAGACCTGACGGAAAAGTTCGGCTACAAGTCGCCGATGCAAGTTCCGCGTCTCACCAAGATCACCCTGAACATGGGTGTGGGTGAAGCAGTCGCCGACAAGAAGGTCCTCGACAACGCCGTCGCCGACCTGACCAAGATCGCTGGCCAGAAGCCTGTGGTTACCAAGTCGAAGAAGGCCATCGCCGGCTTCAAGATCCGCGAAAACCAGCCGATCGGCTGCATGGTCACGCTGCGTGGCGTGCACATGTACGAGTTCCTGGACCGTTTCGTCACCGTGGCCCTGCCCCGCGTGCGTGACTTCCGTGGTATCTCGGGTCGCGCATTCGACGGCCGTGGCAACTACAACATCGGCGTCAAAGAGCAGATCATTTTCCCTGAGATCGAGTACGACAAGGTCGACGCCCTGCGCGGTCTCAATATCAGCATTACGACGACGGCCAAGACCGACGAAGAAGCCAAGGCGCTTCTCGCTGGCTTCCGTTTCCCGTTCAAGAACTGAGGTGATCTGTGGCTAAAGCATCTTTGATCCAGCGCGAACTCAAGCGCGACAAGCTGGTTGCCAAGTTCGCTGCGAAGCACGCAGAACTGAAGGCAACTTCCAACGACGCGAAGAAGAGCGACGAAGAGCGCGCAGCGGCCCGCCTGGCCCTGCAGAAGCTCCCGCGCAACGCGAACCCCACGCGCCAGCGCAACCGTTGCGAAATCACCGGTCGCCCCCGTGGCACCTTCCGTCAATTCGGTCTGGCCCGCGCCAAGATCCGCGAACTGGCTTTCAACGGCGACATCCCCGGTGTCACCAAGGCCAGCTGGTAAGCCAGGCAGGAGCAAACAACATGAGCATGAGTGATCCCATTGCCGACCTGCTGACGCGTATCCGTAACGCGCAGATGGTGGCGAAGCCCACCGTGTCGGTCCCGTCTTCCAAGGTGAAGATCGCGATCGCACAAGTCCTGAAGGACGAGGGCTACATCGACGGCTTCCAGGTCAAGACCGAAGCCGGCAAGAGCGAACTTGAAATCTCGCTGAAGTACTACGCTGGCCGTCCGGTCATCGAGCGCATTGAGCGCGTGAGCCGCCCCGGCCTGCGCGTCTACAAGGCCAGCACTTCCATTCCGCAAGTCCAGAACGGCCTCGGCGTTGCGATCGTCACGACCCCCAAGGGCGTGATGACCGACCGCAAGGCGCGCGCCACCGGTGTCGGCGGCGAAGTTCTGTGCTACGTCGCCTAACCGAGACATCGAGGAGTTACTGAAATGTCCCGAGTAGGAAAAATGCCGGTCGCCATCCCCGCAGGCGTGGATGTGTCGATCAAGGAAGACCAGATCAGCGTCAAGGGCACGGGCGGCACGCTCAGCCTGGCTCGCAACGCGCTGGTGAATGTCGTCAACAAGGACGGCAAGCTGAGCTTCGAGCCCGCCAACGATTCGCGTGAAGCGAATGCGATGAGCGGCACGATTCGCCAGCTGGTGAACAACATGGTGGTTGGCGTGACCAAGGGCTTCGAGAAGAAGCTCAACCTGGTCGGCGTCGGCTACAAGGCTGCAGCGTCCGGCGCCAAGCTGAACCTGCAAGTCGGTTACTCGCACCCGGTCAACATCGACATGCCGCAAGGCATCACGGTGACCACCGCGACCCCGACCGAAGTGGTGATCAAGGGCGCTGACCGTCAACGCGTCGGCCAGATCGCCGCTGAGATCCGCGCTGTTCGTCCGCCAGAGCCCTACAAGGGCAAGGGCATCCGCTATGCGGACGAGAAGATCGTGATCAAAGAGACCAAGAAGAAGTAAGGGGCAGCAAAATGATGTTGACCAAAAAAGCACAGCGTCTTCGCCGCTCGCGCCAGACCCGCATCCGCATTGCGACGCAGGGCGTGGCTCGCCTCACGGTGAACCGCACCAACCTGCACATCTATGCCACCGTCATCTCCGACGACGGCACCAAGGTGATCGCAACCGCATCGACCGCCGAAGCCGAAGTGCGCGCAGCACTTGGCGCCTCGGGCAAGGGTGGCAATGCCGCCGCTGCCACCGCCATCGGCAAGCGCATCGCTGAAAAGGCGAAGGCTGCCGGCGTCGAGAAGGTCGCTTTCGATCGCGCAGGTTTCGCCTACCACGGCCGCGTCAAGGCGCTGGCCGAGGCAGCCCGCGAAGCCGGTCTGCAGTTCTAATCGGACACGAGATTCAAAATGGCAAAGATTCAAGCAAGAACGCAGAACGAAGGTCCTGAGGACGGTCTGCGCGAGAAGATGATCGCGATCAACCGCGTCACCAAGGTGGTGAAGGGTGGTCGTATCCTCGGTTTCGCAGCGCTGACCGTGGTCGGTGACGGCGATGGCCGCGTCGGCATGGGCAAGGGCAAGTCCAAGGAAGTGCCTGCTGCCGTGCAGAAGGCAATGGAAGAAGCCCGTCGCAACCTGTTCAAGGCTCCGATCAAGAACGGTACGCTGCACCACCAGGTGCAAGGTCACCACGGTGCTGCCACCGTCGTGATGTACCCGGCTCCCAAGGGTACCGGCATCATCGCCGGCGGCCCGATGCGCGCCGTGTTCGAAGTCATGGGCATCACCGACATCGTGGCCAAGAGCCATGGTTCGTCGAACCCCTACAACATGGTTCGCGCCACGCTCGACGGGTTGAAGAACTCGACGACGGCCGGCCAAGTGGCTGCCAAGCGCGGTCTCACCGTCGAAGAAATCTTCGCCTGAGCGCAAGCTCTCGCAAGGCTGAAGGAAGCATTCAAATGACGCAACAACAAACCCTCAAGGTGCAGCTGGTGAAGAGCCCGATCGGCACCAAGGAATCGCATCGCGCGACCGTGCGTGGCCTCGGCCTGCGCAAGCTCAACAGCGTGAGCGAGCTGCAAGACACGCCCGCAGTGCGCGGCATGATCAACAAGATCAGTTATCTGGTCAAAGTTCTGTAAGAGAGACTGATATGGAACTCAATGGCATCAAGCCGGCAGCTGGCGCCAAGCACGCCAAGCGTCGCGTTGGCCGCGGTATCGGCTCGGGCATCGGCAAGACCGCAGGTCGCGGTCACAAGGGCCAGAAGTCGCGCGCAGGCGGTTTCCACAAGGTCGGCTTCGAAGGCGGTCAAATGCCGCTGCAGCGTCGCCTGCCCAAGCGCGGCTTCAAGTCGCACCTGCTGAAGTACAACGCCGAAGTCACGCTGACTGCTCTCGAGCAGCTCGGCCTGGCCGAAGTCGATGTCCTGGCACTGAAGCAAGCCGGCCTCGTGGGCCAGCTCGCCAAGGTCGTCAAGATCATCAAGACCGGCGAACTCACCAAGGCCGTCAAGCTGACGGGCGTGGGTGCGACCGCTGGTGCCAAGGCTGCGATCGAAGCAGCCGGCGGCAGCCTCGCCTGATCACCATCGGACTGAAAGAAGTTCTTCGTGGCAACTAACGCGGCAACGATCGCAAAAACAGGCAAGTTCGGCGACCTCCGTCGTCGGCTCGTCTTTTTGCTGCTCGCGCTCGTGGTCTACCGGATTGGCGCGCACATTCCTGTGCCGGGTATCAACCCGGACCAGCTGGCAGCGTTGTTCCAGGGCCAGCAGGGCGGCATTCTGAGCCTGTTCAACATGTTCTCGGGCGGGGCGCTGTCGCGTTTCACCGTGTTCGCGTTGGGGATCATGCCGTACATCTCGGCGTCGATCATCATGCAGCTGATGACCTACGTGCTTCCGACCTTCGAGCAATTGAAGAAGGAAGGCGAGGCCGGTCGCCGCAAGATCACGCAGTACACGCGCTATGGCGCGCTCGGCCTGGCCCTGTTCCAGTCGTTCAGCATCGCAGTGGCCCTCGAATCGTCGGCCGGTCTGGTGATCGCCCCCGGTTTCGGCTTCCGCCTGACCGCCATGGTGAGCCTGACGGCAGGTTCGATGTTCCTGATGTGGCTCGGCGAGCAGATCACCGAACGCGGCCTGGGCAACGGCATCTCGATCCTGATCTTTGCAGGTATCGCGGCCGGTCTGCCCGGTGCGATCGGCGGCCTGGCTTCGCTGGTGACGACCGGTGCGATGAACCCCATCGTTGCGCTCTTCATCATCGCTGTCGTGGTGCTGGTCACCTACTTCGTGGTGTTCGTGGAACGTGGTCAGCGCAAGATCCTCGTGAACTATGCGCGGCGCCAGGTTGGCAACAAGGTCTACGGCGGTCAGTCGTCGCACCTGCCCCTGAAGCTGAACATGGCCGGTGTGATTCCTCCGATCTTCGCGTCGTCGATCATTCTGCTGCCGGCAACGGTGGTGGGCTGGTTCAGCGCTGGTGACGGTGGCTTCCGCTGGATCAAGGACATCGCCAGCGCACTGCGTCCGGGCGAGCCGATCTACGTACTGCTGTACGCCGCTGCGATCGTTTTCTTCTGCTTCTTCTACACGGCACTCGTGTTCAACAGCAAGGAAACGGCCGACAACCTGAAGAAGAGTGGTGCGTTCATTCCTGGCATTCGCCCGGGTGACCAGACCGCTCGCTATATCGACAAGATTCTGGTTCGCCTGACGTTGGCTGGCGCGGTGTACATCACCTTCGTCTGCCTGCTGCCCGAGTTCCTGATCCTGAAGTACAACGTGCCGTTCTACTTCGGTGGTACCTCCCTGCTGATCATCGTGGTCGTCACGATGGACTTCATGGCCCAGGTGCAAAACTACATGATGTCCCAGCAGTACGAATCGCTGCTGAAGAAGGCGAACTTCAAGACATCGTAGGGCTGTGAGTTTCAGTATTGAGTCCGGGCGGTAGACCGCCACGTTAAACAGTTTTAGGAGAATGAAATGAGAGTTTCGGCTTCGGTCAAAACCATCTGCCGTAATTGCAAGGTCATCCGCCGTAAAGGTGTGGTGCGTGTGATTTGCACCGACCCGCGCCACAAGCAGCGCCAGGGTTGATTGAAGAGTATTAGAGGACGCACATGGCACGTATTGCTGGCATCAACATCCCGCCGCACAAGCACGCTGAAATCGGCCTGACCGCCATTTTCGGTATCGGTCGCACCCGCGCCCGTCAAATCTGCGAAGCGAGCGGCATCGAATATTCGAAGAAGATCAAGGATCTGACCGACGCCGATCTCGAAAAGATCCGCGACCAGATCGCTCTGTTCACGATCGAAGGCGATCTGCGTCGCGAGACGACGATGAACATCAAGCGTTTGATGGACATCGGCTGCTATCGCGGCTTCCGTCACCGTCGCGGCCTGCCGATGCGCGGCCAGCGCACGCGCACCAACGCCCGCACCCGCAAGGGTCCGCGCAAGGCTGCGCAGTCCCTGAAGAAATAAGGATAGACAAGCATGGCTAAAGCACCTGCAAACAACGCCGCACAGCGCGTTCGCAAGAAGGTTCGCAAGAACGTTGCGGACGGTATCGCCCACGTGCATGCCTCGTTCAACAACACCATCATCACGATCACCGATCGCCAGGGCAACGCCCTGTCGTGGGCTTCGTCGGGTGGCCAGGGCTTCAAGGGCTCGCGCAAGTCGACCCCGTTCGCTGCGCAGGTCGCTTCCGAAGTGGCCGGCCGTGCTGCTGTCGAACAAGGTATCAAGAACCTCGACGTCGAGATCAAGGGCCCCGGTCCTGGTCGCGAGTCGTCGGTGCGCGCACTGGCTGCGCTCGGCATCCGGATCAATTCCATTGCCGACGTGACGCCCGTTCCGCACAACGGCTGCCGTCCCCAGAAGCGTCGCCGCATCTGATCGTCAGTCCGCAAGGCGCAGCCAGCTTTCGAGCGGCTGCGCATTTGTTTTTTCACTAAGCCCACCGCCATCGGCATATCCGCCGACGGCTCCCGCAGGCAACTGCGGCAGATGACACCAAGGAAATACCGTGGCACGTTACCTCGGCCCCAAGGCCAAACTTTCCCGCCGTGAAGGCACCGACCTGTTCCTGAAGAGCGCCCGTCGTTCGATCCAGGACAAGGCCAAGTTCGACTCCAAGCCCGGCCAGCACGGCCGCACCTCGGGTCAGCGCACCTCCGACTACGGTCTGCAGCTGCGTGAGAAGCAGAAGGTCAAGCGCATGTACGGCGTGCTCGAGAAGCAGTTCCGCCGCTACTTCGAAGAAGCCGATCGCCGCCGTGGCAACACCGGCGCCAACCTGCTGTTCATCCTCGAGTCGCGCCTGGACAACGTGGTCTACCGCATGGGCTTCGGCTCGACGCGCGCCGAAGCACGCCAGCTCGTGTCGCACAAGGCGATCACCGTGAACGGCCAGTCGGTCAACATCCCGTCGTACCTGGTCAAGACCGGTGACGTGATCGCCGTGCGCGAAAAGTCGAAGAAGCAGAACCGCATTGTCGAAGCGCTGCAACTCGCCCAGCAAGTCGGCATGCCGGCTTGGGTCGATGTGAACGCCGACAAGGCCGAAGGCACCTTCAAGAAGGTCCCGGATCGCGACGAATTCGCAGCCGACATCAACGAATCGCTGATCGTCGAACTGTATTCGCGTTGATTTTCTCTACCCGCCTGCGCGTCCTTGCGCCGGCGGGAGATTGATATTGTTGTTCACGTTCCTGCTCCGCACTCTGTTGCGGATCAGGCGCTTCACCAGCCTTACCGGTGTAACGAGCCGGGGGTATTGAGAGGAAGTCTGCATGCAAACCACCCTGCTGAAACCCAAGACCATCCAGGTCGAGCAACTTGCCGCCAACAAGGCCAAGGTCACGCTCGAACCTTTCGAGCGCGGCTACGGCCACACGCTCGGCAACGCGCTGCGTCGCGTTCTGCTGTCGTCCATGGTCGGCTACTCGGCCACCGAAGTCACGATCGCTGGCGTTCTGCATGAGTACTCGTCGATCGACGGCGTGCAGGAAGATGTCGTCAACATCCTGCTGAATCTCAAGGGCGTGGTGTTCAAGCTCCACAACCGCGACGAAGTCACGCTGAGCCTGCGCAAGGACGGCGAAGGCCCGGTCCTCGCATCGGACATCCAGACCCCGCACGACGTCGAGATCATCAACCCCGACCACGTGATCGCGCACCTGTCGCAAGGCGGCAAGCTGGACATGCAGATCAAGGTCGAAAAGGGTCGCGGCTACGTGCCCGGCACGATGCGCCGCTACGCGGACGAGCCGACCAAGTCGATCGGCCGCATCGTCCTCGACGCCTCGTTCTCGCCCGTCAAGCGCGTGAGCTACACCGTCGAAAGCGCCCGCGTCGAACAGCGTACCGACCTGGACAAGCTGCTGGTCGAGATCGAGACCAACGGTGCGATCAGCGCCGAAGATGCCGTTCGCGCATCGGCTAAAATCCTGGTCGAGCAGCTCGCCGTGTTCGCGCAGCTCGAAGGCGGCGAACTCGCTGCATTCGATGCACCCGCACCGCGCAGTGCCCAGCAGTTCGATCCGATCCTGCTGCGCCCTGTCGACGAACTCGAACTGACGGTGCGTTCGGCCAACTGCCTGAAGGCCGAAAACATCTACTACATCGGTGACCTGATCCAGCGCACCGAGAACGAGCTGCTCAAGACCCCGAACCTGGGTCGCAAGTCGCTCAACGAAATCAAGGAAGTGCTCGCCTCGCGCGGTCTCACCCTTGGCATGAAGCTCGAAAGCTGGCCGCCGGCTGGTCTCGACAAGCGTTGATTTGAATTTTTGAGAAATCGGCCCCCTGAAAAGGGCCAGTGCACCGGACAGTACCTGACACGGCTGTCTGTTTTTATAAAGTAAAGGAAAGCACCATGCGTCACGGACACGGACTCCGCAAACTCAACCGCACCAGCTCGCACCGCCTCGCGATGCTGCAGAACATGATGAATTCGCTCATCGAGCACGAAGTCATCAAGACCACGGTCCCCAAGGCCAAGGAACTGCGCCGCGTCATCGAGCCGATGATCACCCTGGCCAAGAAGCCCACGCTCGCCAACAAGCGCCTGGCCTTCGACCGCCTGCGCAGCCGCGACAGCGTCGTCAAGCTCTTCGGCGAACTCGGCCCGCGTTTCGCAGCGCGTCCGGGCGGCTACACCCGCATCCTGAAGATGGGTTTCCGCGTGGGCGACAACGCTCCGATGGCGCTCGTCGAACTGGTCGACCGTGCTGAAATTAAAGATGCTGGCGCTGAGCAAAACGCCGCTGAATAAGCTATAATTTATACTTGCCGCGCGATGGAGCAGCCTGGTAGCTCGTTGGGCTCATAACCCAAAGGTCGCAAGTTCAAATCTTGCTCGCGCAACCAATTTAAAAGGCCCTTTGAGAAATCAAAGGGCCTTTTTCTTTGGCCCAATTCTTTTGGAAATTCCTGGTCGAAATTCGACACAAAAAAAGCCCTCACGAAGAGGGCTTTTCTGTTTCCGGACCAGCCCCGCGAAGAGGCCGGTCTCGAGAGCGTGCGCTGCAGCGGCACCTGAAGACTGCGCTGACGCGCAGCCCAAGCGCAGGGTCAGTCCGGAATGACCGCCGTCACCTCGATCTCCACCTTCGCACGGTGCTCCACCAGTGCCGCCACCTGCACGCAGGTCATGGCCGGGAAGTTGCGGCCCAGCGCGTCGCGGTAGACCGGGCCGAGCTCGGACAGGCGACGGCTGTACTCGTCGCGGTCCGTCACGTACCAGGTCATGCGCACCATGTGCTCGGGGCCGGCGCCGGCTTCGCGCAGCACCTCGGCGATGTTGCGCAGCGCCTGGCCGCACTGGTCGATGAAGTCGTCGGATTCGAACTGCTGCTGGGCATTCCAGCCGATCTGGCCGCCGACGAACACCTGGGTGCCGCGCGCCGCGATGCCGTTTGCATAGCCCTTCGGGGGCAGCCAGCCCGGGGGCTGAATGAGTTTGTTCGTCATGATGGTGTGTTGCTGTTGAGTTGTCTCAATTTGAAGCGCTGGAGTTTGCCGGTTTCGGTGCGCGGCAGCGCCGTCACGAACTCGATCTCCCGCGGGTACTTGAAGGGGGCGATGGTGGCTTTCACGTGGTCCTGGAGGGCCTTCACCATCGCTGCGTCGCCGGTGTTGCCGGGCTTGAGCACGCAGAAGGCCTTCACGATCATGCCGCGGTCGGTGTCGGGCTTGCCGATCACACCGCACTCGGCCACGGCTGGGTGCTTGAGCAGCGCGTCTTCCACCTCCGGGCCGCCGACGTTGTAGCCGGCCGTGATGATCATGTCGTCCGCACGCGCCTGATAGAAGAAGTAGCCGTCGTCATCCTGCACGAAGGAGTCACCGGGGTAGTTCCAGCCGTTCTTCACGTAGTCGGACTGGCGCGGATCGTCGAGGTAGCGGCAGCCGACCGGCCCTTGCAACGCCAGCTTGCCGACCGTGCCGCGCGGCACTTCGTTGCCTTGGTTGTCGACCACCTTGGCCGTGAAACCCGGCACCGCCTTGCCGACGGCGCCGCGGCGCACTTCGTCGCCGGCGGCCGAGATGTAGATGTGGAACACCTCGGTGCCGCCGATGCCGTCGAGCATCTCGATGCCGGTGGTCTCCTTCCAGAGTTGGCGCGTGGCGTCGGGAAGCGCCTCGCCTGCGCTCACGCAGATGCGCAGGCTCGGCGCCCCGTGCTGCCGGACGAAGGGCGCCATCTGGCGATAGAAGGTGGGCGCGGTGTAGCAGATGGTCGCGCCGACCTCGTTGATGAGCTTCACGAGCGCTTCGGGCGAGAAGGCCCCCTCGGGAAAGTACACCGACGCACCGGCCCACATCGGGAAGATCAGCAGGCCGCCGAGCCCGAAGGTGAAGGCCAGCGGCGGCGTGCCGACCACGATGTCGTCGCTGCGCGCGCGCAGCACGTGGCGCGGCCAGGTCTGGCACATGGCGACCACGTCGCGGTGCGTGGTGACGGGCGCCTTGGGCTTGCCCGTGGTGCCCGAGGTGAAGGCCAGCAGCGCGATGTCGTCGGCCGCCGTGGGGCAGGCGGTGAACACGCCGCTCTTGCCGGCCGCGCGCGCCGACAGCGAATCGGGTGCGTCGGGCTGGTTGAAGGCAATCACCGTCGCGAGCACCGGGTGCGCCTTCTGCGCGGCCACCAGCTCCTCGAGCAGGCGGCCTTCGCACAACGCGGCCACGGGCTGCGATTTTTCGATGATCTCGCCCAGCTCCTTGGCGCGCAGCAGCGGCATGGTCGCTACCGCGATCAGCCCCGCCTTGACCACGGCGAGCCACGAGAGCGCCATCCACACCGAGTTGCCGCCGCGCAGCAGCACGCGGTTGCCGGGCACCAGCCCGAGATCCTCGACCAGCACCTGGGCGATGCGGTTCACCTCGACGCCCGCCTGGGCGTAGGTGAGCACGCCGGCGGGCGAGCGCAGCATCGGCCGGTCGCCGAAGCCCTTGGCGACCGCCTTGTCCAGCAGCTCCTCGACCAGGTTCAGCTGGTCGGGGAACTGCAGCTCGGGCAGGTCGTAGCGAAAGACCGGCAGCTGCGCGGCAGGCGGCAGGCGGTCATGAACGAAGCGATCGACTTGGGCAGACACGGTTTCAACCCCGCAAAACGGATTTGCCGATGATCAGTTGCTGGACTTCCGTCGCGCCTTCGTAAATGCGCAGCGAGCGGATGTCCCGGTACAGGCTTTCGATCTTGGTGCCGACCTTCACGCCGAGGCCCCCATGCATCTGCAGCGCCATGTCGATCACGCGGCTCGCGTTCTCGGTGGCGCACATCTTGGCCATGGCCGCAGCCGCCGACACGTCGCCGACCGCCGGCGCGCCGCGGCGCTCCGCGTCGTCGCGCATCCAGGCGGCGCGGTAGGTGAGCAGCGCGGCGCTGTCGATCAGCGCGGCCATCTCGCCGAGCTTGGCCTGCGTGAGCTGGAAGTCGGCCAGCGTCTGGCCGAACATACGGCGACCCTTGGCATGCGCGATGGCTTCGGCCAGCGCGCGGCGCCCCATGCCGAGCGCGGCCGCAGCCACCGAGGCGCGGAAGATGTCGAGCGTGCGCATCGCGAGCTTGAAGCCGCCGTTCAGCGTGCCCAGCTGCGCCGTGCGCGGCACGACGCAGTTGTCGAAGCGCAGGGTGGCCAGCGGGTGCGGCGCCATCACGTCGATGTGGGCCGAGGTGTCGAGCCCCGGCGTTGTCGCGTCGACGATGAACACCGTGATGCCGCGCGTGCCGGCCGTGGGGTCGGTCTTGGCGAACACGCAGTAGAAATCGGCGATGCCGCCGTTGCTGATCCAGGTCTTCTCGCCGTTCAGGCGCCAGCCGTCGGCGGTGGGCTCGGCGCGCATCGCCATCGCCGCCACGTCGGAGCCGGCCTCGGGTTCGCTGAGTGCGAAGGCCGCGATCTTCTTGCCCTGGCCCACGGCCGTCAGGTACTGCGACTGCTGCTCGGGCGTGCCGTCCAGCGTGATCGCGCCGCTGCCCAGGCCCTGCATCGCGAAGGCGAAGTCGGCCAATGGCGAGTGGTAGCCCAGCGTCTCGCGCAGCAGCACGAGCGCGCGCGAATCGAGGCGCTCGAGCGCACCGCCGGCACTGCCGGGCACCGCATAGCGCAACCAGCCGGCGTCGCCGAGACGGCGCACCCATTCGCGGCAGGCCGCGCGGTCGTCGCGCTCATCGATCTCCTGGGCGGCGCACCAGGGCAGCAGGTCGTTGGCGAGCGCGCGGTGCGCGTCGTCGAAGAACGGCAGCGCGAGGTGCGCGGTCGACGGTGGGGCGGGGATCTTGGTCATCATGATGCGCGTCAGTCTCCGCCGAACACCGGCTTGCGCTTGGCCGCGAAGGCCTCGTAGGCGCGCTTGAAGTCTTCGGTCTGCATGCAGATCGCCTGCGCCTGCGCTTCGGCCTCGATGGCCTGGTCGATGGTCATCGACCACTCTTGCGCGAGCATCGTCTTGGTCATGCCGTGCGCGAAGCTCGGGCCTTCGGCCAGGTCGCGCGCGACCTTGGTGGCGGCGTCGAGCAGCGAGGCGCTGTCGTGCAGTGCGTTGAAGAAGCCCCAGGCCTGGCCTTCGTCGGCGGTCATGGCGCGGCCGGTGAACAGCAGCTCCGAGGCGCGGCCCTGGCCGATCACGCGCGGCAGCAGCGCGCAGGCGCCCATGTCGGCGCCGGCCAGGCCCACGCGGGTGAAGAGGAAGGCGGTGCGCGTGGCGGGCGTGCCGTAGCGCAGGTCGCAGGCCAGCGCGATCATGGCGCCGGCGCCGGCGCACACGCCGTCGATGGCGCCGACGATGGGCTGCGGGCAGTTGCGGATCGCCTTCACGAGGTCGCCCGTCATGCGCGTGAACTCGAGCAGCTCGGGCATGCGCATGCCGGTCAGCGGGCCGATGATTTCATGCACGTCGCCGCCCGAGCAGAAGTTGCCGCCGGCGCCGGTGACGACGATCACCTTCACGTCGGTTGCGTAGGTCAGCGCGCGGAACAGGTCGCGCAGCTCGGCGTACGAGTCGAAGGTCAGCGGGTTCTTGCGCTCGGGGCGGTTCAGCGTGATGGTGCCGACGCCCGCTTCGTAGCGCCAGGCGAAATGCTCGGCCTTGTAGTCGGCCTTGGGTTCGAATTGCGCGCGCATGGGATTGCTTGCGCCGATGTAGTGCTTCATGCGGTCTCCGCCAATTGGCTGCTGTGGGAATGTTGCTTGACCTTGCCGAGCAGCTTGTGAAGCTGCGCGATCTCCTTGGGGTTGAGGCTCGAGAAAGCCTCGACGATCCAGTCTTCGTGCTGCTGCGCCATCTCGTTGAAGAGCTTGCGTCCGCGCGGCGTGAGGCGCACGCGCCAGGCGCGGCGGTCGCCCTCGACGTTGATGCGCTCCACCAGCCCTTCGGTCACGAGCTGGTCGGTGATGCCGGTGACGTTGCCGCCCGTGACCATCATGCGGCGCGAGAGCTCGTTCATCTTCAGGCCATCGGGCGAGCGCTCGAGTTGCGACATGAGATCGAAGCGCGGCAACGTGGTGGCGAACTGCGCACGCAGTCCGTTGCGCACCTGCTTTTCCACCAGCTGCGTGCAGGTGAGCATGCGCAGCCAGAGGCGCAGCGCCTCGGGGTGCTCGCTGTGGGCGCGTGCTTCGAGGTCCATGTCAGTGCGTCTCTTCGGCGTCGGCCGCGCGGCCCGCGGCAGCGGTGGCCGCGGCGATCTGCTGCTGCTTGGCGATCTCGCGGTACATCTGGTCGCGGCCGCTCAGGTACTGCTTGGGCCAGTCGACGTCGCGGCTTTGCAGCTTGGCGGCTTCGTGCAACGTCCAGGCCGGGTCGGCCAGGTGCGGGCGCGCCACGGCGCACAGGTCGGCGCGGCCGGCCGCGATGATGCTGTTGGCCTGGTCGGCGTCGGTGATGGCGCCCACCGCGATGGTCGAGATGCCGACCTCGTTGCGGATGCGATCGGCGAACGGCGTCTGGTACATGCGGCCGTACACGGGCTTGGCGGCGCGCGTGGTCTGGCCCGAGGACACGTCGATGAAGTCGGCGCCGGCTTCCTTGAAGAGGCGCGCGACCACCACGGCGTCGGCGTCGGTGTTGCCGCCGGGCGCCCAGTCGTGCGCCGAGATGCGCACACTCATCGGCTTGTCGGCCGGCCACACGGCGCGCATCGCGCGGAACACTTCGAGCGGGTAGCGGCAGCGTGCTTCGATGTCGCCGCCGTACTCGTCGGTGCGCAGGTTGGTGAGCGGGCTGATGAAGGCCGACAGCAGGTAGCCGTGCGCGCAGTGCAGCTCGAGCCAGTCGAAGCCGCACTCGACCGCGCGGCGCGTGGAATCGACGAACTGGTCGCGCAGCGTGTCCATCTCGGCGCGCGTGATCGCGGCCGGCAGCTGGTTCTGTTCACCGTAGGGCAGGGCGCTCGCGCCGAGCACGGGCCAGTTGCCGCTTTCGAGCGGCTCGTCGGTGCCTTCCCAGCCCACGCGGGTCGAGCCCTTGGGGCCGCTGTGGCCGAGCTGCATCGCGATCTTGGCGCTCGACTGCGTGTGCACGAAATCGACGATGCGCTTGAACGCGGCCTGCTGCGTGTCGTTGTACAGGCCCGTGCAGGCCGGCGTGATGCGGCCTTCGGGCGTCGGGCTCGTCATCTCGACGCACACCATCGCGGCGCCGCCGAGCGCGCGTGCGCCCAGGTGCACCAGCAGGAAATCTTGCGGCACGCCGTCGACCGCGCTGTAGGTCGCCATCGGCGAGACCACGATGCGGTTCTTGAGTTCGAGGCCGCGCACCTTCAGCGGCATCAGCATCGGCGCCACGGCCTTGCCGCCCGCCAGCCACTGCTCGTAGCCGCCGAGCCATTGCGTGTCGCGCACGCGCAGGTTCTCGTGGCTGATGCGCTGCGAGCGCGTGAGCAGCGAGTAGGCGAACTGCTCGATCTCCATGCCCGTGTAGCGCGGCACGTTCTCGAACCATTCGGTGGAGTTGCGCGCGGCGTTCTGGATCTTCAGCACCTCGACGCTGCGACGCGCTTCATAGCCTTCGAGCACATGGTCGACGGTGCCGCCCTGCGCGAATTCGTTGGCCAGGTCGATCGCGTCCTCGAGCGCGAGCTTGGTGCCCGAGCCGATCGAGAAGTGCGCCGTGTGCGCGGCGTCGCCCATGAGCACGACGGGCACCGAGCGGCCTTCGACGTCGATGCGGTGCGTCCAGCGCTCGCACACCACGCGTGGAAAGCGGATCCAGTTGGCCGAGCCGCGCAGATGCGTGGCGTTGCTGATCAGCGAGTGGCCGCCCAGGTACTTGGCGAACAGCTTCTCGCAGAAGGCGATGGCCTCGGGCTGCTCCATCTGGTCCAGGCCGTGGGCCTTCCACACGGCTTCGGGCGTCTCGACGATGAAGGTCGAGGTCTTGTCGTCGAACTGGTAGGCATGCGCCTGGAACCAGCCGTGCTCGGTCTGTTCGAAGGCGAAGGTGAAGGCGTCGAAGGTCTGGTGCGTGCCCAGCCAGACGAAACGGCAGTTGCGCAGGTCGATGTCGGGCTTGAACACGTCGGCATAGCGCTGGCGGATGCGGCTGTTGAGGCCGTCGCTGGCAATGACGAGGTCGGCCTTGTACTGCGCGGCAATGGCCTGGTCGTCCGTGGCGTCGGTTTCGAACACCAGCTCCACGCCGAGTTCGAGGCAGCGTTCCTGCAGGATGTTCAGGAGGCGCTTGCGGCCGATGCCGCAGAAGCCGTGGCCGCCCGAGCGCACCTGGCGGCCCTTGAAGAAGACCTGGATGTCGTCCCAGTGGTGGAACTCGTTGCCGATGAGCGCGGCGGTCGGGCCGTCGGCCTCGCGCAGGTTGCCCAGCGTCTGGTCGCTGAGCACCACGCCCCAGCCGAAGGTGTCGAAGGGGCGGTTGCGTTCGACCACCGTGATCTGCAGTGCCGGGTTGCGGGCCTTCATCAGCAGGGCGAAATACAGGCCGGCTGGACCCCCACCGATGCACAGGATGCGCTGGAGGTCCGAGGCGGGCGCGAGGCGGGGGGAGGTCAAGCTGTTCATGGTTGAATAGTTTAGGCATAAACAATCTGTTGTCAACGAGGGCTTCTCTGCAGAGGCTCCCGGCCCGCGCGGCTGCGCGATGTCATGCAAATCCTTGGAAAAATCAATACCATGGACGCATGCAACACTTGATACCCAAGATCGAGTCGCAGCTGGCCTCGCTGCCCGTGCCCATCGCACTGGAGCTGCCCGACGGGCGCCGGGTCGCCCAGGCGGGTTCACGCGTGACGCTGGCTTTCAAGGAGTGGTCGGTGTTGGCCAAGCTGGCCGGCCGGCAGGTCGGGGCCATCGGCGAGGCCTACGTCGAGGGCAAGGTGCAGATCGAGGGCGCCATGCGCGACCTGATCGACGCCACCGTCGGCCTGTTGCCCGGCAACCCCGCCGAGACCGACACCACCTGGTGGAGCCGCCTGCAGCGCCGCGCCAAGTCGCGCGGCTCGCACTCGCTGCGCAAGGACGCCGCGCAGATCGAGTTCCACTACGACGTCTCCGACGATTTCTACGCGCTGTGGCTGGACCCGCGCCGCGTCTATTCATGTGCCTACTTCCGCACGCCCGAGCTCACGCTGGCGCAGGCGCAGGAGGCCAAGCTCGACCACATCTGCCGCAAGCTCATGCTGCAGCCCGGCGAGCGCTACCTGGACATCGGTTCCGGCTGGGGCGCGCTGCTGCTGTGGGCGGCCGAGCACTACGGCGTGGACGCCACCGGCATCACGCTGTCGAAGAACCAGCACGCGCATGTGCAGCGGCTCATCGAAGAAAAAGGCCTGCAGGGTCGCGTGCGCGTGGAACTGCGCGACTACCGCGAGCTGCCCGACGACCAGCCCTTCGACAAGATCTCGTCGGTGGGCATGTTCGAGCACGTGGGCGCGGCCAACATGCCGACCTACTTCCACAAGATCCACACGCTGCTCAAGCCGGGCGGGCTGGTGCTCAACCACGGCATCACCTCGGGCGAGCTGAACTACCGCCAGCTCGGCGCGGGCATGGGCGACTTCATCGAGAAATACATCTTCCCCGGCGGCGAGCTGCTGCACGTGACGCACGTGCTGCGCGAGACCGCGGCGGCCGGGCTGGAGATGGTCGACACCGAGAGCCTGCGCCCGCACTACGCGCGCACGCTGTGGGCCTGGTCGGACGCCCTCGAGGCGCAGCTCGATGCCGCGCGCGAGGTGCTGGGGCGCAGCGGCGGGCGCCAGGGCGAGAACGCCGAGCGCATCCTTCGCGCCTACCGCCTGTACCTCGCGGGCTCGGCGATGAGCTTCGAGCAGGGCTGGATCTCGCTGCACCAGATGCTGTCGACCAAGCCCGACGGCAAGGTCGAACACGGTGCCTTGCGCGGTGCGCAATCGGTGTACCCTTTTGCCCGTGACTACATCTACAAATAAGTGAGGACACCACCACCATGCTCTACCGCTTCAAATCCCGGGCCGCCCCAGACTTCGTGATGCTCGAGGTGCACGCGCGCCAGCTGCTCGACATCGTCGGCAAGCCGGCCGCGCCGCAGGGCATCATCACGGTCGAGCAGATCCCCAGCGCCATCGCTGCCCTCGAAGCCGCACTGGCGCTCGAAAGCAGCAAGCCCGCGCCGCACAACCACGACGAACACGTCGTCGAAGGCCACGACGCCGACGCCGAGAAGCAGCATGTCGGCCTGCACCAGCGCGCCGCGCCGCTGCTGCACATGCTCAAGGACTCGCAGGCCGAGAGCAAGGATGTGACCTGGGGGACCTGAGTTCCCCTGATCCTTCGCAGTCGTCACCCCACTCCCTTCCAGAAACACCGCGGAGCCGGCTTTGCCGGGCCGCTGGTGTTGCCCCCTGCAAGGGGGTTGGCGTAGCGACACGAAGTGCGCGAAGACTGGGGGTTAGTCCACCTTCGCGCCGGAGTCTTTCACGACCTTCGCCCACTTCACATGCTCACTCGCAATGAGCTTCGTGAAGTCCGCCGGCGAATTGCCGCTCGGGATCGCGCCCTGGGCCAGCATCTTTTCCTTGATCGCCGGCGTGCCCAGCGACTTCGCGACTTCCTGCTGGATGCGGTTCACGATCTCCGGCGACGTGCCGGCCGGCGCCAGCAGCCCGAACCATGAGCTCGCCTCGTAGCCCTTGAGCGCGGGGCCGCCGGCTTCTGCCACCGTCGGCACATCGGGCAGCGCGGGCGAGCGCTGGGCGCTGGTCACGGCCAGCGGCGTGAGCTTGCCGCCCTTGATCTGCGCCATCGACGAAGGCAGGTTGTCGAACATCAGGTCGGCGCTGCCGCCCACCAGGTCGAGCAGCGCCGGGCCCGAGCCCCGGTACGGGATGTGCGTCATGAAGGTGCCCGTCATGCTCTTGAACAGCTCGCCCGCTAGGTGGATCGACGTGCCGCTGCCGCTCGAGGCCATGTTGAGCTTGCCCGGGTTGGCCTTGGCGTACTTGAGGAAGTCCTGCACGTTGCGGATGTTCAGCGACTTGGCCTTTTCGGCGTTCATCTCCATCACGTTCGGCACGGCGGCCACCAGGGTGATCGGCACGAAGTCCTTGATCGGGTCGAAGGGCAGCTTGGGGTACAGCGCGCGGTTGATGCCGTGCGTGCCCACCGTGCCCATCAGCAGCGTGTAGCCGTCGTTGGGCGAGCGCGCGACGATCTCGGCGCCCACGTTGCCGCCCGCGCCCGCGCGGTTGTCCACGATGAACTGCTGGCCGAAGGCCTTCGAGAGTTCGGGCGCTACCGCGCGCGCCAGGATGTCGGTGGTGCCGCCTGCCGCGAAGGGCACGACGATGCGCACCGGCTTGGTCGGCCAGGTGGCCTGCGCGTGCGCAGCGCCGCCCAGCAGCGCGAGGGTGGCTGCCGCCGTGGCGACGAGCGCGAAGCGGCGGGTGGAGGAAGTGACGGAAGAAGAAGAGCGGGAGATGGAAGTCATGCGCGCCTTTGTACAGGGGGGCGCCAAAGGCGTCGCGAGTAAAAACCCCGGCCTTCGATGGACATCGCCGCTCAGCCCACCTGCATCCGCTGCGCGAACTGCGCTTCGCGAAAGCGCGCCAGCACGAAGTCGACGAACACCCGCGTCTTGGGCGGCAGCAGCTTTTTGCTCGGGTAGTAGATCCACACGGCGCCCGAATCCTGGTACCACCCGGGCAGCAGCCGCACCAGCGCACCACTGCGCAGGCCGCGTTCCACGAAGGGCATCGGCAACATCGCCACGCCCAGCCCCAGCAGCGCCGCCTGCGCGATCGCCTCGGGGTCGTTGAAGATCGCGCGCGGGCGCGCCGGCAGGTCGACCATGGTTTCCTCGCCGCTCGCATGCCGCAGCGTCCACGGCCGCAGCCGGCCCGTGGGCGAGGAGCGGCGCAGCAGCACGTCGAAGCGCGCCAGCTCGGACGGATGCGCAGGCAGCGCGCGCTCCGCCAGGTAGGCCGGCGCCGCCACCGCGACCACGTGGATGCGCGCCAGCTCGCGCGCCACCACGCCGGACGACAGCGCGATGCCGCCGCCGATGGCCGCGTCGAAGCCCTCGCCGACCAGGTCGACCTGCTGGTTGTCGAAATGCCAGTCGGGCACGATGCCCGGGTAGCGCGCCAGGAAGTCGCCCATGAACGGCAGCACGTGCTCGCGCCCGAAGGCCTGTCCCATGCTCACCTTGAGCGTGCCCGAGGGCTGGCCGTCGTCCTGCGCGAGGCCGGCCACCGCGTCCTGCAGCGTGGCCAGCGCGCCGCCGACCTGCGCCAGGAAGCGCTCGCCGGCCTCGGTCAGCGTGAGCCGGCGCGTGCTGCGCTGGAACAGCCGCACGCCCAGCCGCGCCTCGAGCCGCGCCACGTTCTTGCTGACCGCCGCAGGCGTGAGCCCCAGGCGCCGCGCGGCCGCCGAGAAGCTGCCGCCCTCGGCGCTCTGCACGAAGGATTCGAGGTGATTGAGCGGTTCCATGCCGCCATTCTGGCGCTCATCTTCAACTTTGGGTTGAATCTGATCGGGCCGATTGATGGCTACCGCAAAGGGAATGGAATTCCGACACTGAAGGCCTTCCTCCTCCACCCGATCGGAAAAATCATGGCTTCCACCTCTGTGTCTTCCTCCTCCTCTTCCCCCGTCCTGGCCGGCAAGGTCGCCTTCGTCACCGGCGGTTCGCGCGGCATCGGCGCCGCCATCGTGCGCCGGCTGGCCCGCGACGGCGCGGCCGTGGCCTTCACCTACGTCAGCGCGCAGGCCGAGGCCGACAAGCTCGCCGGCGAGATCCAGGCCGCCGGCGGTCGTGCGCTGGCCATCCGCGCCGACGCCGGCGACGCCGCCGCGCTCACGGCCGCCATTGCCCAGGGCGCACGCGCCTTCGAGCGGCTCGACATCCTGGTGAACAACGCCGGCGTGTACCTCGGCGGCGAGCTCGACACCTTCTCGCTCGAGGACTTCGACCGCACCATCGACGTCAACGTGCGCGCCACCTTCGTGGCCGTCCAGGCCGCCGCGCGCCACATGGGCGACGGCACGGGCCGCATTGTCAACATCGGCAGCATCAATGCCGAGCGCGTGCTGGACGCGGGCGCCAGCGTCTACGCGATGAGCAAGGCCGCCATCGTCGGCCTCACGCGCGGCCTGGCGCGCGACCTCGGCGCGCGCGGCATCACCGTGAACAACGTGCAGCCCGGCCCGATCGACACCGCCATGAACCCCGCCACCGGCCCGCGCGCGGCCTCGATGCACGACGTGATGGTGCTGCCGCGCCACGGCCGCGCCGAAGAAATCGCCGGCATGGTCGCCTACCTCGTGGGCCCGGACGGCGGCTTCGTCACCGGCGCCAACCTGAGCGTGGACGGCGGCTACACCGTCTGATCGGCTGCGCCGGAGTCGGGCGCGCGCTCCACCGCGCGGATCAGCGTGTCGAGCGTGTCGCTCAGGCGGGCCAGCTCGCCGGCGTCGACGCCCGCAAACAGCTCGGCCTCGCGCTGCCGGCCCAGCGCGCCGACGGTGGCGTGCAGCGCCTTGCCGGCGGCCGTGAGGTACAGGCGGCTGCAGCGCTGGTCGGTCGGATCGCTGCGGCGCTGCACGCGCTGGTGGCGCTTCAGGCCCGCCAGCGCGCGGCTCACGGCCATCTTGTCCAGGCCGGTGAGGTCGGCGACCAGCGTGGCGCTGAGCCCCGGCTGCGCGGCCAGCACGGCCATCGCGCGCCACTCGTTCAGCGTGAGCTGGTGCTCGCGCCCCACGCGCTCATGGAACGGCCGCGCCGTGAGGTTGACGACCCGCACCAGCTTGAAGAAGAGCGGGTCCATGGCCGTTCGTGCTTTTGTGGTTCAGCCGGCCAGCTTCTTCGCCGCCGCCACGATCGCGTCCACGCCGACGCGCGACTGCGCCTCCAGCACCGGCGCGTAGCCGACCGGAATGCGCGGCGCGCCCAGCCGCGCGACGCGGCAGCCCGTGGCCTCGGCCGCGCTCGCGGCGATCTCGGCGCCGAAGCCCGCGGCCTGCACCGCCTCGTGCACCACCAGCAGCCGCCCCGTGCGCGCGCACGACGACAGCACCGTCTCGCGGTCCCAGGGCCACAGCGTGCGCAGGTCGATCAGGTCCACCGCGATGCCCTCGGCCGCCAGCGCATCGCAGGCTGCGGCGCAAGGCTGCATCTGCTTGCTCCAGCTCACGAGCGTGAGCGCGTTGCCCTCGCGCACGCGCGCCGCCTGGCCCAGCGGCACGGCCAGCGTGTCGTCCACCTCGCCGCGCACGCCCCACAGCGTCTTGTGCTCGATGTAGACCACCGGGTCGCCGCACTGCAGCGCCGCGCGCAGCAGGCCGTGGTTGTCCTGCGGCGTCGACGGGCTCACCACCACCACGCCCGGCAGGTGCGCGAACCAGGCTTCGAGCGACTGCGAATGCTGCGCCGCCGACGCGTCCCAGATGCCGCCCGGCATGCGCGCCACCAGCGGCACGCGGCCCTGGCCGCCGAACATGAAGCGGTTCTTCGCGGCCTGGTTCACCAGCTCGTCCATGCCGCACAGCGCGAAGTCGACCACGCGCATCTCGACCACGGGGCGCAGCCCCGCGAGCGCCATGCCCACGCCGGCGCCCATGATCGCGGCCTCGCTGATCGGCGTGTCGATCACGCGTTCGGCACCGTACTGCTGCTGCTGCCCCTTGTACTGCCCGAAGATGCCGCCGCGGCCCACGTCCTCGCCGAGCACGACCACGCGCGGGTCGGCGTCCATCTCCTGCTGCAGCGCGCGCACGGCGGCTTCGGAATAACTCAGCGTCGTCACAGCCATTGGCCTGCTCCCGTGGTCTGCACGTCGGTGAAGGCGGCGCTCGCCTCGGGCCAGGGCGCCGCGTCGGCCACGGCGAGGGCCGTGTCCACCTCGTCGCGCGCGGCGTTCTCGATGGCGTCCAGCGCCGCGGCGGCCACGCCGGTGTCGAGCAGGTGGCCGCGGGCGCGCGCGATCGGGTCGGTTTCCAGCGCGGCGGCCAGCTCGGCCGGGTCGCGGTAGGCCGCGAGATCGACCGACACATGGCCCTTCACGCGGTAGGTGAGCGCGTGCAGCAGGCGCGGCCCCGCGCCGCTGCGCACCTCGGCCACCAGCCGTGCGGCGGCGGCATGCACCGCGAACACATCGTTGCCGTCGACCTGCGTGGCCGCGATGTCCATCGACGCGGCGCGCGCCGAGGCGCCGTCGCCGGCCGTCATCGGGCCGCTCGCGGTCGTGGCGCTCCAGCGGTTGTCCTCGCAGACGAAGAGCACGGGCAGGTCGTACACGCGGGCCCAGTTCAGCGCTTCGAGGAACGGGCCGCGGTTGATCGCTCCGTCGCCGAAGAAGCAGACCGTGATGTCGTCGCCTCGCTTCAAGAGTTTTTGCGCGTGCGCCGCCCCGACGGCGATCGGCAAGCCCGCCGCGACCACGCCGTTGGCGCCCAGCATGCCCACCGAGAAGTCCGCGATGTGCATCGAGCCACCCTTGCCGCCGTTGAAGCCCGTGGCCTTGCCGAACAGCTCGCACATCATCCGCGTGAGGTCCGCGCCCTTGGCCAGCGTGTGGCCGTGGCCGCGGTGCGTGGAGGTGAGGTAGTCGCTCGCGCGCAGGTGGGCGCACACGCCCGCCGGCACCGCTTCCTGCCCGGTCGACAGGTGCAGCGGCCCGCGCACCTTGGCGGCGCCGCCCGCCTGCTGGCCGTAGGCGCTGACCCCGCCCTGGCTGGCGGTTTCGGCGGCGTTCTCGAAGGCACGGATGCGCACCATGACGCGGTACAGCGCCTCGCCGGCGCCTGGGGGGTTGCTCGGGTCCATCTTGTCTCCAACGCCCTGGGGATCAGCGCTTTGAGAAAAATCGTATCAACCGAGACGGATTCGACCTACCGGGCTAACCCTTCGACCCCCACCCGGCCCCTTTTTCGGGCGCGGGCTTCCTGCTCTCTTCTCTATTTATTCTTCTTATTTAAGTTAGTAGTAGTAGATAAGGGTAAACCCGCCCTGTGGACAGGGCGCTTTTTCCCTTGCCTGACAACAACTTGTCACACCCCGGACACTGTGTGCTCCTGTGGTTTCGCGGTGCTATCAAAACAGGAACAACTTGGGCGGGGTCGCTCCCGCTGTGGATAACAGGGGGCTTGTCCGGAAACTGTCCCCAGAGTTTTCCATTTGTATCTGGAGCGGCGGTGCCGTCCGGGAATTCCCGGGTGCCCGGAACCCCCCGCCGATGGGATAGTTAGTTTGCCACTCAAACTAACTACCCCGGCACACCGTTCTGAGGAGAGACACCGATGCAACTGACAACGAAACACACCCTGGCCGCCCTGGCGTTCGGTCTCACGGCCGTGGGCGCGATGGCGCAGACCGTGGTCGGCGTGAGCTGGTCCAACTTCCAGGAAGAACGCTGGAAGACCGACGAGGCCGCGATCAAGGCGCAGCTTGAAAAACTCGGCGCGAAGTACATCAGTGCCGATGCGGGCGGCTCGCCCGAGAAGCAGCTGGGCGACATCGAGGGGCTGATGTCCAAGGGCGCGAAGGCGCTCATCGTGCTGGCGATGGACAAGGACGCAATCCTGCCCGCCGTGACGAAGGCCACGCGGCAGAAGGTGCCGGTGGTGGCGTACGACCGGCTGATCGAGGCGCCCGGCGTGTTCTACATCACCTTCGACAACGTCGAGGTCGGGCGCATGGAGGCGCGCGAGGTGCTCAAGGTCAAGCCCAAGGGCAACTACGTGATCATCAAGGGCTCGCCGAGCGACCCGAATGCCGACTTCCTGCGCGCCGGGCAGCAAGAGGTGTTGGACGCCGCGATCAAGAAGGGCGACATCAAGATCGTCGGCGACGAGTACACCGAAGGCTGGAAGCCCGAAGTCGCGCAGAAGAACATGGAGCAGATCCTCACCAAGAACGGCAACAAGGTCGACGCGGTGGTGGCGGCCAACGACGGCACCGCCGGCGGTGCGGTGGCGGCGCTCACGGCCAAGGGCCTGCGCGGCATTCCGGTGTCGGGCCAGGACGCGGACTTCGCCGCGCTGAACCGCGTGGCGCTGGGCACGCAGACGGCGACGATCTGGAAGGACTCGCGCGAGCTCGGCCGCGAAGCCGCCACGGCGGCGGTCTCGCTGGCGGCCGGCAAGGCGGTCGAGAAGGCCGCGCCCTGGGCCGGCGGCGCCAAGAAGCTCTCGCTGTCCTCGCGCCTGCTGACGCCGGTGCCGATCACGCGCGACAACCTCGACGTGATCGTCAAGGCCGGCTGGATCAAGAAGGACGAGCTGTGCAAGGGCGTCTCGGGCGCGAACGCGCCCGCGGCCTGCAAGTAACGCCGCAACCACCGGCGCGTTCAGCTTCCCGCTGAGCGCGCCCTCCATCTCTTCGCAACATGGCTCCGGCCGACCCGCAAGGGCCAGCCGGTGGGCGGTTGCGCACCTGTAGTCCGTCCTGAGGGGGCTTGAAAAAATGAGCGATCCAACACCCGGCTGGTGGCGCCGCACCGGCATCGACCTGCGCCTGCTCCTGATGTGCGTGCTGCTGGCCGTGATGGCGGTGGCGTTCAGCATCATGTCGGGCGGCGTGTTCCTCTCGCCCGAGAACCTCTACAACGTCGCGCAGCAGACGGCGGTGGTCGGCATCGTCTCCACGGTGATGGTGCTGATCATCGTGGCGCGCCACATCGACCTGTCGGTGGGCTCGGTGATGGGCTTCGTCGGCGTGCTCATCGCCTACCTGCAGTACACCTCGGGCTGGTCGTGGCCCACGGCCTGCCTCGCGGGGCTCGCGGTGGCGCTCCTGGTGTCGATCTACCAGGGCTGGCTCACGGCGGTGCTGGGCGTGCCCTCGTTCGTGGTCACGCTGGGCGGGCTGATGTCGTTTCGCGGCGCGGCCTTCCTGGTGGCCGACGGCAAGACGCAGCCGGTGAACGACGAGTTCTTCCAGCGCCTGGGCGGCGGCTACGACGGCGGCATCGGCGTCACGGCCAGCTGGGTGCTCGCGGGGCTGGTGGCGCTGGTGCTGTTCGGGCGCATGGTGCAAAAGCGCCGCGCGCGCCAGCGCTACGACATGCCGACCGAGGCGCTGTGGCTCGACGTGCTGCTCACGGCGGTGCCCGTGGCGGTGGTGGTCGGCTTCGCCTGGGTGATGAACAGCTACCAGATCTCGTCCAAGAGCGAGCCGCAGGGCATTCCGATCCCGGTGCTGATCTGGGCGGCGGTGGCGATCGTGCTGTCGTTCATCGTGCACCGCACGCGCTTCGGCCGCTATGTGTTCGCGATGGGCGGCAACCCCGACGCGGCGGCGCTGGTGGGCATTCCGGTGCAGCGCGTCACGCTGATGCTGTTCGCGCTGCTGGCGGTGCTGGTGACGGTGGCGGCCATCGTGTCGATCGCGCGGCTCAACGCGGGCACCAACTCGCTGGGCACGGGCATGGAGCTGTACGTGATCGCGGCGGCTGTCATCGGCGGCACGGCGTTGGCGGGCGGCAGCGGCTCGATCTTCGGCTCGGTGCTGGGCGCGCTGATCATGCAGTCGCTGGACAGCGGCATGCTGCTGCTCGACGTGCCCATCGGCAAGCGCATGGTGATCATCGGCCAGGTGCTGATCGTCGCGGTGGTGTTCGACGTGCTTTATCGCCGCAAGTTCGGGGAGAACTGAGATGGCCGACATCGACAAGACCAAACCGCTCGTCGAGCTGCGCGAGATCCGCAAGGCCTTCGGTGGCGTGAAGGCCGTGGACGGCGTGAGCATCAACCTCTACCCCGGCGAGGTGGTCGCGCTCCTGGGCCACAACGGCGCCGGCAAGTCCACGCTGATGAAGATGCTCGCGGGCGCCTACCCGATCGATTCGGGCGACACGCTCATCGCGGGCGAGAAGGTCCACATCCGCACGCCCGCCGAGGCGCAGGCCCAGGGCATCGAGACCATCTACCAGACGCTCGCGCTGGCCGACAACCTCGACTCGGTGGCCAACCTTTTTCTGGGGCGCGAGAAGATGACGGCGTGGAACACGCTGGACGACCACTTCATGGAAGTGCAGGCGCGCAAGGTGTTCCAGCGCCTGAACAAGAACTTCACCAACATCCGCATCCCGGTGCGGCGCCTGTCGGGCGGGCAGCGGCAGGTGGTGGCGATCTCGCGCGCGCTGTACTTCAACGCGCGCATCCTCATCATGGACGAGCCCTGCGCCGCGCTCGGCCCCGAAGAGACGGCGATGGTCGGGCGCCTCGTCAAGCAGCTGAAGGACGACGGCGTCGGCATCTTCCTGATCACGCACGACATGCCCGACGTGTTCTCGCTGAGCGACCGGCTCGCGGTGATGAAGAACGGCAAGCTCGTGGGCACCTACCGCACGGCCGACGTGACCGAGGACGAAGTGCTCGGGATGATCATTGCCGGCAAGCGGCCCGAGGGGCGGGAGCAGGCGCACCACGCGGCAACCGCGGCCACCGCAGCGGCATGAAGACCATCGGCGACCAGCAACTGCTCAAGCGCCTGAATCGCAGCGTGCTGCTGCGGTTGCTGCGCGCGCAGCCGGGCTTGTCGCGTGCGCGGCTGGCGAGCGAAAGCGGGCTCACCAAGTCGACTGTGAGCCTGCTGGTGCGCGAGCTGCTCGACGAGGGCTGGCTCAGCGAATCGGGCGCCGCCGTGGCCGACGGGCTCGGGCGGCCGTCCACGCCGCTGCGGATCAACGTCGGCGTGCGCGCGCTGATGGGCGTGGAGATCGCCGTCGAAACGCTGCGCCTGGTGTGCGTCTCGCTGCAGGGCGAGGTGCTGCACGCGGAAGCCCAGCCGCTGGACGACGGCGAACCCGGCCGCGTGTGCGCGCAGCTCGCACGCATGGCGGCGGCGGCGCACGCGCAGCTCGACGAGCGCGGCCTGCGCCTGTCGAGCATCGGCGTGTGCGTGCCCGGCGCGGTGGACGACTGCACGGGCGTCGTGCGCTTCGCGCCCAACCTCGGCTGGCGCAACGTGAACCTGCTGCCCGCGCTCGAAAAGGCGCTGGCCGCGGCGGGCCTGCCGGGCGTCACCGTGCAGCTGCAGAACGACGCCGATGCCGCCGCGCTCGGCGAGTACGAGTTCGCGGCGGGCGAGGGCGAAGACCCGCTGATCTTCGTCAACAGCGACGTCGGCGTGGGCGCGGGCGTGGTGCTGAACGACCGCCTCTTCACCGGCGCGCAAGGCATGGCCGGCGAGATCGGCCACACCATCCTGCAGCTGGACGGGCCGCTGTGCTCGTGCGGCCGGCGCGGCTGCGCCGAGGCCTTCTTCGGTTCGCGCGTGCTGGCGCGCGAGGGCGCGGACATGGCGCGCGCCGCTGCGTTCTTCGGCGTGCTGCTGCAGAACCTGTGGGTCACCTTCAACCCGCGCGCGATCGTGCTCGGGGGCAAGGTCTGCGCCGAGCATCCGGAGTTCGCGCAGGCGGCGTTCGAAGGCGTGAAGGGGCATGCGGAGCGTGCCGGCATGCCTGCGCCGGAACTGCGCACGGCGCGCTATGAAGAACTTGCGCCCGCGGTGGGCGCGGCGGCGCTGGCGCTGCACGACTACCTGCGGCCGCTGCAGCCCGATGCGAAGGCGCGCCGCGCGCGCGCACTGGCCCGCGCCGGCGCCTGAACCGTCAGTCCGCTACCGCGCTGCTGTCGTCGTCGCGCCAGCCACGCAGCCGCCGGTACAGCGTGCCGCGCGACACGCGCAGCTGCCGCGCCGCCTGCGACACATTGCCGCCGTGCGCCGCGAGCGTGTCCTCGATCAGCTTGCGGCTGTGCTCGCGCAGGGTCTCGGCCGGTGGTGTCTCGCCGACGGAGGTCAGCGCCACGGGCGGCTCCGCCTGCACGTCGATCGCCACGGGCGCATCGACCTGTGCGCTCGCCATGTCGGGCATCGCCACCGCGTGCCGGAAGTCCGCGCCGTCCGCGCCCTTGAGCTGCGCCTGCATCCACACGCCGAGCCCGCTGGCCAGCCGCAGCGGCTGCGCGGCCTCGCGCCGGCCCAGCCGCAGCAGGCTCGCGAGGTCGTGGCCCAGCAGGCATTCCACGTCGCGGTCGTCGGGTGCCTCGGGCAGCCGCCCCAGCAGCCGCGCGCCGGCGTTGTTGAGCCAGGCGATGGTGCCGTCGGGCGCGATGCCCGCGAGCGCCTCGAGCGGCGTGCCCAGCAGCGTGGGGCTGGCCTGGAAGCGCAGGATCAGGTGGTCGCGCGACTGCGCCTGCAGCAGCCGGTTCTCGATGATGGTGGCGTGCAGCGCGACCATCGAGGCCGCGTCGAAACCGAAGCGCCGCGCCTCCACCGTGAGGTCGAGCACGCCCGCGAGCCGGCCGCTCACGTCGCGGATCGGCGCCGCGGCGCACTGCATGTGGCACAGCACGTCGTAGTAGTGCTCGGCGCCGTCCACGGTACAGGCCTGCCCGGTGCTGGCCACGATGCCCGGCGCCGTGGTGCCCACCACGCGCTCGGAAATGTTCACGCCCAGGCGTGCGGTCTGGCGCAGCACGGGCTGGTGCGTGCCGGCGGGCTGGCTCGTGACGTGCACCACCACGCCGTCGCGGTCGGTGAGGATCACGCGGCAGTCGGTGCCCGCGAGCATGTGTTCCATCTGCACGAGCTCGTGCCGCGCCACGTCCAACAGCTCGCGGTTGCGCGCCAGCGTGGTGTGCAGCCGGCTGGGCGTGACGGCGTCGAAGGCCACCACGCGCTGCCGGTCGGCGTGGGTGCGGCTGCAGCGCATCCACGACTGGATGACCGCCTCGCCGACCAGCCCCGAGGGGCGCACGCCTTCTTCGAAAAACTGCTGCCGCGCCAGCGCCACGCGCTGCGCCGGCGTGCTGGCAAAGAGTTGGCGCGGCGCATCCGCCGTGCCGAGCCTGTCGAGCGCCATGGGTTCGCCGCCTCTTTCGGGTTCAGGGACCCTCTCGAATGTGTTCCGCAATGGAACAAGGCTGGACTGGGGAAATCCCGGGGGTGAAGGCCGATGCCGTGCGAACGATCCTTGGGGCAGAACGAAGAAGGAGACAGACCCCGATGAAGACGACAACGACACAGCCTCTTTCCGGGCGGCGCCTGCTTGCGGGCGCCTTGCTGTGCCTGGGCCTGGCGGCCCCGGCGCTGGCCCAGACGGCCGCCAGCCCGCAGGACCGCGCCGGCGCGGCCGCCAAGCGCGTCGACGGCAACTTCGTGCGCGCCAACGCGGCGAAGAAGACGCCCGACTGGCCCAGCTACGGGCTCGACTACGCCGAGTCGCGCTTCAGCAAGCTCGACCAGGTCAACACCGGCAACGTGAAGCAGCTCGGGTTGGTCTGGTCGTACGACCTCGAATCGACGCGCGGCGTGGAAGCCACGCCGCTGGTGGTCGACGGCATCATGTACGTCACGGCCTCGTGGAGCATCGTGCATGCGATCGACACGCGCACCGGGCAGAAGATCTGGACCTTCGATCCGCAGGTCGACCGCTCCAAGGGCTTCAAGGGCTGCTGCGACGTGGTCAACCGCGGCGTGGCGCTGTACGAGGGCCGCGTCTACGTGGCCGCCTACGACGGCCGCCTGATCGCACTCGACGCCGCCACCGGCCAGAAGGTGTGGGAGAAGAACACCATCGACGGCCAGAAGGGCAGCTACACCATCACCGGTGCGCCGCGCGTGTTCAAGGGCAAGGTCATCATCGGCAACGGCGGCGCCGAGTACGGCGTGCGCGGCTACGTCACCGCCTACGACGCGAAGACCGGCGACCAGAAGTGGCGCTGGTTCGTGGTGCCCGGCGATCCGAGCAAGCCCTTCGAGGACGAGTCGATGGCGCGCGCCGCCAAGACCTGGGACCCGAGCGGCAAGTACTGGGAAGCCGGCGGCGGCGGCACCGCCTGGGACAGCTTCGCCTTCGACCCCGAGCTCAACCTGATGTACGTGGGCACCGGCAACGGCTCGCCCTGGGCGGCCAAGGCGCGCAGCCCCAAGGGCGGCGACAACCTGTACCTGGGCTCGGTGGTCGCGCTCGACCCCGACACCGGCAAGTACAAGTGGCACTACCAGGAGACGCCCGGCGACAACTGGGACTACACCTCCACCCAGTCGATGATCCTGGCCGACGTCAAGCTGAACGGCAAGGCGCGCAAGGTGCTGCTGCATGCGCCCAAGAACGGCTTCTTCTTCGTCATCGACCGCACCAACGGCAAGTTCATCTCGGCGAAGAACTTCGTCGCGGTCAACTGGGCCACGGGCTACGACAAGAACGGCCGGCCCATCGAGGTCCCCGCCGCGCGGCAGAACGAGAAGCCGGGCGACAGCATCCCGGGCCCGTTCGGCGCGCACAACTGGCACCCGATGTCCTACAACCCGCAGACCGGCCTGGCCTACCTGCCGGCCCAGCACGTGCCGATCAACCTGATGGACGACAAGGCCTGGAAGTTCGACGAGAACGCACCCGGCCGGCCGCACGCGGCACTGGGCTGGAACCTGGGCAAGTTCGCCAACGTCGAGCCGCCCACGAGCAAGCCCTTCGGCCGCCTCGTGGCCTGGGACCCCATCAAGCAGAAGGAAGCCTGGGGCGTGGACTACGCCTCGCCGTGGAACGGCGGCACGCTGACCACCGCCGGCGACCTGGTGTTCCAGGGCACGGCCGACGGGCGCCTGGTGGCCTACCACGCCAAGACCGGCGAGAAGCTCTGGGAAACGCCCACCGGCACCGGCGTGGTGGCGGCGCCCGCGACCTACATGGTGGACGGCAAGCAGTACGTGTCGGTGGCCGTGGGCTGGGGCGGCGTGTACGGCCTGGCGCAGCGCGCCACCGAGCGCCAGGGGCCGGGCACGGTCTACACCTTCGCGGTCGGCGGCACGGCCAAGATGCCCGCGTTCGTCGAGTACCGCATGGCCAAGCTGGTGCAGGGCGTGAAGTACGACCCCGCCAAGGTCCAGGCCGGCACCATGCTGTACGTGAGCAACTGCGTGTTCTGCCACGGCGTGCCGGGCGTGGACCGCGGCGGCAACATCCCGAACCTGGGCTACCTCGACCCGGCCTACATCGAGAACCTGGACAAGTTCGTGCTCAAGGGCCCGGCCATGTCGCGCGGCATGCCCGACTTCACGGGCAAGCTCTCGGGCGACGACATCGAGAGCATCAAGGCCTTCATCCAGGGCACGGCGGACGCGATCCGGCCGAAGTAGAGGCATCGCGGACTCAAACAGAAAAGGCGCCCTCGGCGCCTTTTCTTTTGGGGTAGGGCGCTGGTCAGCCCGCCAGCCGCAACTCGTGGATCAGCCCCGCCACGTTGCCCACCTGCAGCTTGTCGTAGATCGACTGGATGTGGTTGCGCACCGTGGCCGGCGAGCGGTTCAGGATGGCGGCCACTTCCTTGTGGGTGTCGCCGCGCGCCAGCAGTTCGGCGATGGTGTGCTCGCGCGGCGTGAGGCTGTCGGCGCGGCAGCGATGGCGGCACTTGAGGAACAGCAGGCGCTGCTCGACGTGGTGCGTGACCACGATCTCGCGCCCGTTGAAGCGCGCGTGGCCCAGCAGGAAGTGCTGCAGCAGCGCATCGGGCAGCGTGCGGCCGTGCCAGGCCGGCCACTCGGCCTTCAGCATCGCCTCGAACAGCCGGTCGGCGTGGTACAGCACGCCGCGCAGGTCGCCGATGGCCGAGCCGCCGGGCGAGGCGCTGCCCGCTTCGAGGCGGTCCAGGTGCATCACGCGGTTCAGCGCCAGCGCCTGCATCACGTGCGGCGCGAGGCTGGCGAGCAGTTGCCGCTCTTCCTCCGTGCCGTGGGCTTCCGGGTCGGCGCGGAACAGGCTGAGCCAGTGGACGAAGCTCGTCTGCGGGTTCGAATCCGAGGTGATGAAGAAGTTGGCCTGCTCGAAGCGGCGGCCGTAGTCGCGCAGCTCGGCCTGGTCGTCGCGGCAGAACCACGCCTGCGCATTGAAGGCGAGCGTGGCGTTCGACTGCTTGGCCACCTCGCCGGCGGCCGTGTCCATGTGCTTGACCTGCTCGTAGGCCGTGACCATCTCGAACGGCTGGTTGTGCAGGTGGATCGTGTGGATGTCGATGCCGTGGTCGGTGCGGGTGGCGGTACCCCACATCGACGAGTCGAAGGGCAGCACGGGCTTGAGGAGGTCGAGCGCGGCGTCCTGGAAGGCGTCGATGGGCAGCTCGTGCGAGAGGCGATACAGCCGCAACAGGAGGTCGCTGAAGTCGCGCGGGACACCGGCCGTGAAGGTCATGCGGGGAGTCTTCCAGCCCGGGCGCCGCATGCCCATCCCATGTTCCGGTGACGCGCGCGGGGCTCGGCCGCGCGGTTTCAAGAATGGTGCATTTGCATCATTTGATTTCCAAAAGCGAAAGCTATTGTTTGCAGCGCCCTCGGTTGCTGACCAGGCCCTTTCCCTTTTCGAGAGACCCACGATGCCCCACCCCACCTCCAGAATCCCCCACGCCCTGTCCCTTGCCACCCTGTTGATCCTCGGCGCCTGCGGCGGCGGTGGGGGTGGCGGAGGCGGCGGTGGTTTCGCGTTTCCCGTCGGCACGGGCAACGGCGGCACGCCGCCCGCCGCCGAGTCGCCCGGCACGTTGAGCGGCACCGTGGCCACCGGCGCGGCCTTTGCCGGCGCCGCGCTCACCGTGTTCGACCAGACCGGCGCCAAGGTCTGCGAAGTGACCGTGCCGGCCGAAGGCACCTACAGCTGCGTGCTGCCCGCGGGCACCAAGGCGCCGCTGGTGATCCAGGCCGTGCGCGACGACCTCACGCTCTACAGCACCACCGCCAGCACCTCCACCGGCACCACCAACGTCACGCCGCTGACCACCGTCGTGGTGGCGCAGCTGGCGCCCAACGGCGACCCGTCGAAGCTGGCCGCCGCGGTGCAGGCTGATGCCGGCGCTGTCACGCCGGGCGCCATCAGCGACCAGGTGGCGAAGCTCGTGGCCGCGCTCAAGCCGCTGCTGGACGCGCTCAACACCAGCATCGACCCGATGAGCGGCACCTTCCAGGCCAACGGCACGGGCCAGGACCGCGTGCTCGACACGCTGAACGTGTCGGTGCGTCCCGACGGCGCCGCCGCCAACATCGAGATCACCGTCAAGGCGCAGCCCGCGAGCGAAGAGAGCGCGCCGGTGTCCATCGTGTTTCGCACCGGCGAGAGCACCATCGCGCCGCTGCCCGCGGTCGACGCCGCGACCCTCGTGCAGCCGCCCACGCCGGCGATGGTCAAGGACCTGCTGGACCGCCTCAACGCCTGCTACGCGCTGCCGCTGAACGAGCGCGTGGACAGCACCATCGGCTCCGACGGCAATGCCTTCGGCGAAGCCGCCGACGTGGTCGCGCCGGCCTGCCGCACGCTGTTCGTGGGCGACGATCCGGCCAGCTTCGTCGCGGCCGGCCTGCACATCGGGCGCGCGTCGAGCGGCCCGCGCCGGCCTTTCGAAAGCCTGTTCCGCTTCGGCCCCACCAACCTGAAGCACGACCGCGGCAACTTCGAATACTTCCACCCGGGCGGCGACATCGCGCTCACCTACCGCTGGACCGACAGCGTGGGCAACACCGACAACGACGTGTTCAACGCCAGGATCGTGAATGGCGCGCTCAAGCTCACCGGCAACAGCAACGCCTACCGCGCCGCCGTGCGCCCGCAGCAGGAGCTGAAGGACTTCCTCAAGCACGCGAACCTGAAGTACCACGCCGCGGGCTACAACGTGTCGGTGGACAACGTGCTCGACGGCAACGGCGACTCGATCTTCACGAAGGTGGTGGCCACCTCGTCCGCGCTGCCCGGCCGCGAGCTGGTCCTCGTGCCCCGGGCCGGGCTGACCACCCTGGTGCTCACCACCGACGGGACCGCCAACGGCGCGCTGAACTCCTCGCTGTGGCGCATGGCCGCGCGCTACGTGGACCCGGCGCAAGGCGGCAACCCGAGCAGCGTCGAGCCCGGCAATCTCTTCGCAGCGCCGCAGTTCGACGACGCGCAGCTGAGCGCCATTCCCGATCAGGCGGTCTGGAAGCTCGAGTTCTTCCTGGCGGCCGGCGGGCCCAACCCGGTGCAGTACGTGCGCACCTTCTCGCGCGCGCCGACCCTCGCCGAGGCCGTGCAACTGCCGACCGTGGAAATGACGCCCGCCCTGCGCGCCGAGCTGATGCAGGAAATCGACGGTGTCCCGCGCGGCATCGTGTTCGGCGCGCCGGTGCCGTCCGACCCCACCGCCAACAACATCGACTTCAGCGCCGAGGGCAACCAGGACGGCTGGGCCGTGCCCAGCGGCGCCTACGCCCCGACCACCTTCCTGGTGGCCGGCCGTGGCCCGAACAACAACCGCTTCACCGACTCGATCACCGTGCGCACCTCGGCGCGCAAGGCCGTCATCTACTGCCAGCCGGTGAACTCGCCGAGCGACAACCACTGCGTGAGCGTCGGCAACAACGCGTACCAATACGCGCAGGGCTCGTCGGTCAGCAGCTTCATCTTCACGGCACGCACCGCGCGCCAGGTCGATGTGCGCAAGAACTTCGAGGCGTGGACCTACTCGCCTCCCTGATTCCTTTCCTGCTGTCACCGCATGAAAAAAGCCGCCGACCCGAAAGGGCCGGCGGCTTTTTCGATGGGAGATCGAAAGGATCAGTCCGCGTACACGCCAGCGGCCTTGATGATCGGGCCCCACTTGGCGATTTCAGCGGCGACGAACTTCTTGTGTTCGGCCGGCTCGACGCGCTTGTCGGTGGTGATCACGGCGCCCAGGCCTTCTTCGCGCTTGATGAACGCCGGGTCCTTCATGGCGGCCTTGATGGCCTCGTTGATCTTCTTGAGCACCGGTGCGGGCGTGCCCTTGGGGGCGTACACGCCGTGCCAGATCGACACTTCGAAGCCCTTCAGGCCCGACTCGTCGAGCGTGGGCAGGTCTTTCAGCGCGGGCGTGGTCAGGCGCTTGCTGGTGGTCACGGCGTAGGCCTTGACCTTCTTGGCCTCGATCTGCGACGTGGTGTTGGTGGTCTGGTCGCACAGCAGGTCGATCTGGCCGCCCAGCAGGTCGGCGATGGCCGGCGCGGTGCCCTTGTACGGCACGGGCGTCATCTCGATCTTCAGCGCGCTCTGGAACAGCAGGCCGCACAGGTGCGAGGCGGCGCCCAGGCCGGCGTTGCCCAGGTTGATCTTGCCCTTGTTGGCATTGATCCAGGTCGTCAGTTCCTTGTAGTTGTTGGCGGGCAGGCCGGGCTTGCCGATGAGCGTCATCGGCACTTCATTGACCATGCCGAGGTATTCGAAGTCGTTCTCGACGTTGAACGGCAGCTTGCGGTACAGCGCCGGCATCGTCGACATGCCGATGTGGTTCAGCAGCAGCGTGTAGCCGTCGGGGTTGGCGCGCGCCACCTTGGCGGTGCCGATCGAGCTGCCGGCGCCGGCGGTGTTGTCCACGATGATCGTCGTGCCCAGCGTCTTCTGCAGCGATTCGGCCAGGTCGCGGGCCACGCGGTCGGTCGGGCCGCCGGCCGAGAAAGGCACCACCAGCGTCACGGGCTTGCCTGCGGGGAAATCCTGGGCGTGTGCGCCGACGGCGGCCGCGGCAATCGCCGCGAGGGCAAACAGTTTCTTCATGATGTCTCCGACGGAGTTTTTAAATGGAAAGGGTCGCGATCTTATCGGCTGACCGGGGGCTGACCCATACCGAATAGCCCTTAGGAATGTCACCGTTTTCGCCCCATGCTGGGGCATGATCACGCCCGTCCCGCGCACCCGCGCCGGGGTGATGACAACCACAAACAGGCCAGCCCGACGGGCGGCATCGAGGAGAAGAAACCAATGGATCCCTGGGTCTATCCGCGCGAGCGTTGGCTCGGCAAACTCACGCTCGTTCTGGGCCTGCTGGCCTGGACGCTGATCGTCGTCGGCACGCTGGGCATTGCGCTGCTGTACGTGCTGCTGGGCTTCATCGGCTACGTGTTCGCGCAGTCGGCGGTCATCGCCTGGATCAAGGGCACGGGCGTGAAGCTGTCGCCCCAGCAGCTGCCCGAGCTGCACGCGCGCTTTGTCGACTGCTGCACCCGCCTGGGCATCGCGCAGCCGCCCGAGGCCTACCTGCTGCACGGCGACGGCATGTTCAACGCCTTCGCCACGCGCTTCTTCGGGCGCAACTTCGTGGTGCTGCTGTCCGACGTGGTCGACGCCATGGAGGCGCAGCCCGACGGCATCCACTTCTACATGGGCCACGAGCTGGGCCACATCCGCCGCGGCCACCTCACGGGCCACATCTGGCGCGCGCCCGTGCTCTGGCTGCCGCTGTTGGGCGCGGCCTATGCGCGCGCCAAGGAATACACCTGCGACCTGCACGGCGCCGCCTGCTGCCGCGAGGTCGACTCCGCACCGCGCGCGCTGGTGGCGCTGGCCGCCGGCGCGCAGCAGTGGCGCAACGTGAACCTGCAGCGCTACGCCGCCCAGTCGGCCGGCAACCGCGGCTTCTGGGGCTCGTTCCACGAACTCATCGGCGGCTACCCCTGGCTCACCAAGCGCGTCGCGCGCGCCATCGACCCGGGCGCCAAGCTGCCCGAGCGCAACCCGGTGGCGTACCTGCTCGCGTTCTTCGTGCCGTATGCCGGCCGGGCCGGCGGCGGCGCGGCAGGGGTGCTGATCGTGGTGGCTGTCATCGGCGTCGTGGCGGCTGCAGCCATCCCGGCCTACCAGGAGTACCAGACCCGCGCCGTCGTCGCGCAGGCCTGGTCCGAGGGCGCGCCGGTGCGCAACGCGCTCACGCGCCACTATGAAGAAAAGGCCGAGATCCCCGACACCCTGGCCGCCGTCGGCCAGCCGGAGAACCTGCCCAACGGCGCGACCCTCACGCTCGACCCCGACAGCATGGTGGTGGAGGTAGCCACGACCAAGGGCACGCTGCGCATGGAGCCGTCGTCGACCGACCGGGGCATTGCGTGGCATTGCAGCGCGGGGGAGGGGTTGAAGGACAAGGCGTTGCCGGCGAGCTGCAAGAAGTAAGTGGCCGACCGTTGACTTCGATGACGTCTTCCGCTTCACTCGCGAATGCGTGGCGCTTGCCGCGCGACTTCGCGCTCATCACCCTGGCCGTCGAAGTCGCGTTGGTGTTGTTCCACTTCGGCAAGCAGCTGTGGCCCGGCATGCCGGACAGCCAGCAGATGCTTGCCAGCTATGCCCAGCCGGACGTGTGGGTTCCCATGATGGCCAACCTCTCGATGGCCTGGGTGCTGGCGGCGGCGCTGGCCTGGAGCCATGCCCGCCAGGCACTGGAGGTGCGCGGCGCCGCGAGCGTGGCGCAACTGCCCGGCCCGCACCTGCGTTATGCCGCGGTTTATCTCATCGCGCTGCTGTTGAACCACTACGCGCTGGGCCCGCTTCTCTACAAACTGCAGCAGATGCTCTTCTCGGGGAGCTGGCTTCAGGCGGTCTTCGGTGGCTTCGCGGTGACTTCGACGGCGGTCGTGTACGAAGCGGTGCAGCTGGTCGTGCTTGTGTTGAGCGTGTGGCTTGCGGCCTGGGTGGCACTGCGAGCACCGGCTGCGGCGCCGTCCGGCGACCGCGAGGTGGCAGATGCGGTGCAGGCGGGTGTGTCGCCACGCCGCGCGGTGGCAACGCTGGTCGCTGTCGTGTTCGCGTCGCTGCAGGCGCGCTGCATGATGGCCGCCAACATCGGGACGGCGATCGTCGATCCGTCGAACGGCGTCGCGCTCCTGCTGTTCTGGGGCGGTCCGCCCCTGGTGATTTTCGCGCTGTCGTACTGGGGCGGATGGCTCGGCACCGCGTCCGGCCTGACGCAGGTCCGGCCCTTCCGGGCCGTGGCGGCGTCGGTGCTGGCCTTGGTGGGGGTGTTTGCGAGCTGCGTCGTCGTCTTCGTCGTGGGGCTGCCACTGATGGTGACGTCGTCATCCGGCTTTTCCGGCGCCGTCGGCTTGATCATGCTGTTGGCCGCGCTCGTGCCGCTCTACCCCTTGCTGACCGTGCTCCTCACGCGCACCGTCACGCGCCGCCTGTACCGCCCCTACTTGTAGCTGCGCGCGTCCTCGATCACCTTGCCGTCGTTCGGCAGGGTGCCCGGCGCCACCAGTTCGATGGTGCCGCGCAGCTTGGTCACTTCGCGCACCGCGTCGGCGATGCGCGCGTCGAGCCCGGCCGGGGCACCGGCGCATTCCAGCTTGAAGGTCATCTGGTCGTCGCCCATCTCGCCCGACACCACGAGCCGCGCGCGCACGATCTCGGGAAAGCGCCGCACGACCTCGGCGACCTGCGAGGGGTGCACGAACATGCCGCGCACCTTGGTGGTCTGGTCGGCGCGGCCGAGCCAGCCCTTGATGCGCTTGTTGGTGCGGCCCGTGGGGCAGGTGCCCGCGAGCACGGCCGAGAGATCGCCGGTGCCGAAGCGCACCAGCGGGTAGTCGGGGTTGAAGGTGGTGACGACGATCTCGCCCACCTCGCCGTCGGGCACCGGGTCGCCGGTGCCGGGGCGCACGATCTCGACCAGCACGCCCTCGTCGATCACCAGGCCCTGGCGCGCGCTGGTTTCGTAGGCGATGAGGCCCAGGTCGGCGGTCGCGTAGCACTGGATGCCCTGCACGCCGTGCGCGGCAATCCAATCGTGCAGGCTGGGCGGAAAGGCCTCGCCGGACACGAGCGCCTTGGTGAACCACGGCAGCTTCTGGCCCTTCTCTTCGGCCTTCTCCAGCAGGATCTTCAGGAAGCTCGGCGTGCCCGCGTAGCCGTCGGGCTTGAGGTCGACGATGGCTTCGAGCTGCTGCTCGGTCTGGCCCGTGCCGCCCGCGAAGATGGTGCAGCCCATGGCGTGCGCGCCGCTTTCCATGATCGAGCCGGCCGGCGTCATGTGGTAGCTGAAGCTGTTGTGGATCAGCTCGCCGCTGCGAAAGCCCGCCGCATGCAGCGCCCGCGCGGTGCGCCAGTAGTCGCGCGCCTCGCCCTCGGGCTCGTAGATGGTGCCGGGGCTCGCGAAGATGCGCGGCATGCGCGGCCCGCGCGCGATCGACGCAAAGCCGCCGAAGGGGTCGTCGGCGCGGCGCGCCTTCTGCAGCTCGAGCAGTTCCGACTTGCGGGTGACGGGCAGCTTCGCGAGGGCTTCGCGCGAGGTGACGTCGCCGGGCTTCACGCCGTCGAGGATCTTCGTGAAGGCGGACGTTGCAGTCTGTGCTTGGGCGATCTGCCGGGGCAGCGCGGCCAGCAGGTCACGTTCGCGTTCGGCGGGGTCGCGGATCTCGAGCTTGTCGTAGTGGTCGGTCATGTCCGTACCCTTCATCTTTCTGTTCTGTTCAAGGCGCTCAACTGACTCTTTCGGGAATACCGCGGAACCGGCTTTGCCGGGCCGCTGGTATTGCCCCCGGCGAGGGGGTTGGCGAAGCGACACGCAGTGCGCGAAGACTGGGGGAGCGTCAAGCAAGCCAGCGCTTGCGGCGCTTGTAGCTCTTCACATCGCGGAAGCTCTTGCGGTCCGCACCGCCCACGCCGAGGTAGAACTCCTTCACGTCCTCGTTCTCGCGCAGGCTCTTGGCCTCGCCGTCCATCACGATGCGGCCGTTCTCCAGGATGTAGCCGTAGTCGGCGTAGCGCAGCGCCATGTTGGTGTTCTGCTCGGCCAGCAGGAAGGTCACTTTTTCCTTGGTGTTCAGGTCTTTCACGATCTCGAACACCTCTTCCACGATCTGCGGCGCCAGGCCCATCGAGGGCTCGTCCAGCAGCACCATGGTCGGGTTGGCCATCAGCGCGCGGCCGATGGCGCACATCTGCTGCTCGCCGCCCGAGGTGTAGGCCGCCTGCGAGGTGCGGCGCGTCTTCAGGCGCGGGAAATACGCGTACACCTTCTCCAGCGTCTCCTGCACCGAGGCCTTGCCGTCGGTGCGCGTGTAGGCGCCGGTCATCAGGTTCTCTTCGATGGTCAGGTGGGCGAAGCAGTGGCGGCCTTCCATCACCTGGATCAGCCCGCGCTTGACCAGCTCGGCCGGCGACAGCGCCTCGATGCGCTCGCCGCGCAGCTCGATGGTGCCCTTGGTCACGGCGCCGCGTTCGCCCGCGAGCAGGTTGCTCACGGCGCGCAGCGTGGTCGTCTTGCCGGCGCCGTTGCCGCCGAGCAGCGCCACGATGCCGCTTTCGGGCACGGTCAGCGACACGCCCTTGAGCACGAGGATCACGTGGTTGTAGATGACCTCGATGCCGTTGACGTTGAGAAGGATCTTGGGTTCGCTCATGGTGTGGTCCGAAGCATTCGAAAGAACAACGACGCTGTTCTTTCAGATACCCGCTTGACCCACCGCCCTTCGGGGAACACCGCGGAACCGGCTTTGCCGGGCCGCTGGTGTTGCCCCCTGCAAGGGGGTGGGAGAAGCGACACGAAGTGCGCGTAGCCTGGGGGTTAGCTCAAGACTGGCAATCCGCGGCTTCGCGGCGGGTGAGCTTCTTTTCGCCCGCGTACTTGTCGGCAGCCGCCTTCACCATCGGCTTGATGATCTGGCTGTCGGCCTCGTACCAGTCGGACATGCCGCCCCACTTGGCGCCGTCCCAGGTATGGACGCGCGCCCAGGTCGAGCCCATGTGGTCCTGGCACGAGGTGCTCACCGGGCGCATCACGCCCGAGAAGCCGAGGGCGTCGAGCTTCTTCTGGTCGAGCGCGAGGTTCTCCATGCCCCAGCGCACCTGCTCGCCGGTCATGACCTTGCCCTTGCCGAAGCGCTCCTGCGCACGACGCACGGCCTCGATGGTCAGCATCTGGATGATCACGCCGCGCGTGTAGAGCACCGAGCCCACTTCGTCCTTCGGACCCGTGCCCTGGCCCTTGTCATGCACCTGCTTGAGGATGTCCTGGATCACCTTCGGCTGCGTGCCCGAGGTGTTCAGCGCCAGCGCGTTGTAGCCCTTGGCGTTGGCGCCCACGTCCTTCACGTCGGGTTCGGCGCCGGCCCACCACACGCCGTACATCTTCTCGCGCGGGTAACCCGTGGCCACGGCTTCCTTCAGGGCGGTGGAGTTCATCACGCCCCAGCCCCACAGCAGCACGAAGTCAGGACGCGACTGGCGCACCTGCAGCCAGGCCGACTTCTGTTCCACGCCCGGTGCGGTCACGGGGATCAGCGACAGTTCGAAGCCGTTCTGCTTGGCGCGCTCCTGCAGCAACGGGATCGGCTCCTTGCCGAACGGCGAGTCGTGGTACACGAGGGCGATCTTCTTGCCCTTGAGCTTGTCCATGCCGCCTTCTTTTTTGCCGATGTGCTGGATCAGGATGTCGGCCGCGGTCCAGTAGGAGCCCATGAGCGGGAAGTTCCACTTGAACACGCCGCCATCTTGCGAGGCCGACAGGCCGTAGCCCAGCGTGATGAGCGGGATCTTGTCGGTGGGCACCTTGTCGGTCAGCGCGAAGGTGATGCCGGTGGCCTGCGGGTCGAACAGCGTCACGCCCGGGCGGCCCTTCAGGCGCTCGTAGCATTCCACGCCCTTGTCGGTGGCGTAGCCGGTTTCGCATTCCTCGTACGTGATCTTCACGCCGTTGATGCCGCCGGTGGCGTTGATGTACTTGATGTAGTCCTGCTTGCCGTTGGCCCAGGGCGTGCCGTTGGGCGCGTAGGGGCCGGTGCGGTACACCAGCAGCGGGAAGAACTGTTCCTTGGCCTGGGCCTGCGCGATCGAAGGCGCGAAGGCCGCGCCGAGGGTGCTGGCCACCAGGGCGGCGGTCAGAGCGAGCGATTTCAGTGTCATGCCTGTCTCCTTTTGTGGGCACCTCGGTGCCGGGTTTTTACGAACGAACAACAACAAACCAGAACCTGTCAGTGCGGGAAGGGCCACAGCCGCAGCTTTTCCTTGGCCGTGGACCACAGCCGCGCCAGGCCGTGCGGCTCCACGATCAGGAAGAACACGATCAGCGCGCCGAAGATCATGGTCTCCAGGTGCGAGGCCAGTGCGGTCGAGATCGAGAAGCCCAGCCACCCCGGCAACTGGTTCAAAAAGAGCGGCAGCAGCACGATGAAGGCGGCGCCGAAGAAGCTGCCCATGATCGAGCCGAGCCCGCCGATGATCACCATGAACAGCAGCTGGAACGAGCGGTCGATGCTGAACGCCGCCGGCTCCCACGCACCGAGGTGGATGAAGCCCCACAGCGCGCCGGCCACGCCGACGATGAAGCTGCTCACCGCGAAGGCCGTGAGCTTGGCGTACACCGGGCGGATGCCGATCACCGCGGCGGCCACGTCCATGTCGCGCATTGCCATCCACTCGCGGCCGATGGCGCTGCGCACCAGGTTCTTCGCGAGCAGCGCGAACACCACCACGAAGATCAGGCAGAACAAATACTTCTGCACCGGCGACTCGATCGGCACGCCGAACACGTTCAGCCCCGCCACGCTCACCGAACCCGACGACGAGTTGTTGGTGAACCACTGGATGCGCAGGAACGCCCAGTCGGTGAAGAACTGCGCGGCCAGCGTGGCCACCGCCAGGTACAGGCCCTTGATGCGCAGGCTCGGAATGCCGAACAGCACGCCGATCACCGTCGCGCACAGCCCGCCCAGCAGCAGCGAGGCGATGAGCGGCATGCCGTCGATGCGCACCTGGAAGTTGTAGGCCGCATACGCGCCCACCGCCATGAAGGCGCCGGTGCCCAGCGAGATCTGGCCGCAGTAGCCGACCAGGATGTTGAGGCCCAGCGCTGCCAGCGACAGGATCAAAAAGGGCGTGAGGATGGCGCGCATCCAGTAGTCGGACACGCCCATCGGCACCACGACGAACGCCACGAGCAGCAGCACCAGGATCGCCAGGCGGTCCTGCGCGATCGGGAAGATCTGTTGGTCGGCGCGGTAGCTCGACTTGAACTGGCCGTTTTCTCTGTAGAACATTCTCAGACCCGATCGATGATTTTTTGGCTACGGCCCGCTTCGCTTAACTTGCTGCGCAAGTTAGCCTCCACCGAAAAATTGTTGATCTCGTATTTCATACGCGATCAATAATTTTTTCGCCGAACAGACCCTGCGGACGAACCAGCAGGAAGACCAGCGCGAGGACATAGGCAAACCAGATCTCGATGCCGCCACCGAGCATGGGGCCGAGATAGATTTCGGACAGCTTCTCGCCGACACCGATCAGCAGGCCGCCGATGATGGCGCCGGGGATCGAGGTCAGCCCGCCCAGGATCACCACCGGCAGCGCCTTCAGCGCCACCAGCGAGAGCGAGAACTGCACGCCGAGCTTGGAGCCCCAGATGATCCCGGCCACCAGTGCCGAGAAACCGGCCACCGACCACACGATCACCCAGATGCGCGACAGCGGGATGCCGATCGATTGCGCGGCCTGGTGGTCGTCGGCCACCGCGCGCAGCGCACGGCCCGTGGCGGTCTTCTGGAAGAAGATGGCCAGCACCACCACCAGCGCGGCGGACACCAGCGCGGCGATCAGGTCTTCCTGGCTCAGCAGCAGGCCGCCCTGGAAGGTGCCTTCGAGCACCATCAGCGGTTCCTTGGGCATGCCCACGTCGATCTTGTAGATGTCGTTGCCGAAGATCGTCTGGCCCACGCCGTCCAGAAAGTAGGCGATGCCCAGCGTGGCCATCAGCAGCGTGATGCCTTCCTGGTTCACCAGCTTGCTCAGCGCCAGCCGTTCGATGAGCCAGGCCACCACGATCATCACCGCCATCGCGGCGATGAAGGCCAGGATGTTCGCGAGGATCTGGCTCTGGAAGCCGAACCACTGCGGGAACCACTCGGCGAAGCGCGCCATGGCCAGCGCCGCGAACAGCACCATCGCGCCCTGCGCGAAGTTGAAGACGCCCGAGGCCTTGTAGATCAGCACGAAGCCGATCGCGATCAGCGAATACAGCATGCCGACCATGAGGCCGCCGAAAAGGGTTTCGAGGAAAAATCCCATGGTCAATGCTCCACGCCGAGGTATGCCCGGATCACGTCTTCGTTGTTCCGAACTTCATCCGGCGTGCCGTCGCCGATCTTCTTGCCGTAGTCCAGCACCACCACGCGGTCGGAGATGTCCATCACCACGCCCATGTCGTGCTCGATGAGCACGATGGTCGCGCCGAACTCGTCGTTCACGTCGAGGATGAAGCGGCTCATGTCCTGCTTCTCTTCCACGTTCATGCCGGCCATGGGCTCGTCCAGCAGCAGCACCTGCGGCTCCATTGCCAGCGCGCGGCCGAGGTCCACGCGCTTTTGCAGGCCGTAGGGCAGGCGGCCCACCGGCGTCTTGCGGTGCGCCTGGATTTCCAGGAAGTCGATGATGTGCTCGACGAACTCGCGGTGCTGCAGCTCTTCGCGTTCGGCCGGGCCCCAGCGCAGCGCCTGTGCGAACAGGCCGCTCTTCATCTTGAGGTTGCGCCCGGTCATGATGTTGTCGAGCACGCTCATGCCCTTGAACAGCGCCAGGTTCTGGAAGGTACGCGCCACGCCCATCTCGGCCACCTGGCGCGAGTTCATGTGCTTGAAGGTCTGGCCGCGGAAGGTGATGGAGCCCTGCTGCGGCCAGTACACGCCGTTGATGCAGTTCAGCATCGAGCTCTTGCCCGCGCCGTTGGGGCCGATGATGGCCCGCACCTCGTGCTCGCGCACGTTGAAGCTGATGTCGGTCAGCGCCTTCACGCCGCCGAAGCTCAGGCTGATGTTCTGGACGTCGAGGATGACGTCGCCAATTTTCCGATTGCTCATGCGGCGGCCTTCACGATGGGGAAGGTCTTGGCGTCGTTGATCTTCAGCGTGGCACTGACAACCCCCGTGCGTCCGTCCTCGAACTTGACCTGGGTCTCGATGTACTGCGCGGTCTTGCCGCCGTACAGCGCATCGACCAGCACGGCGTATTTCTCGGCGATGAAGCCGCGGCGCACCTTGCGCGTGCGGGTCAGCTCGTCGTCGTCGGGGTCGAGTTCCTTGTGCAGCACGAGGAAGCGCGCGATCTGCGTCTCGCCCATGCCGTCCTCGGCCGCGAGGTCGGCATTGACCTTGGCGATGCACTCGGCCACCAGCGTCAGCACCTCGGGCTTGCCGGCCAGGTCCACATAGCCGCCGTAGGCCAGGCCGCGGCGCTCGGCCCAGTTGCCGACCGCCTCGAAGTCGATGTTGATGAAGGCGCAGACCTCGTCGCGGCCGTTGCCGAAGCACACGGCCTCCTTGATCTGCGGGAAGAACTTGAGCTTGTTCTCGATGTAGTTGGGCGCAAAGATCGCGCCGCCCACGAGCCGGCCCACGTCCTTGGCGCGGTCGATGATGCGCAGGTGGCCTTCGCTGTCGAGCACGCCCGCGTCGCCGGTGTGGAAGTAGCCATTCGCGTCGAGCACCTCGGCGGTGGCGTCGGGGCGCTTGTAGTACTCCTTGAGCACCGACACGCCGCGCACCAGCACCTCGCCGTCGTCGGCGATCTTCAGTTCGATGCCCGGCGCCGCCGTGCCCACGGTCTGCAGCTTGACCTTGCCGTCCTGCTGCAGGCACACATAGGCGCAGGTCTCGGTCTGGCCGTAGAACTGCTTGAGGTTCACGCCGATGGAGCGGTAGAAGCGGAACAGGTCGGGCCCGATGGCCGCGCCCGCCGTGTACGCCACGCGGATGCGGCTCATGCCCAGCACGTTGCGCAGCGGGCCGTAGATCAGCAGGTTGCCCAGGCTGTACATGACCCGGTCGCCCGTGCTCACCGGTGCGCCGTTCAGGATGTCGGCGCCCACGCGCTGCGCCAGCGCCATGAACTTCGCATACAGCCAGCGCTTGGGCGCGGCCGCGTCTTCCATGCGGATCGACACGGCCGTGAGCAGGCCTTCGAAGGTGCGCGGCGGGCCGAAGTAGTAGCTCGGGCCGATCTCGCGCATGTCGTTCATCACCGTCTCGGCCGACTCGGGGCAGTTGAGCGTGAAGCCGCCCACCAGCCACTGCGCCACCGAGAACAGGTGGTCGCCCACCCACGCCATCGGCAGGTAGCTCATGATGTTGTCGCCGGGGCCGAGCTTGTCGGTCTCGACGCCGCCGCGCCCCGCCGCGATGAAGCTGGCGTGCGTCTGGCACACGCCCTTGGGGCGGCCGGTGGTGCCCGAGGTGTAGAGGATCACGCCGACGTCGCTGGCCTCGCCGCTGGCCACCGCGCGGTCGTAGTAGCCGGCGTTGGCCTTGTCGAAGGCCCGGCCCAGCTCGCGCAGCTGCTCGTAGCTCATGAGCCCCGGCTGCTCGTAGTGGCGCAGGCCCTTGGGGTCGTCGTAGATGATGTGGCGGATGCCCTGCTGCTGGCCCTCCTGGCCTTGCTGCAGCTCGCGGCACTCGAGCAGCTTGTCGACCTGCTCCTGGTCTTCGACGATGACGAACTCGATGCTCGCGTCGTTCAGCATGAAGACCATCTCGCTGGCGACCGCGTCCTGGTACAGCGGCACGGGCACGCCGCGCAGGCTTTGCGCGGCGAGCACGGCCATGTACAGGTGCGGCCGGTTGGCACCGACGATCGCGAGGTTGTCGAAGGCCTTGAAGCCAAGGCTTGCCAGACCGCAGGCCATCTCGCGCACTTCCTGCGCCACGGCGTTCCAGGTCCAGGTTTGCCAGATGCCAAGGTCTTTTTCGCGCACGGCGGGAGCCTCGGGACGGGCCTCGGCATGCGCGAGCAGCAGACGGGGGAAGGTGGGGGCGGTGGTTTGCACAGTGGCCGGATCGTAGGTCCCACTTTGACGCCCGGTTGTCGTTCCAACGACAATCCTAGGGACACTACTCCCCGGAGTTTCCCGATGCCTCCTGGCAACCTCAACCCACAGAACGTGCTCGGCGGTTCCATCAAGGACCGCGTGCGCCCCGCCAATGCGGCCGAGCTCGACGGTATTCCGTGGCTGCCCACGCTCACGCCCGCCGAGCGCCGCCGCGCCGAGGCCACGCTCGTGGTCGGCGAGGCCGAGCCCGGCGACCTGGTGTGCCGCGTCGGGCGTTCGCCCACCTACTGGTTCGGCGTGGTCGAGGGGTTGCTGAAGATGAGCAACGACAACGCCGACGGCGGCTCGGTCACCTACACCGGCGTGCCGCCCGGCGGCTGGTTCGGCGAGGGCACGGTGATGAAGCGCGAGCCCTACCGCTACAACATCCAGGCGCTGCGCCGCAGCCTCGTGGCGGGGCTGCCGATCGAGAGCTTCCACTGGCTGCTCGACCACTCCATCGGCTTCAACCGCTTCGTGATGAACCAGCTCAACGAGCGGCTGGGCCAGTTCATCGCGGCGCTGGAGATCGACCGCCTGAACAACCCCGACGCGCGCGTGGCGCGCAACCTGGTGTCGCTGTTCAACCCGGTGCTGTACCCCGGCGTGGGCGAGGTCTTGCGCATCACGCAGCAGGAACTGGCGTACCTTGTCGGCCTGTCGCGCCAGCGCGTGAACGAGGCGCTCAATGCGCTGTCGGCCCAGGGGCTGATCCGCGTGGAGTACGGTGGCCTGCGCGTGCTCGACCTGCCGGGCCTGCGCGCCACCGCGATGTCCAGCCGCAAGAACAACAGCACCTCGAACTGAAAGAAAAAAACATGGCCCTCTCCGACCACCTGCAGATCGTGCCCGCCGACGCCCAGGCGAGCTTTCTGCCGCCGCAGCAGCAACAGGCCACGCAGGCCCGCAACGAGGAAGACGACGGCCCGACGCTCGAAGAAGCCATCGACCGCGCCGAGGCCTTGGGCGAACAGATCGACGCGCTCAACGAGATCCTGGCGCGCCCGCTCAAGGACATCCTGGCCGACCGCGAGAAGTCGGAAGAAGCCGCGCTGGCCTGGGACCGCTTCGGCGCGATGTGGATGCTGTCGCAGCGCGCCATGCGCCGCGTCGCGCTCGACCTGGCGGCGCAGCTCGGCGTGAGCGAGGAAGAGGTCGTGGCGCGCGCCATGGCGAACGCCAATGCGGTGCTCAACGGCGCGGACGAGGTCGACCTCGGCGGCTCCATCGCGCCCGCGCAGCTGCAGCACATCGCCCGCCACCGCAACTTCCTTCGCGCCCAGTTCCGTACCGGCTGACGCGCGCGGCCTTTCGATATCCCTTAGCCTTGCGGCCTTCTCCTGCTCCCACACACCCATGACCACCTCCGCTTCTTCCCACCTCACCGTCATCACCGGCGCCTCGCGCGGCCTGGGCCGTGCCATGGCCGAACAGCTGCTGCAGGCCGGCCACACGGTGCTCGGCATCGCGCGCAAGTCCTCGCCCGAACTCGCCGAAGCCCCCAAGGCCGGCGGCGCCGAACTGACGCAATGGGAGCAGGACCTGTCCGACCCGGTGGCCGCCGCGGCGCGCCTGTCGGACTGGCTGCGCACGCTGGACGGCCAGCGCTTCGACAGCGTCACGCTCATCAACAACGCCGGCACTGTCGGCAACCCCGCGCCGCTGTCGCGCGCCGTGCCGGCCGAACTGGCGCAGGCGCTGCGCATCGGGCTCGAAGCGCCGATGCTGCTCACGGCCGCTTTTCTCGGCGGCACGCGCGAATGGCGCGGCGCGCGCAAGGTGCTGAACATCTCGTCGGGCCTGGGCCGCAACGCCCTGGGCAGCCAGGCGCCGTACTGCGCGGCCAAGGCCGGCATGGACCATTTCTCCCGCGCCGTGGCGCTCGAAGAGGCGCATGCGCCGAACGGCGCGCGCATCGTGTCGCTGGCGCCCGGCATCATCGACACCGACATGCAGGTGCAGCTGCGCGGCGCTTCGGCCGAACAGTTCCCGGACCGCACGCGCTTCGTGAGCATGAAGGAAGAAGGCCGGCTCGACAGCCCCCAGAGCGCCGCGGCCAAGGTCCTCGCCTACCTGGCGCGCGCGGACTTCGGCAGCAACCCCGTGGCCGACGTGCGCGACCCGGCCTGAACGCGACGACCACATCATGGCCACCGCAAAGTCATCGACACCGTCGAATACAAGCTCTTCCCGTCGCCGAGGAACGTGCACCGCATCGTCTTCGAGCACCAGGTGTTCGTGCCCTACCCGTACGCGCTGATCGTGATGGACGAGTTCTATTTCAAGGGCCGCTACAGCCTGTTCTCGGCCTGCCGCATGAGCGACGGGAAGATGGGGCAGGTGGCGACGTTCGAGGACGCGGCGGACGTGGAAATCTTCAATACGAAGTTCGTGCCTGACTGAGCTCGCCGCCAGGCTTCGCGCACTTCGTGTCGCTTCGCCAACCCCCTACCGGGGGCAACACCAGCGGCCCGGCAAAGCCGGTTCCGCGGTGTTCCTGGTATGAAAACCCCTCTTACTCGATCGTCGCGCCCGAGGCCTGCACGATCCCCTTCCACTTCTCGTAGTCGGTCTTCAGCAGCGCGCCGAACTGCTCCGGCGTCATGCTTTGCGGCTCGGCGCCCTGGGCAATGATGGCCGCCTTCATTTCGGGCGTGGCCAGCAGCTTGTTGATCGCCGCGTTCAGCGTGGCGACCACGTCCTTGGGCGTGCCGGCCGGCACGAAGACGCCGTACCAGGTGCTCACGTCGAAGTCCTTGTAGCCCAGCTCGGCCACGGTGGGCGTGTCGGGCAGCGAGGTGCTGCGCTTGGCGGAGGTGACGGCCAGTGGGCGCAGCTTGCCGGCCTTGATCTGCGCCATGGCCGAAGGCACCGACGACACCATCAGGTCGACGTTGCCCGCGAGCACGTCCATCATGGCTGCGTTGGAGCCCTTGTAGGGCACGTGGCGCATCTTGATCTTGGCGGCGCCGTTGAAGATCTCGCCGGCCAGGTGGATGGTGGTGCCGTTGCCCGGCGAGCCGTAGGTGACGGTGTCGGGCGCGGCGCGCGCGGCCTTCACCACGTCGTCGAGCGTCTTGAACTTGGAGTTGGCCTGCGTGACGATCACCACGGGCGTGTAGGCCACGTGGGCCACGGCCGTGAGGTCCTTCACCGGGCTGTAGCTCAGGCTCTTGTAGAGCCAGGGCGCGACGACCATGTTGTCCTTCTGGCCCATCACGATGTCGTAGCCCGTGGGCGTGGCGCGCGCGGCCTCGGCGATGCCGATGGTGCCGCCGGCGCCCGCGCGGTTGTCGGGCACCACGGTCCAGTGGTTGGCCTCGGTGAGCTTCTGCGCGACCAGGCGCGCCAGGATGTCGGTGCCGCCGCCGGGCGGGAAGGGCACGACCATGCGGATGGGCTTGGCGGGGTAAGCGGCGGTCTGGGCGTGGGCCGGGGCGGTGGCCGCCACGGCGGTGAAGGCCAGCGCAAAGGCCAGCGGACGGAGGAAGTTCGATGGGGTCATGGGGGCATTGTCTCGTTCTGGGGGCAAGGGGGATGCAGTCTGCCGGAAGTGCCGGCGCGGGGTTTTCGCGGTTCGCGATGGCCCTCGTCTCGGCTGGCGGGGGCAGAACACGGGGCGGTGCGTACTTTCGGACGCCTTGACACCGCCCATCGCGCGTCGAATACTCCACCAAATGGTTGAGTATTTCTGGCTCGCCCGGCGCTCGGCGGCTTCCGGGCGCCCATCCTCTTTGCAGGAGGCTTCCATGCTCGGACACATCAACGCAGTGGCCAACCTGGCGGTGAAAGACCTCGCCGTGGCCCGACGCTTCTACGAAGACACGCTCGGCCTGGCGCAGGTCGACGCCGAAGGCGACGAGGTCGTCGTCTACCGCAGCGGCAACACGCGGCTCAATGTCTACCGCTCGGCCTTCGCGGGCACCAACCAGGCCACGGCCGTGACCTGGTCGGTCGACGGCGACATCGAGCGCCTCGTGGCCGCGCTCAAGGCCAAGGGCGTGCGCTTCGAGCACTACGACATGCCCGGCACCACGCTCGCGGGCGACATCCACGTCATGGGCGAGATGAAGGTCGCGTGGTTCAAGGACCCGGACGGGAACATCCTGAACCTCATCAACGTCTGAGCAACCCCTGTCCATCCGGCATCCCCCGTTTGGGGGAAGCCAAGGGCGACGCGCTGCGGACAATTCCTCCTGCCATGCACCGGCCTGGCATGGAGGAGTTTCTACATGCGCGCACCGTCGCCCGAGCAACCAACGTTTGAGCCACCCGCGCGCCCCGAGCGCGTCGCGGTCATCGCCATCCACGGCGTGGCCGACCAGAAGGCCGGCGACACGGCCCGCGCCATCGCCTCGCTGATGCTCAACCACCCCGGCCCCGGCGCCACCTACCGCCAGGCCGACTGCGACAGCCACCTGTTGCCGGTGCCGCCGCTGACCTCGATGGTGCAGCAGCGCACCGGGCATCAGGACAAGAACGAGAAGGCCGCGACGGAAGGCGGCGCCGCGCAGAAGGCCTACGTGCCGCCCGTGCGCAAGGCAATGCGGCAGTCGAAGACCTCGGACTTCAGCGCCGACGACTGGATCTCGACCGCCGAGTCCGACGACGCGGGCGTGGTGCGCGCCGCCAAGGGGCGTGGGCCGCTCACGCCGCGCGAGTTGAAGCGGAGCAACCCCGACATCGCCTTCAGCGACTACCTGCTGTTCAAGTCGCAGCGCGCCGAGCCCGACCACGAGGCCTACGAGGCCACGCGCGTGCGCATGACGCGCGACGCCACCGATGCCCACGGGCAGCCGGTGCAGCAGCGCATCGATGTGCACGAGATGTACTGGGCCGACCTGTCGCGCCTGCCGGGCTCGGTGGCGCGCATCGTCGCCGAGCTGTTCACCATCGTGTTCCGCCTCTCGCAGCTGGGCCGCGACGCGGTGGACCGCGCCGCCGAGGCGGCTGGTGTGAACAGGAAGCCCAGGCCTCCGGGCGCGCGGCGCTGGGCCTGCCTGGCGAAGCTGCAGACCGCGCTCGACTGGGCCTTTGCCAACCTGCTGGCGAACCTCTTCCTGCAGCTGCTGCTGGTCGGGCTGGTGATCGCGGGGCTCGGTGGGCTGGCGCGGGTCGAGCCCGCGCCCCACGCGTTGTCGCTCACCGAACTGCTGCGCCGGGTGCTGGCCGTCGCAGTGCCGGTGCTGGCGATCTGGTGGTACTGCTACCAGGCGCGCACTCAGGCTTCCTCGCGGATCGTGGTGGGCCTGTACGCGCTCTTGGCGGGCTGGTTCCTGTGGGCGCTGGTGCCCGCGCACTGGGTGGTCGGCGTGGCCTGGCTGGCGCTGCTCGCCGCGTTGGCCGACCGTGCCCTGCGCATCGCGCGCGACCGCTTTCCGGCGGCGCGCACCTGGGGGCTGGGGCTGATGGCGCTGACCGCGGCGGCGCTGCTGGTGCATGTGGCGATCAACGCCTCGGCCGCCGGCGCCACGGACGACCTGCGCCACTGGGTGCGCGCCGGCATGCGGGTGGTCGAGTACCTGCTGCTGGGCGTCGTGGCCTGGTGGGGCGTGGCCGGCGTGCTGCTCATCGCCTGGCTGCTCGCCGGGGAGACGGTGCCCGACCGCGACGCGGCCGCGCGCGCCAGCATCGCCACGGGGCGGCTCGGGCTGTTCGTGTCGCTGGCGGCGTTCGTGGCACTGACGATGGTGGCCTGGGCCGTGCTGACCAATCTGGTGGAGTTGGGTGCACGGGGCGTTTCTTATGCGCCGTTCTGGTTTTCCAAGGACATGTGCTGGGGCGACGGTGCGAACTTTCTGCACGACCGCTATGAACGGAGCACGCAGGCCTTCGCCTTGACGGCCGGCCTCACGCTGTCGCTGCTGGCCTATCTGGTGGCGGTGCTGGTGCCCAGCCTGTTCGCCGAGCTCAAGGTGGCCTTCGGCACCTCGCAGGGCCTGGGCCGCTGGCTCGGCGCGGGCTACCGGCGGCTGGACCGCTTCGTCGCCGTGCTGACCAGCGCCAGCGTGGTGGTCGCTTTCGCGGTGGCCCTGTTGCTGGTGCTCAAGCAGTGCAACGTCTCGGTCGGCGGGTGGGTCGACGATGCGGTGATCTGGGTGTCGGCGCTGTCGCAAAGCGGCCTCAAGCCGCTGATCTTCACCGCCGCCACGCTGGCCGCCGCCGTCTCGCTGCTCGGCGGTTTTCTCACGCGCACCGTGCCGGGCCTGCGCATGCCGCTCGACGTGGCGCTGGACGTCGACGGCCACTTCCGCGAGTTCCCGCGCCGCGCCATCCCGCGCGCGCGCATCTTCTCGCGCTACGTGTCGCTGCTGGAGCACGTGGCGGCGCAGGGCTACGACCGCATCGTGATCGTGGCCCACAGCCAGGGCACGGTGATCTCCACCGAGCTGCTGCGCTACCTGCAGTTCCGCGCCGCGCAGCAGGTCGATGCGCGGGTGACCGAGCTCTGGGCGGCGCTGAACAGGAGCCGGCTCCTGCTGCTCACTGCCGGCTGCCCGCTGCGCCAGCTGTATGCGGCGCGCTTTCCGCACCTCTACGGCTGGGTGACGGCGGAAGACGCGAACGGCGGCGGGCCGAGCGCGGCCCAGGTCGGCGTGGCCCGCTGGGTCAACCTCTACACGGCGGGCGACTACGTGGGCCGCTGGCTCTGGGGCGCGGACGACAAGCCCTACGAGCAGGTGACGACGCCGCCGGCCTGGTGCGTCGCGGCCGAGCACGAGGCCTGCCTCGGCCTGGGCGCCCACACCCACTACTTCGACCTCGACCAGGCGTACGTGGCGCGCTGGATCGACTGGATGGTGACGGCGCGCCCATGAAAAAAGCCGGCCCGCAGGCCGGCTTTTTCTTCATGCCGAAAGCATGGGCTTCAGCCGAAGTTCTTGGCCGCGAAGTCCCAGTTGGCCAGCTTGGCCAGGAAGGTCTCGACGAACTTCGGGCGCAGGTTGCGGTAGTCGATGTAGTACGCGTGTTCCCACACGTCCACCGTCAGCAGCGCGGTGTCGGCGGTGGTCAGCGGCGTGCCGGCGGCGCCGGTGTTCACGATGTCCACCGAACCGTCGGCCTTCTTCACCAGCCACGTCCAGCCCGAACCGAAGTTGCCCACGGCCGACTTCACGAAGGCTTCCTTGAAGGCGTCGTAGCTGCCCCACTTGGCGTCGATGGCCTTGGCCAGCGCGCCGGTGGGTGCGCCGCCGCCCTGGGGCTTCATGCAGTTCCAGAAGAAGGTGTGGTTCCAGATCTGGGCGGCGTTGTTGTAGATGCCGCCGCTGGACTTCTTGACGATCTCTTCGAGCGTCATCGCTTCGAACTCGGTGCCCTTTTGCAGGTTGTTCAGGTTCACCACGTAGGCGTTGTGGTGCTTGCCGTGGTGGTATTCGAGCGTTTCCTTCGAATACTCGGGGGCCAGCGCGTCGATGGCGTACGGCAGCGGGGGAAGGGTGTGTTCCATGGTGGAGTCTTTCTTTCTAGTTGGTGGAAGGGAAAAAACAGTTCGATGCCTCAGGCGCGGGCCTTGGGCACGATGCGGTAGGCGCAGCGCCGCGCGCCCGCGAGCACGTGCTCGACACGGCTCACGTCGGCCTCGGGCCCCAGCACCTCGTCGAAGAGCTGCAGCTCGCTGCGGCAAAAGCCCGTGCAGGCCTGCGCCGCGGTGCAGATGGGGCAGTGGTTCTCGATGAAGAGAAAGCCGTCGCCCTCGGCCCGGTACTCGGCCATGTAGCCCTCGCGGCTGCGGATGTCCGCGAGCCGTTCGAGCCGCGTCTCGAGGTTGCGCGCGCCGCGCATGGCCTCGGTGTAGGTGGCGCGCATGGTGGCTTCGCGCGCGCCGATGAGCTGGTCCATGCCCTTTTCGCCGAACACGCTGATCACGGCGCTGATCATCTGCACCGTCATCTCGGCGTGCGTGTCGGGAAAGCGCCGGTGGCCCTCGCCGGTGAGCCGCCAGATCTGGGTCGGACGGCCGCGGCCGCTGGAGCGGCTTTCGGCGTCCACCAGCCCTTCGGTCTCGAGCTTGGACATCTGCTGGCGCACCGCCTCGACCGTCACGTGCAGCACCTTGGCGATGTCGGGGATGCCGAGCGCGCCACGGGTCTTCAGCGTGGACAGGATGCGGTCTGCCGGCTGGTGCGGCATCCAGGTGGGCTTGGTGGCATCGGGGGCGGACATGGCGGCTTCGGTCGTGGGGGAAAACAGCGTCATTGTCAGGTGGTTGGCCCTCCCTTCGCATCCGTGGGCGCTTGCCAGCCTCCGCCCAGTGCTTTGTAAAGCGCGACGAGGCTGGTGAACGAGGCCGTTTCGGCCTCGGCCACGGCATCCTGCGCGCGCAGCAGGGTGCGCTGCGCGTCGAGCACGCTCAGGTAGGGCGCGGCGCCTTCGCGGTAGCGCACTTCGGCCAGCTCGGCGGCGCGGCCGCTGCGGGCCGAGGCCTCCAGCAGCCGCTGCAGGCGCAGCTGGTTCTGGCCGTAGCCGGTGAGGGCGCTTTCGACGTCCTCGATGGCGCGCAGCACGGTCTGTTCGTAGACGGCGCGCTCGCCCTCGGCACGCGCTTCGGCGCCGCGCAGGCGGGCCTTGACCGAGCCCAGCCGCAGCGCAGGCCAGCTCACGCCGGGCGTGACGCTGAAGGCGCGGCTCGACGAACTGCCCAGGTCGGCACCGCGCAGTGCGATGAAGCCCAGGAAGCCGCCGATGTCGACGCGCGGGTACAGCTCGGCCGTGGCCGCGCCCACGTCGGCCGTGCTGGCGGCCAGGCCGCGTTCGGCGCGCAGCACGTCGGGCCGGCGGCGCAGCAACTCGCCCAGGTCGCCGATGGGCAGGCGCTTGTCGAGCACGCGCAGCGGGTGCGGCTGCAGCATCGGTGTCAGCTCGGCCGGGCGCAGGCCCGCCAGCACGGCGACGCGGTGCGCGGCCTGGCGGCGCGTGGTCTCGAGCGCGGGCAGCTGGCTTTCGGTGCTGGCCAGGTTGGCCTGCGCGCTCGCCAGGTCGCCTTCGAGGCCGCGCCCGGTGCGCACCTGCGCCTCGGTCACGCGCAGGCTCTGGCGCAGGCTGTCGAGGGTGCGCTGCGTCACGGCCAGGCGCTGCTCGGCGCCACGCATCTCGTAGTAGTTGCGCGCCAGTTCGGCCACGGCCACGATGCGCACCTGCGCGAGGTCGGCCGCGCTGGCCTGGGCGCGCGCGGTGGCGGCTTCGTCCAGGCGCTGCAGCCGGCCGAACAGGTCGATCTCCCAGCCGGCGTCGAAGCCGGCGCGGCTGCTCTGGGCCAGCGTGCGCGCATCGGCCGGCACGCCGTTACCCTGCGCGATGCTGCGCGTCTTGCTGGCGCCCAGCGTCACCACGGGCAGGCGGTCGAGCTCGGCTTCGGTCTGCATCGCACGCGCTTCCAGCAGCCGCGCGTGGGCGATGCGGATGTCGTGGTTGCCGGCCAGTGCGCGCTCGATGAGCGCGTCGAGCTGCGGGTCGTCGAGCTGGCGCCACCAGTCGCGCTGCACCGCGTCGGGCGCGAACAGCGCGCGCTCGGGGGCGGCGATGGCTACCGGCGCGTCGTTCGGCGCGGCGTACTTCGGCCCGACCGCACAGCCGGCCAGCACCAGCAGGCTGAGGGCGAACGGTGCGGCGTAGGAGAAGGGTCTTCTTGTCGTCATGGTCATGCTCCCGGTGTCTCAGACGGTGTCGCCGGCAGGCTCGCGCGCCACGAGCGCCTCGAGTTCGGCGGCGCGCTGCGAGCGGCCCACCGTGCGGTGGTCGCGCGCCAGCAGCGTGTACATGGTGGGCAGCACGAACAGCGTGAACAGCGTGCCCACCAGCATGCCGACCACGATCACCAGGCCGATGCTGAAGCGGCTGTTGGCGCCCGCGCCGCTGGCGAACAGCAGCGGCACCAGGCCCACCACCATCGCGGCCGTGGTCATCAGGATCGGGCGCAGCCGGATGCGTGCAGCCTGCTCGATGGCGGCGCGGCGCTCCAGGTTCAGGCGCTCCTGGATCTCGTTGGCGAACTCCACCATCAGGATGCCGTGCTTGCTGATGAGCCCGATGAGCGTCACCAGCCCGATCTGCGTGTAGATGTTGATGGCGGCAAAGCCCAGCGCCAGCGGCACCAGCGCGCCGCAGATCGACATCGGCACGCTGACCAGGATGATCAGCGGGTCGCGCAGGCTCTCGTACTGCGCGGCCAGCACCAGGTAGATCACCACGATCGCGAACACGAAGGCCATCACCAGCGCCGAGCCTTCCTGCGTGAACTGGCGCGCGTCCGATTGCCAGTCGTAGCTGAAGCCGGCCGGCAGCTTCTTGGCCTCTTCGCTGAGGAACGCCACGGCGTCGCCCATGGTCACGCCCGGCATCGGAATGGCCTGGAAGGTCGCGGCGTTGAGCTGGTTGAACTGCGTGAGCTTGTTGGGCCCCACGCTGGTCGACAGCTGCACCAGGTTGGCCAGCGGCACGGGCTGGCCGCTCGCGCTCTTCACGAAGTAGCGCGACAGGGCCTCGGCCGTGAGCCGCTGGTCGCGCGGCGACTGCGGGATCACGTCGTACGAGCGCCCGTCCATGCCGAAGCGGTTGACGTAGTTCTCGCCCACCAGCACGGCCAGCGTGTCGCCGATGGCCTTCATGGTCACGCCCATGCTGTTGGCCTTGGCGCGGTCCACGCGCACCTCGGTCACGGGGTTGTTGAACTCCAGGTCGCTGTCGACCACGGCGAACTTGCCGCTCTCGCGCGCCGCCTTCTTCAGCGTTTCCATCGCCTCGAACACGCTGCGGTGGTCGCCCGCGCTGCGGATCACCATCTGCACCGGAAGCCCACCGGTCGAACCGGGAAGCGACGGCAGCTGAAAGGCGAACACGCTGCTGCCCTCGACCTCGTTCATGCCGCCCTGCACGTCGCCCTGGATCTGGTCGGCGTTGCGCTGGCGAGCGTTCCAGTCGGACAGCTGCACGCCGCCGATGCTGTTGGAGACGCCGTCCGAGCCGTTGATGAGCCAGCGGCCGGTGTTCTCGGGCAGCTTGGCCAGCACCTCGTCCCACTTCTGGCCGAACTTTTCGACGTAGTCGATGTTGGCGTGCTGCGGCGACTTGATGACGGTCATCACCATCGCCTGGTCTTCGCCCGGCGCCAGCTCGCGCTGCGCCGCGTTGTACAGAAAAGGCAGACTCACGAGCACGGCCGCCGCCAGCAGGCCCGTGACCCAGCGGTGGTGCAGCGACACGTCGAGCAGCCGCCCGTAGGCCGTGGCGAGCTTGTGGAAGAAGGCCTCGGCATAGCGCGCCATGCGGCCCGCCGTGGCGTCCTGCGGCAGCAGGAACGAGCTCATCACCGGCGACAGCGTGAGCGCGATCACGCCCGACACCACCACCGCGCCGGCCAGCGTGAAGGCGAACTCCTTGAACAGCGACCCCGTGAGCCCGCCCATGAGGCCGATGGGTGCGTACACCGCGGCCAGCGTGAGCGTCATCGCGATCACCGGGCCGGCCACTTCGCGTGCGCCGATCAGTGCGGCCTGCACGCGCGACTTGCCTTCCTCGATGTGGCGGTGCACGTTCTCGACCACCACGATGGCGTCGTCCACCACCAGCCCGATGGCCAGCACCATCGCCAGCAGCGTGAGCAGGTTGATGCTGAAGCCGAACAGCAGCATCAGCGCCGCCGCGCCCAGCATCGACAGCGGAATCGTCACCACCGGGATGAGCACCGCGCGCAGCGAGCCCAGGCACAGGAAGATCACCAGCACCACGATGGCGATCGCTTCGAGCAGCGTCTTCTGCACCTCGTCGATCGAGGCCTCGATGAAGCGCGCGAGCTCGAAAGGCAGCTGCACCTCCACGCCCGGCGGCAGGTTCTGCTTGATGCCGGGCAGCAGGTCGCGGATGCGCTTCACGATCACCAGCGGGTTTCCGTTGGGCGCCGCTTGCAGGCCCAGGTAGATGGCCTTGTCGCCGTCCATCGTCGCGCTGCTGTCGGCGCTCGCCGCGCCGAGCTCCACCGTGGCCACGTCGCCCAGGCGCACGATGGCGTCGCTTCCACCGTCGGTCTGGCGCTTGATGACCATGTCGCGGAACTCGGCCACGTTCACCAGGTCGGTGTTCACGCGGATGTTCGACACCACGTACAGGCCCTTCACCTGCCCGGGGGCGGCCTGCACGTTGTTCTGGCGCAGCGCGTCGGCCAGCTCGCCGGCCGAGATGCCGCGCGCGGCCATGCGGTTGGCGTCCAGCCACACGCGCATCGCCAGCGTCTGCCCGCCCGACACCTCGACGCCCGAGACGCCCTCGATCGACGCGAACTGCGGCTGCACCACGCGCGAGAGGTAGTCGGTGAGCTGCGGCACGGGCATCGTCTTGCTCGAGAAGCCCACGTACGCGACGGCCGTGGCCTCGCCCGACGACTTGAGGATCACCGGGTCGAAGGCCTCGGCCGGCAGCCGGTACTTCACCTGGCTGACCTGCGCCATCGCCTGCGTGAGCGCCTGGTTGGCGTCGGCGTTGAGCTTCATGCGCACGCTGATCACGCTGCGGCCCAGCGTGGAGGACGACGAAAGGTAGTCGACGTTCTCGATGGTCGCCACCGCCTGCGCGATCGGCTGCGTGACAAAGCCCTGCATCAGCTCCGGCGAGGCGCCGGGGTACTGCGTGGTGATGGTGAGCGTGGTGCTTTCGGTGAGCGGGTACTGGCGCACCGGCAGGTCGACCAGCGCGCGCGCGCCGAGCAAAAGGATGAGCGTGCTCACCACCAGCGCCAGCACGGGCCGGCGCACGAAGAGGTCGGTGAACTTCATGACTTCGCGTCCTGCAGGGCCAGCGTGTCCTTCGCGGCCGGGGCCACGGCGGCGCCGTTGTACAGACGCAGCTGGCCCGAGGTGACGACCTGCTCGCCGGCCTTCAGGCCCTGCTCGACCACGACCAGGCCGTCTTGCCGCTCGCCGGTCTTCACGAACACCTGCTGCACCGAGAAGCCGTCGCCCTTGTCGCCGGCGCGCACCACGAACACCGAGTCGCCGTGCGTGCTGTAGGTGATGGCGGTTTCAGGCACCGCGATGGCGTCGGCGCGCGCGGGCAGCGCCACCTTGGCGTTGACGTACATGCCGGGCGTGAGCGCGCCGTCGGCGTTGTCGACCGTGGCCTGCAGCCGCACGGTGCGCGTGTCGCTGCCGATCATGGGCTCGATGGCGCTGAGCTTCGCGGGGAACACGCGGCCCGGGTAGGCATCGACCGCGAGCGCCACCGCCTGGTTGCGCCTGAGCGCCGGCAGCGCGTTCTCGGGCAGCGTGAGGTTGGCGAACAGCGTGCGCGCATCGGTGAGCGACACCAGCGCATCGCCGGCGCGCACGAACTGGCCGAGGTTGACCTTGCGGATGCCCAGCACGCCGTCGAACGGCGCCTTGATGTGCTTTTGCTCGATGAGCGCCTGCACGCGGCGCAGCTCGCCGCTGGCCTGGTCGAAGGCGGCTTGCGCCTGTTCCATCTGCTCCTGCGTGGCGGCCTGCTGCGGCAGCAGGCGCCGCGTGCGTTCGAGCAGGGCCCTGGCATTGGCCTGCTGGGCGCGCAGCCGTTCGAGGTCGCCCTGTTCGGGCGCGTCGTTCAGCTGCACCAGCAGCTGGCCGGCACGCACCTGCGCGCCCGGCGTGAACAGGATCTTCGCGACCCGGCCCTCCACCTCGGCCGGCACCTCGACCTGCCGGTTGGCCTCCAGCGTGCCGATGCCGCCGAGAAAGCGCGCCATCTCGGTCTGCCGCGCGGGGGCCACCGCCACCTTGGCCGGCGGCATGGCGCCGCCCTGTGCATGGGCCGGCTGGAACTTCGCCACGAGCCCGTAGCCCGCCGCGCCCAGCACCGCGACCGTGAGACCGGCGCCGAGCCAGGTCCTGGATTGTTTGTTCATACGCAACCTGCTTTTTTATCAAAGAAAGTGCTTTGATTATTAGATCGCGTCCGAATGCTGTCGAGAAAGACGTGGCAATGGCCCCGATAGGGCAGGGCTATCTTTGGCGTGGCGTGCATGGTGGGTGCTCCGGGTGGTTGCGCGGGGACATCCCCGCACCCCGAAGACGGGCAGCGCGTCGCTTTTGTGACGCGGCGCCGGCGTGCAATCGCCATACGGCCGCCGGGACATCGCTCGCTGCGCCAGGCGCCGATGTACATTGCGACCTGCGCATGAACCTATTCAGCATGGCCACCAAACCCCGTAAGAAGTCCGCGGCTGTCACCGAGGACGAGGTCTTCGACATGGCCGCCGACCTGTTCCGGGCCATGGCCGCGCCCATGCGGCTGAAGATCGTGAGCCTGCTGTGCAACGGCGAGAAGAACGTGAGCGAGCTGCTCGCGCAGATCGACACCACGCAGCCCAACATGTCGCAGCACCTGAACACGCTCTACCAGGCGGGCGTGCTCGCCCGACGCCGCGATGGCGTGAGCATCTACTACAGCATCGCGAACGAGACCGTGGTGGCGCTGTGCCGCAGCATCTGCGTGCAGATCGCCATCGAACAGGAATAAGAAGAGAAGAAGAAGGCCGGCGTCAGCCGGCTTTCGCGCCTCAGGGCTTCAGGTAGACGTAGCCTTCCTTCGCCTGCAGCCGCGCCACCTCGGCCACGCCCGAGGGCACCACCTTAGTTTCCATCAGCAGCTTGCCCGCGTCGATGTTGCGCGTGGTCAGCGTGTTGTTGCACACCTTGAACTCCACGCCGCGTCCGGCCAGCGCGCTCACCGGGCCGCTGAACTCGCGGCCCCGGCTGTCCTTGGCGTCGCTCAGCAGGAAGTCGATGCCGGGGCCGTGCGTGACGACGACGATCTTCGCCTTCGGGTCCGCGTTCAGGTGGTTCGTGATGTTCGCCAGGATGGCGGCGCTGCTCTCCACGCCGGTGTTGACGTGGTAGACCACCTTGGTCTCCTGCGCGCCCGCGAACGTGGCGACCATGGCGAGCAGGAAAGCGATGAATGCGTGTCTCATGGGGAAACCCTCTGGCTGTTGTCGTTGCCCGCAAAATATCATCTTCTGCTTATATTTACAGCCGGGCAAGCCCGCGGCCCTCGCCGCCCAGCCCGCAGGAGACGACCCACGATGTTCCCGTGCCGGCCCACCGCCGTTCGCGCGAAGGCGCTGTTGATGTGCGCTGCGCTCTGGCTGAGCGCCAGTGCCGCGTTCGCCGCGCCCGAGATCCGCCCGCTGCCGGTGGCGCCCGACATCTACTACGTGCAGGGCATCCCCGCGCTGGGCTCGAAGGAGAACCAGAACTTCATCTCCAACGCCGGCTTCGTCGTCACGCGCGACAGCGTCGTGATGATCGACGCGCTCGGCTCGCCCGCCGTTGCCGAGCGCATGGTGGAAGAGATCCGCAAGCTCACGCCCAAGCCGATCAGCCACGTCATCCTCACGCACTACCACGCCGACCACATCTACGGCCTGCAGGTGTTCAAGGCGCTGGGCGCGCAGATCGTGGCGCACGCGCGGGGCAAGAGCTACCTCACGTCCGACACCGCGCGGCTGCGGCTCGAGGCCTCGCGCCAGGAGCTCGCGCCGTGGATCGACGAGCGCACGCGGCTGGTGCCGGCCGATGTGTGGATCGACGGGCGCACCGAGCTCACCATCGGCGGCACGCGCTTCGTGATCCAGCCCGCCGGCCCCGCGCACACGCCCGAAGACCTGGCCATCTTCCTGCCGCAGCAGAAGGTGCTGTTCACCGGCGACATCGTGTTCCGCAACCGCACGCCCTACGTGGGCTCGGCCGACAGCCGGCACTGGATCGCGTCGCTCGACGCGCTGCTCGCGCTCGACGCACGCACCATCGTGCCGGGCCACGGCCCCGCGTCGGACGACCCCGCGCAAGACCTGCGGCAGACGCGCGACTACCTCGTCTTCCTGCGCGGCGCGATGCAGAAGGCCGCCACCGAGATGACGCCCTTCGACGAGGCCTACGCCGCCACCGACTGGTCGCGCTTCGAGGCCTGGCCGCTGTTCAAGGTGGCCAACCGCATGAACGCCTACAACACCTACCTGCTGCTGGAGCAGGAGGCGCGATGAGCGGCGACCGCACGCGCCGGCAGCTCGTCGCGGGCCTGGCCGCGTGGTGCGTGGCGCCGATGGCGGTCCATGCGGCCGACGTGCAGTTGCCCGCGCCTGCCTCGCTGGCCGGCGCGCTCGCCGCGGCGCTGGCCCGCGCGCAACCGCTGGTCGTCATGGCCAGCCTGCAGGGCTGCCCCTTCTGCAAGATCGCGCGCGAGCACTACCTCATGCCCGAACTCGCCGCGGGCCTGCCCGTGGTGCAGATCGACTTTCGTGATCAACGCATGGCGCGCGACTTCGACGGCACCACGCGCACGCACGACGCGCTCATCAAGGCGTGGCACGTCAGCGTCGCGCCGACCGTGCTCTTCTTCGGCCGCAACGGCCGCGAGGTCGCCGAGCGCCTGACCGGCGGCGACTCGGACTTCTACGGCGCCTACCTCGAAGCACGCCTGCAGCAAGCGCGCACCGCCGTCCGCAGCTGACGTTATGCATGGCGAAACCGAACGGGTTTCCCCCAAGGGCAAAGCCCTTCCCTTGTTCACGATCGTCCCTAAAATCAATACATAACGATTTACTTATTTAACGATGAAACCGGCCGCTTCGGGGCGCGTTTCGAGGAGACCGAATTGAAGTTGCTGCTGCCGTCGCTTGCCGTCGCTGTCACCGCCTTGCTGCTGTCGACACCGGCCCTTGCCAACAAGGAGCTGGCCCAGAAGAACGCCTGCCTCGCCTGCCACGCGGTCGACAAGAAGCTGGTCGGCCCGGCCTACCTCGACGTCGCGAAGAAGTACACCGGCCAGGCCGACGCGCTCGCCGCGCTCACCGCGAGCATCCAGAAGGGCAGCACCGGCAAGTGGGGCGCCGTGCCCATGCCCGCGCAGCCCGCGATGAGCGAGGCCGATGCCAAGGCGCTGGCCGCCTGGGTGTTGGGCGGCGCCAAGTAAGGCCCACGGACGCGACGCGATGAGCGGCAGCATCCAGCAGACCGGGCAGGTGCGCAAGGCACCCGAGAACTTTCTCGACGCACAGGGCGTGCGCGCCGTCTTCGCCGAAGCCGGCAAGGGGCGGCGCGACTTCATCCGCAACGCCTTCGCGGCCGCCGTTGCAGGCACCGCAGCGACGTCGTCCGCGTTCGCGCAATCGCGCACCGTTGTGGGCGACGGCGACCCCGCCATATTGAATCTGCCCGCGCACAGCACGGGCCTCGGCCAGCCGGTGGTCACCGACGGCTACGGCAAGCCTTCCAAATACGAAGCCAACGTGCAGCGCCGCCAGAGCCCGGGGCTCACGCCGACCGCGCAGGCCTCGGTGTCGTTCGCGCCGCTGCAGTCGCTGTTCGGCATCGTCACGCCCAGCGGCCTGCACTTCGAGCGGCACCACCAGGGCTGGTGGGACATCGATCCGTCCAAGCACCGCCTGATGGTCAACGGCATGGTGAAGACGCCGAAGGTCTTCACGCTCGACGAGCTGATGCGCCTGCCCTCGGTGTCGCGCTTTCACTTCATCGAGTGCGGCGCCAACACCGGCATGGAGTGGGGCAACGTCGCCGTGCCCACGGCCCAGTACACGCACGGCATGCTGTCGTGCAGCGAGTTCACCGGCGTGCCGCTGATCACGCTGCTCGAGATGGCGGGCGCCGATCTGAAGGGCGAGCGCTTCGTGCTCGCCGAAGGCGCCGACGGTTCGTCGATGACGCGCACCATTCCCATGAGCCTCATCCGCTCGGGCGAAGTGCTCGTGGCCTACGGCCAGAACGGCGAGATGTTGCGGCCCGAGCAGGGCTATCCGCTGCGGCTCGTGGTGCCCGGCGTGCAGGGCGTGAGCTGGGTCAAGTACCTGCGCCGCATCGAGCTCGGCGACCAGCCCTACGGCGCCAAGGACGAGACCGTGCACTACGTCGACCTCATGCCCGACGGCCAGCACCGCCAGTACACCAGCATCCAGGAATGCAAGAGCGTCGTGACCACGCCCTCGGGCGGGCAGATGCTGCTCGACAAGGGCTTCTACAACATCACCGGCCTCGCGTGGTCGGGGCGCGGCAAGGTGAAGCGCGTGGACGTGAGCGTGGACGGCGGGCGCAACTGGCGCACCGCGCGGCTCGAATCGCCCGTGCTCTCGAAGTGCCTCACGCGCTTCAACATCGACTGGGTGTGGGACGGCACGCCCGCGATCATCCAGAGCCGCGCGATCGACGACACCGGCTACGTGCAGCCCAGCTACAAGCAGCTGCGCGCGGTGCGCGGCACGCGCTCGATCTATCACAACAACGCCATCCAGTCGTGGCAGGTGCAGGCGAACGGGGAGGTGGCGAATGTCCAGCTTTCCTAAGCGCGCGCTGCTGTTGCTGGTCTTCGCTGGCAGCGCAGCCGCATGGGCACAGCCCAAGGCGGCAGGCTACGCCGGCATCGGCCGCGACGCCACGCCCAAGGAAGTGGCCGCGTGGGACATCGACGTGCGCCCCGACTTCAAGGGCCTGCCGCCCGGCTCGGGCTCCGTCACGCGCGGGCAGGACCTGTGGGAAGGCAAGTGCGCCTCGTGCCACGGCGTGTTCGGCGAATCGAACCAGGTGTTCAGCCCGATCGTCGGCGGCACCACCGCAGAAGACATCAAGAGCGGCCACGTCGTGCGCCTGAAAGACCCGGCCTTCCCGGGCCGCACCACGCTGATGAAGGTCACGAGCCTGTCGACCGTGTGGGACTACGTGTACCGCGCCATGCCGTGGAACCAGCCCAAGTCGCTGACGCCCGACGACGTGTATGCCGTCACCGCCTACATGCTGAACCTCGGCGGCATCGTGCCCGACGACTTCACGCTGTCCGACAAGAACATCCGCGAGGTGCAGGCCCGCATGCCCAACCGCAACGGCGGCACCACCGCGCATGCGATGTGGCCCGGCAGCGAGTTCGGCCGCGCGGCCAAGCCCGACGTGTCGGCCGTGGCCTGCATGCGCGACTGCGTGCCGGCGGCGTCGTCCGTCGCGCAACTGCCGGCGCATGCGCGCGGCAGCCACGGCAACCTCGCCGACCAGAACCGGCTGGTGGGCGCACAGCGCGGCATCGCCACCGCAGCGCCGGCTGCCGCCGCCGTGAAGACCAGCGCACCGGCCGCGGCACCGAAGGTGCCCGTGGCGCTGCTCGAGAAGAACAGCTGCACTGCCTGCCACGGCATGACGCAGAAGCTCGTCGGCCCCGCCTTCTCGGACATCGCGAAGAAGTACCCCGGCCAGACCGACCACCTGCTGCAGAAGATCAAGGCGGGCAGCACCGGTGTCTGGGGGGCGATCCCGATGCCGCCGCAGACCCTCGGCGACGATGATGCCAAGGCCATCGCACGCTGGCTCGCCGACAGCGCCGGACCATGATTCGACAGGAGACAACCCCATGAAAAACCGCAGACAGATGCTCACGCAGTCCGCCGCCCTCGCAGGCCTGGCGGCCACCGCCGGCTGGCTCCCCGCCACCGCGTTCGCCTATTCGAAAGACGCCTTCGACGCCAAGAGCGTGGCCGACGCGCTCAAGGCCGTCGGCGTCACCGGCGCGCCCACCGAGAGCAAGGACGTCACCATCACCGGACCCGACATCGCCGAGAACGGCGCCGTGGTGCCGCTCAGCGTGGCCACCACCTTGCCCGGCGTGAAGCAGCTCATGCTGCTGGTCGAGAAGAACCCCAACGCCGTGGTCGCGATCTTCAACACCTCGGAGTTCGTCGAGTCGAACTTCACCACGCGCGCCAAGCTGGGCCAGTCGTCCGATGTGTACGCGATCGCGGTCATGAACGACGGCAAGGCGCTCTTCGCCAAGAAGGAAGTCAAGGTCACCCTCGGCGGCTGCGGCGGCTGAGCGACGGGCTTCACACACAGAACACGACGAGAAGAAGGAGACCACCATGGCAGATCCCATGCGCATCCGCGCCCAGGCCGCGGGCGACAAGACGACCGTGCGCATCCTCATGGCGCACGAAATGGAAACCGGCCAGCGCAAGGACGCCGCCGGCAAGACGATCCCCGCCTGGTTCATCCAGGAGGTCACGGCCTCGCTCAACGGCAAGACCGTGCTCACGGCCGACTGGGGCCCCGCGGTGTCGAAGAACCCCTTCATGCAGTTCACGCTGAAGGGCGCGAAGGCCGGCGACAAGATCGCCGTCACCTGGAAGGACAACCGCGGCGACACCCGCACCGACGAAGCCACCGTCAGCTGACGCTTTCTTCGACCACGCGGGCTATCGATTGATCGCTCGCGTGTTGTGTTCCCCACGAGAAAAAAAGGCGGCCCCATGAGGACAACCACATGCCTGAGCCTGCTGGTGCTGGCCGGCAGCATCGCACTGCCCGCCGCGGCGCAGAAGACCACGGCCGAAGGCATCGCCGAGTACCGCGCGCTGCTGCAGGACGGCAACCCCGCCGAACTGTTCGAGGCCAAGGGCGAAGACCTCTGGAAACAGAAGCGCGGCCCCAAGGCCGCGTCGATGGAGAAGTGCGACCTCGGCAAGGGCCCGGGCGTGGTGAAGGGCGCGTTCGCCGAACTGCCGCGCTACTTTCCCGACACCGGCCGCGTGCAGGACATGGAATCGCGCCTGCTCACCTGCATGGAAACGCTGCAGGGCTTCGACGCCGCCGCCATCGCCAAGACGCCGTTCGGCCAGGGCGAGCAGAAGAACCTCGAGGGGCTGGTGGCGTGGATCTCGGCCGAATCGAAAGGCCTGCCGCTGAACCTGCCGCAGTCGCACGCGAGCGAACGCCGCGCCTACGAAGTGGGCAAGCGCCTGTTCTTCCTGCGCGCCGGCCCGCACGACTTTGCCTGCGCCACCTGCCACGGCGCCGACGGCAAGCGCATCCGCCTGCAGGACCTGCCCAACCTCACGAAGAACCCCGGTGCCGGTGAAGGCTTCGGCGCCTGGCCGGCGTACCGCGTGTCGTCCGGCGAACTGTGGGGCATGCAGCGTCGACTGAACGACTGCTTCCGCCAGCAGCGCTTTCCGTACCCGGGCTACGCCAGCGACGTGACCGTGGCGCTGGCCGTGTACATGGGCGTCAACGGCAAGGGCGGCAAGACCACCGCGCCCGCCATCAAGCGCTGAAGGAGCCACGCCATGAAGTCTGATCATTTCTTCGGCCTGGCCGCCGTGGCCTGCGCGCTCACCGTGTTCGGCTGCGCGTCCGTCGACAGCGCCGCCGAGCTCGACAAGCTCACCGCCGACGCGCTGCAGCGCTCCTTCCGCGACCAGGGCATCGCCAAGGTCGACCGCCTCGTGCAAGACCCGGCCAACCTCGCGTGCAGCGAAGCCGAGGCCAGCGGCAAGCCGCTGGACGAGCAGCGAACCAAGGAGATCGAGGCCGCCAACATGAAGACCGTGCGCTGGCCTTCGGACGGCAAGTTCGTCGGCGACTGGCGCGAGGGCGAGAAGATCGCGCAGAACGGCCGCGGCCTCACCTGGACCGACGCTGCCAATGCGGCCAACGGCGGCAATTGCTACAACTGCCATCAGATGTCGAAGGAAGAAATCTCCTTCGGCACGCTCGGCCCGAGCCTGTACCACTACGGCAAGCTGCGCGGCGTGAGCGACCCGGCCAGCGCCGCGTCCAAGCCCATCGTCGAATACACCTGGGGCAAGCTGTGGAACGCGCGCGCCTACAACGCCTGCTCGAACATGCCGCGCGTCGGCCATTCCGGCATCCTCAACGAGAAGCAGATCCGCGACGTGATGGGCTTGCTGCTCGACCCCCAGTCTCCCGTCAACCGCTGAACGCCCGGCTTCTTCCTTCATGAACCTTTCCAAGCGCGAGTTCGTCCAGATGCTCGGTGCCGGCGCAGTCGCCGGCCTGGGCCTGGGCCGCCACGGCAGCAGCATGGCCGCCGGCCTCGACGGCATGTACACCGTGCCGGCCTTCGGCAACGTGTCGATGCTGCACATGACCGACTGCCACGCGCAGCTCAAGCCGCTGTACTTCCGTGAACCGGGGGTCAACATCGGCGTGGGGAACATGCGCGGCAAGGTGCCGCATCTCGTGGGCGAGCACCTGCTGAAGGCCGCCGGTGTGAAGCCCGGCACGCGCATGGCGCATGCGCTCACCTACCTCGACTTCGACAAGGCCGCGCAGCGTTACGGCAAGGTCGGCGGCTTCGCGCATCTGGCCACGCTGGTCAAGCAGCTCAAGGCCAGCCGCCCCGGCGCGCTGCTGCTCGATGGCGGCGACACCTGGCAGGGCTCGGCCACCTCGCTGTGGACCGATGCGCAGGACATGGTCGACGCATGCAAGCTGCTCGGCGTCGACGTGATGACCGGGCACTGGGAGTTCACCTACGGCATGGCGCGGGTGCAGCAGATCATCGAGAAGGACTTTGCGGGCAAGGTCGAGTTCGTGGCGCAGAACGTCAAGACCGCCGACTTCGGCGACCCGGTGTTCAAGCCCTATGTGATGCGCGAGATCAACGGCGTGCCCTGCGCCATCATCGGCCAGGCCTTTCCGTACACGCCCATCGCCAACCCGCGCTACATGGTGGCCGACTGGACCTTCGGCATCCAGGACGACAACCTGCAGCGCGTGGTGAACGAGGCGCGCGGCAAGGGCGCGCAGGTGGTGGTGGTGCTGTCGCACAACGGCATGGACGTCGACCTGAAGATGGCCAGCCGCGTCACCGGCATCGACGCCATCCTGGGCGGCCACACGCACGACGGCACGCCCATGCCCACGCTCGTGAGCAACGCGGGCGGCAAGACCATCGTGGTCAACGGCGGCTCCAACGGCAAGTTCCTCGGCGTGATCGACTTCGACGTCAAGGGCAAGAAGGTGAGCGACTTCCGCTACCGCCTGCTGCCCGTGTTCTCCGACCTCATTCCGGCCGACAAGGAGATGGACGCGCTCATCACCCGCGTGCGCGCGCCCTACGAGGCCAAGCTGGCCGAAACCCTCGCGCACACCGACGGCGCGCTGTACCGGCGCGGCAATTTCAACGGCACCGGCGACCAGCTGCTGCTCGACGCCCTCATGGAAGTGCAGGACGCACCCATCGCCTTCTCGCCCGGCTTCCGCTGGGGCACCTCGCTGCTGCCCGGCCAGGCGATCACGCGCGAATGGCTGATGGACATGACGGCCACCACCTACTCGTACGCGACCGTCACGCAGATGACCGGCGAGACGCTCAAGACCGTGCTCGAAGACGTGTGCGACAACCTCTTCAACCCCGACCCCTACTACCAGCAGGGCGGCGACATGGTGCGCGTGGGCGGGCTGCAATACACCTGCGACCCGACCGCCGCCATGGGTCAGCGCATCCAGGACATGCGCCTGGGCGGCAAGCCCATCGACGCCAATCGCAGCTACAAGGTCGCGGGCTGGGCGCCCGTGAGCGAAGAGGCGCGCACCGCCGGCAACAAGCCGGTGTGGGAAGTCATCGAGCCGTGGCTGAAGTCGCGCAAGGTGGTGACCACGCGCCGGCTCGACGAACCCGTGCTGAAGAACATCGCGCCGAACCCCGGCCTGGGCTGAATGGGCCCCCGCACGCGCGGGGTCGCTCCCTAGAATCGGGGCATGTCCATCGCGCAGCTTTCCCTTCTCACCACGCTCGCGCTCGTGGCGGCCTTCGTGCTGTCGGCGGTGTTCGGCGCCGTCGCGCGCGCCACGCGCTTTTGTACCATGGGCGCGATCAGCGATGTGGTCGCGCTGGGCGACTGGACCCGCGTGAAGCAGTGGGCCGCCGCCGGCGGCGTGGCGCTCATCGGCTTCTCGGCGCTCGTGTTCGCGGGGCTCGTCGATGCCGACCGCACGCTCTACGCCTCGCACCAGATCCTTTGGCTCGCCGCGCTGGTCGGCGGCCTGCTGTTCGGCGTCGGCATGGTGCTGTCCTCGGGCTGCGGCAACAAGACGCTGGTGCGCCTGGGTGGCGGCAATCTCAAGGCGCTGGTGGTGCTGGTGCTCATGGGCGTGTCGGCCTTTGCCACGCTGAAGGGCATCACCGCGGTGCTGCGCGTCGCGACCGTCGATGCGGTGCACATCGACCTGGCGATGAATGCGTCGCTGCCCGATGTGCTGGCCGCGTCTTTCCAACTGAACGCATCGTCGCTGCGCCTCGCGCTCGGCCTCGTGCTCGGCGGCGCGCTGCTCGTGTGGGCCGCATGGGGCCGCGAGACGCGCGACGTGCGCAGCCTCATCGGCGGCATGCTGATCGGTGCGCTGGTCGTCGGCGCGTGGTGGCTCAGCGGCCACTGGGCGGTGGTCGAGGAGCATCCGCTCACGCTTGAGCACGTGTTCCTCGCCACCAACTCCGGCCGCGCCGAAGCGCTGAGCTTCGTGACGCCGGTGGCCTACGCGCTCGACTGGCTCATGTTCTACAGCGATGCCAACAAGCGCCTCACGCTGGGCATCGTGTCGGTGGCCGGCGTCGTGGCGGGCGCCGCGCTGCATGCGCTGTGGTCGCGCGAATTCCGCTGGGAAGGCTTCGCCGGCACCGGCGACCTCGCGCACCACGCGACGGGCGCCGTGCTCATGGGCATCGGCGGCGTCACGGCCATGGGCTGCACCATCGGGCAGGGCCTGAGCGCGCTGTCGACGCTGAGCATCGCGAGCCTGCCGGCCATCGCGGGCATCGTCATAGGTGCGGTGGTAAGCCTGAAGTACCAAGCCTGGCAGCTCGAACGCACGCTCTGACTTTCCAGGGCACGCCTTGAAGCGAATCCTCACAATTTAGTTCGGTGCGCGGGGCGTTTTTCGCGCGTTCGCGACGATCGGACGCGGTGGCGCTGGCTATCATTTTTCGCACCTGTTGCCGCTGCGAACGATGGCCTTCATCGACGGGCGCGGCACCGAACAACCACAACCGAGGGAGAGCGCCATGACTGCGCACAACAACCGATCGGCGCGCACGCGCCTGTTTGCCTTGAGCCTTTGCTTCTGTGCCGTGCTCGCGGCCTGCAAGGAAGACAACAAGCCGACGCCGGCGGCAGCCTCGCCATCGCCGTCCGCATCGGGCAAGACCCAGCCCGCCAAGGACCCGGCCCGCGTGCAGGCCGCGGCCCGCACCAGCTACAGCCAGGGCTACAACCGGCTCATCGACGACAACCGCAGCGTGGCCGCCAAGTACAAGAGCTACGTGCAGATGAACGTGAACGGCAAGTCGCCGAGCGGGAACTCGTTCTATGGCAGCCCTTCCGATGTGCAGTCCATCGTGGACGACCTGAAGAAGGCACGTGCCGACGGCTCGGGCGACGCGGCGCTCGACGCGGCCGTCGACGGCGTGGTGGCCACGGGCGAGAAGCTCGTCGCCGTCTGGACGCCGATGGACCCGTACTACCGGTCCAAGAGCTTTCTCGAAGACAAGTGGGTCAAGGGCCGCGCGGCCGACGCCGACATGAACGCCGCCTTCAAGGGCCTGCTGGCCAGCATCGACACGCTGGGCGGCGAGCTGGACCGCGTACAAGAGGCGTCGCGCACCGAACGCATGGCCAAGCTCAAGGCCGAGGGCGACATGCTCAACTACCACACGCTGGCCTCGATGGCGGTGGCCAAGAAGTTCGTCAACGGCCTCGACCAGATCGACGGCCTGAAGAACAAGGACGCCGTCGCCAAGGTCGATGCGGCGGCCAGCGAGTTGCAGGCTTCGCTGGAAGAACTCTCCAAGGCGCTCGAAGAAGCCAAGGCCGCAGCCAAGGCCAAGGGAGAAGCAGGCAAGCCGCCCAACTACAACTACGAGTCGCTGCACGGCAGCCTGCTGAACATGATCGGCCAATGGCGCACGTTCAAGGACAGCAAGTTCCCGTCGACGTACAAGAACATCGTGAGCTACTACAACTCCGCCGTGGGTTCGTACAACCGCGGCTTCGGCCGCTGACCCGGGCCATGGGCACCGCACGGGTTCTTTCGCGCGGCAGCGTCGCGGCCCTGGCGGTCGCGGCGCTTCTCGCGGCGGCAGGCTGTGGCAGCGCCCGCGAGACGCAGCAGATTCCCGTCACCGCGTTCCGCAACTACGGCGCGTCGCCGCTGCAGCACACCTTCTACATCGGCTCCGACGCGCGCTTCCACCGCTTCCAATGGTCCAACGGCAAGCAGGGCGGCACCTGGCTGATCGCGCGCGCCGAGATGGACATCGTCAACGAAAAATCAGCCGATGACCCGCGCGCCGCCCGCGCCGGCTACTTCCTCAGCCGGCGTGACGACGGGCGGTGGATGGCGCACTGAGCCTGTCGCTCGCCCGAATCAGGGCACCACGTCCATGACCACCGGGTAGTGGATGTCATAGACAGGGCCTCCGTCCGGGGTGTAGCGGAACTGAACCTGTGCGCTGTAGCGTCCGGGCACCAGGCATCGGTCGTTGTAGCAGGCCTGCACCTGCGTACTCCAGCTGTAGCTCTTCGTCGCGTACCTGGGCAAGCCCGCTTCGTTGTAGAAGTAGTCATAGAGCCACAGGTTCGGCCCTGGGTACATGCTGGTGTCCACGCCGGGCGGTGTGTTCATCACCATGCCCATGTAGCGCATCTTGTCGCTGGTGTTGCCCGGGAAGAAGACCGCGTTGTCCTGTGCGGGCGCCAAGGTGGGCGTCCCTTGCTTGACCACGAAGTGCGCCTCCGGTTTGGCCAGGACGTAGGGCGCGCTGGAGGGGTTGGTCAGCACGCTCACTTCGAGCAGCCTGGACAGTTTCTGCCCGTCCGAGGTGATGGCGCTCACGCTGAAGCTGGCCTTGTACGACGTGGCGCTCGGCAGCAGCGCCGGCAGTGAGACCACGAGGTTCGGCGAGCCGTCGCCCGCCTTCTCGACCTTGAAGGTATCGGTCGATCCGATCGCCGGCGCGACGGCCCATGAGGCGGCGCCCTCGGGCAGCGTGACCGGAACCGTCACAGGCGCCACGGCGGCGCCGAAGGGGGTGACGAAGTCGACGTTCTTGCTGCCCAGGACCAGTCCGGTCTTGACGGTGATCGCATACGGAATCTGCGGATTCTCGACCCGGATTTCCGACTGGCATGCCGTATCCAGGCAGGCCTTGATCGTCATGTTGCCCTTGTAGGTCTTGGGGCCGTCGGGTGCGATCTTGCCGGTCATGTTCAGCGAAGCCGACTGTGCCGCGGCATTGATGGCGATGGCGGGCTTCTCTTCGAACAGCGGATCGGGCATCACGACAAGGAGCACCAGCACCTTGCCGCTCAGCAGATTCACGTCGCCCGACAGCGTGCCCGACACCAGGACGCTCGGGATCATCTGCCCTTCGTAGACCGTCTTGTCGATGCTGGCCGGCTGGTTGATGCGGATGGACAGGCCGTTGACATAGTTCACAGGGGGGGCGACGGGCGCGATGCCGATCGGAAAACCGCCACCACCGCCTCCTCCTCCACCACCTCCGCCGCCACAAGCGGCGATCACCAGGGACGCAAGGCCGGCCGCAGCCGCCTGAAAGACACGCTTCAGTTTCATCTCTTCCTCTCAGTGGATTTCACTTTTTTGCGGGCCCGATCGATCGCTCTTTCGGTCCGCACCCTCTTTGGTTTGCGCTGGCTTCCTGCGCTCTCGTTTTCAGAGATTGTTGTCGATTCCACCTGGCGGCGGCAAACAACCTGACAGGCGCCACCGATCGCCCTGTCTTGGCAGACATGCACCCGACCCGATCGGCAGATAGCATGCGCGTTCATCCCCACCAACTTCGCCCCCGCATGACCCTCTCGACGAGAAACCTGAAGGCGCTTCCAGACATTCCGACGTTGAAGCGACTGACCCAGTCTCTTGCAATGCTCGACGCCATGCTCTCGCCGGAGTGGGAGTACCGGTACTACGCGTTCAACGCCGCGTGGTCGGATGAGGCGGCGATGGCATCGATGCGCAATGGTTCGGGCGATCATTGGTTTGCCATCTTCTGCCAGGCCGGCGCCGCGCTCCACGGGCTTGCGCACGAGGCTCCGGCATTCCGGCCGGGGACGCCATGGCCCGGAATCTTCGAACGGCTGCCGGCGGAGTTCCGCGCCAACCTGCTGGAAGAGCCGGCGTTCACGACCAGCGACAGCACATTCTGTCTCTGGCGCCTGAGCCATGAAGAACGCTGGACTTGCGGACCGGTCGAGCTTCCGCCGGGGGAGGATCCGGATGGCTCCGCCGAGCTGCTCGGCATCCTCGCCGGCCGGCCCGAGCAGTACGTCGAATTCGCGACGGACTACTACGAACGCGACCTCGACCTGGGCGATGTCGAGGCGATCTATCGGCACCAACCGCTCAGCGACGCGCTCGTCCGGCGATTCAATCCCGACCTCGACATGGCGTCGCTCGGAAATGACATCGCCGAGATCGGGTATCCCCGGCAGGTGGACTGACAGGGCAGTTCCATCGGCAACAGCCTCGGCTGTTTGAATGGGCCCGGCTCCCTTGCTGGAGCTCGCCGAGGCATTCGACGCGACGCATCCGGCGGGCCTCGCCCTCTGCGTTGCCGGCGTTTTTACGCTTTCTTTACGGCCCCCCACTCACTCTTTCCCCCGGTTTTACGCACGCCTGCCGAGACTCCTTTCATCTTGTTTGCAGGAGTGATGAATGGACATCGTCTGGATGGGCGCCTTGCTGGCGCTGTGGGTCGTGGTAGCGGCCATGGTCGTCGGGCTGAACCGGCTCGAAGGGCCGCAGAAGCCGCACGCGGGCGTTGATGCAACGCGCACGCCGGGGGATGCATCGTGATCGGCCCCGAAGTGCTGTACGGCTTCGGCGCGCTGGTCGCCGTGGTCCTGTTCGCGTACCTGGTGTTCGCGCTGATCTGCGCCGAGGAGTTCTGACATGGAAACCTCGGCCTGGGTCTTGCTGGCCCTTTTTCTCGGCGCCCTGCTCGTGCTGGCCTGGCCGCTGGGCAAGCTGCTGGCCGCGCTGTGCGGCGAGCGCGTGCCGCGCTGGATGCAGCGCGTCGAAGCGCCGCTGTACCGCCTCGCGGGCACGCAGCCCGAGCAGTCGATGCACTGGCTGCGCTACGCGCTGGCGCTGCTCGCGTTCAACGCCATCGGCGCGATCTTTCTCTATGCCTTGCAACGCCTGCAGGGCGGGCTGCCGTTCAATCCGGCCGGCATGGGCGCGGTGTCGCCCGACTCGGCCTTCAACACGGCGGTGAGCTTCGTCGCCAACACCAACTGGCAGGGCTACGGCGGCGAGTCGACCATGAGCTATCTCACGCAGATGCTCGGCCTGGCGGTGCAGAACTTTTTGTCCGCCGCCACCGGCATCGCGGTCGCCTTCGCACTGGTGCGCGGCTTCGCGCGCCGCGGTGACGGCAAGGGCCTGGTCGGCAACTTCTGGGCCGACGTGACGCGCGTCACGCTGTGGGTGCTGCTGCCGATCTCGTTCGTGCTCGCGCTGTGCCTGGCAGGGCAGGGCGTGATCCAGAACTTCGACGCCTACAAGAGCGTGCAGACGGTGGAAGCCACGGCCTTCCAGCAACCGAAGAACGGCCCCGACGGCCAGCCGTTGAAGGACGACAAGGGCGCGCCTGTGATGGAAGACGCCACCACCCCCACGCAGACGCTCGCCATGGGCCCGGTCGCTTCGCAGGAAGCGATCAAGATGCTCGGCTCCAACGGCGGCGGCTTCTTCAACGCCAACTCGGCGCATCCGTACGAGAACCCGACCGCGTTCAGCAACCTGCTGGAGATGCTGGCGATCTTCCTGATCCCCGCGGCGCTGTGCTTCGCCTTCGGCCGCGTGGTCGGCGACCTGCGCCAGGGCTGGGCCGTGCTCGCGGCGATGACGGTGCTGTTCGTGGTGGCGGTGCTGGTCGCCACGCCCGCCGAACAGGCCGGCAACCCGCTGCTGGGCCCGCTGGGCGTGGACCAGGTGGCCAGCGCGCTGCAAAGCGGCGGCAACATGGAAGGCAAGGAAGTGCGCTTCGGCATCGATGCCTCGGCCCTCTTCGCCGCCGTGACCACCGCCGCCTCGTGCGGCGCGGTGAACGCCATGCACGACTCGCTCACGCCCATCGGCGGCATGGTCCCCATGGTGCTGATGCAGCTGGGCGAGGTCGTCTTCGGCGGCGTCGGCAGCGGCCTGTACGGCATGCTGGTGTTCGCCATGCTCGCGGTGTTCATCGCGGGCCTGATGATCGGGCGCACGCCCGAGTACCTCGGCAAGAAGATCGAGGTGCGCGAGATGAAGCTGATCTCCATCGCCATCCTGGTCACGCCGGTGCTGGTGCTGGCGGGCACGGCGCTGGCGGTGAGCGCGGGCGCGGGCACGGGCACGGCCGGCATCGCCAACCCCGGCGCGCACGGCTTCTCGGAGGTGCTGTACGCACTGACCTCGGCCGCCAACAACAACGGCAGCGCCTTCGCGGGCCTGTCGGCCAACACACCGTTCTACAACGGCCTGCTCGGCCTGGCGATGTGGCTCGGGCGCTTCGCGATGATCGTGCCGGTGCTCGCCATTGCCGGCGCGCTGGCCGCCAAGAAGCGCCTGCCCGTCACCAGCGGCACGCTGCCCACGCACGGCCCGCTGTTCGTCTTCCTGCTGATCGGCACCGTGCTGCTGGTCGGCCTGCTCAACTACGTGCCGGCACTGGCCCTGGGCCCGATCGTCGAACACCTCGTGCTCTGGAAATAAGAAGGAGCGCACCATGACTGTCAAAACCAAAACCTCCCTCTCGCTGTTCGACGCGGCGCTGGTCAAGCCCGCGCTGTGGGGCGCCTTCGCCAAGCTGAACCCGCGCACCCAGTGGCGCAACCCGGTGATGTTCATCGTCTACATCGGGAGCATCCTCACGACGCTGCTGTGGGTGCACGCGCTGAGCTTTCCGGGCGACACCGGCATGCAGCCCGCCTTCGTGCTGGCCGTGACCGTGTGGCTGTGGTTCACCGTGCTGTTCGCCAATTTCGCCGAAGCATTGGCCGAAGGCCGCAGCAAGGCGCAGGCGGCCTCGCTGCGCGGCCTGCGCAAGGACACCTGGGCCAAGAAACTGAAGGACCAGCAACAGCCGCACCACGGTGCGCCGTGGCTGCCCGAGCAGGCGCCCAACCTGCGCAAGGGCGACGTCGTGCTGGTCGAAGCCGGCGATGTGATCCCGCTCGACGGCGAGGTGATCGAAGGCGTGGCCTCGGTCGACGAAAGCGCCATCACCGGCGAATCGGCGCCCGTGGTGCGCGAGTCGGGCGGCGACTTCTCGGCGGTGACGGGCGGCACCCGCGTGCTGTCCGACTGGCTGGTGGTGCGCATCTCGGTGAACCCGGGCGAGTCGTTCCTGGACCGCATGATCGGCATGGTCGAGGCGGCCAAGCGCCACAAGACGCCGAACGAGATCGCGCTGACCATCCTGCTGGTGGCGCTCACCATCGTGTTCCTCATGGTCACCGTCACGCTGCTGCCGTTCTCGGTGTTCAGCGTCGAGGCCGCGGGCGCGGGCACCGTGGTGTCGCTCACCGCGCTGGTCGCGCTGCTCGTGTGCCTGATCCCGACCACCATCGGCGGCCTGCTCTCGGCCGTGGGCGTGGCCGGCATGAGCCGCATGATGCAGGCCAACGTGATCGCCACCTCGGGCCGCGCGGTGGAAGCGGCCGGCGACGTCGACGTGCTGCTGCTGGACAAGACCGGCACCATCACGCACGGCAACCGCCAGGCCAGCGCCTTCCTGCCCGCGCCCGGCGTGCCCAAGGGCCGCCTCGCACGCGCCGCCATGCTCGCCTCGCTGGCCGACGAAACGCCCGAGGGCCGCAGCATCGTCGAGCTGGCGCGCCGCGACGGCCTGGAAGCGGCGTCGGTCGAAGGCGCGCGCTTCGTGCCCTTCACCGCGCAGACGCGCATGAGCGGCGTCGACCTGCCGGCCGCGCCGAACAGCCTGGACGTCGATGCCATCGTGCTGCGCAAGGGCGCGGTCGACGCGGTGCGCCGTCATGTCGAATCGCTGGGCGGCAGCGTGCCGGCCGAGATGCTGCGCGCCGCCGAAGAAACGGCACGCCGAGGCAGCACGCCGCTGGCCGTGGCCGAAGGCAACCGCGTGCTCGGCGTGGTCGAGCTCAAGGACATCGTCAAGACCGGCATCCGCGACCGCTTCGCCGAGCTGCGCCGCATGGGCATCAAGACCGTGATGATCACGGGCGACAACAAGCTCACGGCCGCCGCCATTGCCGCCGAGGCCGGTGTGGACGACTTCCTGGCCGAGGCCACGCCTGAAGACAAGCTCGCGCTGATCCGCAAGTACCAGGCCGAAGGCCGGCTGGTCGCGATGACCGGCGACGGCACCAACGACGCCCCCGCGCTCGCGCAGGCCGACGTGGCCGTGGCCATGGGCAGCGGCACGCAGGCCGCGAAGGAAGCGGGCAACATGGTCGACCTCGACTCCAACCCGACCAAGCTGCTCGAGGTGGTGGAAACCGGCAAGGCACTGCTCATGACGCGCGGCTCGCTCACCACCTTCTCGATCGCGAACGACGTGGCGAAGTACTTCGCGATCATTCCGGCGATCTTCGTGTCGACGTATCCGCAGCTGGGCGCGCTGAATGTGATGCGGCTCGCGAGTCCGTCGTCGGCCATTCTGTCGGCGGTGATCTTCAACGCGCTCGTCATCGTGTTCCTGATCCCGCTCGCGCTCAAGGGCGTGCGCTACCGGCCGGTGGGTGCCGCCGCGCTGCTGCGCCGCAACCTCGCCATCTACGGCCTGGGCGGTTTGCTCGTTCCCTTCATCGGCATCAAGCTGATCGACTGGCTGCTGGTTGCAGTCCATCTGGTCTGAGGAGTTCTTCATCATGAAAAACAACAACGGCAGCATCGTTCGCCCCGCGCTCGTGCTCTTCGCGCTGCTGAGCGCATTCACCGGCCTGCTCTATCCGGCGGCCGTCACCGGCGCCGCGCAGGCGCTGTTCCCCGCGCAGGCGGCGGGCAGCCTGGTGATGCGCGACGGCAAGCCCGTCGGCTCCGCGCTCATCGGCCAGAACTTCAGCGACCCGAAGCACTTCTGGGGCCGCCCGTCGGCCACCGCGCCGCAGCCCTACAACGCGAGCGCCTCGGGCGGTTCCAACCAGGGCCCGCTGAACCCCGCGCTGGCCGATGCCGTGAAGGCGCGCGTCGAGGCGCTGCGCGCGGCCGACCCGGGCAACACCGCGCCGGTGCCGGTGGACCTCGTCACGGCCTCGGCCAGCGGGCTTGACCCCGACATCAGCCCCGCCGCCGCGCATTACCAGGCCGCCCGCGTGGCGCGTGAACGTGGCGTGCCGATCGATCAGGTGAACGCGTTGATCGCGAAGAACACCCAGTCGCCGCTGTGGGGCGTGCTGGGCGAATCGCGCGTCAACGTGCTGGCGCTGAACCTGGCGCTCGATGCTTCTTCGACGGTGCGTTGAGGAGAAAACAACCATGGCCTATGCCGCCTACCGTGAACATCCTGTCGCCGTCGTGCGAAGTCCGATCGCGCCGCGCACGACGCAGTTCCATGTGCTCGACGTCACCGTCTGTTGCGCCGACGCGCTGCGCGTGCGCCGCAGCATCGCCGCTTGCGCCGAGGCCGGCGTGGTGCGCTGCGAGCCGCTGCTGCACGCCTGCAGCTCGCAGGAAAGCGACGCGCCCTGCGTGCGCCTGATGATCCGCTTTCCGACCGCGCGCTACGCCGAGGTGCTGCACCGCCTCATCGAATGCGTGCCCTCGGGTGAGATCGGCCGGCTCATGAGCTGGCGCGATCACCTCGCGCGCTGCGGCCTGCGCCATGGTCACTGACCTGCTGCACGCGCTGCTGGCCATGGCAGCGCTGTTCGTGCCGCTGGGCTTCGCCTGGTGGGTGCTGTCGCGCACCGCACGCCGGCATGAACGGCGGCGCAAGAACGGGCCGATGCGCTAATCTTGAGAAGGTGTGAACGAACCCGCCATGCCCGCTCATCCCGCACAGACACGCGCCCTCGGCGTTGCAAATGCTCGCCGTAGCCCAAGCTACGGCTGCGCTTTGCGCCTTGATGGCGCGCGCCTGCGCGTGCTGCTCGGACACGGCGGATTCATTCGCACCTTCTGAGCCCCCATGCCCGAGACCCGCCCCGACCCCGACGCCCTGCTCGCGCAACTGCGCAGCGACGAGGCGCGCGCGCTGCGCGGCAAGCTGCGCATCTACTTCGGTGCCAGCGCCGGCGTGGGCAAGACCTGGGCCATGCTCAGCGCCGCCCGGCGCGAGCGCGAGGCCGGGCGCGACGTGCTCATCGGCGTGGTCGAAACGCACGGCCGCAGCGAGACCGCCGCGCTGCTCGCGGGACTCGACACGCTGCCGCTGCGCGAGGTGCCCTACCGGGGCCGCACGCTCGCGGAGTTCGACCTCGATGCCGCCCTGGCGCGCAGGCCCGCCGTGCTGCTGGTCGACGAACTGGCCCACACCAACGCGCCCGGCTCGCGCCACGCCAAGCGCTGGCAGGACGTGCAGGAGCTGCTGGCCGCCGGCATCGAGGTGTGGTCGGCACTCAACGTGCAGCACCTGGAAAGCCTCAACGGCACCGTCGGCGCCATCACCGGCGTGCGCGTGCACGAGACCGTGCCCGACACCGTGCTCGACGAGGCCGACGAAGTGGTGCTGGTCGACGTCACGCCCGACGAACTCACGGCGCGGCTTGCGGCCGGCAAGGTCTACCTGCCGCAGCAGGCCGAGCGCGCCGCGCAGAACTTCTTCCGCAAGGGCAACCTGATCGCGCTGCGCGAGATCGCCCTGCGCCGCACCGCCGAGCATGTCGAAGACGACGTGCGCGGCTGGCGCGTCGAACAGTCGGGCCCCGGCGGCAACGGGCAGGGCGGCGCGGCGCTGCAGGCCTGGAACACCTCGGGTGCGATCCTGGCCTGCGTCGGTCCGCACGAGGGCGCGGCGCAGACCGTGCGCACCGCCGCGCGGCTCGCGGGCCAGCTCAACGTGCGCTGGCATGCCGCGTACGTCGAGACGCCACGGCTGCAGCGCCTCGATGCCGCGCAGCGCGACCGCATCCTCGCCGTGCTCAAGTTGGCGGAAGAACTGGGCGCGGCCACGGCCGTGCTCACCGGCGCCGACGTGGCGGAGCAACTGTCCGAGCAGGCGCGGCGCCTGAACTGCGCGACGCTGGTCATCGGGCGCGCGGAGCCCGTGCGCGGCTGGCGGCGCTGGTGGGGTGCGTCCGCGGTGCCGCTGGCGCGCGCGCTGGCGCAGCGGGCGCCGGCGCTCGACATCCTCGAAGTGGGCCGCGCCGACAGCGCGCGCCGCCTGTCGCAGGCGACGCTGGTCGCCACGCAGGCCGACGACGACGACGAACGCGCGCAGTCGCGCTGGCCCGGCTACGCCTGGGCCGCGGCCACCAGCATCGCGCTCACGCTGCTGTGCACGCCGCTCACGGGCGTGCTGGAGCTGTCCAACATCGTCATGCTGTTTTTGCTCGGCGTGGTGGGCGTGGCGATGCGTTTCGGGCGTGGGCCTTCGGCGCTCGCGGCCATGCTCAACGTGGCGGCCTTCGACTACTTCTTCGTCGCGCCACGCCTGTCCTTCGCGGTCAGCGACGTGCAGTACCTGCTGACCTTCGCCGTGATGCTCGGCGTCGGCCTGCTGGTGGGCCAGCTCACGGCCGGGCTGCGCTTCGCGGCCGGCGTGTCGACCAGCCGAGAGCGCCGCGCGCGCTCGCTGTTCGAGCTCACGCGCGAACTCTCGGCCGCGCTCGAAAGCACCCAGGTCGTCGCGCTCGGCGCCGCCGCCGTGCAGGCCCATTTCGGCGGCCATGCGCGCGTGCTGGTCACCGACGCGGCCGACCAGCTCGTGCCCCCCGCCGACCCGCCGCCCGGCTTCGACGCGCAGGTGGCCGACTGGGCCTTCCGCCACGGCCAGCCCGCCGGCCTGGCCACCGCCACGCTCGCCGCGCAGCCCTGGCACTACGTGCCGCTGCGCGCGCCCATGCGCGTGCGCGGCGTGCTCGCGCTGTGCCCGGCCCGCCCGCGCTGGCTGCTGATTCCCGAGCAGGCGCAGCAGCTGGACACGCTGGCGCGCCAGATCGCCATCGCGCTGGAGCGCGTGCACTACGTCGAGGTCGCGCAGCGCGCCGTGGTCGAGATGGAATCGGAGCGCCTGCGCAACGCGCTGCTCGGCGCCATCTCGCACGACGTGCGCACGCCGCTCACCGCGCTCATCGCGCTGGCCGAATCGCTGCAGACCCTGCCGACCGAAGAACACGGCGAGGCCGCGCGCGCCATCGTCACGCAGGCGCATGCGCTGCATGCGCTCGTCAGCAACCTGCTCGACATGGCGCGCCTCGAAAGCGGCGTGGCCGGCGGCGCGGTCAACCTGCGGCGCGACTGGCAGTCGGTCGAAGAGGTGGTGGGCGCCGCCATCCGCGCCGCCCGCCCCGCGCTGCGCGGCATGACCGTGCAGACCGCGTGGGACCCCGAGCTGCCGCTGGTCGAGTTCGACGCCGTGCTCATCGAGCGCGTGCTCGTCAACCTGCTGGAGAACGCCGCCAAGTACGGCGCCGCGCCCATCGAGGTGGGGGCGCGCGCGGAGGCCGGCACGCTGGTGCTCACGGTGCGCGACCACGGCCCCGGCCTGCCCGCCGCGCTGCACGGCCGCGAGCAGACCCTGTTCGACAAGTTCACGCGCGGCGAAGCCGAATCCGCCACGCCCGGTGTCGGCCTCGGCCTGGCCATCTGCCGCGCCGTGGTGAGCGCGCACGGCGGCGAGATCAGCGCGGCGAATGCGCGCGACGGCGGTGCAGAATTCACCGTCACCTTGCCGCGCCGCGAGCCCCCCGAACCCGCTGAAGCTCAGCTCTGAAACCCGCCATGCCATCCCCCACCGCCATCGTGATCGAAGACGAGCCGCAGATCCGCCGCTTCGTGCGCGGCGCGCTCGAGGCCGAAGGCTGGCAGGTGCACGAGGCCGGCACCCTGCGCGACGGCCTGGCGGCCGCCGGCACGCGGCAACCCGACCTGCTGGTGCTCGACCTGGGCCTGCCCGACGGCGACGGCGTGTCACTGATCCGCGATGTGCGCGGCTGGTCGCAGGTGCCGATCATCGTGCTCTCGGCCCGCACCGACGAAGCCGACAAGATCGCCGCACTCGACGCCGGCGCCGACGACTACCTCACCAAGCCCTTCGGCACCGGTGAGCTGCTCGCCCGCGTGCGCGCCAACCTGCGTCGCCCACGCGCCGCGGGCGGCAACGGCGACGAGCCGGCCGCCGAGGCCGTGTTCCGCTTCGGCGAGATCGAACTGGACCGCGCCGCACGCATCGTGCGCCGCGCGGGCGCCGAGGTGCACCTCACGCCGACCGAGTACCGCCTGCTGTCGGTGCTGGTGGCCAACGCCGGCCGCGTGCTGACGCAGCGGCAGCTGCTGCGCGAGGTGTGGGGCCCGTCGCACACGGACCAGAGCCACTACCTGCGCATCTACATGGGGCATCTGCGGCAGAAGCTGGAGGCCGATCCGGCGCAGCCGAAGCATCTGTTGACGGAGACGGCGGTGGGATACCGGCTGGTCGTCTAGTCAGCGTTTCAAGCCGAGCAGTTCGCGCGCCACGACCCAGCGGTGGACTTCGCTCGGACCTTCGTAGATCCGCATCAGGCGCGCTTCGTTGGCCATCTGATGCAGTGGCATTTCCTTGGTCATGCCCATGGCGCCGAACATCTGCATCGCGTGGTCGATCACTTTCCCCGCCATCTCCGTGGCGAATACCTTGACCATGGAGACCTGGCTGCGCGCCTCGTCGCCACGATCGATGCGTGCGGCTGCTTCGTAGGTCATGAGTCGACAGGCGTGAATGCGCGTGGCCGCGTCGGCAATCCACCATTGCACCGTCTGGCGCTCGGCGAGCGAGGCGCCGAAGGTGCTGCGCTGCGGTGCGTACTCGCACATCATGTCGAGCGCGCGCTGGGCGCGGCCGACGCACCATGCGGCCATCTGCAGGCGCCGGCTCGACAGGCGCGCCTGCATCGGCGCGAACCCCTGGCCTTCCTGGCCGAGCAGGCGTGCATGCGGCACGCGACAGTCTTCGAGCAGCACCTCGTAGGTCGAGACGCCGCCGATCATGGGGATGCGACGCTCGACGCGAAAGCCCGGGGTGTTGCGGTCGACGATGAACGCCGAGATGGCTGGGCGCCCCACCTTGGTCTTGTCCGTGACGGCCATGACGATGGTCCAGTCCGCGCGTGCGGCGCGGCTGATCCAGATCTTTCGGCCGTTGAGGACCCAGTCATCGCCGTCGCGCACGGCGCGCGTCGACATCGCCGAAGGGTCGGCGCCTGCGCCGGGCTCCGAAATGGCGATGGCCGAAACCGTCTCTCCGCGTGCGTAAGGGGCCAGGTAGGCGGCGCGCTGCGCGTCGTTGGCGGCGGTCAGCAGCATCCGCAGGTTGGGCGAGTCGGGGGGCAGCTCGTAGGGCGTGATGGTCTTGCCGAATTCTTCGTTCACCCCGACCATCGCCACCACCGGCAGGTCGAGGCCCTCCATTTCGGCGGGCGCATCGAGGCCCCACAGGCCACGGGCCTTCGACACGGTGTCCAGCCGCGCGTGCTCATCGGCCGAGAGCTCCCAGGGTTCACCGGCAGCCTCCCGTTTCAGCAGGGCCGGTTCCAGCGGCAGCAGGTCTTCGCGCACGAAGCTGGCGACGAGCTCCTTGAGCGTCTGGTGTTCGGGGTCGAGTTCGAAATTCATTCAGGTACTCCGTCGTTGTCTGTGCAAAGCTGATCGAGTGGTCGCTCAGCGACCGGTGAAGCGCGGTGTGCGGCGCTCGGCCATGGCCTTGACGCCTTCACGGAAGTCTTCGCTCAGGAATTGCACCTGTTGCTCGGCCAGCTCCCGTTGGTTGATTGCGCGCACGTCCTGCGCGCAGCCGGCGCGCAAGGTGGCGCGCGTGCTCTGTACCGCGAGCGGCGCCGACCCGGCGATCTCCCGGGCGAGCGCCTGGGCGCGCGCCAGCACCTCGTCCGTCGTCACCAGCTCGTCGACCAGGCCGATGGCCAGCGCTTCGGTGCCGTCGATGCGGCGGCCCGTGTAGAACAGCATCGAGGCCCGCTGCATGCCGATCAGGCGAGGCAATGTGTGGCTCAGACCGAAGCCGGGGTGAAAGCCCAGCCGGTTGAAGTTGACGCTGAACCGCGCCTGCGCACAGCTCACGCGAAAGTCGGCCACCAGCGCAAGCCCGACGCCCGCGCCCACCGCTGCGCCTTGCACCGCTGCGACCAACGGCTTTCGAGCGTCGAAGAGCCGCATGGCATGGGTGTAGAAGTCGGCGGGGTCGACGGCCTGGCCGCCCGAGGGAACGCCCGAGAAGTCGGCACCGGCACAGAACGACTTGCCTTCGGCCGCGAGCACGATGGCGCGGCAGCCCGCATCGTCGTCGAGTGCGGCCAGGCGGTCGGCCAGGTCGCGCATCGTGCCGGCATCGACAAAGTTGTGCGGGCCGCGCCGCAGGGTCAGCGTGACGACATGGGCGTCGCGGCTTTGGGAAATGGAGGGCGAATCGGTCATTGGAGTTCGATCCTTGCGGCCGCCGCGATGCGCTTCCAGACGGCGATCTGTTCGCGCTGGAAGTCGCGCAGCTCGTCCTGGCCGCCTTTCATCGTGATCACGTTCTGCTTGGCGTAGAACTCTCGCGTCTCGGGCATGGCGAGGATCTTCACGAACATGTCCGACAGCTTGTCGACCACCGGCTTGGGCGTGTTGGCCGCCACGGCGACGCCCGTCCACGTGTCGGCGCTGAAGCCGCCGATGCCCTGTTCCTGCGCGGTGGGCACATCGGGCAGGCCGGCAAGGCGCTGGTCGGCCGCAATGGCGAGTGCGCGGATCTTGCCGCCGCGCAGCAACTCCATGGTGGCGGTGATGTCGGAAAAGCCCAGATCGGTCTGCCCGGAGAGGGTGGCGTTGACTGCATCGGGCGCGCCCTTGTAGGGCACGTTGAGCAGCTGGATGCCGGCCTTGTCGGCGAACAGTTCGTCCATGAGCTGGTAGGCGGCCGACCCCGATGCATAGGTGCGCTGCCCGGGCTTGGCGCGCGCCGCATCGATCAGGTCCTTGAGTGTCTTGTAGGGCGAGTTGGCCGGCACGATGAGCACGATGGGCGAGCGCATGAGCGTCGAGACCGGGGCCAGGTCCTTCACCGGGTCGTACGGCAGTTGCTTGAACAGCGCCACGTTGGTGGCCAGCGTCGAGTTGCTGCCCATCAGCAGGGTGTAGCCGTCGGCAGGCGCGGAGGTCACGGCCTTCACGGCGATGAAGCCGTTGGCGCCCGCGCGGTTCTCGACGATCACCGGCTGTCCTGCCAGCTCGCCCAGCTTTCGCGCGAAGAAGCGGGCGCCGACGTCGGTGCCGGAGCCGGGCGGAAAAGGCACGACGAAATGGATCGGCTTGGACGGATAGGTCGCGGCGGTCTGTTGTGGCTGGGCCTGCGCGAACGGTGCCGCGGCGGATGCCAGCGCGGCCGTGAACGCCGCGGCGCGCAGCATCTTCGACAAAGGGTTCATGAACGTGTCTCCTGTGGTGGAGGCCGGATTCTATGAAGTTACTTGTCGATCGACAAGCAAGTTGGTAAGATGACCCTCACCACATCAGCAGAGAACCTTCATGGAAAAACGGCCCCCCACGGCACCAGCGGCGAGCGGACCGCTCAAGGGCGTTCGCGTGCTCGACCTGACCTCGGTCGTGCTCGGACCCGTTGCCACGCAGATCCTGGGCGACTATGGCGCCGACGTCATCAAGGTCGAGCCGATCGAAGGCGATCTGATGCGCGCCAACGGGGTGTCGCGCCACGCCGGCATGAGTTCGATCTTCCTGGCCATCAATCGAAACAAGCGCTCCCTGGCGGTCGACCTCAAGAGTGTCGAAGGCCGGAAGATCCTGCTCGAACTCGCGGCGGACGCCGATGTCTTCGTGCACAACATGCGCGTTCCGGCCATCGAACGCCTGGGCCTGGGCTACGACGCGCTGCGTGCGGTACGTCCCGACATCGTCTACTGCGCGGCCACCGGCTTCGGCCAGGACGGACCGGACCATGCCAAGCCGGCGTTCGACGACATCATTCAGGCCGCCAGCGGTGTCGCGGGGCTGATGTGGCAGTCCACGGGAACGGCCGACTACGTGCCCACGTTGATGGCCGACAAGACCACCGGCATCGTGGTCGTCAATGCGGTGCTCGCGGCGCTGTTCCATCGCGAGCGCACCGGAAACGGCCAGTACGTCGAAGTGCCCATGCTCGAGACGATGGTCGAGTTCACCATGGTGGAGCACATGGGCGGGCTCGCCTTCGATCCGCCGACCGCACCCGCGGGCTACGGACGCGTGGTGAGCGGCGGGCGCAAGCCGGCACCGACGTCGGACGGCTACATCGCCATGCTGCCGTACAGCCCGCAGCAGTGGCTCGCGCTGTTCCGCCGCGTGGGACGGGAAGACCTGGCGGGTGCCTACGACCTGTCGGACCGGCACAAGCTCAACGCGAGCGTTCGCGAGCTCTATCGCGAACTCCACAGCCTGACACCGACGCGCAGCACCGCCGCGTGGGTCGCGATCTGCGAAGAACTCGACATTCCCGCCACGCAGATCTGGCGCATCGACGACCTGCCCGAGCACCCGCACCTGAAAGCGGTCGGCATGTTCCAGCCGATGGACCATCCCTCGGAAGGCGCCCTGCAGACCACGCGGCCGGCCACGCTGTTCGGCGCCACGCCGGCGCAGATCCGCAGCGGTGCGCCGCTGCTCGGGCAGCACTCGAACGAGATCCTCGGGGAGTTGGGCTATGCGGGCGAGCGGATCGACCGGCTGCTCAGCGCCGGCGTGGTCAAGGATGCCGCATCGCGTCGTTAGACTTCGGGCCCATGAGGACCGCCGCCAAATCGCCGAACACCACGCTCCCTCGCCGAACGCAGATGGAGCGCCGCGCAGCCGCTGAGGCACGCCTGCTGGAAGCGGCCCGCGAGATCGTGTCGCGCAAGGGGTGGGTCGGGATGACGCTCGCCGAAGTGGGCGAGGCGGCCGGCTACAGCCGGGGCCTGGCGGCGCATCATTTCGGAAGCAAGCCTGCGCTGCTGCGTGCGCTGGCTGCCTACATCAACCAGAACTTCATGCACGAGCTCGAGCGCAGCCCACCGGCCGACGAGGGCATGGCATCGTTGCTTTCCTTCGTGGACGTGTACCTGGGACGCGCCGATGGCGGATGGACCAACACCCGCGCCTTGCTGGTGCTGATGGCCGAGGCCACCACCGACGATTCCGAAACCGGCGAAAGCCTGGGGCGCTACAACCAGAGCGTGATCGACTTCCTGGCGTTGCACTTCCGGGCCGCCATCGCTGCAGGCGAAATGCGAAAGGGCGTCGATCCCGCCACGGCCGCCGTCATCGTGCTGGGGGCGCTGCGTGGCGTGATGCTGCAGGCGCTGCTGAAAGAATCGACGGTCGATCTGCGTGCGGTGCAAAAAGAGCTGTCGACGATGATTGTTCAAAGCTTCGCGCAAGACCCCGACGCATGGCAGGGGCCCCGCAGCCGCAATTCGCGGCCGAGGTGAGGGGCCGCGCCGGCTGCATCGAGTCGAACGCCGGGTTGCGGGCCGGGCCGCTGGCCTTGCGCCCAGGCAGGTGTCAGCCCGCCAACCCCTTGTTCGGATTCAGCAGGAATTTCTCTCCGGTCGCCTGCTTCCCATACACCCCGATCGCATCCAACTGCAGCGCCTCGACCAGCGACACCTCCCGCGTGTAGTGGCTCGCAAACGTCGTCTTCAGTTCCGCGATCACGCGCGAACGCAGCCGCTGCGTGCCTTCATCGCCCAGCTTCTGCAGGAACGGGAACAGCAGCCAGCCGCCCATGCCCCAGGCCATGCCGAAGTTGCGCACGAATTCGGTCGGGCTGCGGTCCAGGCCGCCGTAGATGTAGACCTGCTTGTGCGTGGTCGAGCCGTAGCGGCTGTATTCCTTGGCCGTGCGGTTCAGCGCCGCTTCCATGCAGCCGAGGATCTGGCCGGCGAGCTTGCCGCCGCCCGTGGCGTCGAAGGCCAGCGTGGCGCCGGTGGCGACCAGGGCGTCGGTCAGCTGTTCGAGGAAGTCCGGCGAGCTGGCGTTGCAGACGTACTTCGCGCCGATGCCGCGCAGCAGCGCTTCCTGCTCGGGCTTGCGCACGATGTTGACGAGGTCGATGCCGTCCTTCTGGCAGATCTTGTTGAGCATCTGGCCCAGGTTGGACGCGGCTGCGGTGTGCACCAGCGCCTTGTGGCCTTCGCGCTTCATGGTCTCGACCATGCCCAGCGAGGTCAGCGGGTTCACGAAGCACGACGCGCCCTCGGCCGGCGTGGTGCCCGCCGGCAGCTCGAGGCACATCGCCACGGGCACCGCGCGGTACTGCGAGTACATCGCGCCGCCGATGGCCGCCACGGTCTTGCCCAGCAGCGCCTGCGCGGCCGGCGACGAACCGGCCTTCACGACCACGCCCGCGCCTTCGTTGCCCACCGGCATCGACTGGTCGAGCCGCGCCGCCATCGAGGCGCGCGCGCGTTCAGGCACCGTGGCGGTGACGACGGGGCGATCGGCGGTGCCGGAGGCCACGGCGGTGCTCATGTCGGCGGCGCCGAAGAGCAGGCCCAGGTCCGACGGGTTCATCGGCGAGGCCTCGACGCGGATCACCACCTCGTGGGCCTGCGGTTCGGGCATCGGGTCGTCGTGCAGGGAGAGTTCGAGTTCGCCGTTGGAACGGACGAGGGAGCGCAGTTGGAGTGCCATGGGAAAGCCCCTGTGAAAGGTCGTTCGGAGATGGCCATCGGCCACGGGGCGGCCAGTATAGGAGCGGGTGCGCGCGCCTGCTGGCGCCTTCAAGACACCATGGGGATCACCGGGGCATGGGCCAGCGCATGGCGCATCCGCGGCGGGTCGAGCCGCTCGATGTAGCGCGGGATGTTGCGCCACAGCGTGTGGTACCCATAGCCGCCGCGCAGCATCTCCTGGCGCGCGCTGTCCTTGTCCCAGTCCTGCACGGCCATGCGGTAGACGGCCGCCACCACGCCCGTGCGGTCGGCGCCGTGCATGCAGTGGATGAGCACCGGCCCTTGCTTTTCGGCCTCGCGCATCGCGACCAGCGCGCGCAGCACCTTGGCGTCGTCGATGGCCCAGGTGTTGATCGGCACGCGCACCAGCCGGATGCCGCTGCCCGCAAACACCTTCCGGTCGTCGTTGAAGGAACGCAGGCTCACGACGGTGCGGATGCCCAGCGACTGCAGCGCCGCCACGTTGGCGCGGCGCGGCTGCGCGCTGCGGTACAGCGTGGGCGTGATGCGGTGCAGGTTCTCGACCTGCAGGGCGTCGAGCGGATCGGCCCAGTGGTTGGGGCGCAGGTCGGCGGCTTCTTTCTTCATCGCGCGCGGCGGGGCCAGTGGCGACGCACCAGGATCAGCAGCGCCACCGCGAGCCCGCCCCAGTAGTCGACCGGCGCGCCCCACAGCCAGTGCTTGTGCCAGAAGGCCTTGGTCGGGTTGAAGTTCTCGAAGCCGAAGGCCGGGTTGATGAGAAACCACAAAAAGTCTTCGCAGACCCAGAACACGATCAGCCCCGCGAGCGCCAGCCCCCAGTCGCGCAGCGTCCAGCGCCCCTGGAAGGCCAGCGGCGAGAAGAACACGAGCATCATGAAGGTGAACACCCAGGCGTGGTACCCCGTCATCGCGCGGCCGCCCCAGAACAGGTCGAGCCAGATGTTGTTCTCGATGCGCCAGGTGGGCAGCGAGGTCGCCCAGCCGGCGCCGCCTTCGATCTGGATCTCGGCGTTGGCGAAGAAGAACGCCATCGTCACGACCCACGCGAGGTAGACCAGCGTGCGGCCGATGCCGGGCCGCTGTTCCGTGGCGACGCCGCTCATTCGCTGACGCCCAGCACGCGCTGCAGCACCGCGCGCGCGGCCTGCGGCTTGCCCAGGGCGCGGCTGCGCGCGGCCATGGCCGCGAGCTTGGCGGGGTCGGCCATGAGGCGCGCGACCTTGTAGTCCAGGCCGATGGCGTCGTAGGCCAGCCAGGCGGCGCTTTCTTCCATGAGGAAGCCGGCGTTGTGTTCTTCCTGTCCCGGAATCGGCGAGATCAGCAGCATCGGCTTGCCCAGCGCCAGGCACTCCGACACCGTGAGGCCGCCGGGCTTGGTCACGACCAGGTCGGCCGCGGCCATCATCTTGTGCATCTCGTTCGTGAAGCCGACGGCCACCACGCGGCCCGGATGGCGCTGCGACAGCGCCTCGAGCCGGGCGTGGGCCTCGGCGTTGCGGCCCGCAACCGCGATCACCTGGAACGGCGTGTCGCCGCCGAGTGCCAGCACGCGCTCGACCATGCTCGGCAGGTCGCCCACACCGGCACCGCCCGAGGCCATCAGCAGCACCGGCCGTGCGGGGTCCAGGCCCAGCGCACTCGCGCAGGCCGCGTGCGCGAGTTCAGGCGCATCGGGCTCCGAAAAGGCCGGCATCACCGGAATGCCCGTGACATGCACGCGCTCGGGCGGAATGCCGCGCGCGCGCAGCCGGAAGGCGACTTCTTCCGTCGCCGCGAGGTAACCCGTCATGCCCGGCACCAGCCACATGTTGTGCAGGTCGTAGTCGGTGATCTGCAGCCACACGGGGCACTCGATGCGGCCCCGGTTGCGTTCGCGCATCAGCAGTTCGGCCGGCAGGAAGTGGGTGCAGATCACGGCGTCGGGCTTGGCGCGGCGGATCTCGCGCACCAGCGCCCCGGTGCTCAGGCGCTCGATGCCGCGGCGCAGCCGCTGCGAGGGCGCGTGGTGCGGCGTGACGTCGGTGCGCTGGTGCAGGTACGACCACAGCTCGGGCGCGCGGTTCACCAGCTGCAGGTACCAGTCGGTGTACACCTTGCGAAAGCCCGCCGGCACATGGGCCATGGCGTCGACATGCACCGCGGTATGCGGCGCGAACGACTGGGCGAGGGTGGCTTCGAGCGCCTGGGCGGCGCGCACATGGCCGTTGCCGGCGCTCACACTGAGGATCAGGAGTTTGGTCATGGATTCGGCGGTCTGGTCGCCGGATTATGGACATGCCATGTGGCACGGCCGATGCACACGCGCCGTGCTGGAAGGATCAGCGCCTCAGAGCGGCGCCCGCGACGTGACGAGCTGATTCACGCCTGCGGCCGCCCGCTCGCGAATCGCCTCGAAGGTGGTGTTCGCGACGATGCGTCCGTTCTCGAACACCGTTTGCAGCAGATCGACCTGGCCGCTCGCCAGGGCTTCTTCGCGCAGCGTCTGTACTTCGCCGCGGGCGTTGCGCACCAGCGCGAGCCGTCCCTTCTTCGAGGCCTTGTTCACATCGCCCACCGGCGACTTGTAGACATCGCGCCACTCGCCGTTCACCTGCATCGCCGAGCACTTCATCGCCCATTGCATGGTGTCGCGGTTGACCTGCTGCAGCAGGCCGCCGCCCATGCCGAAGGAGATGTTCTCGGTCGAGAAGCCGTTGTGGAAGAAGTTCGAGAGGCACAGCCGCAGCGAGTCGAGGGTCACGCCGTCGCCCTGGATGATGCGCACGTTGTTCAGCACGCGGAACCCCTTGGCATTCGTCGTGGTGCCGAAGCGCTCGGCCAGGATCTGCGCCACCTTGAGCGTGGTTTCGGCCGGGTCGCCCGAGTCGGGCCGCACCACCAGCGTCGCGCCCGAGGCCACCACCTTCGCCTTGAGCTCGTCGCCCCAGATGCGCGCGCAGGCATTGAAGATGTCGTAGCTGTCGCTCACCACCGCGAAGGTCGTGCCGGGCTTGGCGAATTGGTCGACCATGTTGCTGTACGCGTCGGACTCATGGTCGCGGCCCCAGCCCGTGATGGTGCTGTGCTCGGCCGCGGGAATCGAGAAGCCCGCCACGTCGCAGTCGTAGTAACGACGCGCCGCCACCAAGGCGGCCAGCGTGTCGGTGCCCATGAAGTTGACCAGGTGGGCCATGCCGCCGAGCGCCGCCGATTCCAGGCTCGACACGCCGCGCGCGCCGAAGTCGTGCAGCCTGAACGCGATCTGGCCTTGCGGGTCGTCGCAGGTCGCTTCGAGGTAGCGCAGCAGCGTGGTGCGTGCGGCGGCCGAGAGCGTGGCCACCGTGGTCGGATACCAGATGGCGCGCAGCAGTTCAGTTTCGAGAAAGCTCGTGACCCAGAAGAATTCGGGGTCGGTGTTCTCGATGGTCGCGAGCACGTTGTGCACCGGCAGCACGCTGCCCTCGGGGACCGCGCGGATGCGCACGGGCATCAGTCCGTCGTGCTTCTCGATCAGCCGCAGCCACCCTTCGCGGTTGAAGGGTTCGCCGTGCACGGCCATCATCGCCGCGGCCTCCTCGACGTCGCTGCGCGTCACCGGCGTCTGCAGGTACTCGCGCAGGTATGCCTGCAGGCCGAAGAAGAGCGAATGGCTGAAGAGCCCGCCGCGCGATTCGATGTAGCTGTGCACGGTCTGCGTACCGGGCGGGTACTGCATCCAGTGCGACACCTTGTAGGAGTCGGTGCGCAGCAACAGGTTGTTGCCCAGGGGCGAGGAGGTGAGGTTGCGGTTCATGTGAAAGCTCCTTTCACGTGGGCCCCGTCAACCGGGACCCGTTCTTGCTGACAAAGCCTGGTCGTTCAGTTCTTGCCCAGGCCACCCAAAAAATGGTTTGCGATGAAGTAGTGGTCTTCGTAGATGCGGTCCGGCATCCCGAGGAACTCGGCAATCGGCACCCACCGCACGGCGGCCGCGTCGTCGTCGGCACGCACATCCGACAGGCCCGTCCACTGGTTGTGGGCCAGCTCGAAGAAGAAGCAGTGCGTGATCGTGCGGCCGCGCTGCGAGCGGTCGGGCGCATCGAACACGTGGCTGGCCTTCATGCTGCCGTTGAGCACGGGCACGGGCACCTTGAGGCGGGTTTCTTCCTTCAGCTCGCGGATGGCCGCGTCCTGCAGCCGCTCGTGCTGGCCGACGAAGCCGCCGGGCAGCGCCCACGTGCCCTTGCCGGGGTGGAACTTGCGCTGCACCAGGAGGATGTGGCCGGCCTCGACCACGATGGCATCGACCGTGGTGTAGATCGGTGGAAAGTCGCTGCCTGCGTAGCGGTACTTGTCGCGGTAGTCGACGAGGAAGGCGCGCTCGTCGCAGAGCTCGGCATAGTCGGCGGTGCCGGTGAACTTGTCGAGGAAGGCGGCGGTGCCGTCGGGCAGGTCGGCACGCGCGAGCTGCCCGCGATTCTCGGGGTCGAAATAGAGGTTGCGCACGTCGGTGGCGTTGAGGCTTTCCACGCTGTGCTGGCCCACGAACTCCCAGTGCGGGAAGAGCTTGAGGTAGTAGCTGGAGCTGTCCTTCAGGTGCCCCACCAGCGCGACCTTGGCCTGCGCCGCGGGCACATGGCCATCCTGCTGGATCAGCCGCTCGACGGCAGACTGGATCGACGCGATCCAGATCTGGTCGTTGTAGGGCGAGTCGCCGACGCCGACGACGCTCACGCGCATCTGCTCGGTGCCGCGCAGGCATGCGCGCACCATGCGTTCGCGTTCATCGAAGGTGAAGGGGTCTTTGACGCTGCGCGGCTTGCGGTCGGAGCCGACCACCACGATGACCCGATCGGCGGCGCGAAGGCCTTCTTCGATGAGTCGCTGGTGACCGAAATGAACGGGCTGGAAACGCCCGATGACGATGGCGTACTGAAACTTGCGTGTGTTTGGCATGCTCACTTGGGAATCCCCCAAAAGGGCGCAATCAACTTGCGCCTGGATTCAGGATAGCACCGGTGCGACGCATCGATCAAGCGTTCCTTGCCGCACGTGGCAGGCGGCCGATGGCAAACGGCCAGATACTCGCAGGGCGCATTTGCTAGGATTTGCCCCCCCATGACCGAGCCCTCCACCTCCCCCCACGCGCCCGTGCGCCTCAACAAACGCATGGCCGAACTCGGCCTGTGCTCGCGCCGCGAGGCGGACGACTGGATCGCGCAGGGCTGGGTGCGCGTCAACGGCAAGCCCGCCGAGATGGGCGTGAAGGTCACGCCCAACGACCGCATCGAGGTCGACAAGGCCGCCAAGGGACAGCAGGCGAACCAGGTCACGATCCTCATCAACAAGCCCATCGGCTACGTGAGCGGGCAGGCCGAAGACGGCCACGAGCCGGCGGTCACGCTGTTCACGCCGCAGAACCGCTGGTCGGAAGACAACGCGCGCTTCTTCTTCGGCCCGCAGCAGCTGCGCGGCCTGGCGCCGTGCGGGCGGCTGGACATCGACTCCACCGGCCTGCTCGTGATGACGCAGGACGGCCGCATCGCGCGCCAGCTCATCGGCGAAGACTCGACGATGGACAAGGAATACCTCGTGCGCGTGGCCTACCACGGCCTGGACCAGCCCGCGCCCACCGGCCAGCTGGTTCGCCTGGACGACGACGACCCGGTCACCACCAACGTGCAGGCGGTGTTTCCGCCCGCCATGCTGGCCCGGTTGCGGCACGGCCTGAGCCTGGACGGCCAGGCGCTCAAGCCGGCGCGCGTGGAGTGGCAGAACCCCGAGCAGCTGCGCTTCGTGCTCACCGAAGGCAAGAAGCGCCAGATCCGCCGCATGTGCGAGCTGGTCGGCCTGAAGGTGGTGGGCCTGAAGCGCGTGCGCATCGGCAAGGTGATGCTCGGCAACCTGCCGGTGGGCCAGTGGCGCTACCTGGCGCCGCACGAGAAATTCTGACGACCCGCCCATGGCCGCGGTGCTGAGCCGTCGCGCGCTGAACCGGGCCACGCTCGCGCGGCAGATGCTGCTGGCGCGGCGCAAGGCGAGCGTCGTGCAGGCCATCGAGAAGCTGGCGGGCCTCCAGGCGCAGGCGCCCAACCCGCCCTACGTCGGTCTGTGGAGCCGGCTCGAAGGCTTTCACCGCGCGCAGCTGACCGACGCGCTGAAGAACCGCCGCATCGTGCGCATGTCGACGTTGCGCGCCACCCTGCACCTGATGACCGCCCCGGACGCGTGGGCCTGGCGGCCGCTGCTCGAGCCCGTGCACCAGCGCGGCCTGTCGGGCCTGCATGCGCGGGCCCTCGAAGGCGTCGACCGCGCGGCCGTGGTGAAGGCGGGCCGTGCACTGCTCGGCGACGGGCCGCTCACCGGCACCGCCCTCGGCCAGGCGCTCGCGGCGCGCTGGAAAGACCACGCGCCGGCCTCGCTCGCCGCGCTCATCCGCAACAACGTGCCGCTGGTCCACCTGCCGCCGGCGGGCAGCTGGAATTCGCATCAGAACGCGCTGCTGCAGCCGCTCGGCGCGTGGTTGGGCGATGCCACCGCCGAGATCGCCACCGTCACGCAAGACGACCTGCTCCTGCGCTACCTCGCCGCCTTCGGCCCCGCGACGCTGGCCGATGCCGGCGCGTGGTCGGGCCTCACGGGCTGGAAGGCCGTGGCCGAACGGCTGAGGCCGCAGCTGCGCGTGTTCACCGGCGACGAGGGGCAGGAGCTTTTCGACCTGCCGCGCGCGCCGCGCCCCGACCCCGACACGCCCGCGCCGCCGCGCCTGGTCGCCGAATGGGACAACCTGCTGCTCTCGCACGTCGACCGTCGCCGCGTGCTCGACGAGGCGCACCGCGCGCGCGTCTTCACCATCAACGGCATCGTGCGCGGCACGGTGCTGCTCGACGGCTTTGTGGCGGGCACCTGGAAGATCGAGCGCGCGACGCAGGCGGCCACCGTGGTGCTGGAACCCTTCACGCGCTGGTCCGTGGCCGACCGGCGCGGCGTGGAGGAAGAGGCGCTGCGCCTGCTGGCCTTCGCCGCGGACTACGACGCCGAGCAGCACGCCGTCCGCGTCCTGCGGCCCTAAGCCCCGCCTAAGTCTTCGCGCCTACGCTGCGCCGAGGCGCAGGGCCCCTGACGATCATCCCGGTCGCGTGCTACCTTGCGCGCAAAGGAGTCGCCGCGATGCGCGTGCTGCTGGTGGAAGACGACGAAATGATCGGGCGCAGCCTGAAGCAGGCGCTCGAGGGCGCGGGCTGGTCGGCCGACTGGGTGCGCGACGGCGAGCTGGCGCACAGCGCGCTCGGCGACGGCGGCTACACCTGCGTGCTGCTCGACCTGGGCCTGCCCCGCCAGGACGGCACCGGGGTGCTGCGCCGCGCGCGCGAACGCGGCGACGCCACGCCCGTGCTGGTGCTCACCGCGCGCGACGGCCTGGACGACCGCATCCACAGCCTGGACCTCGGCGCCGACGACTACCTGCTCAAGCCCTTCGAGTTTCGCGAGCTGCTCGCGCGCATGCGCGCCGTGGTGCGCCGCCGCGACGGCGCCGCGCATTCGCTGATCGGCACCGCCGCGCTGCAGCTGGACCTCACGACGCGCGAGGTGGCAGTGAACGGCGTGCGCGAAGCACTCACCGCACGCGAGTTCGCGCTGCTGCACGCACTGCTGGAGCGGCCCGGCGCCATCCTCTCGCGCGAGCAGCTCGAGAACCGCATCTACGGCTGGGGCGACGAAGTGACCAGCAACGCCATCGACGTGCTGATCCACGGCATGCGCCGCAAGCTCGGCGCCGACGCGATCCGCAACGTGCGCGGGCTGGGCTGGCGAGTGGCGGCATGACCGGTGCCGTCCGCCGCTGGTGGCGCCCGCGTTCGCTGCGCACCCAGCTGCTGCTGTGGCTGGTCACGCTGCATGTGGTGGCGGCGGTGCTCACGGCGTGGTTCTCTTTTCTCGCTTACGGCAACCTCGTGCACAACGCACTCGACGACCAGATGCGGCTGGTGGCCGAGTCGTACGCGGGCAACGACCCGCCCAAGACCCCGCGCGCGATGGACGGCGAAGCGGCCTTCTCGCGCGGCGCCTTCGTGGTGCAGCTGTGGAGTGCCGACGGCGCCACCTTGCGCGCGAGCTCGTGGCCCGCACTGTCGGTGCCACTGCAACCGGGCAGCGGCTTCAGCGACGTGCACGCGGAAGGGCCCGCGCATTCGCGCTGGCGCGTGTTCACGGCCGAGCCCGCGCCGCATGCCGACGCGCCGCGCGTGCAGGTGCTGCAGAACGAGGACTACCGCCATCGCCGCGCACTGCGCCGCGCCCTGCTCGAGGGCCTGCCGATCGCGCTGCTGCTGCCGGCGGCGCTGCTGGTGCTGTGGCTCATCGTGTCGGCCGCGTCGCGCTCGCTGCGCGGCGTGGCGCGCGACGTGGCCTCGCAGGACGAGCGCCGCCCGACCGAGCTGTCGCTGGCGCGCGTGCCCGACGAGATCACGCCGCTGGTGGGCGCCTTCAACCACCTGCTGTCGCGCGTGCGCAGCGCCTTCGCCACGCAGCGGCGCTTCGTGCAGGACGCGGCGCACGAGCTGCGCACGCCGATGGCCGCCATCGGCCTGCAGATCGAGAACCTGCGCGCACACGTGCCGGCCGGCGAAGCCACCGAACGCTTCAACCAGCTGGAAGCCGGCGTGACGCGCGCGCAGCACCTCATCGAACAGCTGCTGCAGCTGTCGCGGCAGGACGCGCCGCCGTCGGATGCGCCGGGCGAGCGGGTCGACATCGAGGCGCTGCTGCGCGAGAGCCTGGGCCAGCGCATGGTGCTGGCCGATGCGCGGCGCATCGACGTGGGTTTCGAAGGTCTGACCGGTGCGGTGGTGACTGCGCCCGCGGCCGAGCTGCGCAGCGTGTTCGACAACCTGATCGACAACGCGCTGCGCTATGCGCCCGAAGGCGGGGTGGTCGATGTGCGGCTGCACCGCGTCGACGGGCAGGCGGTGGTCGATGTGCTCGACAACGGGCCGGGCATTCCGCCGGCCGACCTGGAGCGCGTGTTCGACCGCTTCTTTCGCGTGCCCGGCGCGGCGGCGGGCGGCAGCGGGCTGGGCCTGGCGATCGCGCGCACGGCGGCCGAGCGGCACGGCCTGCGCATCGAATTGCGCAACAGGGACGACGGGCCGGGGCTGAGGGCGCGGGTGCTGCTGCCGACGTAGTCATCGCGCGGTGCTCACTTCCGGCTCATTCTTCGCTCACGCTGGCCTCAGTCAGGCTGCCTAGAGTGGCTGCAGGTCCTGCTGCGCGCGGTCCGCGCGACGGCACCGGACCGGAGACAACCTGCCCTCAGGAGAACACACCATGCGCACTTCGTTCAAGCTTCTCGCCGTTGCTTCCTTCACCGCGTTCGCGGCGCTGGGCACGGTCAACGCCTCAGCCGAAACCACCGACGGTTCGGACTTCCACCCGCTGCAGTTGAATTCGCCGGAGAACCCGGAGGTGCAGGCCGGCGCGATGGCGGCGGCACGTCCGAGCGGCACGGAGCCCATTGGCCAGTCGACGTCGGCGCCGGCGATCAACGGGATGACGCCGGTGTCTGATATCCAGGCCGGCGCCTATGCGGCCTCGCACCCGACGGGCACCGAGCCCATCGGGCAATCGACTTCACTGCCGATGGTGAAGTCGGGCAGCGGAAGCTGATTCCGCTGCCAGGGACTTATCAGCTCAGTCGTCGTTGCTGCTGAGCAGTGCGCGGTAGATCACCGCGCCGATGATCGCGCCCACGATCGGGGCGACCCAGAACAGCCACAGCTCCGACACCGCGTACGACGGGCCGAACAGGGCCGGGCCGGTGCTGCGCGCCGGGTTCACCGAGGTGTTGGTCACGGGGATCGACACCAGGTGGATCAGCGTCAGGCACAGGCCGATGGCCATGCCCGCGAAGCCGGCGGCCGCGCGCTTGGCGGTGGCACCCAGGATCACGATCAGGAACACGGCGGTCATCACCACTTCGCTGATGAGTGCGGCCGTCATGCCGTACTTGCCGGGCGAGTGCTCGCCGTAGCCGTTGGTGGCAAAGCCGCCGATGTCCGCGCCCGGCTTGCCGGTGGCGATCAGGTACAGCACGCCGGCCGCCGCGATGGCGCCCAGCACCTGCGACACGATGTAGCCCGGCAGCTGCCCGGCCTTGAAGCGGCCTGCGGCGGCGAGGCCGATCGACACGGCCGGATTGAAGTGGCCGCCCGAGATCGGACCGAGCGCATAGGCGCCGGTGACCACCGTCAAACCGAAGGCCAGCGAGACGCCGAGCAGGCCGATGCCGACGCCCGGAAAGGCCGCTGCCAGAACTGCGCTTCCGCAGCCTCCGAGCGTGAGCCAGAAAGTACCAATGAATTCTGCAGACCACTTTTTGTAGGTACTGTGTTCCATAACGCTCCATCCTGAAGTTGAGAAAGCACGCACGGCGGGAGCCGAACGCGGGCCGCATTCTAGGAACGGGAATTGGAGGCGTCGAGCAAACCGGCGCGCTTAGCGGCAACTGTTCACGAATGCTGTGGATTTGTGCCCTGCAGCATTTGCAAATGGTCGGGCGAGGGCGAGGCCGCGTCACATCGTCGTCATGCCATCGTCACGACGACCTTGCCGAGCGCACCGCGTTCCAGATGGTCGAGCGCGGCGGGCAGCGCATCGAAACCGTAGCGCGCGGCGATCACCGGCTTGAGCGCATTCGCATCGACCGCGCGCACCAGCTCTTCGAGCGCGCGCCGGTGGCCGACGCCGATGCCCTGCACCGTCACGCGGCCGAGCACCATCGCGTAGAACGACGCGCTCAGCGTGTCGCCGCCGAGCATGCCGATGATCGACACGCGCCCGCCCTGCTTCACGGCCTGCAGCGAGCGGTCGAGGTCGGGACCGCTGGAGAGTTCGAGCACGTGGTCGGCGCCGCGCCCGTGCGTGAGCCGGCGCACTTCGGCGGGCCAGTCGCTGTCGCGTGCGAGCACGTGCGTGGCGCCGAGCGCGCGTGCCGCAGCCTGCTTGTCGGCGCTGCCCGTCACCACGATGGCCTGCGCGCCATGCAGCCGCGCGAGCTGCAGGCCGAACAGCGCGACGCCGCCGGTGCCGTGGACCAGCACGGTCTCGCCCGCGCGCAGGGCGCCGGTTTCCACCAGCGCGAACCACGCCGTGAGGCCGGCGCAGGGCAACGTGCTCGCTTCCTCGAGGCTCAGCGTGGCCGGCGCGGCCACGGCCCAGTTCGCATCGATGCACACGTGCGAGGCCAGCATGCCCGGCCCGGGGCCACCGAGCAGCGTGGTGTCGGCATGCCAGTGGCTGTCGGTCCAGCCGCCCCAGAAGGTGTTGATCACGCGGTCGCCCACGGCAAAGCGGCGCACGCCGGGGCCCACGGCCACCACCGTGCCCGCCATGTCCGAGCCGGGCGTGAAGGGCAGGTCGAGCGCCATGCCCATGCCGTCGCGCACCATGAGCAGGTCGCGGTAGTTGAGCGCCACCGCGCCCACGCGCACGAGGATCTGGCCCGGGCCTGGCGAGGGCATCGGCGCTTCGGCCTGTGCGAGGTGGGCGCGGCCCAGTCGGGGAAGCTGCCAGCGGCGCAGCACGTCGGGTTCTTGCATCGGAAAGGCTCCATCGAAAAAGATCGGCCTCGATGCTATTGACGATGAAAACGATCCGGTGGTGGATAATTTTCCGAAGAATGGTGCTTGAAAGTATCCAATGAGCCAACGCCTGCAAGGCATCGAGGAGTTCGTCGCGGCGGTGGAGGCGGGCAGCTTCGCGCTCGCCGCGCAGCGCCTGCACGTCACCCGTTCGGCCGTCGCCAAGAGCATCGCGCGGCTCGAGGCGCGGCTGGACACGCGCCTCTTCTTGCGCACCACGCGCAGCCAGAGCCTCACCGAGGAAGGGCACGGCTACTACGAGCGCTGCCGCCGCGCGCTGGCCGAGCTGGAGGCGGCCGAGGCGCTCACCGACGCCGCGCGCCACACGGCCGCCGGCCTCGTGCGCCTGAGCATGCCGGCGATGCTCGGGCGGCTCAAGGTCGGGCCGCTGCTGCTCGCATTGGCGCGCCAGCATCCGCAGCTGTCGCTGGAGCTGGCGTTCAACGACCGGCGCGTCGACCTCGTGGAAGAAGGGCTCGACCTGGCCATCCGCAGCGGCGAGCTCGACGACAGCGCGGGGCTCGTGGCGCGGCCGGTCGGCGTGCAGTGGATGCTGCTGTGCGCCGCGCCCGCGTACCTGGCCGAGCGCGGCCATCCGCGCGACCTCGCGGCGCTGGTCGCGCCGCACGAGGCCGTGTACTACGCCCGCGACGGGCAGGTCTCTCCCTGGCGCTTTCGCGAAGGCGACGCGGTGGTGGAGGCCGCGCTGCCCTCGCGGCTGCGCTGCGACAGCGCCGAGGTGCTGCTGGAGGCCGCCATCGGCGGCATGGGCTTGGCGCGGCTGCCGGCCTGGCTGGCGGCCGACGCGCTCGCGGCCGGCACGCTGGTGCGCGTGTTCGACGAGCCCGAGCCCTTCGGTTTTCCGCTGCACGTGATCCGCACGCCGAGTCGCTACCTGCCGCTGAAGACGCGCGTGGTGATCGACTGGCTGGTGGAGCATCTGCCGCCGCTGCTGGCGACACGCTGAGCCCACGAACGCCGACGGGCGCTATCCTGCGCCTTCGAACAACGAGGAGACCCGCGCATGCCTTCATTCGCCCCGCTACACACCATGAGTGCCTTGACCACCGCCTGCCTGGGCACGGCGCTCCTGCTCGGGGCGTCGCAGGCCGCCGCGCAGGGCACCGTCAACGCGCTGTGCAGCACCGACGCGGGCTGGTGCGAGGCGGCCGCCACGGCCTTCACGCGCGAGACCGGCATCAAGGTGCAGCAGGCCCACAAGGGCACCGGCGAAATCGGTGCGCAGCTGCGCGCCGAAGCCGCCAACCCGAAGACCGACCTCTGGTGGGGCGGCACCGGCGACCCCTTCCTGCAGGCCGCCGAGCAGGGCCTGCTCGAGCCCTACCGTCCGGCCTACATCAACGACCTGCACGACTGGTCGGTGCGCCAGTACGCCATGTCGCAGAACATGGTGGGCGGCTTCTACACCAGCGCGATGGGCTTCGGCTTCAACACCGAGCTGCTGAAGAAAAAGAAGCTCGCCGAGCCGAAGTGCTGGGCCGACCTCATCAAGCCCGAGTACAAGGGCGAGATCGAAATCTCGCACCCCGCCACCAGCGGCACGGCCTACACCGTCATCGCGGGGCTGGTGCAGCAGATGGGCGAGGAGCCCGCGTTCGAGTACCTGAAGAAGCTGCACAAAAACGTCACCAGCTACACGCGCAGCGGCCAGGCCCAGGCGCCCAACGTGGCCAAGGGCGAGGTGGCGATCGGCGTGAGCTTCATCTTCGGCTTCGAGCGCTGGCGGCACGACAAATTTCCGGTGAAGACCGCCGCGCCCTGCGAAGGCACAGGCTTCGAGATCGGCGGCATCGCGCTCGTGAAGGGCGCGCGCAACAAGGAGAACGCCAAGCGCTACTACGACTGGCTCATGAGCCCCGCGGGCCAGTCCATCGGCGCCAAGGCCGGCAGCCTGCAGTCGCCGGCCAACAAGACCTTCAAGCCCGATCCGCGCATTCCGTCGATGGAGAGCGTGAAGCTCATCAAGTACGACTTCGAGAAGTACGGCAAGGCGGCCGAGCGCAAGCGGCTCATCGACCGCTGGACGCGCGAAGTCGAATCCCAACCGCGCTGAAAGCGCGGCGCGTAGCCGACACCCGTGTGACAAAGTTCGCGCGGCCTTGCGCTCGTTGTTTTTTGGCGCGACAACCCCAGTTCATAAAGTTGGCAAGGCCGCCGCCCACCATGGGCGGCTCGCCTTAGAATTTTTTGGCTTCGATCCCTTTCTTTCCCATGGCTGATTCCTCCAATACCAAACTCCCGTTCCAGGCTGAAGTCGCGCAACTGCTGCACCTCGTCACGCATGCGCTGTACTCCAACAAGGAAATCTTCCTGCGCGAGCTGATCTCGAACGCGTCCGACGCGTGCGACAAGCTGCGCTTCGAGGCGCTCGACCACCCCGCGCTGTACGAAGACCAGCCCGACCTCGACGTGCGCCTGACCTTCGACAAGGCCGCGCGCACCCTCACCATCACCGACAAGGGCATCGGCCTGTCGCGCCAGGAAGCCATCGACAACCTCGGCACCATCGCCAAGAGTGGTACCAAAGACTTCATGAGCCGCCTGAGCGGCGACCAGAAGGCCGACGCGCAACTCATCGGCCAGTTCGGCGTGGGCTTCTACTCGGGCTTCATCGTGGCCGACAAGATCACGGTCGAGTCGCGCCGCGCGGGCCTGCCCGCCGACCAGGGCGTGCGCTGGGTGAGCGGCGGCGCCGGCGACTTCGAGGTGGCCGACATCACGCGCGCCGCGCGCGGCACCAGCATCACGCTGCACCTGCGTGACGACGCCGACGAATACCTCAACGCCTGGAAGCTCAAGCAGATCGTCGGCAAGTACTCCGACCACATCTCCCTGCCCATCCTGATGGAAAAGGAAGAGTGGAAAGACGGCGAGAACGACCAGCCCGGCGACATGGTGAAGACCGGCGAGTGGGAAACGGTGAACAAGGCCAACGCCCTGTGGAGCCGCCCCAAGAAGGACATCACCGCCGAGCAGTACGAAGAGTTCTACAAGAGCATCAGCCACGACTTCGAAGCGCCGCTGGCCTGGAGCCACAACCGCGTCGAAGGCAGCACCGAGTACACGCAGCTGCTGTACATCCCGTCCAAGGCCCCCTTCGACCTGTGGAACCGCGACAAGAGCGCCGGCGTCAAGCTGTACGTCAAGCGCGTCTTCATCATGGACGACGCCGAGGCGCTGCTGCCCAACTACCTGCGCTTCGTGAAGGGCGTGATCGACTCGGCCGACCTGCCGCTGAACGTGAGCCGCGAGCTGCTGCAGGAAAGCCGCGACGTGAAGGCCATCCGCGAAGGCAGCACCAAGCGCGTGCTGTCGATGCTCGAAGACCTGGCCAAGAAGCAGAAGACCGCGCCCGAGAGCGGTGAAGGCAAGGTCGACGTGGGCTCGGGCGAATCGGTGCCCGCCCCCGAGCCGACCGAAGGCGTGACCGACGTGGTCGACAAGAACACCACCCCCGCCGCCGAAGCTGCCGCCGAGTACGCCGACGAATCGGGCAAGTTCGCCAGGTTCTACGCCGAGTTCGGCGCGGTGCTGAAGGAAGGCCTGGGCGAGGACATGGGCAACCGCGACCGCATCGCCAAGCTGCTGCGCTTTGCCTCCACCACGAGCGACGTCGCGAGCGTGAGCTTCGCCGACTACAAGGCGCGCATGAAGGAAGGCCAGGACGCCATCTACTACATCACGGCCGACAACCTCGCCGCCGCCAAGAACAGCCCGCAGCTCGAAGTCTTCAAGAAGAAGGGCATCGAGGTGCTGCTCATGACTGACCGTGTCGACGAGTGGGCGCTGAACTACCTGAACGAGTTCGACGGCACGCCGCTGCAGAGCGTGGCCAAGGGCGCGGTCGACCTGGGCAAGCTGCAGGACGAGGCCGAGAAGAAGGCCGCCGAGGAAGCCGCCGAGTCGTTCAAGCCGCTGCTCGAGAAGCTGAAGGAAGCGCTCAAGGACAAGGCCGAAGACGTGCGCGTGACCACGCGCCTGGTCGACTCGCCCGCCTGCCTCGTGGTGGAAGACGGCGGCATGAGCACGCAGCTCGCGCGCATGCTCAAGCAGGCCGGCCAGCCCGCGCCCGACCTCAAGCCCGTGCTCGAAGTCAACGCCGAGCACCCGCTGGTGAAGAAGCTCGACGGCTCCGCGCATTTCGACGACCTCGCGAACATCCTGTTCGACCAGGCCCTGCTGGCCGAAGGCGGCCTGCCGGCCGACCCGGCCGCCTACGTGAGGCGCGTCAACGCGCTGCTGGTGTGAACGCCCGGCCGCGCATCGTTCGTCGCGCAGCGGCTGCCACCTCGGCGCTGCTGCTGTTGCTTCTGGTGGGCGGCTGTTCGCACTATCACATCGGCATTCCGCTGGTGCCCGGGCTCTCGCTCGGGCTCGGTGCCACGAAGGACGGCAATTTTTCTGTCGGCCTGAACACCGGCTGGGGCCCGCTCGGCGCGGGCGTGGCGCTGCACGACAACGGCGCCGTCACTGGCTCGGCCAGCGTCGGTGTGGGGGGCGGCGTCGGGCCGATCGGCACCGGCGTGGGCGTCGGCAAGAGCGTGGTGCTGCACAACCCGTACGAGACGGCGCCCGCAGCGCCTGGGCAGGCGACGCCGGCCGTGGTGGTGCCTGCCGGCACACCGGCTGCCACCCCTGTCACCGTTACCAAGGCCGGCGTCACGCGGCCCATGGCTTCGTCGCCGCAGCCATCGCCACCGATCGCCGCCGCACCCGTGCCGGCGGCCCGCGTGTCCTACCGCGCCCCCGCTGCGAAAACAGCGGTCGTGGCTGGCGAAGCAGGTACGCCCGGCAATCCCATCGCGCCCTGATGGTCGCGCCCCTCCCACCCCTGACCGCGCCGCGGCCCGGCGCGAGGCTGCCCTTTCCATGAGTCTCAGTACCGAAGCCGTCCTCGCGCTCGCGCCGGACGACGCCTCCGCGAAGGCCGCCAAAGGCCTGCTCGCGCCCGCCAAGTGGCCCACGCTCGCGCATTCCGACGACGCCGTCTGGGGCGAATGCCAGGGCAGCGGCAGCAAGCCCTACCAGACGCAGGTCGACCTGTCGGGCCCGGTGTTCCGCTGCTCCTGCCCGAGCCGCAAGTTCCCCTGCAAGCACGGCCTGGCGCTGATGCTGCTGCGCGCGCAAAGCGAAGCCAGCTTCACCGCCGCCGCGCCGCCGCCGTGGGTGGCCGACTGGCTCGCCTCGCGCCGCGAGAAGGCCGAGAAGAAAGAAGCCCGCGCCGCCGAACCGGCCGCCGCGCCCGATCCCGCTGCCGCCGCCAAGCGCGACGCGCAGCGCTGGAAGCGCATCGAGGCCGGCGTGCAGGAGCTCGCGCGCTGGCTCGACGACCAGACCCAGCGCGGCCTGGCCGCGCTCGGCAGCGAGCAGGCCGAAGGCTGGGCCGCCATGGCCGCGCGCATGGTCGACGCGCAGGCGCCGGGGCTCGGTCAGCGCATCACGCAGGCGGCCGAGCTGATCGGTGCCGGCGAAGGCTGGCCCGCGCGGCTGCTCGACCGGCTGGGCCGGCTGCAACTGATCGTCGATGCGGTGCCGCGCCGCGACAGCCTCTCGCCCGCCACGCGCGCCGACCTGCGCGCCGCCCTCGGCTGGCCGCAGGACCGCGAGGCGCTGCTGGCCGACGGCGAACGCGTGAGCGACCACTGGCTCGTGCTGGGCCAGTGCCTGGACGAGCGCGACACCAAGCTGGTCGAGCGCCATGTGTGGCTGCAGGGCCGCGCGAGCGGACGCCGCGCGCTGCTGCTCGACTACTTGCACGGCGGACGCGGCTTCGAGACCGGCTGGGTCAGCGGCAGCGAACGCGCGGCCGTGCTGTGCTTCTATCCCGGCCACGCCTCGCAGCGCGCGGTGGTGGCCGAGCTGCCGGCCGAGGCCGCATCGACCGCAGCGCCTGTCGCAGCCAATGACGAAGCCGGTGAATGGCAACGCATGGCGCAACAGATCGCGGCCAATCCGTGGCAGCCGCTGCTGCCCCTGGTGTGGGCCGATGCCGTGCCCGCGCGGCATGGCGACCAGTGGTGGCTGCGCCTGGGCGCTGCGTCGCAGGCCTTGCCGATGCAACTGGCCGCGGCGGAAGCCTGGCAGCTGCTGGCGCATTCGGGCGGTGCGCCGCTGCGCGTGTTCGGCGAATGGGACGGCGAGCAGTTCGCGCCGCTCACCGCGTGGGCCGCTGAGGGCGCGGGTGCGCCCGTCTGGACCTTGAGCGGAGCGCGGACATGAGCCACTGGAACACCTTGCTGCAGACCGCCCTCGTCGGCACTGCACGCCAACCCGTGCCGGCCGCCGACGGCATGGCCGGCGATTTCGGCGCGCTGCTCCAGGCGCTGCAACAACCCACCGACACCGCGCAGGGCCTGCTGCTGCGCGTCGCGGGCGCCGTGGCCGTGGGCCGCCGCGCGGGCTTCGTCGCGCCGGGCTTGCCGGCCGACGACGCACCGCCCGCCGTCAACGACACCAGCCCCGCGCTCGGCGACCCCGCCTTGCTCGCCGTGATCGCCGATGCACTCGCCAGCGGCCCGCAGCGCCTGCAGCACGAGGTGCTGGCCGTGCTCGCCGCCGCCGGCTGGCGCCTGCCGCCCAGCCTGCTGCCCGCCGCGCTCGATGCTGGCCGCCGCGACACCGCATTGCGGCCCGCCGTCGTCCTCGCACTCGGCGAGCGCGGGCGCTGGCTGGCTGCGCGCAACGACGACTGGCGCTACGCCGTCGGCGCCAGCGCGCAGGCCGACACGCAGACCCGCTGGGACGAAGGCAGCATCGACCAGCGCCGCGCCGTGCTCGCCGAGCAACGCCGCGACGACCCGGCCGGCGCGCGCGAACGCCTCGCCGCCGAGCTGCCGCAGCTGCCCGCCAAGGAACGCGCCGTGCTGATCGGCGCACTGGCCGAGAACCTCGGCCCCGACGACGAAGCGCTGCTCGAAGCCCAGCTGAAAGACCGCGCGCGCGACGTGCGCCAGACCGTGGTCGAGCTGCTGCAGCGCCTGCCGGCCAGCGCCCATGTGCGGCGCGTCGAAGCCTTCCTCGCGCCGCTGCTGTCGTCGCAAGGCGCGACGTGGCAACTCAACGCCCCCGAGGCCGCCGACCCGCGCTGGAAGGACGACGCCATCGACGCCGCGCGTCCCACGCACGACAGCCTCGGCGAGCGTGCCTGGTGGCTCTACCAGCTGGTGCGCCAGATGCCGCTCGCGTGGTGGACCGCGCGCACCGGCCTGACGCCCGCCGCATTGCTCGACTGGGCCGCCAAGGGCGACTGGCACGACGCGCTGCTGCGCGGCTGGAACGAGGCGGTGCTGGCCGCGCCCGATGTCGACTGGTGCGACGCGCTGCTCGACCGCCCGCGCGCCCACCGCGGCGGCGTGGGCCCGCTGCTGGCGCTGCTGCCGCGCGAGCGCCGCGAGCGCCACTGGGCGACGCAACTCGGCGATGCCGGCCAAGGCGTGCAGGACGTCGTCGCGTTCGCCGACCAGGCCTGCGCGCCCGGTGACACGCCCTCGGCCGCGCTGTCGCTGCGCATCGCCCAGGCGCTGCGCATGCGCGTCGAGCGCGGCGACCTCGTCAACGACTACGTGCTGCGCCAGGTGCTCGGCACCGCCGCCGCGCTGCTGCACCTCGATGCACTGGCGCTGCTGGCCGACCTGCCGCGCGCGGCCGAGGAAAGCCCCGGCCTCGCCAACGCACTGGCCGACACCGCGCGCATCGTGCGCGCGCGCCGGCTGGTTGCAACGCTTCCTTCTTCCTCTTCTTCTTCACTTTCAACCTCTTCCCAAGGCCGTCCATGAGCAATGTCCTGCGCCAGCATGCCGAACAGCAATTCGCCGAAGAACTCGAAGCGCTCCAGAAGGTCGACGACCGCCAGCGCCCGGCCAACTGGAAGCTCTCGCCCTGGGCCGTGCTCACCTACCTGATGGGCGGCAAGCTGGCCAACGGCTTCGAGGTCAGCCCCAAGTACATCGGCAATTCGCGCCTGATGGAAATCGCCGTGTCCACGCTCGCCACCGACCGCGCGCTGCTGCTGTACGGCGTGCCGGGCACGGCCAAGTCGTGGGTGTCGGAGCACCTGGCCGCCGCCGTGAGCGGCGACTCGACGATGCTGATCCAAGGCACCGCCGGCACCAGCGAAGAGCAGCTGCGCTACGGCTGGAACTACGCCGAGCTGCTGGCCCATGGCCCGTCCGAAAAGGCGCTGGTGCCGAGTCCGCTGGTGCACGCCATGCGCCTGGGCAAGATCGCGCGCGTCGAAGAACTCACGCGCATCCCGGCCGACGTGCAGGACTCGCTGATCACCGTGCTGTCGGAAAAGACCCTGCCCGTGCCCGAGCTCGGCACCGAGGTGCAGGCCACGCGCGGCTTCTCGGTCATTGCCACCGCGAACAACCGCGACAAGGGCGTGAACGAACTGTCGAGCGCGCTCAAGCGCCGCTTCAACACCGTGGTGCTGCCCGTGCCGTCGAGCGAGGCCGAGGAAGTGCAGATCGTCGTCAAGCGCGTCGGCGAGCTGGGCCGCGCGCTCGCGCTGCCGGCCGAACCGCCCGCGCTGCAGGAAGTGCGCCGCGTGGTGCAGATCTTCCGCGAGTTGCGCAACGGCCAGACCGAAGACGGCAAGACGCGCATCAAGTCACCCACGTCGACGCTCTCGACCGCCGAAGCCATCTCGGTCATCAACAGCGGCATGGCGCTGGCCGGCCACTTCGGCGACGGCGTGCTGCGCTCGGCCGACGTGGCCTCGGGCCTGATCGGCGCCGTCATCAAGGACCCGGTGCAGGACCAGGTGGTGTGGAAGGAATACCTGGAGACCGTCGTCAAGGAACGGGCCGACTGGAAGGACCTCTACCGCGCCTGCCGCGAACAACTCTGACGCGAGCCGGCGCATGAGCACGAGCGCGGCGTCTTCGCCGCTGCACTACTTCGGCATCCGCCACCACGGCCCCGGCTGTGCGCGCAGCCTGCTGCGCGCCTTCGAGTCGCTGCAGCCCGACTGCATCCTCGTCGAGGGCCCGCCCGAGGCGGAGCCGCTGCTGTCCTTCCTCGCGCACGCCGACCTGCAACCGCCGGTCGCGGTGCTGATCCACGCGAGCGAGGACACCGGCCTGGCCGCGTTCTATCCCTTCGCCACCTTCTCGCCCGAGTGGCAGGCGCTGCAGTGGGGCGCCGCGCGCGGCGTGCCCACGCGCTTCATCGACCTGCCGCAGGCGCACCGCATGGCGATCGAGCAGGCCGCGCGCGCGGCCGACGAGGCCAAGGCGCAAGCGCCTGAAGAAACACCACTCGGCGATGACGAAACCGACACGGTGCCCGTCGCCGAAACGGTCGAAGCCCCCGAGGAGGAACAGGCCGCGCACACGCTGCCCGACGACCCCTTCGACTGGCTCGCCCATGCCGCCGGCTATGCCGACGGCGAGAGCTGGTGGAACCACATGGTCGAGGAACGCGGCGACGGCGAAGACCTGTTCGGCGCCATCGCCGAAGCCATGACCGCCGTGCGCGCCGAAACGCCCGAAGACCGGCGCGGCGTGCGCGCGATGGAACGCGAGCAGCGGCGCGAAGCCTTCATGCGGCAATCGATCCGCGAGGCCGTCAAGGCCGGCCACCAGCGCATCGCCGTCGTCTGCGGTGCGTGGCACGTGCCCGCGCTGCAGGGCGCGGCCACCGCCAAGGCCGATGCGGCGCTGCTCAAGGGCCTGCCCAAGCTCAAGGTGCTCGCGACCTGGGTGCCGTGGACCTACCGCCACCTCACGAGCGCCAGCGGCTACGGCGCCGGCATCGATTCACCGGGCTGGTACGAACACCTGTGGCAGCAGGGGCACGAAGTGGCGGGGCGCAGCACCGGCTGGCTCGCCCGCGTCGCGCGCTTGCTGCGCGAGCACGACCTCGACTGCTCCTCCGCCCACCTCATCGAGGCCACGCGCCTGGCCGACACGCTGGCCGCATTGCGCGAGCGCCCCGCGCCCGGCCTGCCCGAACTCGACGAGGCCGTGCGCAGCGTGATCTGCATGGGCGAGCAGGCGCCGCTCACGCTGATCCGCGAACGCCTCACGGTCGGCGACCGCATGGGCCAGGTGCCGGCCGACGTGCCCACCGTGCCGCTGCAGCGCGACCTCGAACAGGCGCAGAAGAGCCTGCGCCTCAAGCCCGAGGCCACCGCGAAGACGCTCGACCTCGACCTGCGCCAGCCCAACGACCTGGCGCGCAGCCACCTGCTGCACCGCCTGCGCCTGCTCGACCTGCCGTGGGGCGAGGTCACTGCCGGCCAGCGCGCGAGCCGCGGCACCTTCCACGAGGTGTGGCAGCTGCAGTGGCAGCCCGAGTTCGCGCTGCGCGTCATCGAGGCCAGCCGCTTCGGCGCCACCGTGGCGCATGCCGCCAGCGCGCGCGTGATGGAGGGGCTCGCGGCCGAGACCTCGCTCACCGCACTGGCCGAGCAGGTCGACACCGTGCTGCTGGCCGACCTGCCCGTGGCCGTGCAGGCCGTGACGCGCGCGCTCGAAGACCGCGCCGCGCTCACCGGCGACGCCGTGCAGCTCATCGGCGCCGTGCCGCCGCTGGCCAACGTGTTCCGCTACGGCAGCGTGCGCCAGACCGACAGCGCGCTGCTCTCGCACGTGCTCGACAGCCTCATCGTGCGCGGCGCCATCGGCCTGCCGATCGCCTGCGGCGCGCTCGACGCCGAAGCCGCCGAGTCGCTGCGCACCCGCCTCATCGGCGCGCACGACGCGGTGCGCCTGCGCGACGGCGAAGAAACGACCACCGCCTGGCGCAACGCGCTGCGCGCCATCGCCTTCGGCGAAACCGGTGCGCCGCTGCTGCGCGGCGTGAGCTGCCGGCTGCTGCTCGACGACGCACAGATCGACAGCGACGGCGCCTCGCAGCAACTCGCGCGCAACCTCTCGGCCGGCGCGCCGCCCACCGATGCGGCGGCCTGGCTCGAAGGCTTTCTCAACCGCAACGCGATGGTGCTGCTGCACGACGATGCCGTGTGGTCGCTGGTCGACGGCTGGCTCGCGGGGCTCGGCGAAGAACACTTCGTGCAGGTGCTGCCGTTGGTGCGGCGCAGCTTCGCGGACTTCTCGGGCGCCGATCGGCGCGCACTCGGCGAACGTGCGAAACGCGGCGCGGTCGGCGGCACGCTGCCGTCCGCCGTGGCCGCCACCGACTGGGACGAATCACGCGCGGTGCTCGCGCTGCCGCTGCTGCGGGAACTGCTGGGAGTGAAGGCATGAGCGCGAATCCAACACCCATCGACGAAGAAGAAACCCTGCCGCCCACCGACCGCCTGCAGCGCTGGCGCCTCGTGCTCGGCAGCGAGGCCAACGCCAGCTGCGGCGCCATCGAAGGCCGCGTGCGCGAGATCGACCAGGCGCTGGCCGCGCTCTACGAAGCCGACGGCCGGCGCGGCCTCGGCCAGGGCGGGCAGCGCGGCGGCCGCGGCGATTCGGCGCCCAGCGTGGCGCGCTGGCTCGGCGACATCCGCAAGTACTTTCCGAACCAGGTGGTGCAGGTGATGCAGCGCGACGCGATGGAGCGGCTCAACCTGCGCCAGATGCTGCTGCAGCCCGAGATGCTGGAGAACGCGCAGCCCGACGTGCACCTGGTGGCCAACCTCGTGGCGCTGGCGAGCGTGATCCCGGCCGGCACCAAGGACACGGCGCGCGCCGTGGTGCGCAAGGTGGTCGACGAGCTCATGAAGAAGCTCGAGGAGCCGATGCGCAGCGCCGTGAGCGGCGCGCTCAACCGCAGCCAGCGCAACCGCCGCCCGCGCCATTCGGAGATCGACTGGCACCGCACCATCCGCGCCAACCTGCGCCACTGGCAGCCCGAGTACCGCACGGTGGTGCCGCAGACGCTGGTGGGCTATGGGCGCAAGGCGCGCCAGCCGCAGCGCGAAGTGATCCTGTGCATCGACCAGAGCGGCTCCATGGCCGCGTCGGTGGTCTATTCGAGCATCTTCGGCGCGGTGATGGCGAGCCTGCCGGCGGTGTCGACCAAGCTGGTGGTGTTCGACACCGCCGTGGTCGACATGACCGAGCAGCTGCAGGACCCGGTCGATTTGCTGTTCGGCGTGCAGCTGGGCGGCGGCACCGACATCAACGGCGCCGTGGGCTACTGCCAGACGCTGGTGCGCGAGCCGCGCAACACCATCCTGATCCTCATCTCCGACCTGTACGAAGGCGGCGTGGAAGACGGCCTGCTGCGCCGCGCCCACCAGCTGGTGGAGGCCGGCGTGCAGTTCATCGCGCTGCTCGCGCTCAGCGACGAGGGCGCGCCCTCGTACGACCGCGACCTGGCCGCCAAGCTCGCTGCCCTGGGCGTGCCCTCGTTCGCCTGCACGCCCGATGCGTTCCCCGGCCTCATGGCCGCCGCCATCAAGCGCGAGGACGTGTCGACCTGGGCCGCGGGGCAGGGCCTGAAGACCAGCCGGGCCGCCCCGTGACGACGCGCCCGCCGGACCTGACACGACGGCGGCTGGCCGCATCGCTGGGTCTGGTGGGTCTGGTGGCGGGCACGGCCTGGGCACAGCAGCCCGACGACACCGCGCGGCCGATCCGCTGGATCGTGCCTTTCCCCACGGGCGCGATCGCCGACGTCGTCGCGCGCGCCATCGGTGCCCAGCTCACCATCGGCACGGGCCAGCCGGTGCAGATCGAGAACCGCCCCGGCGGCAACACTGCGCTCGCTGCCCTCGAAGCCGCGCGCGCACCGGCCGACGGCCACACCGTGCTGTCGGCCGACAACGGCATGTGGGTGTTCAACCCGGCGCTGTACCGCAGCCTGAGCTACAGCCCGTCGCGCGATTTCACGCCCGTCACGCAGCTGGTGCGGCTGCCGATGGTGCTGCTGGTCGGCCCGGCCAGCGGCGTGCGCGATGCGCGTGCCTTCATCGAGGACGCGCGCGCCTTTCCGGGCCGCTTCAGTTTTGCCTCGGCCGGCAACGGCAGCGCGCAGCACCTCGCGATGGCGCTGCTGGCGCGCGAGGCCGGGCTGGAGATGGTGCATGTGCCCTACCGCAGCGCCGGGCCGGCGCTGGTCGAGGTGGCGGGCGGCCAGTTGCCGTTCGCGATGGGCGAGCTGGCCACGGCGCGCCGCTTCATCCAGGGCGGCCGGCTGCGCGTGCTCGCGGTGGCGAACCCTGCGCGCCTGGCCCAACTGCCGGGCGTGCCGACCTTCGCGGAGCTGGGCCTGCCGAAGGTCGAGGCCGCGATCTTCCACGGCCTCGTGGCACCGGCCGGCACACCGCCCGAGGTGGTGGCGCGGCTGCAGCGCGCGGTGGCCAGCGCCCTGCACAACCCGGTGGTGCAGCGCCGCCTCGCCGAGGCCGGTGTCGAACCGGTGGGTGGCACGCCGGCCGAGTTCGAGACCCTGCTGGCGCGCGAGTCGGCGCGCTGGCATCCGCTGATCCGCGCGCTGAAGCTCTCGCTGGATTGAGCTGGTCAGCGCCCCGCGCTGTCGTCGCTCGGCAGGAACGCGTCGCCCGGCGTCAGCGGCGCATGGCGGTAGCTGGCCGGCGTGCGGCTGAGCTTCACGGGCGCGCCGATGCCGCGGTAGCCGCCTTCCATCTCCACCACCATCTCGCGGTGCAGCGTGTGCGGGTGCTGCAACGCCGCCGCCACCGGCAGCACCGGCGCGGCGGGCACGCCGGCGGCCATCAGCTGGTCGACCAGCGTGCGGCCGTCGAAGGCGGCGAGCGCGGCTTCGAGCTGCTGCTTGAGACCGTCGCGGTTCACCGAGCGTGCGCCGGCGGTGCGGTACAGCGGGTCGTCGGCCAGCGCGGGCAGGCCGATGCAGCGGCAGAAGCTCGCGAACTGGCGGTCGTTGCCCACGGCCACGAAGATCGGGTCGGTGCCCGTGGCCAGCGCGTCGTAGGGGTAGATGTTGGGGTGCGCGTTGCCGGTGCGGCGCGGCGCCGTGCCGTCCATGAACCAGTTGGCCGCGTGCGGGTGCAGCAGCGAGAGGCCGCTGTCGTACAGCGCCGCTTCGACGAACTGGCCGCGTCCGCTCCGGTGGCGCTCCTGCAGCGCGAGCAGCACGCCGATCACCGCGTTGAGCCCGGTCACCATGTCGACCACCGGCAGGCCCACGCGCAGCGGGCCGCCGTCGGCCTCGCCGTTGATGCTCATGATGCCGGTCATGGCCTGCACGGCGGCGTCGTAGCCCGGCAGCGCGCCCAGCGGGCCGTCGGCGCCGAAGCCCGACACGCGGCACCACACGAGGCGCGGAAAGCGCTGCGACAGCGCCTCGTAGCCGATGCCCCAGCGCTCCATCGTGCCGGTCTTGAAGTTCTCGATCAGCACGTCGGCCTCGGCCACGAGCGCCAGCAGCGCCTCGCGGCCTTCCTCGGTCGAGAAGTCCAGGTGCTGCACGCGCTTGTTGCGGTTCAGCCCGTGGTAGTACGAGGCCACGCCTTCCTTGAAGGGCGGGCCCCAGGTGCGCGTGTCGTCGCCCTGCGGCGGCTCGACCTTGAGCACGTCGGCGCCGTGGTCGCCGAGGATCTGGCCGCAGTACGGGCCGCCGAGGATGCGCGAGATGTCGAGCACGCGGATGCCCGCGAGGGCGCCGGTCGAAGAAGGGGCGGTGGTCATGGGGTGGACTCGGAAGAAGAGGGAGCGGTGCGCGGCACCAGCTTGAAGGTGCCGGTGGCCAGCGCGAGCAGCTCGCCGTCGGCGTTGCGCGCCTCGCCGCGCGCGAAGCACATCGCACGGCCGCGCCGTTCGCACACGGCGGTGGCGATCACGTCGCCGGCGCAGGGCGCGGTGTAGTGCACCGTGATGTCGACGGTGACCACCCCGAAGGCCGTGGGTGCGTGCGAGCGCACGGCGCTGGAGAGCGCGCAGTCGAACAGCACGGCGATCGCGCCGCCGTGCACGTCGCCGCGGCTGTTGGTGTGGTCGGCGCTGTAGGGCATGCGCACGCGCGCGCGCTCGTCGCCGATGGCCTCGCCGCGCAGCGCGAAGGCGCGGGCCATCGGCATGGGCAGGCCGAACAGCACGCCCGGTGGTTCGTCGACGAAAGCGGTGTCCGACATGGTGTGCGTGGGGGGTCAGTCGAGCAGGCCGCGCTGGCGCAGGCGCGCCACGCGTTCCTTCTCGCGCGCGGTCGTGGCCAGCGCGTAGCGGCGGTACTGCTCGGGGTCCATCGCGTTGGCCTGCTGGTTCAGCTGCTCCAGCACGCGCAGGCCGGCGGGCGATGCCAAGGCTTTGCGGAAGGCGTCGTGCACGGTCTTCACGCGCGCCGGGTCCATGCCGGCCGGGCCGGCGATGCCGTAGGGCGAATCGATGACCGCGTCCACGCCCTGTTCGCGCAGCGTGGGCACTTGCGGGTAGCGCTTGACGCGCTGCGGCGTGAGCATCACGAGGTAGCGCATCTTGCCGGCGTCGATGTGCGGCACGGCCACGCCCGAGAGCGGCGCGGCGTCGATGTGGCCGCCGAGGATGGCGTTGGTCACTTCGGCGTCGCCCTTGAAGGGCACCATGTTGAGCTGGACCTTCGCCATCTCGGCGGCCTCGTCCATCACGATGCGCGGCGTGCCTACCGCGCCGGTGGCGCCTACGTTGAGTTTGCCGGGGCGGCGCGCGGCGTCGGCCGCGAAGTCCTGCCAGGTCTTCCACGGCGCGTCGGCCTTCACCGCGAGGCCGAAGGTGTAGTCGGACAGCATCACCACGTACGAGAAGCTGCGCGCCGGGTCGAAGGCCACCTTGTTGATGAAGGGCTCGCGGTACACCGAGGCCGGCAGCACGGCCAGCGTGTAGCCGTCGGGCGCGGCGCGCACCAATGCGGCGGCGCCGTTGGTGCCGCTCGCACCAGGGCGGTTGTCGAGCACCACGGGCTGGCCGAGGGCCTTGCCGGCTTCTTCTGCCACGGCGCGCAGGTGCTGGTCGGTGGGTCCGCCCGCGGCGTACGGAACGATCAGCGTGACGGGGCGTTGCGGGTAGGTTTCGGCCGTGGCGGCGCCGGCTGCGGTGAACAGCGCGGCGAGGGCGAGCAGGCGTGACAGCCGTTGCGTCTTCATCTTCTTGTCTCCTTGTTTTTTCTTGTGCGTCGTGGCGGTCAGTCGAGCTGCGCGCCGGACTTCTTCACCACGTCCTTCCACTTGGCCGTTTCGCTGCCGATGAACTGCGCGAGCTTCTGCGGCGAGGTGTCGGCCGTGGCTTCCAGGCCCTGCACGGCGAACATCTGCTTGACCTTCGGCGAGTTGAGCACCTCGGCGAACGCGTGGTTGAGCTTGGTCACGCGGTCGGCCGGCGTGCCGGCCGGCGCGACGATGCCGAAGAACACGCTCACGTCGTAGGGCTTGTGCAGCTGCTCGGTGATGGTCGGCACCTCGGGCAGCGCCTGCGAGCGCGCCGAGGTGGCCACGCCCAGCGCGCGCAGCTTGCCGGCCTTGACGTAGGGCAGCGCGGTGAGGATGTCGGTGAAGGTCATGCTGACCTGGTTGCCCAGCAGGTCGTTGAGCGCCGGGCCCGTGCCCTTGTAGGGCACGTGCAGCAGGTCGGTGCCGGCCACCGAGTTGAACAGCACGCCCGCCAGGTGCGACGAGGCGCCGTTGCCCGACGAGGCGTAGCTGAGCTTGCCCGGGTTGGCCTTGGCGTAGGCGACCAGCTCGGCCACGTTCTTCACCGGCAGGGCCGGGTTCACCACCAGGATGTTCGGCAGGTAGCCGACCTGGATCACGGGCGCGAAGCTCCTGGTCGGGTCGTAGCTGATCTTGCGGTACAGGCTCACGTTGATGGCCAGCGGGCCCGAGGTGCCGAACAGCAGCGTGTGGCCGTCGGCCTCGGCGCGCGCCACGTAGTCGGCGCCGATGTTGCCGCCCGCGCCCGCGCGGTTCTCCACGATCATGGGCTGGCCGAGCTTGTCGCGCAGCTCGGCGGCGAGCGTGCGCGCCATCGCGTCGGTCGGGCCGCCGGGCGGGAAGGGCACGACCAGCGTCATGGGCTTGGTCGGGAAGGCGCCGGGCTGGGCGTGCACGGCGGGCGTGGCTGCCAGCAGCAGCGCGGCGCAGGCGGTGCCGAGGAGGAGGCTGAGTCGTTGTCGCATGGGTGGTTGTCTCCGTTGTTCTCGAAAAGGGGGCTCAGGCGGCCGTGCGCACCAGGGCGGCGTGCCAGTCGGCGGGCAGCGCGTCGGGCGCCAGCGGATCGCGCGGCAGCACGCGGTGCAGCAGCACCAGCTGGGCCCAGCGCAGGCGCGCGGCGGAGCCGCCGGCCGAGGCCTCCCAGGCCATCGCGGCGGCGCTGGTGCAGTGGTACAGCGCCGAGGCGGCCTGGCGCGCGAGCACGTCGCCGCCTTCGCGCGCGGCGGTCTCGGCCAGGGCGCAGGCGCGCGCCATGGTGTCGCGCAGCGCGGCGGCAAAGGCCGGCGTGAGCGTGGTGGCGTCGGCGATCAGCTTCTCGACGTGCGCGCGCAGCACGGGCAGCGAGCCTTCGCGCTTCACGGCGCGGATCACGTCCAGCGCCACGATGTTGCTGGTGCCTTCCCAGATCGAGCCCAGGTGCGCGTCGCGCACGAGGCGCGGGTCGCTCCACTCTTCGATGTAGCCGCAGCCGCCGCGCACTTCCATCGCGTCGCCCGTGACCTGGCGCGCGTCGCGGCAGGCGCGGAACTTGATGAGCGGCGTGAGGATGCGCAGCAGCGCATACGCATCGGGCTCGCCGGCGTCGGAGCGCGCCAGCGCCTGCGCGGTCTGGCAGACCATGGTGCGGGCCTGCTCGGACGGCACGCGCAGCTTGTCGAGCTGGCGCTGCATCAGCGGCATCTGCTCGAGTGCGCGGCCGAAGGCGCGGCGCTCGGAGGCGATGTACTCGGCCTCGGCCACCGCGCGGCGCATCAGGCCGGCGGAACGCACGCCGTTGGACAGGCGCGAGTTGTTGACCATGTCGGCCATCTGCTGGAAGCCGCGGCCTTCTTCGCCCACGAGGTAGGCCACCGCGCCTTCGAGGCGGATCTCGCCGCTGGCCATCGAGCGCGTGCCCAGCTTGTCCTTGAGGCGGATGATGCGGTAGTGGTTGAGACTGCCGTCGTCGAGCTCGCGCGGCAGCAGGAACAGCGACACGCCCTTCATGCCCGCGGGCGCGTCGTCGGCGCGCGCCAGCACCATCGCAAAGCCGGCGTCGGGGTTGGAGCAGAACCACTTGTCGCCGGCCAGGCGCCAGCTGCCGTCGGCCTGGCGCTGCGCGGTGGTGGCGGTGGCGGCGATGTCGGAGCCGGCGGCCTGCTCGGTCATGAACATCGCGCCCTGCGCGAGCTCGTCGAAGTCGAGCGAGGTCAGGCGCGGCAGGTACTTGGCGACCAGCTCGGGCGCGCCGAACTTCTTCAGCGTGCGCGTGAGCGAGTCGGTCATCGAGACCGGGCAGCACAGGCCGAACTCGGCCTGCACGAACAGATAGGTCAGCACGTACTTGACCAGCGGCGGCATCTTGCCGGCCCAGCCCAGCGTCTCGTCGCGGTGCGAGATGGCGGCCAGGCCGAACTCGCTGAGCGCCAGGCGCTCCATCTCGACATAGGCCGGGTGCTTGATGACCTTCTGCTCGTCGATGCCGGTGCGCGTGCGCTGCTTCAGCGTGGGCGGGTTGCGGTCGGCGGTGCCGGCCAGGTCGTCCAGCAGGCCGCCCGCCAGGCCGCCCAGGCGCTCGAAATGCGGGCGCATGTGGGTGCGCAGGGCCTCGGGCAGGTACAGCGCGAGCAGCGTGTGCAGCTCGGTGTCGGTGGTGAAGAGGTTCTGGCCGTGGCGATCGGGGATCGGGTGCGCGGCGGCTGTGGCAGCGGAAGCAGCGGGTGTGGGCATGCGGGCGTCTCCTGGTTCGCCGCATTGTTGGATGGGCAATGATCCGTGTCTAATATTGATTTGGTCTTGTACGATTTGATTTAGCTATTCATGGAACTGCGGCACCTGCGCTATTTCTCCGTGCTCGCCGAAGAGCTGCACTTCGGGCGCGCCGCGCGGCGGCTGGCCATTTCGCAGCCGCCGCTGTCGGTGGCGATCCGCCAGCTCGAAGACTCGGTGGGCGCGCGCCTGTTCGAGCGCAACAGCAAGGAGGTGCGGCTCACGCCCGCGGGCGAGGCGCTGCGCGTGTCGGCGCGGCGCGTGCTGCTGCAGGCCGAGGAGGCCGCGCTGGAGGCGCGCGACGTGTCCACCGGTTCGGCGGGCCGGCTGCGCATCGGCTTCGTGGGCGCCATGCTCTACCGCGGCCTGCCGCCCGCGCTGCGCGCGTTCCAGGCGCGGCATCCGGCGGTGCGCATCACGCTGAGCGAACTCAACTCGGGCGTGCAGATCGCCGAGCTGCTGCACGACCGGCTCGACCTGGGCTTTGTCCACACCAGCCGCATGCCGGCCGAGCTGCAGCACCGGCTGCTGCTGTCGGAGCCCTTCGTGGCCTGCCTGCCCGCGGGCCATGCGCTGGCGCGCAAGCGCGTGCTGGCGCCGGCCGACCTGCGCGCGCAGCCTTTCGTGCTGTTCTCGCGCGAGGCGTCACCCGACTACCACGAGCGCATCCTGTCGATCTGCGCCGAGGCGGGCTTCTTGCCTGAGGTGCGCCACGAGGTGCGGCACTGGCTGGCCGTGGTGTCGCTGGTGTCGCAGGGCATGGGCGTGGCGCTGGTGCCGCAGGCGATGCGGCACTCGGCGCTGCGCGGGGCGGTGTTCCGCCCGCTCGACCGCGCGGTGGCGCAGTCGGAGGCTTATGGCGTGTGGCGCGCCGGGCCGGTCAATGTGCTGGTCGAGCGGCTGCTCGAAGGCGTGGCGCAGAGCCTCGCCGCGAACGCCGCTCAGTGATCACGCGTAGAGCGGCTCTTCGGCCATCTGCTCGCACTGGTCTTCCAGCACGAGGATCTGGCCCTTCCAGTAGTCGCTGGAGCCGAACCACGGGAAGTTGATCGGGAAGATCGGGTCTTCCCAGCGGCGCGCCAGCCAGGCGCTGTAGTGGATGAGCCGCAGCGTGCGCAGCGGCTCGATGAGCGCCAGCTCGCGGCGGTCGAATTCGCGGAACTGCTCGTAGCCGTCGAGCAGGCCCGACAGCTGCGCCGTGCGCTGCGCGCGGTCGCCCGACAGCAGCATCCACAGGTCTTGCACCGCGAAGCCCGTGCGCGCGTCGTCCAGGTCGACGAAGTGCGGGCCGCCGCCGGGGCGGTCGGTGGGCGTCCACAGGATGTTGCCGGGGTGCACGTCGCCGTGCAGGCGCAGCTTGCGGGGCTTGAAGTCGGAAGCCGGCGGCTGCAGCGCGAGGGCGGTGGCGCGGACCATGTCCAGCGCCTCGTTGCAGATTTTTTCCCAGTCGCGCTGCATGTCGAGCGGGATCTTGTCGTTCTCCAGCAGCCAGTCGCGCGAGTCCAGCCCGAAGGTCTGCAGGTCGAGTGCGGGGCGGGCCTCGAAAGGCTTGGCGCTGCCCACCGTGTGGATGCGCGCCAGGAAGCGGCCCACCCATTCGAGCACCTCGAAGTTGTCCAGTTCGGGCGCGCGCCCGCCGCGGTAGGGGCTCACGCTGAAGGCAAAGCCCGCGTGGTGGTGCAGCGTCTTGCCGTCGAAGGCCAGCGGCGGCACGGCCGGCACCTCGCCGGCGGCCAGTTCGAGCGAGAAGGCGTGCTCTTCGAGGATCTCGGCCTCGCTCCAGCGGCCGGGGCGGTAGAACTTGAGCACCACCGCGGGATGGGGATTCGGGTCTTCCAGGTAGACCTGGTAGACCCGGTTTTCATAGGAGTTCAGGCCGGTGAGGCGGCCGTCGCCGTGCAGGCCGAGTGTCGCGAGCGCGTCGAGCACCACGTCGGGCGTGAGGCTCTCGTAAGGATGGGTGTTCGCGGGCGCGACAGAAGAAGGGGTCATGCGGCGATTGTCGCCACATGGGCCCCGTGCGGGTCAGCGAGCGCCCGCTTGTTTGTAAAGCGAAAGGATATGGCCGGTGCGCGGGTCGCCCTTGCCCGCCAGCACCTGCGCGTAGGCGGCCTGCACCGCCTCGCCGCCGTGGTGGTGCTCGGTGTGCAGCCAGGGGTTGCTGGTGTCGGTCACCGTGGCCAGGAAGCGGTGCCAGGCGGCCACCATGCGCCGGCCGAACTCGTCGGCGCCCCATTCGGTGGTGCGCTTCTTGATCTGCGCGGGCGCGAAGAACAGCGTGGCGCGCGGGCCGGTCAGGCTCTTGCCCGCGCCCTTGGCGGCGAGCTGCTCCACGTGCGTGCCGCCGATCGAGCTGCTGTACTTCAGGTTCGTGAAGCGCTCGTGGATCGCGGTGCGCAGCTCGCCGTTGCCGGCGAAGTCGATGTACACGCAGGGTGTGTCGGCCGCGATGGTGTCGAGCGCGTCGTAGGTCACCACGCGGTCGTAGCAGCCCAGGCTCTGGCAGAAGGCCACGTTGGCGGGCGAGGTGAGGCCGACCACCTCGATGCCGTCGCGCTGGTGCAGCTGGAAGGCCGTGCCGTAGGCCGTTTTGCTCGAGGCGCTCGACAGCAGCATGGTGGTGGCGCCGAAGAAGTCGTTGTCGGCCATGAAGTCGTCGATCAGCCACGAGGTGATGAACAGCGGGCGCAGCAGCGCCTGCAGGTCTTCGGTGTCGGTGGTGTACAGCGGGTCGGCGTTGCAGCGGAAGTACTGGTTGTAGACCGCGGGCAGCTTGGCGCGGTGCGCCGCCGCGTCGGTGAAGCGCGAGGGCGAGAGCCGGTCGGGGCTGAGCACCGCGCTCGTGGACATCGGCCAGTAGCCGTAGATCCGTTCGCCCACGGCCACGCCCGGGTGCAGCGACTGCACCACGCTCGCGAAGCCCCACACCGGGATGCTGCCCCAGCCTTCTTCCTCGGAGGGAAAGAACTGCCAGTAGCTCATCGCATCGCCGAAGGCGGCGTAGGTGATGTTGTTGGAGGTGAGCGCAAAGCTGTCGATGCGCACGCGCACCTGGCCGTCGGTCAGTGGCCGGTCGGAGGTGTCGGTGTGCAGGCGCGTGGTGGCCAGCTGGTCTTTGCGGATCAGGAGGTGGGTGGTGCTCATGGGGTCGATCTCCACGGGTGTGTGTTGAAGACGGGTGGCGGGACGGGCGAGACGTGCGGCCACATTAGCCAAGCTTGGTGAAAGGCGCTATCTCGGCGTGCGTTTCGGCGTCACCCGTGAGACAGACATGAAAAAAGCGCCCGGGCTTGGGGCCGGGGCGCTTTTTTTCGTGAAACCGTCAGAGCGGAATCAGACGATGGTCAGTTCCACGTCGATGTTGCCGCGGGTGGCGTTCGAGTACGGGCAGACCTGGTGGGCCGTGTCGACCAGCAGCTTCTTCTGTGCGTCGTCCAGGCCGGGCAGCGAGATCGCCAGCTGCACCGAGATGCCGTAGGCCGCGCCGCCGTTCGTCGGGCCGAGGGAAACCTTCGAGTCGATGGCGACTTCTTCCGGCACCTTGACGCTGATCTTCGGGCCGACGGCCTTCATGGCGCCGATGAAGCAGGCGGCGTAGCCGACCGCGAACAGCTGTTCGGGGTTGGTGCCGGGCTTGCCCGAGCCGGGCGAGCTCAGCTTGACGTCGATGGCGCCGTCGCTGGACTTGCCGGCGCCGTCACGGCCGCCGACGGTGTGGGCTTCTGCGGTGTAGAGAACTTTGTCGAGCTTGGTGGTCATGGTGATTTCCTTTGGTCAGGGGAGTGGTGATGAAAGGGCTTCTTCTCACGAAGCCGGGGAGAACTCTGGATGGGTTGTGTGTCAGGCGGCTTTGCGGATGCGGTCGCGCAGGGTTTGTATTTGCTGCGTGAGGGCGATCAGCTCGGGGACGGAGCATTCGGCGGCGGCCATGAGGCATTCGGGGACGTTGGCGGCACGGGACTTGAGCTTGCGGCCTGCGGTGGTGAGCGTGATGTGGACGCGGCGCTCGTCTGCGACGTCGCGGACTCGGGCTACGTAGCCGTTGGCTTCTAGGCGCTTTAGCAGCGGGGTGAGGGTGCCGGAGTCCAAAGAGAGACGCTCGCCGAGGGCGGAGACGGTGGGGCCGTCTTGCTCCCAGAGGGCGAGCATCACGAGGTATTGGGGGTAGGTGAGCTGGAGCTTTTCTAGCAACGGCTTGTAGAGACGGGTCATTGCCAAGGAGGCGGAGTAGACGGCGAAGCAGAGCTGGTTGTCTAGCTTGAGCAGGTCGTCTGTGTTGGGTTTCGTTGGCATGGGTTGAATTGTAGTTCGCAATTGAATTGTGTGCAATGTAATTGTTTTGGATTGGTTTTTGGGGTTGCTTTCCGGGGCCGGGTCTCGCCCCGGCGGGCGACTCACTTTCTTTTGCTTCGCCAAAAGAAAGTAAGCAAAGAAAAGGCGACCCCACTGTCTGCGACCCTCCGCTTCGCTGCGGGCAACCTGCGGTGCTCGCGTTTCGCGGGGTCTCGCAGAACTCGCTTCGCTCAAACAGCTGCGAGCCCTGATCCGCGAAACGCTGCGCTCCTCGGCGCAGCCAGAGGGGATTTGGATACCAGCGGGCCGTCGCTTCGCTCGGCCCGGGAACTTCCAACAGCCGCATGCCACGAGCTGTGCTCGTGCTCGTGCTCGTGCTCGTGCTCGTGCTCGTGCTCGTGCTCGTGCTCGTGCTCGTGCTCGTGCTCGTGCTCGTGCTCGCATCCGCCCGCACTCATGCTGGTGCTGGTGCTCGCAGGCATATCTGCATCTGCATGAGCGCACACGCCAGCGGCTCACGCAACGACCAACGCCACGACCGATCCCCGCCGCAGCAGGCGCGAAGCGCCTGCTGCGGCCCACTGGCCGAGCGAAGCGATGGCCCGTTAGGTATCCAAAGCCCTTCTGTATGCGCCGAGGAGCGCAGCGTTTCGCGGATCAGGGCTCGCCCTTGTTTGAGCGAAGCGAGTTTGGGCGAGACCCCGCGAAATGCGAGCACCGCAGGTTGCCCGTAGCGAAGCGGAGGGACGCAGACAGTAGGGTCGCCTTTCTTTTGCCTACGTTTCTTTGGCGAAGCAAAGAAAAGTAGGTCGGCCGCCGGGCCGAGACCCGGCCTCGGGAAGCAAACCAAGCCAACACCTCAACGAACTACCCCCGAAACCGCTTCCGAGTCAAAGCCAGTGCAATCCAGAAAGCAACAACCGCATACACAACCAAAACACCCGCATGCACCCACCACCCCTCAGGCCACCGATCCATAAACAACGGCCGCACCAAAGCCACAGCATTGGTCAAAGGCAACCAGGCAGCCACAGAACGCACAACAGAAGGCAACTGCTCCAGCGGAAAAAACACCCCACTCAAGAACATCATCGGCGTCATGAACAGCGTGAAGTAATAGGTAAAAAAGTCATACCCCTTCGCCAACGCATTGAAGATCAACGCCACCGAAGAAAACGTGATCCCACACCCGATCAACACCATCCAAGCCACGATCAACTTCGGGCTGTGACTGATCCCAAGCCCAAGCATCACAAACAAGATCGCAGTCACAGTAAAAATCGACTTGAACGCCGCCCACAACATCTCGGCCAGCACGATGTCATCCAGCCCCACCGGCGCATTCATGATCCCGTCCCAAGTCTTCTGCACATGCATCCGAGAAAACGCCGAATACAGCGCCTCGAAGCTCGCCGCATTCATCGCGCTCATGCAGATCGACCCACTCGCCAGGAACAGGATGTAGGGCACCTGCGTGCCATCCACCGTCACCTGCCCCACCAAAGCGCCCATCCCGTAGCCAAACGCCACCAGCCAGATCAGCGGCTCCGCGATGTTCCCGATCAGGCTAGGTAAAGCAAGCTTGCGCCACACCAGCAGGTTGCGCAAAAACACCGGCCACCATCGCATCGACAGTTCAGGCGCGCGCCACACGGAGGGTGAAGGCGGCACAGGTGCCTCGGGAGAAACAGCAGCAGAAGAAGCAGTGGTTGTGTTCATAGAAAGAAGGCCTAGCCATCCTGGCGAATCTGCCGACCGGTGAGCTTGAGGAAAAGATCTTCCAGATTGGCCGGCCGATGAAAGGTGCGCAGCCCGCCATGCTGCGTCAGTGCGTCGAGCAGACGCCGCGCATCCTGCGTATAGAAGAACACGGTCTCACCGCTCACTTCCACGCGCGCAGCCAGCGCCTGCAGCTCGGCAGACCCCGCCAGCGACAGCGCCCCATTGCCATACACCTCGACCACATCAGGCTCCAGGTGCTCGGCGATCAGATCGCGCGGACGACCTTCAGCGATCTTGCGGCCGTGGTCGAGCACCAGCAGCCGCGAACACAGGCGCTCGGCCTCGTCCATGAAGTGCGTCGTCAACAGGATCGACTTGCCCTGCTGCAGCAGCACCTGCAACCGCTCCCACATCAGGTGCCGCGCCTGCGGGTCAAGCCCGGTAGTGGGCTCGTCGAGCAGCAGCAACTTGGGGTCGTTCACCAGCGCACGCGCCAGCGACAGGCGCCGGCGCATGCCGCCCGACAGCTCGCCGGGCTTGGCGTCGGCCTTGTGCGAGAGCGCGGCGAACTCCAGCAGCTGTGGCACGCGCGCTCGCACGTGCGCCTTGCTGAAACCGAAGTAACGGCCGTACACCACGAGGTTCTCGGCGCAGCTGAAGTCGGGGTCGAGGGTGTCGAACTGCGACACCACGCCCAGCTGCGCCTTGATCGCCAGCGCGTCGCGCGGCATCTGCAGGCCCAGCGCCTCGATGCTGCCGCCGTCGGGCGCGGTGAGGCCCAGGCACATGCGGATGGTGGTGGTCTTGCCCGCACCGTTCGGCCCGATCACGCCCAGGCACTCGCCGGGCGCGATCTCGAACGAGAGGTCGTCGACGACCGTGGTCTCGCCGTAGCGCTTGCGCAGCCCACGGACCTGGAACAACGGGGAAGAAGACGAAGAAGAAGGCGAGGAGGGGGTGGTGTGGGATGGCACGCGGCCATTCTGACGCAGCCGGCCGATTGGCGCAGCAGCTACATGCGCAAGCCGCTGAACTCGCTTTTCATCCAGTCGATGAAGGCCCGCGTGCGCGCCGGCAGCAGCCGCGCATTCGGGTAGATCACGCTCACGGGGCGGGGCGCGGGCTCGTAGTCTTCGAGCACCAGCTGCAGCCGGCCCTGCGCCACATGCGGCAGCACCTGGTAGGAGAAGAAAGTGCCGAAGCCCATGCCGGCGGCGCAGGCCTCGATGGCGGGCGCGAGGTGGTTGAACTCCAGGCGGTTGTCGGGCGTCACGTGCACGGTCTTGCCGCCGTCGCGGAACGCCCATTGGGCCGGCGCATCGATGCGCCCGCGCACGCAGGGCGCACCCGCCAGGTCGCGCGGATGGCGCGGCACGCCGTGCTGCGCGAGGAAGGCGGGGCTGGCCACCACCACACGGCGGATGGTGCCCAGCGTCTGCGCCACCAGCGACGAGTCTTCGAGCGGGCTGATGCGGATGCCGACATCGATGCCCTCCTCGAGCAGGTTCACCGTGCGGTCGTGCAGCCGCACGCTGCAGCGCACCTTCTCGTGGCGCTGCATGAAGCGCACGATGGCGGGCGCCACGTACATGTGGCCGAACAGCACCGGCGCGGTGATGACCAGCTGCCCGGCGGGCTCGCGCGCCTCGGCCTTCAGCGCCTGGTCGGCGGCGTCGGCCGCGAGCAGCACTTCGCGCGCGCTCGGCAGGTAGTGGCGGCCTTCCTCGGTGAGCGAGAGGCGCCGCGTCGTGCGGTGAAAAAGGCGCACGTCCAGGTGCGCCTCGAGCGCGGCGAGCGCGCGCACCACGGCGGGCAGCGAACTGCCGAGCGCCTCGGCGGCGCGGGTCAGGCTGCCCTGGTCGGCAATCTGCACGAAGGTCTGCATGGCTTTGAAGCGATCCATGGCGCGATTAAACCGGAAAACGCAGCAGTCAAATCCGGAAAAGGCTATTCATTCATTTGGTGGAAGAGAGAAGAATCGAGGCCATACCCACCCGAAGGACTCTTCATGACCGAGAACAGCACCAACACCCGCCAGCCCGCCCAGCCCATCCAGCTCTTCGGCAGCGCCATCTCGGGCCACGTGCACCGCGTGCGCTTCTTCCTCTCGGTGCTGGGCCTGCCCTTCGAGATCGTCGAGCTCAACCTGCGCCAGCGTGAGCACCGCACGCCGGAGTTCCTAGCGCGCAACCCCTTCGGCCAGGTGCCGGTGATCGAGGACGGCGAGGTCACGCTGGCCGACTCCAACGCCATCCTCGTGTACCTCAACGAACGCTACGCCCCCGACCCGGCGCGCTGGATGCCGCGCGACCCGGTGGGCGCGGCGCGCGTGCAGCGCTGGTTCTCGGTGGCGGCCGGCCCGCTGGCCTACGGCCCGGCGGCGGCGCGCATCATGGTGCTGTTCGGCGTGGACGCCGACCGCACCGAGACCGTCAAGCGCTCGCACGCGCTGCTCGCGGTGATGGAGACCTGCCTGTCCGAGCAGCCCTTCCTCGCGGGCCCGTCGGCCACGCTGGCCGACATCGCGAACTACGCCTACGTGGCCCATGCGCCCGAGGGCAGCGTGTCGCTCGACGCCTACCCGCAGCTGCGCGCCTGGCTGGCGCGCGTGGAGGCCCTGCCCGGGTTCGTGCCGATGGTGCGTTCGCCGGTGGGCCTGGCGGTGGCGTCATGATCGCCGCACCTTTCCACGCCGGCGAGCGCGCGCTGCAATCGCTCGTGGGCGCGCGCGAGCAGATGGAGGCTGTGGGCCCGCGCGTGATCCGCGACTACATGCCCGACCAGCACCGCGAGTTCTTCGCACTGCTGCCGTTCCTCGTGGTCGGCAGCCTCGATGCCGACCTGCAGCCGTGGGCCAGCATGCTCGCTGCGCCCGCCGGCTTCGCGCACTCGCCCGACGCGACGCACCTGCGCATCGACGCGCTGCCGGGCGCCGGCGATCCGCTCGCGGGCCAGCTCGTGCCCGGCGCCACGCTGGGGCTGCTGGGCATCCAGCCGCACACGCGGCGGCGCAACCGCATGAACGGCACGGTCGAGGCGCTCGACGCGGCGGGCTTCATGGTCGAGGTGCAGCAAAGCTTCGGCAACTGCCCGCGCTACATCCAGGCGCGCGAGCCGGTGTTCGCCGCACCGCCCGTCAACGAGCCCGCCGTGCAGTGGCTCGACACGCTCGACCTCGCGGCCGAACGGCTCATCGGCGCGGCCGACACGCTGTTCATCGCCACGGCCTACCCCGACGCGGTGGCGGTGGGCGACGCGGCCGATGCGCGCTCGCACGGCGTCGACGTGTCGCACCGCGGCGGGCGGCCGGGCTTCGTGCGCGTCGATGCGGGCGGCGTGCTCACGGTGCCCGATTTCAATGGCAACCGCTTCTTCAACACGCTGGGCAACCTGCAGGCGCACCCGCGCGCGGGTCTGCTGTTCGTCGATTTCGACACCGGTGAGCTGTTGCACCTGAGCGCCACGGCGGAGATCGTCACGGACGGTCCCGAGGTGGCGGCGTTCGAAGGCGCGGAGCGGTTGATGCGCTTTCACGTCACGCGCGCGCTGCGCCGCCCGGCCGCGCTGCCGCTGCGCTGGGGCGAGGCTGCGTTGTCGCCGCACCTGGCGGGCACGGGGCGCTGGGCCGCGCACTGACTCAGTCGAAGACGGGAATGCGCCCGTTGACCGACGGCCGATAGTGCCAGCTGAGCGCGTCGAGATCGGGTGCGCTTCGTTGGCACAACAGCGCTTCGAGGCCCGCCGCAGCCAGCGTGCAGGCCAGCGCCTGCCCCGGACATGCATGCATGCCATGGCCGAAGCCGAGCACGCGGCGCCGCGCACGCACGGGCATGAAGCGGTCGGGATCGGGGTTGAACGCCGGATCGCGCTGCGCCGAGGCCAGCAGCACCAGTACCGCTTCGCCCGCCGCCAGCGAGGTGCCGGCGATCTCGACGGGCTCGATCGCGAAGCGGCGCGTGTTCTGCACCGACGGGTCGTGGCGCGCCGTCTCCTCGACGATGGCGAGCAGCCCGTCGCGCGTGCGTGCCAGCGGGCGCAGCGCAGGCTCGCGCGCCAGCGCAACGAGGCTGTTGCCCAGCAGGCCCGCCGTGGCGTCGCAGGTCTGCGAGAGCAGGCCCACGAGGTTCGCCAGCAGCGCGCGCGAGAGCGGCGCGCTCGCGGCACTTTCGGCCAGCACCGCCGCCAGCAGCGTGCCGTCGCGCGGCGAGGCGTTCGCGCTCAGGGTTTCGAAGCGGTTCATCAGTTCGCCGGCCGCCATGCTCGCCGCCTGCAGCTGGTCGGCGTTCGACAGCGGAGAAAGGCAGGCGACGAAGTCGCGCATCCAGCGGTCCACCTGCGGCAAGGTCGCACCGTCGAAACCAAGCAGGTGCGCCATCGTCCGCACGGGCAGCGAGAACAGCGCCTCGGACAGCGGCGCCTGCGCAGGCAGCTGCCGCGCCACGTCGAGCGCGGCGGCGTGCGCCGCCTGCAGGTCGAGCCCGGCCAGCGCGCGCTGCAAGGCCGGCCGGTGCGCCTGGTGCGCGGGGCCGTCGTTCATGCGCACGAGGTGGCCGAACACCTCGCCCGCCGGGCTGCCCACGATCGCGCGCGGCACGGGCTCGGCGGCAGGGCGCACGCGCAGCGCGCCGTGGGCCTGCAGCACCTGCATGACGACATCGGCGCGGCTCGCGACCCACACGCGCAGGCCCTCGTGCCACGCGAGCGGCGGGCCGTCGCGCAGCGTGGCGTAGTACGGGTAGGGGTCGGCATGCGTGGCGGCGGCGACCGGGTCGGCGGGATGAGTGAGCGTGGCGGTAGTCATGGCGCGCAGTGTGCGTTCGCCGCCGCCGACACACTTCGCTCGCGAACGAAGTGTGGGATGCGGCATCGCCTTAGGATGCCCGCATGGACGACACCACCGCTTCCGACTTCCAGCTCGCCCGCCTCGCCGGCGCCATCGCCGAGCCGGCGCGCGCCCGCATGCTGAACTGCCTGATGGACGGCCACGCCCGCACCGCGACCGAGCTCGCCACGGTGGCCGAGGTGGCGGCCTCGACCGCGAGCGCGCACCTCGCGCGCCTGAAGGAGGAGCGGCTGGTCGAGGTGCTCGTGCAGGGCAAGCATCGCTACTTCCGCCTGGCCAGCGACGACGTGGCCGCCGCGCTCGAAAGCCTCATGGTCGTGGCCGGCGCGCCGCGCCCCTCGGCGGCCGCCTTCCAGCCCAACACGCCAAGCCGCCTGCGCAGCGCCCGCACCTGCTACGACCACATGGCCGGCACCGCGGGCGTCGCGCTGCACGACCGGCTGCATGCGCAGGGCTGGCTCAGCGGCCTTGCGAGCGGCTCGTACGAACTCACGCCCGACGGCGCCATCGCGCTGGAGAGCCTGGGCGTCGAGGTCGACGCCGTGCGCCGCTCGCGCCGCCGCTTCGCCTGCGCCTGCCTCGACTGGAGCGAACGCCGCCCGCACCTGGGCGGCGCGCTCGGGGCCGCGTGGCTGCAGCTGTCGCTGCGGCGCGGCTGGGTGCGGCAGGAACTCGACGGGCGCGCGCTCACGCTCACGCCGAAGGCGCAGCGCGAGATGCCGGAGTTGTTTGCTTGAGGGCGAAGGCGCTCAGGCCTTGAGTTTGAGCAGATAGATCAGCGGGCCCGCCATGGCGGTGTCGAGTTCGAGAAAGCTCTCGAAGTCCTTGCCCGCCATCCAGTACGGGTCCCAGTTGTTGCGCTTGATGGTCTTCTGCCAGAGGTCGTGCGTGGTGGCGCGTTGCACCGCCTCGAGCAGCTGGCCGCGGCGGTAGGGCGGCACCTTCTTGCCGGTCATCACGCCGCGCCAGTTGGCCAGGTCGGCGTCCACGCCCTGCTGGCGCACCGAGGCGATCCCCTGGAACGGGTGCTTGGACGACACGCCGATGGCGCGCAGCTTGCCGTTGGCGATGTTCTCGGCGAACTCGCTGTAGCCCGAGATGCCGACTGCCGCCTTGCCCGTCTCGAGGGCTTCGACCACCTGCGCGCCGCCCGGGTGCGGCTGGTAGTTCAGCGACGCCGAGGCGCCGGCCACGCGTGCCAGCATGCCGGCGAACATGTGGTCCACGCCGCCGGCCGAGCCGCCCGCGATGACGGTGTTGGCGGCATCGGCGCGCAGCTGGGCGACGAGGTCCTTGGGGGTCTTGATGGGCGAGTCGGCCTTGACGGCGACCACCTCGTAGTCGCTGGTCAGCCGCGCCACGGGCGACACATGCGCCAGCGTGACGGCGGGCTTTTGCAGCGCCACCGCGCCGACCATCACCATGCCGCTGACCAGCAGCGCCTCGGGGTCGGCGTCGTACTTCTCGACGTACTTGGCCAGCCCGATGGTGCCGCCCTTGCCGCCGATGTTCTCGTAGGTGACGGTGCCCACGGCGCCCGAGGCCAGCAGGGCGGCGCCGAGGGCGCGGCCGGTCTGGTCCCAGCCGCCGCCTTCGTTGGCGGGAATGACGATGCGCAGCTTGCTGCTCAGCGGCGCGTCGGCCGCGCGGGCGTTGCCGGCCCACAGCGCGGCCTGGCCCGCACCGGCGGCAGCGGCCGAGGCTGCCAGCCAGGTGCCGAAGCGGCGGCGGGACAGGGGAAGGGCGGCGGCAAGCGGCGAAGACGGGCGCATCGTGTTTCCAGTTGTGTACGTGACAGCCAATGATGTCCGCGAAACAAGGCAAACACGCCCTCGCCCGCACAGGGAGAAACCCTGAGGGGACAAAGGGGCGAAAGGCGTCGGAGCCTACTGGAAAGCCACTTCCGCGAAGCTTCGCAGCTTGCGGCTGTGCAGCCGGGTCGTGCCTTCCTGGCGCAGGATCTCGATGGCGCGCATGCCGATGCGCAGGTGCTGTTCCACGCGCTCGCGGTAGAAGTGGTTGGCCATGCCGGGCAGCTTGATCTCGCCGTGCAGCGGCTTGTCGCTCACGCACAGCAGCGTGCCGTAGGGCACCCGGAAGCGGAAGCCGTTGGCCGCGATGGTCGCGCTTTCCATGTCCAGCGCCACGGCGCGGCTCTGGCTGAAGCGGCGCTGCGGCTGGTTGCCGGGCAGCAGCTCCCAGTTGCGGTTGTCGGTGCTGGCCACGGTGCCGGTGCGCATGATCGTCTTCAGGTCGGGGCCCTCGCACTTCGTGACGTCGGCCACCGCCTGCTCGAGCGCCAGCTGGATCTCCGACAGCGCCGGGATCGGCACCCACAGCGGCAGCTCCTCGTCGAGCACGTGGTCCTCGCGCACATAGGCGTGGGCCAGCACGTAGTCACCCAGCTGCTGCGTGTTGCGAAGGCCCGCGCAGTGGCCCAGCATCATCCAGGCGTGCGGGCGCAGCACGGCGATGTGGTCGGTGATGGTCTTGGCGTTGGCCGGGCCGACGCCGATGTTGGTCATGGTGATGCCGCTGTAGTCCTCGCGCACCAGGTGGTAGGCCGGCATCTGCGGCAGGCGCGGCGGCGCGGTGCCCTGGCTGCCGTCCAGCAGGTGGGCGAAGGTGTCGCTGTGGCCCGCGGCCAGCCCGCGCCGGCGCGTGATCACGTTGCCGGGCTCGATGAAGGCGATGTACTCGCTGTTCTCGTCGGCCATGGCCTCGTGGCCCAGGCGCACGAACTCGTCGATGTAGAACTGGTAGTTGGTGAACAGCACGAAGTTCTGGAACCACTCGGGCGCCGTGCCCGTGTAGTGGCGCAGGCGGTGCAGCGAGTAGTCGACGCGCGCCGCCGTGAACAGCGACAGCGGCTGCGGCTCGCCGGGCAACGCCTCGAAGGTGCCGTTGGCAATGCCGTCGTCCATGGCGCCCAGGTCGGGCAGGTCGAACACGTCGCGCATGAGGGCGCGGCGCTCGGCGCTCATCGTGCCTTCGATGTGGTCGTTCTCGGCGAACGAGAAGTGGATCGGAATGGGCTGCGTGCTGGTGCCCACCTCGATCTCGACCTGGTGGTTTTCCAGCAGCAGGCGGAACTGGTCGAGGTAGTAGCGCGAGAACAGGTCGGGCCGCGTCAGCGTGGTCTCGTAGCGGCCGGGGCCGGCCACGAAGCCGTAGCTCAGGCCGGCGTTGGCCGGCGGCGTGTGGCGCGAGACGGTGTGCGTGTGCACCCGCACGAACGGGTAGCAGGCCCGCACCCGGCCCGGCAGCGCCTCGCCGGCGACGAAGCGCAGCATCGATTCGCGCAGGTGGGCCAGGCCGCCCTGGTAGATGGCTTTGACCTGGTCGAGCGCCTCGGCGGCGTCGGTGAAGCGGGCGGGAGCGACAAAGGTGGGCATGTAGGGCATGCCGTCATTGTGCAATGCGCCCGTGTCGGCGGGGAGGTCCTGAGGTCAGTCCAAGAGGCAGGCCAGCACCTTGCCCAGCATGTCGTCCACGTCCGTGGCCTGCACCGCGCCGGGCAGGGCGACGTCGCCGTGCATCACGAACACCGGCTTGCCCCATTTCAGGCCCATGGCCATCTCCGACAGCGTGCCCATGTTGCCGCCGATGGCAACCAGGCACACGCCGCTGCGCGCGATGATGCCGTTGCGCATCTCGCCCATGCCGGTGGGAATGGCCACGCTGAGCCATTCGTTGGCATGGCGGTCGTCGTCCTCGGGCAGGATGCCCACGGCGATGCCGCCGGCCTCCACCGCGCCGCGCGAGGCCGCGGCCATCACGCCGCCGCGCCCGCCGCAGACCACCGCCATGCCCGCGCCGGCCAGCGCATGCGCCACCGCGTAGGCGGCCTCGCATTCGGCCGGGCCGCCGTCGCCCGGGCCGAGCATCGCCACCGGCTGGCGGTGGCGCTGCGGCCCCCACTGCCGTTGCGCCAGGCGCGTCAGCGCCTCAGTGACCGGCGCCGACAGCACCGCGCTCGCGCCTTCGTGTAAAGACATCGCCCACTCCCATCACGACCACACACACCACCATCAGCACCAGCGACAGGGCCGCCGCCACCGCGAAATCGGACCCGCCGTCGCCCACCTGCGCGAGCAGCATCAGCGGCAGGATGTTCAGCTGCGTGCCCACCAGCGCCAGCGCCGTGCCGTAGGTGCCCATGGCAATCGCGGCCACCATGCAGGCGTTCGACAGCACCGAGGGCAGCACCTCGGGCAGCACCGTGTCCCGGAAGGCACGCGCCTTCGAGGCGCCCAGCGTGCGCGCCGCCTGCGCCGGGCGCAGGTCGAGGTTGGCGAACACGGGGTACAGCGACAGCGCCACGCGCGGGATCAGGTAGTAGGCATAGGCCAGCCCCAGGCCCGACACGCTGTAGATCCAGCTGCCGATCACGGCCGGGTCGGCGCCCAGGCCCGCGAGCAGCTGCGTCACGAAGCCCGCGCGGCCGAAGGCGAGGATGAAGCCGTAGGCGATCACCAGCCCCGAGAACGCCAGCGGCAGGCCCAGCAGCGTCATCATCCATTGGCGCCGGCCTTCGGGCTGGCGCGCCAGTTCGATGGCGATGCAGGTGCCCACCAGCGCCGAGATCGCGCCCGCCGCCAGGCCCAGGCCCAGCGTGTTGCGCAGTGCGCCCAGGAACAGCGGGTTGCCGAACAGCCGCCCGAAGGCACTGCCGCCCTCGCCGAAGGCCTCGGGCAGCAGCGCCGCCAGCGGCACCGCGAAGAACAGCGCCATGAAGGCCCAGGCGGGCCAGGCGCCAAAGCGTCGCATCACGGCCTCTTACTTGCCCAGCGCGGCCTGCGCCCAGAGCTTGTCGACCTCGGCCTTGCGCTCCGAGGCCTTCACCACGTCGAGCGGCTTGATCTGCGGCGCGGCCGGCATCTTGGCCGCGACATCGGCCGAGAGCGGCGTGCCCGGCACGGCAGGGCGCACGAAGCCCTGCGCGAACAGCGACTGGCCGGCCTCGCTCATGATGAAGTTGAGCCACAGCTTGCCGGCGTTCGGGTTCGGGCCGTTCTTCACGAGGCTGATGGCGTACGGCGCGGCCACGCTGGCCTCCCTCGGGATCACGACCTCGACCGCATTGCCCATGCCGTCAACGTGCTTGGCCTTGAGGCCGTCGTTCTCGTAGCTGATCCACACCGGGATCTCGCCCTTGAGGAACTTGGCATACGGCGTGGTGCCCTCCACGCGCAGCACGTTGCCGGCCGCGTGCAGCTTGCCCAGGTAGTCGGTGCCGGGCTGCACGTTGTCGACGCTGCCGCCGTTGGCATACGCCGCGGCGAAGGTCAGCACCTGGCCGATGCCGGTGGAGCGCGGGTCGAGGTAGACCACCGTGCTCTTGAACTCGGGCTTGAGCAGGTCGGCCCAGCCGGTGGGCACGTTCTTCACCAGCTTCTTGTTGACCAGGAACGCGATGTTGAGCGTGTGGATGGTGAACCAGCGGCCCTCGGCCTCGCGGAACACCGGTGGCAGCTTGTCGAAGTTGACGGGCTTGAAGGGCGCGACCACGTCCTTCTTCGCGGCATCGACGGCCGAGGCGGCGAAGTAGTAGGCGGTGTCGGCCTGCGGGCGGCGCTTGGTTTTTTCGAGCGCGACCACGGTGGCGGCCGAGCCGATGTCGTTGTAGGTCAGCTCGATCTCGGGGTAGCGCTTCTTGAAGTCGCGGAACAGCGACTTCCAGTTGGCCCACTCGGGGCCGGTGTCGAAGGAGACGCACAGGCCTTCCTTCTGCGCCTCGGCGTACAGCGCCTTCTCGCCCGCGTAGAGCTCAGGGCCGTCGAAAGCGAAGGCGGTGCGGGCGAGCGACAGCACGGGCAGTGCGCCGGCGGCCTGGATCAGATGTCTGCGTTGCATGGGGGCTCCTTGGAAGGAAAAGGTCAGTGGTCGAGCAGGCGAAGGTGTTCGGGGGCGATGGCGATCGCTTCGGCCGCCGGCGCGGCCGACTCGGCGAGGAAGGGCTTGCCCGCGCCCGCCACGTCGAAGTCGTAGCGCGTGAGCGCGCCCAGGTAGCGCTGTGCGCCGGTGCGGCCGGCCAGACGGTTCACGCTGTCGGGCGCCGGGTCGGGGCGGATGTGTTCGGGGCGCACCAGCACGTGCACCGCGGTGCCGAAGGGCCGGTTGCCGGTCTCGGCGAAGAGCTCGGCAAAACCCATGTCGAGCCGGCCCGGCGAGGCCACCTTGGCGGGCAGGATGGTCGAGAGCCCGACGAACTCGGCCACCGCGCGGCTCGCGGGGGGCTCGTAGATCTCGCGCGGCGTGGCGATCTGCAGCAGGCGGCCGTCTTTCAGCATCGCCACGCGGTCGGCCATCACCAGCGCTTCTTCCTGGTCGTGCGTGACCAGCAGCGTGGTCGCGTTGAAGCGCTGCTGGATCGAGCGGATCTGGTCGCGCAGGTGGCCGCGCACGCTGGCGTCGAGTGCCGAGAGTGGCTCGTCGAGCAGCAGCGCACGCGGATCGATGGCGAGCGCGCGGGCCAGGGCCACGCGCTGCTGCTGGCCGCCCGAGAGCTGCGCCACGGCGCGCTGTGCATGGTCGCCCAGCCCGACGATGTCGAGCAGCTCCTGCGCGCGCTGGCGGCGCGGGGCCGTGTCCACCTTGCGCAGCTTGAGCCCGTAGGCCACGTTGTCCAGCACGCTCAGGTGCGGAAACAGCGCATAGCTCTGGAACACCATGCCGATGTGGCGCTGGTGCACCGGCGTGCGCGACATGTCGTCGCCGCCGAGCACGATGCGGCCCGTGTGGCCGGTCTCCAGTCCCGCCACCAGCTTGAGCAGCGTCGACTTGCCCGAGCCGCTGGGCCCGATCACCGCCACGAGCTCGCCCGTGCGCACGTCGAGCGACACGTCGTGCAGGCCGTGCGCGCTGCCGGGGTAGTTGTAGCTGACGTTGTCCAGGAGGAGGCTCATGCGCGCTGCTTCACCAAAGAGGAAGAAAGAAGGGCCGACGCGCTCGCCAGCACGAGAAGGATGACGGTCGCCGCGCAGGCAAAGCCCGTCGCGCCGTAGAAAGCCTGCAGCAGCACCACCGGGTAGGTGCGGTTCTGGAAGCTCGTGAGCAGGTTCGACAACCCGAACTCGCCCACCGAGATGGCCGCCACCATCACCAGCCCGCTGATCAGGCTCTGGCGCAGGCTGGGCAGCACGATGCCGGTGAACTGCTGCCAGCCCGAGGCGCCGAGCGTGGCGGCGGCCTGCTCGAGCCGCCCGAGGTCCAGGTGGCGCAGGTCGGTGAGCAGCGTGTTGGTGAGGTAGGGCAGCGTGAGGATCGCGTGCGCGGCGATCAGCAGCGGCATCGAGCCCAGCCAGGGCGCGAGGTCGGTGTTGAACACGATCATGTAGCCGAAGGCCAGCGTGATGGTCGGCACCGCGACGGGCGTGGCGCTCACGATGCGCGCCGCGATGCTGCTGCCGCGTCGCGCGCCGTGGTACAGCGCATAGGCCAGCGGCAGCGCCAGCACCGTGTTGATCGCGCAGGCCGCCATCGCCACCACGAGGCTGCTCACGAAGGCCTTGCGGAACGAGGTGTCCAGCCACAGGTCGACATACCACTGCCCGGTGACGCCCGTGGGCAGCAGCGTGTTGGTCCAGTTGCCGCCGAAGCTGCCGATCGCCAGCAGGGCGATGGGCAGCAGCAGGTACAGGCCGTAGACGAGCGAGATGCCGCGAATCAAGGGGGTGTCTCCGAAGGTCTTGCGCACCCGGCATACTTTCCGGATGCTCTACTTTTTGCCCACGGCGGATTGCCGCGTTTCAGCGAATTCTAGGAAGCAGATGCACACTTATGGGTGAAAGTTGGATGACGACACTTGAGCAATCGGCAAGTGTTTTTCACACGACTTTCATCAACCGGAGCCAGGCATGAAACGCGACTGCCCCACCATCCAGGAACTGCTGGCCTTCGACGCCGTGGCGCGCCAGCAGAGCATCACGCTCGCGGCCGGCGCCCTGTGCATCACCGTGAGCGCCGTCAGCAAGCAGATCGCGGGGCTCGAGGCGTTCCTCGGCCGCGAGCTGCTGCAGAAGAACGGCCGCGGCGTGCAGCTCACGCCGCAGGGGCGCGTGTACTGGCAGAAGATCTCGGGCGGCCTGCGCGCCATCGAGACCGCGACCTTCGAGGCGCGCTCGGGCGATGCCGGCGCCGGCCTGCTCACGCTGGCCAGCGTGCCCACCTTTCTCACCAAGCGGCTCATTCCGCGCCTGCCGGCCTTCAGCCAGAAGAGCCGCCACGTGATGCTGAGCTTCAGCCGCCACCTGGAGCCCAGCGACGGCATCCCGGCCGGCGTCGATGCCGCCATCCGCTACGGCCCCGACGGCTGGCCCGGCGTGGTCTCCGAATACATCGCGGGGCGCGAGTTCGTGCTGATCGTGGCGCGCGCGCTGGTCGAGGGGCGCCACCGCATCGTGCAGCCCATCGACATCGTCGGCCACACCTTGCTGCACCACGAGGGCGCGCCCACCGCCTGGCGCCAGTGGGCCGCGCAGCACGGCGTGCCCGAGGTGCAGACCGTGGCCGGCCCGCGCTTCGCGCAGTACTCCGCGCTGATCCAGGCGGCGCTCAACGGGCTGGGCATCGGGCTCGTGCCGAAACTGCTGGTGCAGGAAGAGCTGGCCGAAGGCGCGCTGCTGAGCCCCTGCGGCACGCCGGTGCGCGTCGACCAGGGCCACTACCTGTGCTACCGGCCCGACCGCCTCGACCTGCCGGCCTTCGCGGCGTTTCGCGAATGGATCATGGACGAAGGGCAGAAGTCGCGCGGCGTGGAGACCGAGGCATGAAGCGGCCGTCTTCGCTACGCTCTGTCCACGGAACAACCAAGGAATCGAATCGATGAAAGTCGCAGTCATGGGTGCCGGCGCGGTCGGCTGTTACTACGGCGCCATGCTGGCGCGCACGGGCCACGAAGTCGTGCTGATCGGCCGGCCTTCGCATGTGGAAGCGGTGCGCGCGAACGGGCTGCGGCTGGAGACCCAGGCCTTCGATGAACAGGTGCGCCTCGAGGCCAGCACCGAAGCGGGCGCCGTGCAGGGCGCCGACCTGGTGCTGTTCTGCGTGAAGTCCACCGACACCGAATCGGCCGCCGCGCAGATCCAGCCGCACCTCGCGCCCGGCGCGCTGGTGCTCACGCTGCAGAACGGCGTCGACAACGACGCGCGCGTGCGCGCGGCGCTGCCGTCGCATGACGTGGCTGCCGCCGTGGTCTACGTGGCGACCGAGATGGCGGGGCCGGGCCATGTGAAGCACCACGGCCGCGGCGAGCTGGTGATCGCGCCTTCGCGCCGCAGCGAGGAGGTCGCGCAGGCACTGATCGCCGCCGGCGTGCCCACGCAGATTTCCGACAACGTGCGCGGCGCGCTGTGGGCCAAGCTGGTGCTCAACTGCGCCTACAACGCGCTGTCGGCCGTGTCGCAGCTGCCCTACGGCGAGCTCGTGCAGGGCACGGGCGTGACGGACGTGATCCGCGACGTGGTCGCCGAATGCCTCGCGGTGGCGAAGGCCGAGGGCGTGGTGATTCCGGGCGATGTCGACGCGGCGGTGCACGGCATCGCCCAGTCGATGCCCTCGCAGTATTCGTCGACCGCGCAGGACCTCGCACGCGGCAAGCGCAGCGAGATCGACCACCTCAACGGGCTGGTCGTGCGGCGCGGCGAGGCGCTGGGCGTGCCGACGCCGGCGAACCGGGTGTTGTTCGTGATGGTGAAGCTGCTCGAAGGCAAGCAGCCCCAGGCCGGCGGCTAGCCGGGCATGGGTTCGCGCATCGTCACGAACTCTTCGGCAGCGGTGGGATGGATGCCGATGGTGCTGTCGAACAGCGCCTTCGTCGCACCCGCGCGCATCGCCACCGCGAAGCCCTGCACCACCTCGCCCGCGTCCGCGCCCACCATGTGCAGGCCCACCACGCGGTCGCTCCTCTTGTCGACCACGAGCTTCATGAAGGTGCGCTCGCTGCGGCCCGAGAGGGTGTGGCGCAGCGACTTGAACTCGCTGGAGAACACGGTGACCTCGCCGAACTTCGCGCGCGCGTCGATCTCGCTGTAGCCGCAGGTGCCGATGTTGGGGTGGGTGAACACGGCGGTGGGAATGAACTCGTAGTCCATGCCGCGCTTGCCCTTGCCGAACAGCGCATCGACCACGACCATCGCCTCGGCCAGCGCCACAGGCGTGAGCTGCACGCGGGTCGACACGTCGCCCACCGCGTAGATCGACGGCGCCGAGGTGCGGTAGTGCGCGTCGACCGCGATGGCGCCCTTGGCGTCGAGCTTCACGCCCGCGGCCTCGAGGCCGAGGCCCTGCGTGTTGGGCACGCGGCCGGTGGCGAAGAGCACGGTGTCGGCCTCGATCTGCTGGCCGCGCGCGAGCGTGACCACGAGGCCGTCGGGGCCGCGCGCGATCGACGAGGCCTCGCAGTTCAGGCGCACGTCGACGCCGGCCTTGCCCATCTCGTTGGCCAGGAACTGGCGCACGTCGTCGTCGAAGCCGGTGAGCAGGTGGGCGCGGCGGTGCAGCTGCGTCACCTTGGACCCCAGGCCGTTGAAGATCGACGCGAACTCGCAGGCGATGTAGCCGCCGCCCACCACCAGCAGGCGCTTGGGGAACGGGTCGAGGTCGAACATCGCGTCGGAGGTCACGATGTGTTCGCGGCCCGGAATCTCGGGCACGAAGGGCGTGCCGCCGGTGGCCACCAGCAGGTGGCGCGCGGTGTGGCGCCTGCCTTCGATTTCCACCGTGTGGGCATCGACCAGCTGGGCCCAGCCGGTGACGAGCGTGACGCCCGAGTTCTTCAGCAGCGAGCCGTAGATGCCGTTGAGCCGGCTGATCTCCTTGGCGCGCTGGGCCTTGAGGTGCGCCCAGTCGAACTGCGGCGCCGACGGGAGCTTCCAGCCGTAGCCTTCGGCTTCCTCGAAAGACTCGGCATAGCCGGCCGCATAGCTGTAGAGCTTTTTCGGGATGCAGCCCACGTTGACGCAGGTGCCGCCGAGCTCGGCGGCCTCGGCCAGCGCGACGCGTGCGCCGGTCTGCGCCGCCATGCGCGCGGCGCGCACACCGCCGCTGCCGCCGCCAATGACGAAGAGGTCGAAATCGAATGGTTGCATGAGAAAGACGCTCCTTGCGGCCGACTGTAGCGGCGGGGCGGTGGCGGCGCTGCGGGTGCGGGCATGGCCGTGAAGCACCGCGGCCCGCGAGGGTCTTTGCCGGGGGGCGCTTGACCCTGAAGCTGCTTCAGGGAATCCACTGCAGTCAGGCCCGCGGGAATTCATCGCCACCGGCGACGTTGCCACCGGCCTGTTGCACGACGCAAGGGAGAAACACATGGGCATGCTGGAACGACTCTTCGGTGGACATGGCGGCGCGCGCCACGGCGGTGGTGGCGGGCACCACGGTTCGCAAGGTGGCCATGGGTATGGCCGCGACGCACCGCCGCCGCCACCCGGCGGCAGCGCCTGCCCGGCCTGCCGCGCGGTGAACGCAGCGGGTGCGCGCTTCTGCCAGCAATGCGGCACGTCGATGCTGCCCGCGGCCTGCCGGCAATGCGGCACGGCGTTGGCGCCCGGCGCGAAGTTCTGCGCGCAATGCGGCCAGTCGACACAGGCGACGTAGCGCGGCCGACACGCGAAAAATGGGGCGGGCCGCCAGCGAGAATCCGCGCTTGTCGGCAATGAAGGAGGAGCCCCATGAAGAACGATTCCAACAGGCAGAAGCAGAAGAAGAACGGCGCGGCACTGGCGTGGCTGCCGGTCCTGGCGCTGTGCGCGATGGCTGTCGCGCCCGCGCCGGCCGGCGCGCAGCTCGCGCGCAAGCCGTCGTACTACCAGCAGCAGAACCAGCCACAGCCCGAAGGCCCGGCCGCGCAACTCGTGCCGCGCCCCGCCGTGCCCGCCTCGCTGCCGGCGCTGCGCAGCCAGGGCGATTTCGACACGCTGGCGCGCGTCTACGACGCCGGCACGCCGATGCAGCTGGCCCATGTGCTGTTCGCGATCGACCGGCAGGCCAAACCGGCGCGCATGCACTACATCGACACGCCGCGCTTCCAGCTGCATGTGCGCTTCTTGCGCGACACGCGGCTCACGCCGAACACGGTCAAGCGCGAGATCGACCGCAACTACCTCGTGCCGGACCGCCGCTTCCTGTTCGGCACGCTGAGCTGGCAGCAGAACATCGGCACCTTCACCTACGAGTTCTGGGAAGGCGACCGGCTCACGGTGCCGCTGCTGCGCGAGGCCGAGGCGCAGGTGAAGGCCAGCTTCTTCGCGCCGGTGAAGTTCAAGACCAACTCCACGCTGCACGAGCGCATCGCGAAGGAGGCCGGCATCGACTTCGTGAGCCAGGAGGCGCTGATTCGCGAGCAGCCCTTCCTGCCGATGAACCTGGGCACCGCCACGGGTCGCGTGCGCATCGTGAACGACGCCTCGGGCCTGAATGCGCTGCTGCCTGACGACATCGCCGTGCTGCGCGAGGTGCCGATCAACCTGCCGCCGGTGGCCGGCGTGCTGACCGAGCGGCCGTCCACGGCGCTGTCGCACGTCAACCTGCTGGCCAAGGGCTGGGGCATTCCGAACGCCTACGTGCGCGATGCCGCCACGGTGCTGAAGGCGCACGCGGGCCAGTGGGTGGCGCTGAAGGTGGCGGCCTCGGGTTACCAGCTGCGCCGCCTCACGCCGGAAGAGATCGCCGCCTTGCCGCCGCGTGCCGCCGCCACCGGCGCGCTGCCCGGCAGCAAGGCCGCGAAGCCGGACCTGCGCGAGACGCGCCTGCTGCCCCTGGCCTCGCTGCGCGCGCGCCACAGCGTGCAATGCGGCTCGAAGGCGGCCAACCTCGGCGCGGTGTTGGCCGCGCGCATTCCCTCGACGACCGTGCCCGACGGCTTCTGCATTCCGTTCGCGCACTACGACCGCTTCATGCGGTCGAACGGGCTGGCCGAGCGCATCGCGCGCATGCAGCAGCAGCCGGGCTTCGCGGGCGACCCGCAGGTGCGGCAGAAGGCGCTGGCGCAGCTGCGCGACGAGATCGTGCAATGGCCCGTCGAGCCCGCCACCGCGGCAGCCTGGCGCGCGGCGTGGCAGGCGCAGCTGGGCGGGGGCGGCGTGTTCGTGCGCAGCTCGTCCAACTCGGAAGACCTGCCGGGCTTCAGCGGCGCGGGGCTTTACACCACGGTGCCCAACGTGAAGACCGGCGACGCGCTCGAGCTCGCGGTGAAGAAGGTGTGGGCCTCGGTGTTCAACCCCGAGGCCTGGGAGGCGCGCAGCGCCGCGGGCTTCGGCGCCGAGTCGGTGCTGATGGGCGTGTTCGTGCAGACCGCCATCGACTCGACCAACGCCGGCGTGATGATCACGCGCGACCCCTTCGACGCGGGCCATCCGCATGTGACGTACATCTCGGCCAAGCGCGGCATCGGCATCCGCGTGGTCGAGGGCAAGCGCGTGGCGGAGCAGGTGATGTACTCGAGCTGGTCCAAGGCCATCCAGGTGCTCAGCCGCTCGGCCGAAGAGACGGCGCTGCAGCTGGACAAGGACGGCGGCGTGAAGGAAGTGCCCGTGGAAGTGGGCCGCCACGTGCTGACCGATGAGCTGGTGGTGCGGCTCTCCGCCGTGGGCGCGGCGGTGAAGCGCACCTTCAACGCGGTCGACCAGGACATCGAGTGGGCGACGGTGGGCGACAAGATCGTGCTGCTGCAGGCGCGGCCGTATGTGGAGCGGCGGCGCTAGCTGACTGGCAGAGGCGCCCTCAGCCCGGCGTGGCGCGCGGGCGGTGGCCCGGCAGCGTGTTCAGCGGAATGCGCAGGTAAGCCACGCCGTTGTCGTCGGGCGGCGGCAGGCGGCCGCCGCGCACGTTGACCTGCATCGACGGCAGGATCAGCGTCGGCACTTCGAGCGTGGCGTCGCGCGCGGTGCGCATGCGCACGAACTCATCTTCGCCGATGCCGTCGCGCACGTGGATGTTGTGGGCGCGCTGCTGCGCCACCGTGCTCTGCCAGCGCGGCTCGCGCGTGGCGGGCGGGTAGTCGTGGCAGACGTACAGCGTGGTCTCGGGCGGCAGCGCGAGCAGCCGGCGCATCGAGCGGTAGAGCTCGCGCGCGTCGCCGCCCGGAAAGTCGGCGCGCGCGCTGCCCAGGTCGGGCATGAAGAGCGTGTCGCCGACGAAGACCGCGTCGTCCACGAGGTAGGCCATGTCGGCGGGTGTGTGGCCGGGCACGCGCAGGGCCTGCGCCTCGATCTCGCCGATCTGAAAGCGTTCGCCGTCCTTGAAGAGGTGGTCGAACTGGCTGCCGTCGGGCAGGAAGTCGCGCTCCAGGTTATAGAGGTGGCGGAACGTGGCCTGCACCGTGCGGATGTGCTCGCCGATGGCGATGCGCCCGCCGGCCTGCGACTGCACATGGCGCGCGCCCGAGAGGTGGTCGGCGTGCGCGTGGGTCTCCAGGACCCAGTCGACCTGCAGCGCCTGCGCGCGCACGTACGCCAGCAGGCGGTCGGCCGACGCGGTGTCGGTGTGGCCGGAGCGGAAGTCGTAGTCGAGCACCGGGTCGATGACGGCGGCGCGCTTCGTCGCATGGTCCCAGACCACGTAGGACACCGTGCCCGTCGCGGGATCGAAGAAGGCCTGGGTGGTGGCGCGTGGGGGCATGGCGGTCGGGGTCATCGGCGCTCCTTCTGCGGTGCCTGGAGGCCAGGCACTCATTCAATCAGTCAAGCGACAAATATTATATGAATTCATATAATGTTATTTCGCGAACTGTCATCCCCCCATGAAGACCTCGACCCACGCCATCGACCCCCAACTGCTGCGCAGCGCCGCCGGCCAGGCCGTCGCCGTGCTCAAGCTGCTGGCCCACGAGGCCCGGCTGCTGCTGCTGTGCCAGCTCTCGCAGGGCGAGATGTGCGTGAGCGACCTCGAGAGCACGCTGGGCATCCGCCAGCCCACCCTGTCGCAGCAGCTGTCGGTGTTGCGCACCGAAGGCGTGGTGGACACCCGCCGCGAGGGCAAGAACATCTACTACCGCGTGGCCGACCCGGCCCTGCTCGAGATCCTGGCGGTGCTGTACCGCCTCTACTGCCCGAAGGAGAACTGAAGATGCCCACCATCGACTGGCCTCATTTCACGCCCTGGGCCGCACTGGCCGGCGGCGTGCTCATCGGACTTTCCGCCGCGATGTTCGTGCTGCTCAACGGGCGCATCGCCGGCGTCAGCGGCGTGCTGGGCGGCTTGCTGCGCCCCATGAAGGGCGACATGGCCTGGCGCGCGGCCTTCGTGCTCGGGCTGGTCGGCGCACCGCTCGTCTACGGGCTGTTCGCCGTGCTGCCCGCGGCGCAGATCGACGCGGGCTACGGCACGCTCGCAATCGCCGGCCTGCTGGTGGGCGTGGGCACGCGCTACGGCGCGGGCTGCACCAGCGGCCACGGCGTGTGCGGGCTGGCGCGGCGCTCGCCGCGCTCGCTGGCCGCCACGGTGGCTTTCATCGCCGCAGGGGTCGCCACGGTGTTCGTGATGCGCCATCTGCTGAACCTGTCGTGAACCGGGAGACCTGCCATGTGGACCGCCATTGCTTCCTTGCTCGCCGGCCTTGTCTTCGGGCTCGGCCTCATCGTCTCCGGCATGGCCAACCCGGCCAAGATCCTGGGTTTTCTTGACGTGGGCGGGGCCTGGGACCCGTCGCTCGCCTTCGTGATGGCCGGCGCGGTGGCGGTGAGCACCGTCGGCTTCCTGCTGGCCGGCCGTCGCAAGGCGTCGCTGCTCGGCGGGCCGCTCACGCTGCCCAGCCTGCGCCACATCGACCGCCGCCTGGTCGGCGGCAGCCTGCTGTTCGGCGTCGGCTGGGGCATCGCGGGCTTCTGCCCCGGCCCCGCGCTGGTCTCGCTCGGCACGGGCGAGGTCAAGGCGCTGGTCTTCGTGGGCGCCATGCTGCTGGGCATGGGCCTGTTCGAGCTGCTCGAGCGCCGCCGCTTCGCGCGGCGCCCGGCCTCAGCCTGAGAAGGCGCGCGCGTTCAGCCGTACAGGTACTGCGGCAGCCACAGCGTCAGCCCCGGCCAGATGTACATGAACACCATGCACAGGATGACGATCAGCATGTACGGCATCATCCCCGCGAAGATCTGGTTGATCGTCACGTGCGGCGGCGACACCCCCTTCAGATAGAAGGCCGACATCGCCACCGGCGGTGACAGGAACGCCGCCTGCAGGTTCACGAACACCAGCACGCCGAACAGCAGCGGATCGATCTGGAAGTGCGCCAGCAGCGGCAGGAAGATGGGCACGAAGATCACGATGATCTCGGTCCACTCCAGCGGCCAGCCCAGCACGAAGATGATCGCCTGCGACAGCAGCAAAAACTGCAGCGGCGACAGGTTCATGCTCAGCACCCACTCCTCGACGATGCGCTGGCCGCCCAGCAGCGCGAACACCGCCGAGAACAGCGCCGAGCCGACGAAGAGCCAGCAGACCATCGAGGTGGTCTTGAGCGTGAGGAACACCGCTTCCTTGATCTTCTTGAAGTTCAGCGTGCCAGCCTGCCACGCCATCAGGAAGGCACCGGCCGCGCCGACCGCCGCCGATTCGGTGGCGGTGGTGATGCCGAACAGGATCACGCCCAGCACCACCAGCGTGAGCGTGGCCAGCGGCATCACCGACGACACCAGCATGCGCAAAATTTCGAACTGCTCCGCATCCATGCGCCAGTAGTACCAGCCCAGCAGCGCGAGCGTGAAGAGGCAGGCCACCCAGAAGCCGGTGTAGAAGGCATCGGGCACCGCCGCGGTCTTGGGTGCCTCGACCGCGTCGCCCAGCTGCTGCAGGCCACCTTCACCGGCAGGGGCTGCGGCGGGCTCGCTGCCCGGAGGTTCCTCGACGCCGCCGGGGGGCTCCTGCAGGCCGCTGCCTTCGGTGGTGTTCGCGGGTTCGTCGGTGCTCGGCGGCTCGGCCAGACCGGTGCCTGACGGCTCGGCTGCAGCCGGCGCGGCGGCTGCGGGCTCGCCGGTCTTCTGCGTCGCCTGCTGCGTGGCCACCGGGGCGGCCGCGTTGTTGTCCTTCTGCGAGTAGATGGTCACGTACCACCACACCGAACCCAGCGTGACGGCGGCCAGCGCCAGCGGCACCAGCGCGCTCAGCAGGCCTCGCAGCAGCATCCACCAGCTCAGGCGCACGCCCTCGACCGCGCCGCGCAAGGCACGCCCCGGCGCCACCACGGCCGCGGCGAGCGCGGGCAGCATGCGCGGGGAGTAACTGGCCGCGAGATGGGCCACCCAGGGCGTGATGGGGGCACGCTGCTGGTCGATCGGCATCTTGGGCGCCACCTTCGGTTGCAGCACGGCCCAGCCGATCACGTAGATCAGGTACAGCAGGGCGAGGAAGAAGCCCGGGAACATCGCCGCCGCATAGAGCTTGACCACCGACTGCCCGGCCACGGCCGCGTACACGATGATCATCACCGAGGGCGGAATGAGGATGCCCAGCGTGCCGCCGGCCGTGATCACGCCGGCCGCCAGGCGCGTGTCGTAGCCCGCGTTGAGCATCGGGCGCATCGCGATCACGCCCATCAGCACCACCACCGCGCCCACCAGGCCGCTCGCAATGCCCCAGAAGGTGCACACGATGAGCGTGGTCACCGCCAGCGAGCCCGGCACGCGGCGGAAGGCGAGCTGCACGCTGTGGAACATCTTGTCGACGAGCGCGCCGCGCTCCATCACGTAGCCCATGAGCACGAAGAGCGGGATGGACAGCAGTGTCTCGTTGGTCATGGCCCCGAAGGCGCGCTGCACCATCAGGTCGAAGACCTTGTTGTCGAGCCAGGGCGAGGCGGGGTCGTAGAAGGCGATGAAGCCGAAGAACATGCCCAGGCCCATCAGCGTGAACGCCGTGGGAAAGCCGAGCATGATCACGAAGACGATCAGGCCCAGCATCAGCAGGCCGAGTGCGGGTTCGCTCATGCTGCGCCTCCCGTCGTGTCGCTCTTGCGCTGCTGCGCAGCCTGTTCGATGGCGTGGGCCTTCTCGATCACCTCGCGCTTGTCGGCCTCGTTCACGTAGCTGCTGCTGGCGAGCTGGTCGCCGACCACGTCCATTTCTTCCGCGTCCTTCAGGCGCGGCGTCCACACGCCGGTCTTCAGGCACAGCATGCAGCGCACCATCTCGGCGAGGCCCTGCACCAGCAGCACCGCGCCGGCCACGGGGATCACGAACTTGAAGGGGTACACCGGGATGGGGTCGGCGTTGAAGGTCTGTTCGCGCATCGCGAGCGATTCACCGAAGTAGGTCCAGCCCGACCAGGTGAGCGCCACCACGCCGGGCAGGAAGAAAACCGCGAACAGCACGAGGTCGAGCGCGGCCTGCGTGCGCGGCTTCATGCTGCCGTAGAAGAAATCGCCGCGCACATGGCCGGCCTGAGAGAGCGTGTAGGCACCGCCCATCATGAAGAGCGTGCCATACAGCATGTTGTTGGCATCGAAGATCCAGGCCGTGGGCGCGTTCAGCGCATAGCGCTTGAACACCTCGCCGCACACCAGCAGCATCAGCGCGACGATGAGCCACGAGAAGGTCTTGCCCACGACCATGCTGAACCGGTCGACGGCGTGGAGGAAGCGTTGGATGGTCATGGCGGCAGCAGCATGGGCGAGGCCCGTTCATGGAACACCGTGGCGCCGGCGATGCCGGGCCACCGGTGTTGCCCCCTGTGCGGGGGGAAGGCGCGCGCAGGAACGACGTGCGCGCCGACGGGAAGCATCAGCTCTTCTTTTTCCCGAAGTAGTGGTTGTAGGCCATCTTGAAGTCGACGCCGTAATCGTTCTGCCACTGCAGCGCACGCTCGGCGAACACGCGCTGCGACTCCAGCACCTTCTTGAAAAGTGGGTTCTCGCCGGCCTTCTTTTCCACCGTCTTGTCCCAGGCCGCGAGCTGGGCGCGCAGCACGGCGTCGGGCGTCTTGTAGAACTTGATGCCGGCCTTCTTCATGTCGGCATAGTCCTGCGAGTTGCGCTGCACCGCCTTCCAGCTCATGTCGGCGCTGGCGGCCTGCACGGCGTAGTCGATGATGGAGCGCAGCTCCTGCGGCATGGCGCTGTACTTGCCCTTGTTGAACAGCACCTCGAACTGTTCACCCGACTGGTGGAAGCTCTGCAGCATGCAGTTCTTCACCACGTCGGGGAAGCCCAGCACGCGGTCGCTCGAGGCGTTGTTGAACTCGGCCGCGTCGATCAGGCCGCGGTCCAGCGCGGGCACGATCTCGCCGCCAGGCAGCGGGTTCACCGCGGTGCCCATCTCGGTGAACATGTCCACGGCCAGGCCCACGGTGCGGAACTTCAGGCCCTTCATGTCCTCGACCTTGGCCACCGGCTTCTTGAACCAGCCCAGCGGCTGCGTGGGCATGGGGCCGTACAGGTACGACACCACTTCCATGTTCAGGCTCTTGTAGATCTCGTCGAGCAGCGCCTTGCCGCCGCCGTAGTTGTGCCAGGCCAGCACGGTGTTGGCGTCCATGCCGAAGCCGGGGCCCGACCCCCACAGCGCCAGCGCCGAGTTCTTGCCGTAGTGGTAGGCCACCACGCCGTGGCCGCCGTCCAGCGTGCCCTTGTTCACCGCTTCGAGCAGCTGGAAGGCGGGCACGACGGCGCCCGAGGGCAGCACCTCGATCTTCAGGCGCCCGCCCGCCATGTCGTTCACCTTCTTGGCGAAGTCGTTGGCGTACTCGTGGAAGATGTCCTTCGCCGGCCAGGTGCTCTGGAAACGCAGCGACGTGGTTTGGGCCATGCTGACCATCGGCGCGGACATCGCGCCTGCGGCCACCGCCGCGCCCTTGAGAAGGCTGCGACGGCGGGGCGATTTGCTGTCTGTCATGTGTCTCTCCATATAGTTCTCTGACCGGAACACCCAGGCCGTCGTCTTCACGTTATGGTTTCGACTGGCCGCTACCGCCATCTTTGGCGCGCCACACCTTGTGACAAACAGGGTTTTCACGAACCGGTGAAAAATTCCATCATCCGGCGTGCAGATCGATCGCCCGCAGCCGCCAAAGGCTCCGGGCTTACCCTAGAGATTCGAGAGAGAAAGCAACCATGAGTGAACCCGTTGGAGAAAAAGGCTACGCCGGCGACGTGACGCCCGAGCAGGCGGCGCAGTGGATGGCGAGCGGCGAGGCCGTGCTGGTGGACGTGCGCACCGACGCCGAGCGCGAGTGGGTCGGCTACGTGCCCGGCGCCGTGCCGCTGGCCTGGAAGCAATGGCCGGGCATGGCGATCAACCCGGCGTTCGACGACGGCGTGCGCGCCGCCGCGGAGGGCGGCAAGAAGCTGGTGCTGCTGTGCCGCAGCGGCGTGCGCTCGATCGCCGCGGCGAAGCGGGCGACCGAGCTGGGCGCGCAGGCCTACAACATCCTCGAAGGCTTCGAGGGCAACCCGGACGAGAACGGGCACCGCGGGTTGACCGGTGGCTGGCGCCGGCGCGGGCTGCCCTGGCGCCAGAACTAGAGCGCGCCGCGCGCCTCACTCGGCCGTGGCCGGGTCGATCACGCTGTACACCCGGTCCACGCGGTTGGCCGGGAAGCCACCGAGCTCCGCGTGCCGGCGCACGAGGGCCTCGTCGGTGGCCTGGTAGACGCAGTAGATCCGGTCGTCGCTCACGTAGCTGTGGATCCACTGGATGTCGGTGCCCATGCTGCTGAGCACGCCGCAGGATTTTTGCGAGATGGCTTTCAGGTCCGCCGCGGTGAACTGGCCGGCGCCGGGGATCTCTCGCTCGATGACGAACTTGGGCATGGCGGTACTCCTGTCTAGAATCGGTCGAAGGCGACCAGGACCTATGGTGCCGACGCGAAGCCGTCCTGTATTGCCCGTCTCGCCGGACTTGTTGTCCGGAACCCCGCCCTCGCTAGCCGGGAGGTGACCATGGATGTCTTGTCGGACGTGCTGCGGACCATCCGCCTGGAGGGCGCGCTGTTCCTGAACGGGGACATGTATGCACCCTGGTGCTTCAAGGTACCCAGAGGCGCGGACATCGCGCAGGTGCTCAAGCCCGGCGCACAGCGCCTGGCCATCTGCCACCTCGTGCTGCAAGGCGAATGCTGGGCCCAGGTCGAAGGCGAGGCGCCGGTGCGCGCGCACGCCGGCGACGTGATCGCCGCGCCGCATGGCGACTCGCATGTGCTGGGCAGCGGCTTGCAGCATGCGGCGGTGGACATGTCGCATGTGGTGAGTCCGCGAGCGCCCGAGCTGGCGCGCGTGCGCTACGGCGGCCAGGGCGACCGCACCTTGCTGGTCTGCAGTTGGTTCGCGTACGAAGGCGACGCGCCCAACCCCGTCATGGCGAACATCCCGCGCCTGTTCACCACGCCCTTGCGCAGCAGGCCGGCAGGCCCGTGGATCGAGCAGTCGGTCAACTTCGTCCTGGGGGATGCGGCTTCGCACACGCCCGGTTCGGAGATGGTGGCCGCGAAGGTGGCGGAAGTGCTGTTCACCGAAGTGCTGCGCGGCTACATCGAATCCATGCCCGCCAACAACCCGGGCTGGCTGGCGGGCCTGCGCGACCCCCACGTGAGCCGCTGCCTGGCGCTGATGCACGCCGAGCCCGCGCGCAACTGGACGGTCGATGCGCTGGCGCAGGAAATCCACGTCTCGCGCAGCGTGCTGGCGGACCGCTTCACCGAACTGGTGGGCGCGCCGCCCATGCATTACCTGGCGCGCTGGCGCATGGTCCTGGCCGCCGGCATGCTGCGCAAGGACCAGGGCAACCTGGCGCGCATCGCCGAAGGCGTGGGCTACGAATCGGAAGCCGCTTTCAACCGCGCGTTCAAGCGCGAGTACGGCGTGTCGCCAGGGGCCTGGCGGCACAACGGCGCCTAGCGCGGCGCCGTTGCGGGGATCAGAGTGCCGGAATGCGCAGCTTCTGTCCCGGATAGATCTTGTCGGGGTGCGACAGCATCGGCTTGTTCGCCTCGAAGATCGCGTTGTACTTGTTGGCGTCGCCGTAGTACTTCTTCGAGATGGCCGAGAGCGTGTCGCCGCGCACCACGTCGTGGTACTGGGCGGGCGGTGCGGCCGGGGCGACGAGGTTGTTGTCCACGCTCGTGACGTTCGCCACGTTGCCCGCGGCGAGCGCGGCTTTCTCGCTGGCTTCCTGCGAGGGCGCCTGGCCCGCGAGGGTGACGACGCCGCTGCTGGCGGTGTAGGTCACTTCCAGTCCGGTGAGGCCGAGGTTCTGGGTCTCGATGTAGGTCTTGATGGCCGCGGCAGCTGCCGTGTTCGCATCGGGCGTGGCCGCCTGGGCCGACGAGCCGCCGAACAGTTTTTCACCGGCTTCCTTGATGAAGCTGAGCAATCCCATGGTTTTCTCCTTGTGCCGTGGTGGATGGAAAAGGCGAATGTAGCGGCGGAACCGGGACCCTCCGCGTAGGCCCGCGCCGCGACTGTCAAAGAGGCGCCAGCAGGAATAACAACAAAGTCGCAATAATCGCGCGCATGTCTTCCCCCTTCCTCGCCATCGACATCGGCAACACCCGGCTCAAGTGGGCGCTTTACGAGGGGGCCTTCCCCGGTGCGGCACTGCAGGCCCATGGTGCCGAGTTTCTCGACCACATCGAACGCCTGGCCGACGGCCCCTGGGCCGACCTGCCGGCGCCCGGTTCCATGCTGGGCTGCGTCGTGGCCGGCGACACCTTGCGGCGGCGCGCCGAAGAGCAGATCACCGAACGCTTCGACTGCGCCCCGCGCTGGGTGGTGTCGAGCGCGGGCGAGGCCGGCATCGTCAACGGCTATGACCATCCGACGCGGCTGGGCGCCGACCGCTTCGTGGCCATGGTCGGCGCGCGCCACCGCATGCTGTCGCAGGGGCCCGAGCGGCCGATGGTGGTGGTGCTGATCGGCACGGCCGTCACCGTGGAGGCGATCGATGCCAGCGGCAAGTTTTTGGGCGGCCTGATCCTGCCGGGCCACGGCATCATGTTGCGCGCGCTCGAGTCGGGCACGGCGGGCCTGCACGTGCCCACCGGCGAGGTGCGCGAATTTCCCACCAACACCAGCGACGCGCTGACCAGCGGCGGCACCTACGCCATCGCGGGTGCGGTCGAGCGCATGGTGCAGCACGTGCGCTCGCACTGCGGCGCCGAGCCGGCCTGCTTCATGACCGGCGGCGCGGGCTGGAAGATGGCGCCCGCCATGAACGGAGATTTCGAACTGGTCGAGAGCCTGATCATGGATGGCCTGCTTGTCATCGCGAAGGCACGGGCCCCGGCGGCGGCCGGCTGACCCGCCTTCCTTCTTCTCACCGCCTCATCAGGGCTCAGGCTTCATCAGCGCCTCGCCCATGGCCTGGAAGGCGGGCAGGGTGAGCGGGTCGTTGCCCGCGTTCGCGGCGATCGGGTGCGCGGCGTAGCGCACGATCACCATCTCGGCCTTCGGGTCGACGTAGATGCTCTGGCCGTGAATGCCGCGCGCCATGTACGCGCCGTGCGGGTTGTGCGAGACCCACCACATGTTCCGGTAGCTCCAGCCCGGCAGCAGCGCATAGCCCGCCTTCGCGAACTTCGCCGGATCGGCGCCGCGCTGGATGTCGTCGACCACGGCCTTGGCGATCGCCTGCTGCCCGTTGGGCGCGCGTCCGCCGTTGCGCAGCGTCTCGCCGAAGCGCGCGATGTCGCGCAGCACGGTGTTCAGGCCGCCGCCGCCCGACTCGGTGCCGATGCGGTCGACCATGAAATACGCGTCCTGCTCGGCGCCGATGCGGCGCCAGATCTTCTCGCTCAGCAGGTCGGCCAGCGAGCGGTTGGACGCGCGGCGCACGATCCAGGCCAGCACCTCGGCGTTGACCGTCTTGTAGGCAAAGGCGTCGCCGTGCGTGCCTTCCTTCTTGAGCGTGGCCAGGAATTCGTAGAACGACTTCGGGCCCGTGTAGTTGGCGCCCTGGGTGAGCATGCCGCCGGCGCGCGCATAGTCCCAGACCTCGGCCTTCGGATCGGCGTAGTTCTCGGAGTAGCGCACGCCGATGGTCATGTCCATCACCTGGCGCACGGTGGCGTCGCCGTAGGCCGTGTCCTTGAGCTCGGGCAGGTACTTGGTGACCGGCGCCGACGGGTCGAGCGTGCCTTCCTGCGCGAGGATGGCCGCCAGCGTGCCCACGAAGGACTTGGTGACCGACATCGCCAGGTGCGGCCGCTCGGGCGTGAGCGCGCCGAAGTACTTCTCGTAGACCACCTGGCCGCGGTGCAGCACCAGGATGCCGTCGGTGTAGGTGCGCGCGATCATCTGGCCGAAGGTCTGCGCCTCGCCGCCGCCCATGGGCTGGAAGCGCACGGCCTCGATGTCGAAGCGGGGCTTGGCCGCCGGCAGCGGGCTGGCGGCGCCGGGGCCGCGCCACACGTTGGCCGTGGGCACCGTCTCGCGCACGTGCGAGAAGCTCCAGCGGATGCGCGGGTACACGCCGCCGACCGGGTTGTCGAAGGTGATCTGCTTGTCGGGCGGCGGCGGAAAGCCCTGCATCCAGCCCAGCGCCTCGACCGAGGTGGCGGCGGGATCAGGCAGCGCGGGCGCCGGCGGGGTCTGGGCGAGGCTGGTGTTCACGGCAAGAAGGGTGAAGGCGGCGGCCAGCGCCGTGCGTTGAAAGAAGAGAAACGGCGACACAGAAGAAGAGGGCATGCAACGGGCTCCAGTGGACGACAGAAACGGAACGGAAATCAACAGCCTCAGCGGCCGCTGAAACGCGCAGGCCGGCGCTCGATGAAGGAGCGCACGCCCTCGGCCGCGTCCTCGCTGTTCGACAGGCGTTTCTGCGTCTCGATGAATTCCGCCACGGCCGCCAGCGGCCCGTGTTCGATCGCCTTGAGCACGTTGAGCCGCGTGGCCTGCACGGCCAGCGGCGCCTGGGCCGCGATGCGCTGCGCGATCTGCAGCGCTTCGTCCAGCTCCTGGCCGGCCGGCACAACCTTCTGCACGAAGTTCAGGCGATAGGCCTCGGCGCTGTCGAATTCGTCGGCCGTGAGCAGGTGCAGCATCGCGTTGCCCAGCCCCGCGCGCTCGGCCATGCGCAGCGTGGCGCCGCCCGTGGCCATGATGCCGCGTTGCACTTCCATCTGCGAGAAGCGGCAGTTGTCGGCCGCCACCACGATGTCGGCGCCCAGCATGAGCTCGATGCCCACCGTGAAGCAGATGCCCTTCACGGCCGCGACCATCGGCTTGGTGCGGCGGCGGTAGCCCTCCAGGCCGAAGTCGTGCGGCTCCACCAGCCCGGCCGGGATCGCCTTTTCGCCGCGCTTCATGTACTCGGTGACCGCCGGCAGGTCCAGGCCCGCCGTGAAGTGGTCGCCGAAGGCATGCAGCACGCCCACGTGCAGGCTCGGGTCGTCGTCCAGCCGCGTGTAGGCCTCGGCCAGCTGCTTGAACATCGGCGGCGTCCAGCCGTTGCGCTTGGCGGGGCGGTTGATGCCGATCAGCAGCACGTGGTCGAGCACCTGGGTGTCGATGCAGCCTTCGGCGGGTGGGGTGGTGGGGGTCGCAGTCATCGGTCTTGTCTCCTTGTTGTTGTCGTCGTGGCGCTGCGGATCAGTACGTGTAGACGCCGCGGCCGGTCTTGCGGCCCAGCTGGCCGGCGGCGACCATTTCCTTGAGCAGCGGGCAGGGGCGGTATTTGGAATCGCCGAACTGCTCCAGGTACACCTCCATCACGGCCAGGCACACGTCCAGGCCGATCATGTCGGCCAGCGCCAGCGGGCCGATGGGCTGGTTGCAGCCCAGCTTCATGCCGGCGTCGATGTCCTCGGCCGTGGCCAGGCCCTCGGCCAGCACGAAGAAAGCCTCGTTGATCATCGGCACCAGGATGCGGTTGACCACGAAGCCCGGCGCGTTCTTCACCGTGATGGGCGACTTGCCCAGCTTCTCGGCCAGCGCCTTCACCGCGTCGTGCGTGGCGTCGCTCGTGAGGTAGCCGCGGATCAGCTCCACCAGCGCCATCATCGGCACCGGGTTGAAGAAGTGCATGCCGATGAAGCGGTCGGCGCGCGAGGTGGCGGCGGCCAGCTGCGTGATCGAGATCGACGAGGTGTTCGACGCGATGATCACCTCGGGGCCCACCAGCTCGTCCACCTGCTTGAGGATCTTGAGCTTGAGCGCGTGGTTCTCGGTGGCGGCCTCGATGACCAGCTGCGCACCCTTCAGGTCGTTGTAGTCGGTCGAGCCCTTGATCAGCGCCAGCGCCGCGGCCTTCTGCTCGGCCGTGAGCTTTTCCTTCTTGATCAGGCGGTCGAGGCTGCCCGAGATGGTGGCGATGCCCTTGTCGACGGCGGCCTGGGCCACGTCGATCATCACCACGTTGACACCCGACACCGCGCAGGCCTGGGCGATGCCGTTGCCCATGGTGCCGGCGCCGATGATGCCCACAGTCTGAATCGTCATGAAAAATGCTCCTTGAAACAAAAAAAGAAAATCGGAGGCGAGGCGGGCGCAAGGCCGCCGTCGCGCAATGGCGGTCATTGTGAATCAGCCCGGAGGGGCCGCCGTTCCCGTGGGCGACACCGGCCCGGGGTGGCTTACAGTGCTGCGATTGTTTTCAACCCCATTTTTTCGAGCCCTCGCATGACCACCCTCGGCACCCCCCTGTCCCCTTCCGCCACCCGCGTGATGCTGCTCGGCTCCGGCGAGCTCGGCAAGGAGGTGCTGATCGCCCTGCAGCGCCTGGGCGTCGAGACCATCGCCGTCGACCGCTACGAGAACGCCCCCGGCCAGCAGGTGGCGCACCACGCGCGCACCATCACCATGAGCGACCCCGAGCAGCTCAAGGCGCTGATCGAGGCCGAGAAGCCCACGCTGGTGGTGCCCGAGATCGAGGCCATCGCCACGCCCATGCTGCAGCAGCTGGAAGACGCGGGCGTGGTGCGCGTCATTCCCACGGCCCGCGCCGCCCGCCTCACGATGGACCGCGAAGGCATCCGCCGCCTGGCGGCCGAGACGCTGGGCGTGCCGACCAGCCCCTACAAGTTCTGCGACTCGCTGGCCGAGCTGCAGGCCGCCATCGACGGCGGCATCGGGTATCCCTGCATCGTCAAGCCCGTGATGAGCAGCTCCGGCAAGGGCCAGAGCAAGATCGACGGCCCCGCCGATGTGCAGAAGGCCTGGGACTACGCCATGGCCGGCGGCCGCGTGAGCCATGGCCGCGTGATCGTCGAGGGCTTCATCGACTTCGACTACGAGATCACGCTGCTGACCGTGCGCGCGAAAGACGCGGCGGGCGCCGTCGAAACCAAATTCTGCGACCCGATCGGCCACGTGCAGGTCAGCGGCGACTACGTGGAAAGCTGGCAGCCCCACCCCATGGCACCGGCCGCATTGCAGAAGGCCCAGCAGATCGCGCAGGCCGTCACGGCCGACCTCGGTGGCCAGGGCCTGTTTGGCGTCGAGCTGTTCGTGAAGGGCGACGAGGTCTGGTTCAGCGAGGTCAGCCCGCGCCCGCACGACACCGGCATGGTCACCATGGCCACGCAGTGGCAGAACGAGTTCGAGCTGCACGCGCGCGCCATCCTCGGCCTGCCGGTCGACACCTCGCTCAAGAGCCCGGGCGCCAGCGCCGTGATCTACGGCGGCGTCGACGCCACCGGCATCGCCTTCGACGGCGTGGCCGAGGCGCTGCAGGTGCCGGGCAGCGACATCCGCCTGTTCGGCAAGCCCGAGAGCTTCGTCAAGCGCCGCATGGGCGTGGCGCTGGTGCATGCGGCCGACACCGACACGGCCCGCCAGCTCGCCAAGGAAGCCGCTTCGCGCGTGAAGCCGCGCACGGCCTGAGCGTTCGAGTTCTCCGGGTGAACCCGCGAGCCGGGCCCCGGTAGCCAGTTTTCGCAAGCGACCCCGCAGCGGTGCGGGCATGGTGCGGGTCTTGTCGCCAGGACGCCGGTCGGGTGCGGGTGCATGCGGATAGCCCGCAGGCGCCCCGCCCTCCACACTGAGCGCTCCGTTCGATTCACCGGAGACACCATGCTGCATCCCCAGGCGCGCGCCTTGCTGGATTTCATCGAAGCGCGCGGCATTCCGCCGACCCACACCCTGTCGCCCGCCGACGCGCGGGCCTACTACCGCGAGCGCCGCACCGCCACGCAGCCGCTGCCGGCCGAGGTCGCCGAGGTGCGCGACCTCGCCGCCGACGGGCCGCACGGCACCATTGCGGTGCGGCTGTACAAGCCGCTCGGCGCAGGCCCGGGCCCGCTGCCCGTGCTCGTGTACTACCACGGCGGCGGCTGGGTCATCGGCGACCTCGACACGCACGACGTGCTGTGCCGCGAGCTGGCCAACGGCGCGGGCTGCGCGGTGGTCGCGGTCGACTACCGCATGGGCCCCGAGCACCGCTTTCCCACCGCCGTGGACGATGTGCTCGCCGCCACGCGCTGGGTGCGCCGCGAAGCCGCCGCGCTGGGGCTCGACGCGAGCCGCCTCGCGGTGGGCGGCGACAGCGCGGGCGGCAACCTCGCGGCCGTGGCGTCGATCGCCGCGCGCGATGCGGGCGACCTGCCGATCGTGTTCCAGCTGCTGATTTACCCGGCCACCGACATGCGCCGCGGCCATCCGTCGCACCAGGCGAACGGGCAGGGCTACCTGCTCACGCGCGACACGATGACCTACTTCCACGACCACTACATCACCGACGCGAAGCACGACCTCGACTGGCGCGCCTCGCCGCTGCTGCACACCAACCTGTCGGGCCTGCCGCCGGCGCTCGTGCTCACCGCCGGCTACGACCCGCTGCGCGACGAAGGCGCGGCCTACGCCGAGGCGCTCACGGCCGCCGGCAACCGCGCGAACTACGTGTGCTTCGAGCGCCAGATCCATGGCTTCATCACCATGGGGAAGGTGCTCGACGAGGCCCACACCGCCGTCGCGTTGTGCGCGGCGGAACTGCGCCGCGCGTTCGCGCCGGCCTAGGGAAAGTCCCCGCGCAAATGGATGCCGCGCGCAAGGCCCCCGCCGCTACGATCCAGCGAACACGACGCCACCCCCCGGTCGGACGTCGTCGACCGATGCAGGAGACAGACACCATGCAGCGAACCAGGACGTCGACGCCTTCGGGCGGCGATGCACGGCAGGGCGAACGCCTCATGTGGCTCACGCCGCAGCGCGTCTTCTACGCCGGGCTGCTCGGCGCCGCGGCCGAGCGCGCCATGGGCGGGCACGGCGTGTACGTGTCGCCCGCCGGTGCGCCGCCCAACCGCATCCGCATCGGCGGCGGGGCCTGGCAAAGCGGCGAGTTCATCGTGGTGCCGCCGCACGTGCCGCACCAGGTCGAGAGCGCTTGCCCGCTGATCTTCAACCTGCTGATCGAATCGGAGTCGGTCGACCCCGCGCGCATGCCGGCCTTCTTGCAGCACTGCGGCCCGGTCGACGCGCCGGCCTTCGTGCAGCGCATGCGCGAGGTCCATGCCCACCTGCTGGCGGCTTCGGCGCGCGGCATCGACTTCGACGGCTTCGATTTCGACGCGCTGTTCTTCGACGGCCCGCTCGTGCCGCGCCCGCTCGACGCGCGCATCCGCAAGGTGGTCGACATGCTCGTGGCCGACCCGGCCGCGCCCGCCTCGGCGGAAGACTGCGCGGCCTCGGTGCACCTGTCGTTCTCGCGCTTTTTGCACCTGTTCAAGCAGGAGACCGGCATGGCCTTTCGTGGCTTCCGGGCCTGGAAGCGTGCGCGCAGCCTGCTGCGCTACGTGCACCAGAGCGGCACGCTGACCGACATCGCGCTGGACACCGGCTACCCCGACTCCACGCACTTCAGCCATTCGATCCGCCAGGTCTACGGGCTCAAGCCCAGCGACATCGTGGCGGGCTCGCGCCGCCTCGCGCTGCATGACGCGGCCGGCGGGTTCCGGCAGTAACGGCGGGCGGGACGGCATCGCATGCAGATCCTCCAACTCCTGCTCTCGGGCATCGCGCAAGGGTGCATCTACGGCCTCATCGCGCTGGGCTTCGTGCTGATCTACAAGGCCACCGAAACGGTGAGCTTCGCGCAGGGCGACCTGATGATGCTCGGCGCGTTCGGTGCCTTCGCGGGCATGTCGCTGTTCGGCATGCCGTTCTGGCTCGCGGCGCTCCTGGCCGTGGTGGCCATGGCGGCCTTCGGCGTGCTGCTCGAGCTGGTGGTGATCCGCCCGATCCTCGGGCAGCCGCAGTTCTCGATCGTGATGCTGACCATCGGCATCGCCTACGTGGCGCGCGGCCTGATCACCATGGTGCCGGGCATCGGCACCGACACCCACACGCTGGCCGTGCCCTACAAGGACCAGATCTGGAAGCTGGGCGAGCTGGTGGTGAACCTCGAGCAGTTCGTGATCATCGTCGCCACCGCGATCCTGTGCGGCCTGCTGTACGCGATGTTCCGCTACAGCAAGCTGGGCATCGCGATGCAGGCCTCGTCGCAGAACCAGCTCGCGGCCTACTACATGGGCATTCCGGTGAAGCGGCTCAACGGGCTGGTGTGGGGGCTTGCTGCTGCGGTGGCCGCCATCGCCGGCATGCTGCTGGCGCCCATCACCTTCGTGCACGCCAACATGGGCTTCATCGGGCTCAAGGCCTTTCCTGCCGCGGTGGTGGGGGGCTTCGGCAGCCTGCCGGGTGCGATCGTCGGCGGGCTGGTGATCGGCATCGTCGAGTCGTTCGCGGGCTTCTACCTGCCCGACGGTTTCAAGGACACGGCGCCGTACATCGTGGTGCTGCTGATGCTCATGATCAAGCCGAACGGCCTGTTCGGCGAGAAGCTGCGCAAGAAGGTGTAAGTCTCATATGCGCTTCATCTTCAAGACCAGCTACGACCAGGACATCCGCCTCGCGCGGCACGGCGGCCACGTGCTCTGGTACAGCCTGCTCGTGGCCTTCCTGCTCGTCGCACCGTGGGTCATCGACGAGTACTGGCTCGCGCAGCTGACCTTCGTGCTGATCTACGGCATCGTCGGCCTGGGGCTGATGCTGCTGGCGGGCTTCACGGGGCAGTTCTCCATCGGGCACGCGGCGTTCCTGGGAACTGGCGCGTACACGCAGGGCGTGCTGACGAACATGGGCGTGCCGTTCCCGCTCGCGCTGCTCGCATCGGCCGCGCTGTCGGCGGCGGTGGGCGTGGTGGTGGCGATGCCGGCGCTGCGCGTGAAGGGCATCTACCTGGGCATCGCGACGCTGTCGTTCGGCTTCATCGTCGAGGAGGTGTTCGCGCGTTGGGAAAGCGTGACGGGCGGCAACGCGGGCCTGCATGTGAAGTCGCCGCAGCTGTTCGGCTGGTCACTGGGCTCGGGCGAGGGCTTCTACTTTCTGTGCCTGGTGGTCGCGGTGGTGTCCACGCTGGGCATCCTGAACCTGCTGCGCTCGCCGACGGGGCGTGCCTTCGTCGCCATCCGCGATTCGGAGATTTCGGCGCAGAGCATGGGCATCCACCTGGCGCGCTACAAGACGATGTCGTTCGCGATTTCGGCCGCGCTCGCGGGTCTGGGCGGCGCGCTGTACGCGCACAAACTGAGCTTCATCTCGCCGGACCAGTTCAACATCCTGCAGTCGATCGACCTGCTGCTGATGGTGGTGATCGGCGGGCTGGGCTCGGTGCACGGCGCGTTCCTCGGTGCGATCTTCCTGATCGCGATGCCGCAGCTGATCTCGATGGGCAAGGACTGGCTGCCAGCGGTGGTCGGGCAGGCGCCCGGCCTGCAGGGGCTGGTGTACGGGCTGGTGCTGATCGCCTTCGTGCTGTTCGAGCCGCTGGGGCTGTACGGGCGCTGGCTCAAGATCCGCACCTGGCTGCAGCTCTTCCCGTTCTACCGCAAGGGGCTGTTCAAGCGGCAGAAGTCGTTCACCAAATCGGATCGGCTGAGATGAGCAACGACGTCCTTCTTTCCGCGAAAGACCTGAGCGTGCGCTTCGGCGGCGTGCTGGCGGTCAACAAGGTGAGCTTCGATGTGCGGCGCGGCGAGGTGTTCACGCTCATCGGCCCGAATGGCGCGGGCAAGACGACGGTGTTCAACCTGATCAGCCGCATCTACACGCCGACCACGGGCGAGATCACCTGGCATGGCGAGGCGGGCGGGGCGATCGCGCTCACGCAGCAGGCGCCGCATGCGATTGCCGCGCTGGGCATTGCGCGCACCTTCCAGAACATCGAGCTGTTCGAGCATGCGACGGTGCTGCACAACCTGCTGATCGGGCGTCACACGCACCGGCAGACGGGGTTCTGGAGCGAGGTGTTCTTCACGCCGGCCACGCGCCGCGCCGAGATCGCGGCGCGCGAGAAGGCGGAGCAGGTGATCGACCTGCTCGACCTGCAGCACTACCGCGACTCGATGGTGGCGGGGCTGCCTTATGGCGTGCGCAAGGTGGTGGAGCTGGCGCGCGCGCTGTGCACCGAGCCGAAGCTGCTGCTGCTCGACGAGCCTTCTTCGGGGCTCAATGTCGAGGAGACGGCAGACATGGCGTTCTGGATTCAGGACATCCAGCATGAGCTGGGGGTGTCAGTGCTGATGGTCGAGCACGACATGTCGCTGGTTTCCAAGGTGTCGGATCGCGTGCTTGCCATGAACCAGGGCGAGGTGCTGGCTACCGGGTCGCCGCGCGAGGTGCAGGCGGATTCGCGGGTCATCGAGGCTTACCTTGGGACTGTGGATGACGTGAGCAGTTTGCGGAGGGTAGTGGCGTGACTTGCTTCTTCGTTACCCCTTTGGAGACGCCCGGTGCGCGGTACGGCGCGGTCGCCCCCACTGTGCCGGCCGCTTCGCGGCTCCCCTGCGGTGCTCGCGTTTCGCGGGGTCTCGCAGAACTCGCTTCGCTCAAACAGCTGCGAGCCCTGATCCGCGAAACGCTGCGCTCCTCGGCGGCACAGAGGGGGCGCCCACGCCGCACCGCACACCGGGCTTCGTCGTGGCGTGATGGCTCTGGATGTTCCGCCTTGAATCAGGGAGCAGTGGCATGAGCGACGTCGTGCTTCAACTGCTCAACGTCGAGAGCGCCTATGGCCCGATCAAGGCCATCCGCGGCGTGAGCCTGAAGGTGCGCAAGGGCGAGATCGCGACGGTGCTCGGCTCCAACGGCGCGGGCAAGACGACGATCCTCAAGACCATCTCGGGGATCATCGATCCGCGCAAGGGCAGCATCGAGTTCCAGGGGCAGGACATCACGGCGAAAGACCCGGCCTTCATCGTGCAGCAGGGGCTGAGCCACGTGCCCGAAGGGCGCGAGGTGTTCCCGCTGCTGTCGGTGAAGGACAACCTGCTGATGGGCGCCTACACGCGCAAGGACCGCGACGGCGTGGCGCGGGACATCGAGACCGTCTTTACTTACTTCCCGATCCTGCGCGAGCGCGCCACGCAGGACGCCGGCCTGCTCTCGGGCGGCCAGCAGCAGATGCTGGCGATCTCGCGCGCCATCATGGCGGCGCCGCACCTCATTCTTCTGGACGAACCCAGCCTGGGCCTGAGCCCCAAGCTCACCAAGGAGATCTTCGAGATCGTGGTGCGCATCAACCGCGAGCGCGGCACCACCATCCTGCTGGTGGAGCAGAACGCAAACATGGCGCTCAACGCGGCCGACCACGGCTACGTGCTGGAGAACGGCCGCATCGTCATGGAAGACTCGTGCGAGCGCCTGCGCGAGAAGGACGACATCAAGGAGTTCTACCTGGGTGTCAAGGACGACGGCGTGCGCGGCGAGCGGCGCTGGAAAAAGAAGAAGACCTGGAGGTAGCCGTCGCCATGCAAGGACTCTGGGATCTGCGAACCATCGAACCCGGCCACGACATCCTCGTGCCCGGCGACACGCTCTCGGCCATGTTCTGGAACGCCGTGCGCCAGCGCGGCGACAACATCTGGATGCGGCAGAAGGAGCTGGGCATCTGGCGCAGCTGGAGCTGGCGCCAGACGGCCGAGGCCGTGCGCGAGATCGCGGCCGGGCTGCAGGCCATCGGCTTCACGCGCGGCGAGTGCGCGTCCATTCTTTCGAACACCGTCATCGAATGGGTGCTGGCCGACCTGGCCGTGCTCAGCTGCGGCGGTGTGTCCAACGGCATCTACCCGACCGACGCCGCCTCGCAGGTGCAGTACCTGTGCGAAGACTCGCGCACCACGGTGCTCTTCGTGGAAGACGACGAGCAGCTCGACAAGGCGCTCGAGGTGCGCGCCCGCCTGCCCGGCCTGCGCCGCGTGGTCGTGTTCGACATGGAAGGCCTGCGCGAGCTCGACGATCCGGGCGTGATGAGCCTCGATGCGCTGCGCGCCCTCGGCCGCACGCACCTGGCGGGCGACCCGCAGGCGGTGGAGCGCAGCGTGGCGGCCTGCCGGCCCGAAGACCTGGCGATTCTGGTCTACACCTCGGGCACCACCGGCAAGCCCAAGGGCGCCATGCACAGCCACGCGGGGCTGGTGTACACCGCGCGCGGCTACAACACGCTCATCGCGCAGGACGAGAAGGACGAGCGCATGTGCTTCCTGCCGCTGTGCCACATCGCCGAGCGCATGGGCGGCGAGTACTTCGCGATGTACACCGGCTCGATCCTCAACTTCGTCGAGAACCCCGAGACGGTGCCCGAGAACGTGCGCGAGATTGCGCCCACGGTGTTCACGGGCGTGCCGCGTGTGTGGGAGAAGTTCTACTCGGGCGTGATGATCGCGCTGAAGGAGGCCAGCCCGCTGCAGCAGGCGGCCTACCACTGGAGCATCGGCGTGGGCGAGACCATCGCCAACAGGGTGCTCGCGGGGCAGGAGATCGGCACGGGGCTGCGCCTGAAGTTCCGGCTGGCGCGGCTGCTGGCGCTGGACAACGCGCGCAAGCTCATCGGCATCCACCGCGCGCGCTTTCTCGTGACCGGCGCGGCGCCCATTTCGCCCGAGCTGGTCAAGTGGTACCTCGCGCTGGGCGTGCCCATGCTCGAGGTGTGGGGCATGACGGAGTCGTGCGGCGCCTCCACCGCCGTGCCCGTCACCCGCATCAAGCCCGGCTCCATCGGCCCGGCCACGGGCTACAACGAGGTGCGCATCGATCCGGCCACCAGCGAGATCCTGGTGCGCGGCCCCAATGTCTTCATGGGCTATTTGAATCTGCCGGAGAAGACCGCCGAGACCATCGACGCCGACGGCTGGCTGCACACGGGCGACGTGGGCGTGATGGACGAGGACGGGTATTTCCGCATCACCGACCGGATGAAAGACATCATCATCACGGCAGGCGGCAAGAACGTGACCCCGAGCGAGCTGGAGAACGAGCTCAAGTTCAGCCTCTACATCACCGATGCCGTGGTGATCGGCGACAAGAGGCCCTACCTCACGGTGATCGTCATGATCGACCAGGAGAACGTCGAGAAATTCGCGCAGGACCACGACGTGCCGTTCAGCAACTACGAGAGCCTGACACGCACGCAGGAAGTGCAGGACCTGATCCAGGGCGAGATCGATCGCGTCAACGCCAAGTTCGCGCGCGTCGAGCAGATCAAGAAGTTCTTCCTGCTCGAGACGCAACTGAGTGCCGAGGACGAGGAGCTCACGCCGACGATGAAGCTCAAGCGCAAGCTGGTGCAGACCAAGTACGCGCAGCGCATCGACGCCATGTACCGCTGACCTCTTTTTTGCCAACCCGAGGAGACAACGCTATGACGAAGCTCAAGACATTGACGACGCTGGCCGTGGGGGTCCTGATCGCGACGCTGGCGTCCGCGCAGCAGCAGGGCGTGAGCAAGGACGAGATCCGCATCGGCACGATCCAGGACCTGTCGGGTCCGCTGGCGGGCTTCGGCAAGCAGGCGCGCAACGGCATGCAGCTGCGCGTGGACGAGCTCAACGAGCAGGGCACGCTCAACGGCCGCAAGCTCAAGCTCTTCGTCGAAGACTCGGGCTACGACCCGAAGAAGGCGGTGCTGGCGGCGCAGAAGCTGGTCAACCAGGAAAAGATCTTCATCATGGCCGGCCACATCGGCACGGCACAGAACATGGCGGCGATGCCGGTGCAGTTCGACAAGAACGTCGTCAACTACATGCCCATCACGGCGGCGCGCGAAATGTACGAGCCGCTGAACCGGCTGAAGTATTCGTTCGCGGCCACCTACTACGACCAGATCCGCCTGGCGCTGCCCAAGATGATCAAGGACAAGGGTGCCAAGAAGGTCTGCACGATCTACCAGGACGACGAGTTCGGCCTCGAAGTGCAGCGCGGCGCCGAGGCTGGCCTGAAGGCCGCGGGCATGGAGCTGGCCGAGAAGACCTCGTTCAAGCGCGGCGCCACCGACTTCAGCTCGCAGGTCGCGAAGATGAAGGCCGCCAACTGCGACCTCGTGGTGCTCGGCACCATCATCCGCGAGACCATCGGCACGGTGGGCGAGTCGCGCAAGACCGGCTTCAACCCGACCTTCCTGGGTTCGAGCGCCGCCTACACCGACCTGATCCACAAGCTGGGCGGCAAGGCCATGGACGGCGTCTACGCCACCATGACGGTGCAGAACCCCTACACCGACGAGCAGTCGCAGCCGCTGCGCTTCTGGGCCAACAAGTACAAGACCAAGTTCAACGAAGACCCGACCGTGTTCTCGGTGTACGGCTACGTGATCATCGACTCGTTCATCAAGGCCGCCACCAAGGCCGGCCCGAACCTGACGACCGACAGCTTCATCAAGGCGATGGACAGCATCACCTTCGAGCCCGACATGTTCGGCAGCCCGAAGAGCACCTACACCGCCACCAAGCGCCTGGGCAACGACCAGTCGCGGCTGTCGCAGATCAAGGACGGCAAGTGGGTCGTCGTCTCTGACTACGTGACGCCGTAAGCCAGCGCCGCCCCGGTACCGTGCCGGGGCGAGCGGCTATATTCCGCGAAATCCCCTTCGCGAGACTGCCGCCATGCCCCAGTACTGGTTGATGAAATCCGAGCCCGACGAGGTCTCGATCGACGATGCCCTCGCCGCGCCCGACGCCACCGTGGCGTGGACCGGCGTGCGCAACTACCAGGCGCGCAACTTCATGCGCGACGGCATGAAGGTCGGCGACGGCGTGCTGTTCTATCACTCGAGCTGCCCCGAGCCCGGCATCGCCGGCATCGCGCGCGTGGCCTCGGGCATCCAACCCGATCCGACGCAGTTCGACCCGAAGTCGCCGTACTACGACGCCGGCGCGAAGCCGGACGATCCGCGCTGGTTGCTGGTCGACGTGCAGGCGCTGCGCAAGACGCGGCTGCTGTCGCTGCCCGAGTTGCGTGCCAGGCCCGAGCTGGCCGACCTGGTCATCCTGCGCAAGGGCAACCGGCTGTCGATCACGCCGGTGGAGCCGGCGCACTGGAAGGTCATCGAGAAGATGCTGGCCTGAACTTGTTCAGGCGACTTTCGACAGGATCGGGAACAGCTTGCCGAGTCCGTCGGCCATCACCTCGACCGCGAGCGCCGCGAGGATCAGGCCCATCAGCCGCGTCATGATGTTGATGCCGGTCTTGCCGAGCACCCGCGCGATCGGCTGCGCGAGCGAAAAGGCCAGCGCGGTCGCCAGCGCTACGACCACGCCATAGCCGACCAGCAGCCCCAGCTCCCACAGGTGCTGTGTCTTGTCGGCGTAGATCACCACGGTGGAGATCGCGGCCGGGCCGGTGAGCAGCGGAATGGTGAGCGGCACCACCGCGATGGAGGCGCCCATCGACGCCTTCACTTCCACCGCGCGCAGCTCGTCGACGTTGGTCTTGCTCTCGGCCGGTTGCGCGTTGAGCATCGAGATCGAGCTCATGAGCAGCAGCAGGCCGCCGCCGACCTGGAAGCTCGCGATCGAGATGCCGAAGAAGGACAGCAGCTGCAGCCCGATGAGCGCGCTCACGGCAATGACCACGAAGGCGCTGAACGCCGACATGCGCACCGTGCGCTTGCGCTGGGCGTCGGAGTAGTCCTGCGTGTAGTGGATGAAGAAGGGCACGATGGCCAGCGGGTTGACGATGGCCACCAGCGTGACCAGCGGCTTGATGAGGTCCATGGAAGTGCTCATGGCTCAGCGTCCTCCGGTCACGTCGAGCAGGGCCATGGTCGTGTAGCTGGCCTCGGGCGAGAGCAGCCACAGGACGGCACCGGCAATTTCTTCGGCGGTGCCGCTGCGCTTCATCGGCACGCCTGGGCCCATCTCGGCGGCGCGGCCAGGCTGGCCGCCGGAGGCGTGGATGTCGGTGTCGATCACGCCGGGGCGCACCGCGTTCACGCGGATGCCTTCGTCGGCCACTTCCTTGGCCAGGCCGATGGTGAAGGTGTCGATGGCTGCCTTGCTGGCCGCGTAGTCGACGTACTGGCCGGGCGAGCCGATGCGCGCGGCGCCGCTGGAGATGTTGACGATGGCGCCGCCTTCGCCGCCGTGCTTCGTGCTCATGCGCTTCACCGCCTCGCGCGCGCAGACGAAGCTGCCGATCACGTTGATGCGGAACATGCGCTCCAGCCGCGCCACGCTCATCTCGTCGACGCGCGCCTGCACGTCGACCACGCCGGCGTTGTTCACGAGCGCGGTGAGGCGCCCGAGCTTGGCGTCGACCTTCGCGAACATCGCGAGCACCTGGGCCTCGTCGCCCACGTCGGCCTGCACCGCCATGGCGGTGCCGCCGCCCGCGCGGATGGTGCGCACCACCTCGTCGGCGGCCAGCGAGTTGCTGGCGTAGTTCACGGCCACGGCGTAGCCGCGCTTCGCGGCGAGCAAGGCCGTGGCGGCACCAATGCCGCGCCCACCGCCGGTGATCAAGAGCACCTGGTCCAAATCCCACCTCCTGCAGAGAAACTGTGCGTCAGTTAAAACCGACGGCCTGGATTACATCACCGAGGGCTGGCGCATGAGCACGAGCATGAGCACCGCGCCGCCCCAAGCCAGCTCGCACCGCAGTGCGCAGCACGGAGGTTACTGAATGCACAAGACCATCGACTATTACTTTGCGCCACAGAGCCCGTGGACCTATCTGGGGCATACCCGCTTTGCCGCCATCGCCGCGGCCGCCGGTGCCACCGTGCGCGTGCGGCCCATCGACATGGGCAGCGTGTTCCCGGTGTCGGGCGGCCTGCCGCTGGGCAAGCGCGCACCGCAGCGCCAGGCCTACCGGCTGCTCGAGCTGGCGCGCTTCTCGAAGCACCTGGGCCTGCCGTTGAACCCGAAGCCGAAGTTCTTTCCGGTGGCCGGCGACGATGCGGCGCGGCTGATCATCGCGGTCGACATGCACGACGGCACCGAGGCCGCGATGCGCATCAGCGCCGCGGTGTTCGCGGCCGTGTGGGTGCAGGAGCGGAACATCGGCGACCCGAACCTGCTCGAAGCCCTGGTCGCGGAATGCGGCCTGCCGGCCAAGCGCGCCGAGCAATCGCAGAGCCAGGCGGTGCAGGAGCGTTACGAGGCTTACACGCAGGAAGCGATCGACATCCAGGTGTTCGGCGCGCCGAGCTACGTGATCGACGGCGAGATCTTCTGGGGCCAGGACCGGCTCGATTTCGTCGAGCGGGCGCTGCGCGCGTAACGGCGCAAGCCGACCCGCTTTTTCTTTTTCATTCCATCGTTTCAGGAGAACCCCATGGGCCAATTCATCGACCTCACCGCCAAGGATGGCTTCACCTTTCCCGCCTACGTGGCCGAGCCCGCGGGCACGCCGCGCGGCGCCGTGGTGGTGGTGCCGGAAATCTTCGGCGTGAACTCGCACATCCGCTCGGTGGCTGACGGCTATGCGGCCGACGGCTACCTGGCCGTGGCGCCGTCGACCTTCCACCGCGTCAAGCCCGGCGTCGAGCTGGGCTACAGCGACGACGACATGAAGACAGGCTTCGGCTACAAGACCGCGGTCGAGGCGCTGCCCGCTCCCGGCGTGCTGCAGGACCTCGAAGCCGCGATCGCCTACGCCTCGAAGGCGGGCAAGGTCGGCATCGTCGGTTACTGCTGGGGCGGCCTGCTGGTCTGGCGCGCAGCGGCCCTGCTGCCGGGCCTGGCCGCTGCCGCACCTTATTACGGTGGCGGCATGACGACGCCGGAAGAAAGCGCACGCCAGCCGAAGGTGCCGGTGCTCGCGCAGTTCGGCAACCGCGACCACTGGATTCCGCTGGACACCATCGAGGCCTTCAAGAAGGCGCACCCCGAGGTGGAAGTGCATGTCTACGAAGCCGACCACGGCTTCAACTGCGACCAGCGCGGCTCGTACAACGCCGAGGCGGCGAAGCCGGCGCGTGAACGCGTGCTGGCCTTCTTTGCCAAGCACGTCGGCTGATCCGGCACGTCCCAAGAAAAAAGCCCGGCAGTGCCGGGCTTTTTCATTTCTATTTCTTGGCGCCGACCCGCGTCTGCAGGAAGTCGAGCAGCGCGCGCAGCGCCGCGCTGTTGTGGCGCCGTTGCAGGTAGGCGGCCGACAGCCACATGTCCTTGCGCGCATAGCCTTCGAGCACCGGCACCAGCTCGCCGCTGTCGATGTGCGACTGCACGAGCAGCGAGGGCAGGTAGATCACGCCGAAGCCGCGCATCGCGACGCGGATCAGCGGCGCGCCTTCGGTGCAGTCCATGCGGCTCTTGACTTGCACGTCCAGCGGCAGGCCGTTGTCATCGAAGCGCCACGCGGGCTGCGTGCCCAGCAGCGAATGGGTCAGCGCCTCGTGATGGGCGAGTTCCTGCGGGTGCGCGGGCTTGCCGTGCTTCTTCCAGTAGACCGGCGAGGCGCAGACCACCATGTGGATGAGCCGCAGCTTGCGCACGATGAGGTTGGCGTCTTCCACCGGGCCGCTGCGGATGTCGACGTCGATGCCTTCCTCGGCGAGGTCGACGGTGCGGTTGGTCAGCTGCAGGCTGATGCTCACGTCGGGGTAGTGGCGCATGAAGTCGGCCAGCAGGTCGGGAAACTCGCCGTTGCCCATGCCGTGCGGCGCCGAGATGCGCAGCCGGCCACCGGGCTGGCTGGCGCGCTCCTGCAGTTCGGCCTGGGTGAGCTCGACCATCTCGAGCATCGGCGTGCTGCGTTCGAGCAGCAGCTGGCCGGCGTCGGTGAGGCTGACGGAACGCGTGGAGCGGTTGAGCAGGCGCACGCCGAAGCGGGTCTCGAGTTCGGCGACGTACTTGCTGACCGTGGCCTTCGACATGTCGAGCCGCTTGGCGGCCTGGGAGAAGCTGCCGTGCGAGGCGACTTCCCGGAAGGTTTTGATCAGATCGAGACTGTCCATGTCAGTGAAACCCGTTGTTTTTCGCGAGGGAGCGCGGTGTGCCGATTCTCGGGGGTTTTGCCGGATAGGACCGGCGCGGGGTTCTGGTGTAAGCCGGAAGCAGTCAGACGCCTTGTGCCCGGTTTTTTTGCGTGCACGACTTTGTTGACTGATTGTTTCGCTACAGGAAACACCGTGTCTCTGAACCGAGTGTTTTCCCGAAGGAATTCCGGCTGACACTCGCCGCACAGGCGAGCCAACGTGCAAGCCTGGTGGACATCCCATCTAGCCGAACACAAGGAACAGACATGAAGACCTCGCACATTTTCGCAGCCGCCGCCCTGACCCTCCTGGCCGCCACCGGCGCCCAAGCCGAGACGTACCAAGGCGTGACCCAAGTGATCTCGTCCAAGAGCCGCGACGAAGTCAACGCCGAAGCCCAGCGCACCGCCGCAGCCCCGAACCAGAACGTCGTGCGCGGTTCGCGCGGCGCGGAAACCGTGGCCGTGTCGAAGGACCGTTCGATCGTCGAAGCCGAAGCCATCCGCACGGCCTACGCTCCCGACCAGAACGTGACCTCGGGTTCGCGCGTCAACAGCAAGGTCATCTCGACCATGGTGAACCCGATGGACGCACGCGTTCAAGCCCAGCAAGGTTCGGGCGCCGTCGCCAAGTAATTGGCCGCGAAGCCAGCCGCCTTCCGGGGCGGCCCGAGCTGACATCAAAAAGCCACGCATCTGCGTGGCTTTTTTCATGGGCGCTTGGGAGCGTGGAGGGCGTTCAGCGCGTGCGGGCGAGGTAGCGCTTGCGCCAGAAGATCAGGACCAGCAGCACTGCGATGACCAGCATCGCCGACATCGCGATCCAGAAGCCGTCCGCCTTGTGCACCAGCGGGATGAACTCGAAGTTCATGCCGAAGATGCCGGCGATGAGGTTCAGCGGCAGGAAGATGGCGGTGAGCACGGTCAGCACCCGCATGATGTCGTTGGCCCGGTGGCCCTGGACGCTGAAGTGCATCTGCACGGCCGTCTCGGCGTTCTGCTCGAGCCGGTGCACGTGGTGCACCACGCGCTGGATGTGCTCCAGCACGTCGCGGCTGCGCACCATGATCAGGTCGCGCTCGCGCTGCGCGGTCTCGCCCTGCGGCATGGGCAGGGTTTCGAGCGAATCGATCCAGTCCTGCATGGCGGCGCGCTGGTCTTCGCAGATCTCGTCCAGCCGGTGCAGCGACTGGCGCGCCTCCATCAGTGCGCTCCAGTTGGTGAAGCGGCTGCGCGGGTCGATGAGCTCGGTCTGCCAGTGGTCGAGCTGCTTCGTGAGCTCGCGCCGCATGTCGAGGTAGCCGTCGACGATCAGGTTGACGATGCGCAGCATCAGGTCGGCGGGGCTCGCCGGCAGGCGGGCCGAGGTGGCACGCACGTCGAGCGCCGGCGTGCCGCGGTCGTCGGACGAGGCGGCCGCCAGCAGCCGGGCGGCGAAGGCGTCGCGCACCGTGCCGTCCTCGGGGTGCACCGAGAGCAGCACGCGGTCGAACACCGCGAAGCCGACCGGGCGGGTGTCGATGCGGCGCAGCACCGGCGGGCCGCCGCGCGACGGGCGTTGCGGCAGTGAGGGTGAGGGTTCAGCGCTGTCCTGGCCGTTGCCCGTGGCCAGGCGGCGGAACACCAGCACGTCGTACAGCGAGGTGTAGTCGTAGTGCGAGGGCAGCTGGTCGTTGAGCAGGTCGGCCACGTGCAGGTCGACCAGCTGGGTCTGGCACAGCGTCTGCAGGATCTGCTGCACCTCGGGCTGGGCGGCGCGGAATTCGTCGCGCGTCAGCGAAATCCAGAGGTAGCTGGCGGCGGCGCAGGCGCCCGGCACGGCCAGCGGCGCCAGCGAGGCGTGCTCGCTGACCTGCGAGCGGCTGATTTCGAAGATGCGCATGGACACTCGCCCCCGGTGGTTCTTCTTCCACGCCAGAAGTGCCGTGGAGGTGCGGCAGGCATGCCGCAGTAGCTATTATTTTTGTAGCAACCGGGCGGCGTCAAGCGCGAAGTAGGTCAGCACGCCGTCGGCGCCGGCGCGCTTGAAGGCCAGCAGGCTTTCGAGCACCACGGCGTCGTGGTCGAGCCAGCCGTTCTGGGCCGCGGCCTTCAGCATGGCGTACTCGCCGCTCACCTGGTAGGCGAAGGTCGGCACGCGGAACTCGTCCTTCACGCGACGCACGATGTCCAGGTAGGGCATGCCGGGCTTCACCATGACCATGTCGGCGCCTTCGGCGATGTCGATGGCGACCTCGCGCAGGGCCTCGTCGCTGTTGCCGGGGTCCATCTGGTAGACCTTCTTGTTGCTCTTGCCGAGCGTGGCGGACGAGCCGACGGCGTCGCGGAAGGGGCCGTAGAAGGCGCTGGCGTACTTGGCGCTGTAGGCCATGATGCGCGTGTGGATGTCGCCGCGGGCTTCGAGCGCGGTGCGGATCGCGCCGATGCGGCCGTCCATCATGTCGCTCGGTGCCACAATATCGACGCCAGCTTGCGATTGTGTGAGTGCCTGCTTCACAAGCACTTCAACGGTCGCGTCGTTGAGGATGTAGCCGGTGTCGTCGAGCAGGCCGTCCTGGCCGTGGCTGGTGTAGGGGTCGAGCGCCACGTCGGTCATCACGCCCAGTTCAGGGAAGCGCGCCTTGAGCGCGGCCACCACGCGGGGAATCAGTCCGTCGGGGTTGAAGGCCTCGTCGCCCGCGGGTGTCTTGAGGCTGGCGTCGATCACCGGGAACAGCGCCATCACCGGAATGCCGGCCTGCACGCACTGCTCGGCCACGGGCAGCAGCAGGTCCAGGCTCAGGCGGTCCACGCCGGGCATCGAGGGCACGGCGTCGCGGCGCTTCTCGCCTTCCTGCACGAACACCGGGTAGATCAGGTCGTTCGTCGTCAGCGCATGCTCGCGCACGAGGTTGCGGGTGAAGGCATCGCGGCGCAGCCGTCGCGGGCGGCCGGCGGGGAACATCGCGAGCGGGGAAAATGGTGACGTCATATATCTAAAATTGTGCCTGAAGCGCGAAATCGCAGCCCAGCGCTGCTGGAGGCAAGTTGTCTGACAACTACGGGAATTAATAGAACTTAAGTTCTAGATTTTTGTTGTAAAAGTCAAAGAAACTGCCTCAATCGCTTGAAACCTTGTTTCGTCTTTGTTAAATTCTGAAGCGGGCGGCTTGCCGCTCCCCGCTTTTCCTCCCTGAGCGGGTGCCTTGATGTGTGACAGCAAAAGGGCTTCCCAGCCCGACGTGAAGACGTCGGGCTTTTTTTTGCCCGAAACCTTGGTAAAGGGCCCCGAAGAGGGGTCAGTGTGCAGCCACCACTAAACTGCCGCCATGCTCTGGGTCAAATCTCTTCACATTGTTTTCATTGCCAGCTGGTTTGCCGGGCTGTTCTATCTGCCGCGGATCTTCGTCAATCTGGCGATGGTGCCCCCCGAGTCGGTCGCGGAGCGTGAGCGCCTGCTGCTGATGGCGCGCAAGCTGCTGCGGTTCACGACCTTCCTGGCGGTGCCGGCGCTGGTGTTCGGCGCCTGGCTCTGGCTGGGCTACGGCATCGGGCGCGGCCCCGGCAACGGCTGGATGCACGCCAAGCTCGCCCTGGTGCTGGTGGCCATCGGCTACCACCATGGCTGCGGCGTGCTGCTGCGCCGTTTTGCGGCGGGCGGCAACCGTCGCAGCGACCGCTGGTACCGCTGGTTCAACGAGTTGCCCGTGCTGCTGCTGCTGGGCATCGTGATCCTGGTGGTGGTGAAGCCCTTCTGAGCCCGTGTCGACGGTAGACATGCCGCACAAGTCTGCCGCGCTCCCCCTGGCGCTGGCCTATGCGGCGCTGATCGTCTATGCCAGCCTGTACCCCTTCGCCGACTGGCGTGACCAGGGGATCGCGCCCTGGGCCTACCTGTCGGCGCCCTGGCCCAAGTACTGGACGGGTTTCGACTTCGGGGTGAATGTGGCGGGCTACGTGCCCTTCGGTTTTCTGTGTGCGCTGAGCGTGCTGCGCACGGGCAGCAGTCACAGTGTGTGGCGTGCGCTGTTGCGCGCCACGGTGGCGGGCGCGGCGATTGCCTTTGCCATGGAGACGCTGCAGAGCTATCTGCCGGCGCGCATTCCTTCCAATGTCGACCTGGGGCTGAACACCGCCGGCACGGTGCTCGGCGCGGTGCTGGCCGCGGCGCTGGAGCGGCTCGGTGCGATCGCCCACTGGAGCCGCGTGCGCTCGCAATGGTTCGTCGAGGACGCGCGCGGCGGTCTCGTGCTGCTCGCGCTCTGGCCCTTTGCGCTGCTGTTCCCTGCCGCCGTCACCTTCGGCCTCGGCCAGGTGTTCGAACGGCTGGAGACGACGATTTCCGAGTGGCTGCTCGACACGCCCTTCATCGACTGGCTGCCGGTGCGCCAGTTCGAGCTGGAACCGTTGGTGCCGGCCGTGGAGCTGCTGTGCGTGATGCTCGGCGCGCTGGTGCCGTGCCTGCTGGGCTATCTGGTGGCACGCAACGTGGTGCAGCGCGCGGTGCTGCTGCCGCTCATCCTGCTCGCGGGCGTCGCGGCCTCGGCGCTGTCGGCGGCCATGAGCTATGGCCCCGAGCATGCGTGGGCCTGGCTCGATCTGCCGGTGCAGGTCGGGCTGGCCGCGGCGGTGTTCGCGGGCGTGCTGCTGCTCTTTGCGCCGCGCCGGCTGTGCGGCGCGCTGCTGCTCATGGGGCTCGTGCTCCAGCTGAGCCTGCTGAACCAGGCGCCCGAGAGCGCCTACTTTGCACAGACCCTGGCCACCTGGGAGCAGGGCCGCTTCATCCGCTTCCACGGCCTGGCCCAGTGGCTGGGCTGGGGCTGGCCCTTCGCGGTGCTGGTGTACGTGGTGGCCGCGCTGTCGAGGCGCCGCCCTCGGCCTGAGCACGCACGCTCATAAAATCGGTCGATGCCCAGCACCACTCCCGCCGCGCCGTCCGGCTACTACGGCCGCCACATCTTCTTCTGCCTGAATGAACGCAAGAATGGCGAAGACTCCTGCGCCCTGCACAACGCGCAGGAAGGCTTCGATCGCTGCAAGGCCAAGGTGAAGGAGCAGGGGCTCGCCGGGCCCGGCAAGGTGCGTGTCAACAAGGCCGGCTGCCTCGACCGCTGCGCGGGTGGGCCCGTCGCGGTGGTCTATCCGGAGGCGGTCTGGTACACCTTCGTGGACGCCGAGGACATCGACGAGATCGTCGAGTCGCACCTGAAGAACGGCCAGGTCGTCGAGCGGCTGCTGCTGCCGCCCGACGTCGGCCGCTGAACTTTCCCGCGGACCCCGTGCTCGTACCGTGCACGTTGCCGGCATCGCCGGCCCAGCCAACCCCAGCGCCATGAACTCCCAGACCGAAAAAATCAGCCTCCAGGGCGCCGCGGGCGTGATCGAGGTGCAGCGCGATTTGCCAGCGGGCGACGCGCGCGGCATCGCAGTGATCGCCCATCCGCACCCGCTGTTCGGCGGCACGATGGACAACAAGGTCGTGCAGACCCTGGCCCGCGCCTTCGTGTCCTGCGGCTGGACGGCCGTGCGCTTCAACTTCCGCGGCGTCGGCGCCAGCGAAGGCGCTCACGATGAAGGGCGCGGCGAGCTCGAGGACATGCTGCATGTCGTCGGCCAGCTCGCGCCCGAAGGCCAATTGGCCATTGCCGGCTTTTCCTTCGGTGCCTTCGTGGCCAGCTGCGCGGCCGAGAAGCTCTGGGCCGCACGCGACGTGCGGCAGCTGGTGCTGGTGGGCACGGCCGCCTCGCGCTTCTCGGTGGCCACGCTGCCGGCCGAAGCGCACGAGCGCGCGCTGGTGGTCCATGGCGAAGCCGACGACACCGTGCCTCTCGCCGCCGTGATGGACTGGGCGCGTCCCCAGTCACTCCCTGTCACGGTTATTCCCGGGGGCGGCCATTTCTTTCACGGACAATTGCCGCTGCTCAAAAGCTTGGTCGCCCGCCATCTGCGCGCGGGCACCGAATGAAAGCCTTTCAGGCTTGTTTTCGCCTCTTCCCACACTCTCCATGAATCGTTTTTTCACTGCGCTTCGCGCACTGGTGCTGACCGCTGCTGCCTCGGTTGGCGTGATCGCCGCCGCCCAGATGCCGGCCCCGCCTGAAATCGCTGCGCGCAGCTACCTGCTGCTGGACGTGACCGCGAACCAGATCTTGGCGCAGAAGGACATCGACAGCCCCGTCGAGCCGGCCTCGCTCACCAAGCTGATGACCGCGTACGTCGCGTTCGATGCGCTGCGCGCCAAGAAGATCACGCTGACCCAGACCCTGCCGGTGAGCCCGCGCGCCTGGAAGATGCCCGGTTCGCGCATGTTCATCGACCCCAAGATGCAGGTGCCGGTGGAAGACCTGATCAAGGGCGTGATCGTGCAGTCGGGCAACGACGCCACGGTCGCGTTGGCCGAAGGCGTGGGCGGCACGGTGGAGCACTTCGTCGAGATGATGAACGCCCAGGCCAAGGTGCTGGGCATGAAGAACACCACCTACAAGAACCCCGAAGGCCTCACGGCGCCCGGCCACACGACCACGGCGCGCGACCTGAGCATCCTGGCCACGCGCCTGGTGCGCGACTTCCCCGAGGAAGCCAAGTACTACGCCATCAAGAAGTACCGCTACCCGGGCACCCCGTCCACCAACGACACCAACCGCAACCTGCTGCTGTTCCGCGACCCGACGGTCGACGGCCTGAAGACCGGCCACACCGACGCCGCCGGCTACTGCATGATCGCCACCGCCAAGCGCGACTTCCCGAACCTGACCGGCGGCCGCCGCCTGCTGTCGATCGTGCTGGGTGCCAGCAGCGAAGCCGTGCGCGCCAACGAGTCGCAGAAGTTGCTGAACTGGGGTTACACGGCCTACGACGCCGTGCGCCTGTTCGACGCCGGCCAGCCGGCCGCCACGCCCGCCGTCTGGAAGGGCAAGGCCAATGTGCTGAAGCTGGGCCGCCCCGAGGCCATCGTGGTCGCCGTGCCGACCGGTTCCGCCAGCAAGATCAAGACGCAGGTGTCGCGCCCCGATCCGCTGGTCGCGCCGTTCACCAAGTACCAGGCTGTCGGCTCGCTCAAGGTCACGCTGGACGACCAGCCCCTGGCCGACGTGCCGCTGGTCGCCCTGGAGCCGGTCGAGCAGGCCGGCGTCTTCGGCCGCGCCTGGGACGCCGTGCGTCTCTGGATCAAGTAAGAGGCGGGAAACAAGGGCCTTGAAACAGGTGGTGGCGGGCGCTCCAGGCGCCTGACATTGCCATTTCAGACCTGCCTGCTATACTCGTGGGCTTTTCGGAATTTTCCGAAGGGTTTCACGTTTTCGTTATTCCCGGCTTCCTTGAGTCACGACCAAGGGCGGTTTCACTACCAAAGTCGGGTTGTTTTGGGACTAATTCATTCATGCCAACCATCAATCAACTGGTGCGTCAGGGTCGAACGGTCGAAAAGATCAATTCGAAGAGCCCTGCCATGCAGAACTCGCCGCAACGTCGCGGTGTCTGCACCCGCGTCTACACCACGACGCCCAAGAAGCCCAACTCGGCGCTTCGTAAAGTCGCCAAGGTCCGTCTGACCAATGGCTTCGAAGTCATCTCCTACATCGGCGGCGAAGGCCACAACCTGCAAGAACACAGCGTCGTGCTGGTTCGCGGCGGTCGTGTCAAGGACTTGCCCGGTGTGCGTTACCACATCGTGCGCGGTTCGCTGGACCTGCAAGGCGTGAAAGACCGCAAGCAGTCGCGTTCCAAGTACGGCGCGAAGCGTCCCAAGAAGGCTTAAGCCTTCCTGTCAGAAAACAAGCGGTGTTCGATGGCCTTGGCGGGCTTGTCGAACGAAGTGACCCAATGTCGGGTCGAGTAAGTGAGAGTCCTGACTGGCTCTCGCGGTATCGGAAACGATGCCAACTGAAGCAAAGAGGTTAGAAAAATGCCACGTCGTCGCGAAGTCCCCAAACGTGAAATCCTGCCGGATCCCAAGTACGGCAATGTCGAGCTGTCCAAATTCATGAACGTGATCATGGAAGGCGGCAAGAAGGCTGTTGCCGAGCGCATCATCTACGGTGCCCTCGACTTCATCGAGAAGAAGAACCCGGACAAGGACCCCCTCGAAGCGTTCACCGTTGCCATCAACAACGTGAAGCCGATGGTCGAAGTGAAGTCGCGCCGCGTCGGTGGTGCGAACTACCAGGTGCCGGTCGAAGTCCGCCCTGTCCGTCGCCTCGCCCTGTCGATGCGCTGGATCAAGGAAGCTGCCCGCAAGCGCGGTGAGAAGTCGATGGCCCTGCGTCTGGCCAACGAACTGATGGAAGCCACGGAAGGCCGTGGCGGTGCCATGAAGAAGCGCGACGAAGTGCACCGCATGGCAGAAGCCAATCGCGCCTTCAGCCACTTCCGCTTCTAAAAAACACACGTCTCTTGAGCGTTGGGGGTTGAGTACCGGGCGAAATCGCCCGTGCTCGACGCCCAGCGCTCAACGCATTTAAACCCGAAAGTACATCATGTCCCGCAAGACCCCCATCGAGCGCTACCGCAACATCGGTATCTCCGCGCACATCGACGCCGGCAAGACCACCACCACCGAACGTATCCTGTTCTACACGGGCGTGACCCACAAGCTCGGCGAAGTGCACGATGGCGCGGCAACGACCGACTGGATGGAGCAGGAACAAGAGCGTGGCATCACGATCACCTCGGCTGCCGTGACCTGCTTCTGGAAGGGCATGGACCACTCGCTGCCCGAGCACCGCATCAACATCATCGACACCCCCGGCCACGTGGACTTCACCATTGAAGTCGAGCGCTCGATGCGCGTGCTGGACGGCGCCGTCATGGTGTACGACTCGGTCGGCGGCGTGCAGCCCCAATCGGAAACCGTCTGGCGCCAGGCCAACAAGTACAAGGTGCCGCGTCTGGCGTTCGTCAACAAGATGGACCGCATCGGCGCCAACTTCTTCCGCGTTCGCCAGATGATGGTCGACCGCCTGAAGGCCAACCCCGTGCCGATCGTGATTCCGATCGGTGCCGAAGACAAGTTCCAGGGCGTGGTCGACCTGCGTCTGATGAAGGCGATCTTCTGGGACGAAGCCTCGCAAGGCATGAAGTTCGAAACGCGCGAGATCCCCGCCGAGCTGGTCGAGCTGGCCAAGGAATGGCGCGAGAAGATGGTCGAAAGCGCGGCCGAAGCGTCGGAAGAGCTGATGAACAAGTACCTTGAAGAAGGTGACCTGACGCTCGAGGAAATCACCCACGGTCTGCGCACGCGCACGATCGCCGGCGAAATCCAGCCGATGCTGTGCGGCAGCGCGTTCAAGAACAAGGGCGTGCAGCGCATGCTCGACGCCGTGATCGAACTGATGCCTTCGCCGCTGGACATTCCTCCGGTGCACGGCACGGACGACGACGAGCAAGACGTGACCCGCAAGGCCGACGACGGCGAGAAGTTCTCGGCGCTGGCATTCAAGCTCATGACCGACCCGTACGTCGGCCAGCTGACCTTCGTGCGCGTGTACTCGGGCGTTCTGAGCAAGGGCGACACCGTCTACAACCCGGTCAAGGGCAAGAAAGAACGTATCGGCCGTATCGTGCAGATGCACGCCAACGAACGTCTCGAAATCGAAGAAATCCGTGCCGGCGACATCGCCGCTTGCGTGGGCCTGAAGGACGTCACCACGGGCGAAACCCTGTGCGACCCGAACGCCATGATCACGCTGGAGCGCATGGAATTCCCCGAGCCCGTGATCTCGCAGGCCGTCGAGCCCAAGACCAAGGCCGACCAGGAAAAGATGGGCATCGCCCTGCAGCGCCTGGCTTCGGAAGATCCGTCGTTCCGCGTGCGCACCGACGAAGAATCCGGCCAGACCATCATCTCCGGCATGGGCGAACTGCACCTCGAAATCATCGTGGACCGCATGAAGCGCGAATTCGGCGTGGAAGCCAACGTGGGCAAGCCGCAAGTGGCTTACCGCGAAACGATCCGCAAGACCGTCGAAGAAGCCGAAGGCAAGTTCGTTCGCCAGTCGGGTGGTAAGGGCCAGTACGGTCACGTCATCCTGAAGATCGAGCCGCAGGAAGCCGGCAAGGGCTTCGAGTTCGTCGACGCCATCAAGGGCGGTGTGGTTCCTCGCGAATACATCCCCGCCGTGGAAAAGGGCGTTGTGGAAGCACTGACGCAAGGCGTGCTGGCGGGCTACCCCGTCGTCGACGTCAAGGTCACGCTGCACTTCGGTTCGTACCACGACGTGGACTCGAACGAAATGGCGTTCAAGATGGCCGCGATCTTCGGCTTCAAGGAAGGCGCCCGCAAGGCCAGCCCGGTCATCCTCGAGCCGATGATGGCCGTGGAAGTCGAAACGCCTGAAGACTACGCCGGCAACGTGATGGGCGACCTGTCCAGCCGTCGCGGCATGGTGCAGGGCATGGACGACATGATCGGTGGCGGCAAGCTCATCAAGGCTGAAGTCCCGCTGTCGGAAATGTTCGGCTACTCGACGACGCTGCGCTCGGCCACGCAAGGCCGCGCCACGTACACGATGGAGTTCAAGCACTACGCTGAAGCTCCCCGTAACGTCGCCGAAGCCATCGTGGCCGCTCGCTCGAAGTAAGTTTCCAGAATGTGGGGCCGCGCAGTGCGCGGCCCTTCTTGTCTGCGATCCGGTGCCGCCCTGTTCCCGTGCGGGGCGAACCAGCAATCGGATGCAGACATAAAACCAACACACGGGACATGCTCTTTCAAGGATTGAAAAATGGCAAAAGGTAAATTCACCCGCACCAAGCCGCACGTGAACGTGGGCACGATCGGTCACGTTGACCACGGCAAGACCACGCTGACGGCTGCGATCGCCACCGTGCTGTCGGCCAAGTTCGGCGGCGAAGCCAAGGCTTACGACCAGATCGACGCAGCGCCTGAAGAAAAGGCCCGCGGCATCACGATCAACACCGCGCACGTCGAGTACGAAACGGCCAACCGCCACTACGCACACGTCGACTGCCCCGGTCACGCCGACTACGTGAAGAACATGATCACCGGCGCTGCCCAGATGGACGGCGCCATCCTGGTGTGCTCGGCCGCTGACGGCCCGATGCCCCAGACCCGTGAACACATCCTGCTGGCTCGCCAGGTGGGCGTGGGCTACATCATCGTGTTCCTGAACAAGTGCGACATGGTCGACGACAAGGAACTGCTCGAGCTGGTCGAAATGGAAGTTCGCGAGCTCCTCGACAAGTACGAATTCCCCGGCGACGACACCCCCATCATCCACGGCTCGGCCAAGCTCGCCCTGGAAGGCGACAAGGGCGATCTGGGCGAAGGCGCCATCATGAAGCTGGCTGAAGCCCTGGACACGTACATCCCCACGCCCGAGCGCGCTGTGGACGGCACGTTCCTGATGCCCGTGGAAGACGTGTTCTCGATCTCGGGTCGCGGCACCGTGGTGACCGGCGCTGTCGAGCGCGGCGTGATCAAGGTCGGCGAAGAAATCGAAATCGTCGGTATCCGCCCCACCGTCAAGACCACCTGCACCGGCGTGGAAATGTTCCGCAAGCTGCTGGACCAGGGTCAAGCTGGCGACAACGTCGGCGTGCTGCTGCGCGGCACGAAGCGCGAAGAAGTCGAGCGCGGCCAAGTGCTGTGCAAGCCCGGCTCGATCAAGCCGCACGTGCACTTCACCGCCGAGGTGTATGTCCTGTCCAAGGACGAAGGTGGCCGTCACACGCCGTTCTTCAACAACTACCGTCCGCAGTTCTACTTCCGCACGACGGACGTGACCGGCGCGATCGAGCTGCCCGCGGACAAGGAAATGGTCATGCCTGGCGACAACGTCAGCATCACCGTGAAGCTGATCAACCCGATCGCGATGGAAGAAGGCCTGCGCTTCGCCATCCGTGAAGGCGGCCGTACCGTGGGTTCGGGCGTCGTGGCCAAGATCCTCGACATCTAAGCCGGACGCAAAGGAATCACCATGGCTACCAAGCAAAAGATCCGCATCCGCCTGAAGGCATTCGACTACAAGCTGATCGACCAGTCGGCCGCTGAAATCGTGGACACCGCCAAGCGCACCGGCGCGATCGTCAAGGGCCCCGTGCCCCTGCCGACCCGCATGAAGCGTTTCGACATCCTGCGTTCGCCGCACGTCAACAAGACGTCGCGCGACCAGCTGGAAATCCGCACGCACCAGCGCCTGATGGACATCGTCGACCCCACCGACAAGACCGTGGACGCGCTGATGAAGCTCGACCTGCCGGCCGGCGTCGACGTCGAGATCAAGCTGCAGTAATTCGACCTCGCGTCGCATTCCGAGCACAGCCCGCCTGCAGAAATGCAGGCGGGCTTTTTTGTGCTTCACGTTTGTTTCTCAAGTGTGGCATCCTCGCGCACCGGCCTGCGGGACGCAGTGCGCCGGGGCTGAAACGAGGGCAGCACACGTGATGAGCCAGAAGTTCTCTTTTGCATTCGGTGCGGCGTGCATCGCGGCGGCATTGCTGGCAGGTTGCGGTGGGGGGGGGGGTGGTGGCGGAGGCGGCGGTGGGTTTCCCATCGGCCTGCCGATCGTGCTGAACCCGGTCGCCCTGAGCGGGAAAGCCACTTACGACTCGGTGCCAAACAACAACGGGCCCCTCCTGTACGCGAGCACCACGGCCAAGCCTGTGCGCGGCGCCACGGTGGAGGTGCTCGATGCCAACACATCGGCGCAGCTCGCGTTGACCACCACGGATGACGGTGGCAATTACGCGGTCTCGGTGCCGGCGAACACGAACATCACCGTGCGCGTCCGGGCCCAGCTGACCCGGACCGGTCCGGGCGCGACCTGGGATGTCACGGTGCGCGACAACACCCGCAGCGATGCGCTGTACTCGATGCAGTCGGCGAGCTTTTCTTCGGGAAGCGTGGCATTGACGCGCGACCTGCGTGCGGACAGCGGCTGGGGAGGTTCTGGCTACAGCGGGACGCGCGTCGCAGCGCCGTTCGCCGTGCTCGACACGATCTACACCTCCATGCAGAAGGTGCTGTCGGTGGCGCCAGCTTCGGCGTTTCCTGTGCTGAAGGTTTTCTGGAGTGCCGACAATGCGCCGTCCACGTCGATCAACCTCGCGACAGGGCAAATCGGCACGACCTTCTTCTTCAACAACGGAAGCAGCGGTCGGCAGATCTATGTGCTGGGCAAGGAGAACGTCGACACCGACGAGTTCGACGCACCGGTGATCGCGCATGAGTGGGGGCACTATTACCAGTCGGCGTTCAGCCGCGACGATTCGATGGGGGGCGAGCATGACGGAACGGATCGTCTCGACCGGCGGCTCGCTTTTTCCGAAGGCTGGGGCAATGCATGGTCGGGCATCGCCCTGAACCGGAGCAACTACGTGGACTCGACGGGTGCGCAGCAGGGCGACGGTGGGCGGCTGGATCTGTCCGCCGGCCCCCCGACCGGCAACCCGGGCTGGTTCCGCGAACTGTCGGTCCAGGCCATCCTGTGGAACCTCAACCGGCAAGCCGGCTTCAAGCCCATCCACGACACCTTGACTGGCTTCCAGTTCCGAAGCGGCGCGCCGGTCACGTCGATCCACGCCTTCGCCGCCGCGTTCAATGCGACGTCGCCTGGCAACGCCTCGGCGCTGAACAGCCTGTTGGCTGGGCAGGGCATCACCTCCAGCGATGCATTCGGCACGGGCGAGTCGAACGACGGCGGGGTGCCAAGAGCGCTGCCGATGTACGGAGCCTTGACGGTTGGTCCGGCGCCGAGCAGTGCCTGCGTCTCCAATGCGGCGGGTACCGGCAACAAGCACGGCAGCATTGCCTACCTGCGCTTCACCGCGCCGGCGAACCGGGACTACCAGGTCACGGTCGGGGGCGCCACGCTGCCGGACTTCGACGTCTTCCGGGGCGGAGAGATCGCCCGGTCGGGTAATCGGGTCAGCCTGAGTGCGGGTGAGTACGTTCTGGCAGTGCGGGATGCCGCAATGACGAGCTCCTCTGCTTCGCCGCTGTGCCTCAGCGTGCTTGTTCAATAGGAAGGGAAGGCTCGCGATGATCCTGAACACTCGCCTCTCTTTGGCTGCCGCGTTGGCGGCGGGACTTGCACTGTCCGCGCTCCCCGTGCCCGCCCTGGCCGACGGCATGCCGCCGGCGCGCACCACTGCGAAGCTGTCGGCTGCAACCTCGAAGGATGCGGCCACCCCCTGGGTGACCGCATCGAGAAAACCCAATGACTCCGGCGTCAAGCTGCAGTACCGGCTGGGCGGTGCGCCTCAGGCCGGCAAGCCGACTGTCGTCGTTCTGCAGTTCGACGGCGTCAGCGACCCCGCGGGCGCCAGCGTGACGCTGACGGTCGATGCGGGCCTGACGCTGTCCGGCAGCGCGTCGCTGAGCCTGCCGCCGGGACAGCGCTCCGACACTTCCGTCACGGTGGTCAGCCAGGGGGAGGGTCTGGCCTACCTGAATGTGTTCATCAAGCAGGCTGGTCGGACCAGTGCCATTTCCATCCCGATCCAGACCGGCGCGGCGGCGCCCGCCATGAAGGCCAATGGCGAGATCAAGTCGCTGCCAGGCGGCGACAACATCATCTCGCTGCCCGCGAAATAGGCCCGAAAGCCACCCGAAACGGGGCTGGAACCCCCTGAATCCGGCCCCAAAAGGGCCACTTGCGCCCCGGTTCGACTGCGGGCTATAATCTCTGGCTCTGCCCTTGTTGCGTCCGTTTGGGCGCCGTTCTGGCGGAGATTTATCAACCTTCTCTCGCAGGCCGGGAAACCAGCCAAACGCTGTCGCCAATTGAAGTGGCAGCGGCGAAGGAAGTCTTCCATTTTTGGAGAAAACAAATGAGTCTGAGCAACTCCCTCGGGTTGCTGGGCCGCAAGGTGGGGATGATGCGTCTCTTCACCGATGACGGGGACGCAGTTCCTGTCACGGTGGTGGATGTGTCCAACAACCGTGTGACCCAGATCAAGTCCCAAGAGACCGATGGCTACGTCGCCCTGCAGGTGACGTTCGGTTCGCGCAAAGCATCGCGCGTGACCAAGCCCCAAGCCGGCCACCTTGCCAAGGCAGGTGTCGAAGCTGGTGAAATCATCCAGGAATTCCGCGTCACCGCCGATACCGCAGGTCAGCACAAGGCTGGCGGCGTGATCGCGGCAAGCAGCGTGTTCTCCGTGGGCCAGAAGGTGGACGTGCAAGGCACGACCATCGGCAAGGGCTACGCCGGCACGATCAAGCGTCACAACATGAGCTCGCAGCGCGCGTCGCACGGTAACAGCCGTTCGCACAACGTGCCCGGCTCGATCGGCATGGCACAAGACCCCGGTCGCGTGTTCCCCGGCAAGCGCATGACGGGCCACCTCGGCGACGTCACCCGCACGACGCAAAACCTCGACGTGTTCCGTATCGACGAAGCACGTCAGCTGCTGCTCATCAAGGGCGCGATCCCGGGTTCGAAGGGTGGCTTCGTCACCGTGCGTCCCGCCATCAAGGCCAAGCCGCAAGCGGCTGAAGGAGCGAAGTAATGCAACTCGAACTCCTGAACGAACAAGGCCAGGCCGCGTCGAAGTACGACGCCCCCGAGACCGTGTTCGGCCGTGACTACAACGAAGACCTGGTCCACCAGATCGTCGTTGCATTCCAGGCCAACGCCCGTCAAGGCACGCGCGCCCAGAAGGACCGCGAACAGGTCAAGCACTCGACCAAGAAGCCTTTCAAGCAAAAGGGAACGGGCCGCGCCCGCGCCGGTATGACGTCCTCGCCCCTGTGGCGCGGAGGCGGCCGGATCTTCCCGAACATGCCTGACGAAAACTTCTCGCAGAAGATCAACAAGAAGATGTACCGCGCCGGCATGGCCTCCATCTTCTCGCAGCTCGCTCGCGAAGGCCGTCTGGCCGTGGTTGATTCGCTGACCGTGGATTCGCCCAAGACGAAGCCGCTGGCAGCCCGTTTCAAGGCAATGAATCTCGAGTCCGTGCTCGTGATCGCCGAAGAAGTCGACGAAAACCTGTACCTTGCCTCGCGCAATCTGGTCAACATCCTCGTGGTCGAACCCCGTTACGCCGATCCGGTGTCGCTGGTTCACTACAAGAAGGTGCTGGTCACCAAGGGTGCCGTCGACAAGCTCAAGGAGATGTTCGCATGAGCCGCGTGAACCCCACCCCTGCACAACGTAAGTTCGACGAAGGCCGTCTCATGAACGTGCTGGTCGCACCGATCGTGTCCGAAAAGGCCACGATGGTCGGCGAGAAGTCGAACGCTGTCACTTTCAAGGTGCTGCAAGACGCCACCAAGCCCGAGATCAAGGCCGCTGTTGAACTGATGTTCAAGGTCGAAGTCCAGGGCGTGTCGGTGCTCAACACCAAGGGCAAGACCAAGCGCTTTGGCAAGTCCATCGGCCGCCGCGACAACGTGCGCAAGGCTTATGTGACGCTGAAGGCCGGTCAAGAGCTCAACCTCGTCGGGGAAGGCGCTTAATCATGGCCGTCATCAAGATGAAACCCACTTCGCCGGGCCAACGCGGCGCGGTGAAGATTTCGCGTGACCACCTGCACAAGGGTGCGCCTCACGCAGCCCTGCTGGAGCCCCAGTTCCAGAAGGCCGGCCGTAACAACAACGGTCACATCACGATCCGCCATCGTGGCGGTGGTGCCAAGCACCACTACCGCATTGTCGACTTCGTGCGCAACAAGGACGGCATCCCGGCCAAGGTCGAACGCATCGAGTACGATCCGAACCGCACCGCCCACATCGCTCTGGTCTGCTACGCCGATGGCGAGCGCCGCTACATCATCGCCCCGCGCGGTCTGGAAGCCGGTGCAACCCTGATGTCGGGCGCCGAAGCCCCGATCCGCGCCGGCAACACCCTGCCGATCCGCAACATCCCCGTGGGTTCGACGATCCACTGCATCGAACTGCAACCCGGCAAGGGCGCGCAGATCGCACGTTCGGCCGGTACCTCGGCCACGCTGCTGGCCCGTGAAGGCGTCTACGCCCAGGTCCGCATGCGTTCGGGCGAAGTCCGTCGCATTCACATCGAATGCCGCGCGACCATCGGTGAAGTGGCCAACGAAGAACACAGCCTGCGCCAGCTCGGCAAGGCCGGTGTGAAGCGTCACATGGGTATTCGCCCGACCGTTCGCGGCGTGGTGATGAACCCGGTCGACCACCCGCACGGTGGTGGCGAAGGCAAGACTGGCGAAGGCCGCCATCCTGTCGACCCGTGGGGCAATCTGACCAAGGGCTATCGCACCCGTAACAACAAGCGCACGCAGGTCTTCATCGTGTCGCGTCGCAAGAAGTAAGGGATAGCCAATGACTCGCTCTCTCAAAAAGGGTCCTTTCGTCGACCACCACCTCGTGGCCAAGGCCGACAAGGCCGTGACGAACAAGGACAAGAAGCCGATCAAGACCTGGTCGCGCCGCTCGATGGTTCTGCCCGAGTTCATCGGTCTGACCATCGCTGTGCACAACGGCAAGCAACACGTGCCCGTGTACATCACCGACCAGATGGTCGGCCACAAGCTCGGCGAATTTGCGCTCACGCGCACGTTCAAGGGGCACCCCGCGGACAAAAAAGTCCAGAAGAAGTAAGGAACGACCATGTCTGAAACACGTGCAGTCCTCCGCGGTGTCCGCCTGTCGGTCGACAAGGGCCGTCTGGTCGCGGACCTGATCCGCGGCAAGAAGGTCGATCAAGCGCTCAACGTTCTGCAATTCACGCAGAAGAAGGCCGCTGTGATCATCAAGAAGGTGCTCGAGTCGGCGATTGCCAACGCCGAGCACAACGACGGTGCCGACATCGACGAGCTGAAGGTCAAGACCATCTACGTCGAGCAAGGTGCAACGCTCAAGCGCTTCACGGCGCGCGCCAAGGGTCGCGGCAATCGCATCAGCAAGCCCACGTGCCATGTGTACGTGACGGTTGGCAACTAAGAAGGCCTGGAAGAAATATGGGACAGAAAATCCACCCAACCGGGTTCCGCCTTGCGGTCACCCGTAACTGGTCCAGCCGTTGGTACGCAAGCGACCGCGATTTCGCGGGCATGCTGGCCGAAGACATCAAGGTTCGCGAATACCTGAAGAAGAAGCTGAAGAACGCTTCGGTGTCGCGCGTCATGATCGAGCGTCCCGCCAAGAACGCACGCATCACGATCTACTCGGCTCGTCCGGGCGTCGTGATCGGCAAGAAGGGCGAAGACATCGAGAACCTCAAGCGCGAACTGGGCAAGCAGCTCGGCGTGCCGGTTGCGGTCAACATCGAAGAAGTGCGCAAGCCCGAAATCGATGCGCAGCTGATCGCCGACAGCATCACGCAGCAGCTCGAAAAGCGGATCATGTTCCGCCGCGCCATGAAGCGCGCCATGCAAAACGCCATGCGTCTGGGTGCCCTGGGCATCAAGATCATGTCGGCTGGCCGTCTGAACGGCATCGAAATCGCACGTACCGAGTGGTACCGCGAAGGCCGCGTGCCACTTCACACTCTGCGCGCCGACATCGACTACGGCACCTCGGAAGCCAAGACCACCTACGGCGTCATCGGCGTCAAGGTCTGGGTCTACAAGGGCGACACGCTGGGTCGCAACGACCTGCCGGCCGTCGAAACGCCGCGTCCGGACGAAGAGCGCCGCCCGCGTGGTCCCCGCCGTGATGGTCGCCCTGGCGACCGTCCGGGTGGCGACCGTCGTGGTCCCGGCCCCCGTGCCGGTGCCCGTGGTCCGATCGGTGGCAACACCGCTCCGGCCGATGGCAGCGACAAGCCCGCAGAAGCAACCGGCGGTGCCGGTGCAGACTCGAAACCCGCCGTTAAGCGCGTCCGCAAAGCCGCGCCCGCTGCAGCAGCGGACGGTGCCAAGACCGAGTAATCGGTCGCTCCCGGGCACGCAAGTGCCTGGGGCCCTCACGGAGTAACAAAACATGCTGCAACCTGCACGCAGAAAGTTCCGCAAGGAACAAAAGGGCCGCAACACCGGCATCGCAACCACGGGTAACTCGGTTGCGTTCGGTGACTTCGGTCTCAAATGCACCGACCGCGGTCGCCTCACGGCGCGCCAGATCGAAGCCGCTCGTCGCGCGATCTCGCGTCACGTGAAGCGCGGTGGCCGTATCTGGATCCGCGTGTTCCCGGACAAGCCGATCTCTACCAAGCCCGCTGAAGTGCGGATGGGTAACGGTAAGGGCAACCCCGAGTACTACGTCGCTGAAATCCAGCCTGGCAAGATCGTGTTCGAGATCGTCGGCGTGCCCGAAGAACTCGCCCGCGAAGCGTTCCGCCTGGCCGCCGCCAAGCTTCCGCTGCGCACGACGTTCGTCGCTCGCCAGCTCGGCGCCTGAGAGGAGAACATCCATGGCAACACGTAAGAAGAAAGAAACCGCGGCTTCGGCCAAGTTGACGAAGGCCGCAACCCTGCGCACGAAGGACGTCGCAGGCCTGCAAGCCGAAATCAAGGATCTGCAGAAGGCCCACTTCGGCCTGCGCATGCAGAAGGCCACGCAACAGCTGTCGAACACCACGACGCTGCGCGTGACGCGTCGCGACATCGCTCGCGCCAAGACCATTCTTGCTCAGAAAGAGCAAGAGACCCAAGCCGCCAAGTAAGGAGTGAACATGACGGAAGCTAAAAAATCCCTCAAGCGCACCTTGATCGGCAAGGTGGTCAGCGACAAGCGTGCCAAGACCGTGACCGTGCTGGTCGAGCGCCGTGTGAAGCACGAGCTCTACGGCAAGATCGTGGCCAAGACGAGCAAGTACCACGCCCATGACGAAAAGGGCGAGTACCACCTCGGCGACACCATCGAGATCACGGAAAGCCGCCCGATCTCGAAGACCAAGAACTGGGTCGTGACCCGTCTGGTCGAGAAGGCCGTCCTGGTCTGATCAGGCACTCGGTCGCCCTCGAGGCAACCCATCCGGAAACGGCCCACAATGTGGGCCGTTTTTCTTTTTCAGGAGCAATTCACATGATCAAAGTCGGCGACACCCTTCCTTCGGCCACCCTGCAGGAATATTCCGAAGTGGAGGGCGAGGGCTGCAGCATCGGCCCGAACCCGGTCGACGTGACCAAGGCCACCGCGGGCAAGACCATCGCGCTGTTCGCATTGCCGGGCGCCTTCACGCCCACCTGCTCGGCCAAGCACGTGCCGGGCTACGTGCAGCACTTCGACGATTTCAAGGCCGCCGGCGTGGACGAGATCTGGTGCGTGAGCGTGAACGACGCCTTCGTGATGGGCGCCTGGGCGCGCGACCAGAAGACCGGCGCCAAGGTGCGCATGCTGGCCGACGGCAGCGCCGACTTCGCGAAGGCCACAGGCCTCACGCTTGACCTGACCGGCCGCGGCATGGGCCTGCGCAGCAACCGCTACTCGATGCTCGTGAAGGACGGCAAGGTCGCGACGCTGAACGTCGAAGGCCCGGGCAAGTTCGAAGTGAGCGACGCCGACACGCTGCTGGCGCAAGCCCGCGGCTGAGCCCGGTCTAGAGATCTACTTTGAGGTAGTGAGCCCCGGCGACGGGGTTGTGATAGTAGGGCGGCACCTCCGCGAAGCCCAGGTCTTCGTAGAGAGCGCGCGCCGACTCCATGTCGTCGAGGGTGTCGAGCAGCACGCAGGCATAGCCTGCGCTGCGGGCCGCATCGAGGATGGCCTCGGCCAGTTGCCGGCCGAGCCCGAGCCCCCGGAACCCGGGGCGCACATATAGCCGTTTCATTTCCGCCGCGTTCGCGTAGTCCGTGCTGTCGATCGGGCGCAGCGCGCAGCAGCCCGCCACGTGGGCGAGCGTGCCGTCGGCGCGCTTCAGCGTGGGCGCGGCGCGGCCGGCGTCTTCGTTCACATGGGCGGGATCGACCAGCGCCAGCAGCAAGGTGCCGCGCGGCTCGGCGTACTCGCCGGGGAGTCCGGCCAATTCGCCGTCGAAATCCTGGAAGTCGAGGTCGATGGCCAGCGAGCCTGCGTAGTCGCGGAAGATCGCGCGCACGGCGTCGACTTCATGCGGTTCGTCGGGCGTGAGCAGCACCACGGCCGGCGTGTCCGACAGCGGCAGCGGGCGGGAGACGGAAAAGCCGCTCATACGCGCAACGACGCCACCCAGAACGCCACGCCCGCGCACAGCGCGAACAGCACCAGCGCCAGCGTGCGCGACACCGCATCGTCGCGGCTCGGGGCCACGCCGTTGCCATTGCCGTTCCCGTTGGCGGCCGCACCGGCGACCACCAGCTTGTCGCCCGACAGCATCGGCCCAACCAGCCGGTGCCGCTTGACCAGCACATAGAACAGCACCGCCAGCACATGCAGGCTCACCAGGGCGATCACGATCCACTTGCCCTGCGCCTTGTGCCAGCCTGTCGCCAGGCTCACCATCGCGCCCGACACGAAGCGGGTCAGCGGCCCGGAGGCGGAAATCTCGTCGTCGGCCATCAGCCCGGTGGCGACCTGCAGGATCAACAGCGCCAGCACCGCGAACACCGACAGCGCACCCAGCGGCGTGTGGCCGATCAGGTGGTCGGGGTGCGACTTGCCGCGCAGGTAGGCGATGACCGAGCCCGGCGCATAGATGAAGGCCGCGAAGCGCGACCAGCGCCCGCCCACGACCCCCCAGATCAGCCGGAACAGCAGCAGCGCCAGCACGGTGTAGCCGAGGCGGAAATGCCATTCCATGATGCCGTTCAGGCCCGTCACGATCAGGCCGATCACGGCGAAGGCGAGCGCCCAGTGAAAGAGGCGGGTCGGCAGGTCCCAGACGCGTGTGCGGGCCGCCGAGAGGGTGTCGGTCATCGAAAAAGGCGCCGGGGCGCGAGGCTGCGGAAGGCGCAGATTAGCAAAGTCCGGCCCGGTCGTTCCACCGGGTTGTTGCTATGCGCCCGACACGGGCAGCCCCTACACTGCCTGCAGCACCGCGTTCGACGGTGCCCAAAACCCCCACACAAGGACCCACGATGACCCGTTTTGCTTCGTTCGCCCTTGCAGCCGCCTGCGCTGCGATGTCCCTGCCCGCCGCGGCACAGTTTGCCAAGCCCGAAGATGCCATCAAGTACCGCCAGAGCGCGCTGTTCGTGATGGCCCAGCACTTCGGCCGCCTCGGCGCCATGGCCAACGGCCGGGCGCCCTACGACGCTGCCGCCGCTGCCGCCAACGCCGAGATCGTCGCCGACATGGCCAAGCTGCCCTGGGCCGGCTTCGGCGCCGGTACCGAAGGCGGCAAGGCCAAGCCCGAAGTCTGGAAGGAAGCCGCGAAGTTCAAGGAGCACCAGGACAAGGTGATCGCCGAGACCGGCAAGCTGGTGGTTGCCGCCAAGGCCGGCAACATCGACGCCCTCAAGGCCCAGTTCGGCCCGACCGGCGCGAGCTGCAAGGCCTGCCACGACAGCTTCCGCAACCAGTAAGCCGAGGGCTTTCGCCACGAAAAAGGCGCTCCTCGGAGCGCCTTTTGCTTTGCTGGGGCCGAAGGTCAGGCCTCGGCCAGGAGTTTTTCGATCAGCTTGTGCAGCTCGGCGAAGTCGGGCTCGCCCACGTAGCGCTTCACGATCTCGCCCTTCTTGTTGACGATGAAGGTGGTTGGCGTGAGCTTCACGTCGCCCCAGGCCTGCGCCACGCTGCCGGTGTTGTCGATCGCCACCTTGAACGGCAGCTTGCGGGTTTCGGCGAAGTTGACGACGTAGCTCGGCGGGTCGTAGCTCATGGCCACCGCCAGCGTGTCGTAGCCCTGGGCCTTGTACTTGTCGTAGGTCGAGATCACCTTGGGCATCTCGGCCACGCAGGTCACGCAACTCGTGGCCCAGAAGTTGACCAGCGTGACCTTGCCCTTCAGGTCGGCCGTGCTCTTGGTGGTGCCGTCGAGCAGCACGAAGGTCGAGGCCGGGGCGGTGGTGCTGCCCGAACCGAGGTACACGCCCACGCCGGCGGCCAAGGCGATCACGACGGCGGCGGCAGCGATGTATTTTTTCATGGGCACCTGAATGAGAGAGGCGGCGCGATTTTAGTTCCGCGTGCCGGAACGCGCCGGCGCACGCGCTTCATTCCCCGAAGGCCGCTCGATAATCGTCCTCCGATGCCCTCGCTTCCTTCCCCCTCCTGGCCCGTGCTGGCCCTGGCCGCCGTGCTGGGCGCCTGCAGCCCCACCTTCAACTGGCGCGAAGTGCCGATCGCCGACGCCGGCCTGGTCGCGCTGCTGCCCTGCAAGGCCGACCGCGCCCAGCGCGCGGTGCCGCTGGGTGCCGAGTCGGTGCAGGTCGACATGACCGGCTGCGAAGCCGGCGGCGCGACCTTCGCCGTGGCCCATGCCGCCGCGACCAGCCCGGCGCAGGCCGAGGCCTGGCTCACGGCCTGGCGCACGGCCACGCACGGCCAGCTGGGCATCGCGCAGGTGATCCAGGGGCCGGCCACCTTGCCGCGCGCCACGGCCGTTCCCGCACCGTGGCGGCTCGACGGGCAATCGGCGCAGCAGGGCGTGGCGCCGGTCCAGGTGCTCTGGTTTGCGCAGTCGCAGAAAGACGGCAGCGTGTCGCTCTACCAGGCCACCGTGCTCGGCCGGCCGTCCTCGCCCGAGGCGACCAAGACCTTCTTCGAGGGCCTGCGCCTGCCATGAGCAGGGGCCGGCCGACAGGCCGCGATGCGCGGGCCAGCTATCGTTTTCATAGCTGTTGCCGCGGCGCAAACCGACATCCCGGCCACGCGCCCGCCATGGCCGCTTTCCCCGGCTGCCGCGTTGTGTCCTCGATGTCTCTACTTCCTTTGGGCGCCCCCGCATAATCGACGCGTCGTCCTCCGAGCCGCATGAACAGCATCCTCATCATTGCCCACTCCCCGTTCGCACAGGCGCTGCGGCAGTGCGCGCTGCATGTGTTCCCCGACTGCGAACAGGCGGTCGTGGCCCTCGACGTGCTGCCCAACGTGTCGCCCGAGGAAACGCTGGCCGCCGCGCGCATCACGCTCGCGCAGCAATTGCATGCCCCGCGCTCGCAGGTGCTGGTGCTGGCCGACGTGTTCGGCGCCACGCCCTGCAACGTCGCGCAGAAGCTGGTGGACGGCGTGCGCTCGCGGCTCGTGGCCGGTGTCAACCTGCCGATGCTGCTGCGCGCCGTCACCTACCGCCACGAACCGCTCGACACCCTGGTGCAGCGGGCCCTCGCGGGCGGCACCGCCGGCGTGATGCAGGTGGCGGTGGCGGCTCCCCAGAACCAGGCGAAAAGAAAGCACAGTGATCAAGAAATCCGTGACCATCAGCAATAAGCTGGGCCTGCACGCACGCGCGTCGGCCAAGCTGACCAAGCTCGCCGGCAGCTTCCCCTGCGAGGTGTGGCTGTCGCGCGGCGACCGCCGCATCAACGCCAAGAGCATCATGGGCGTCATGATGCTGGCCGCCGGCCTCGGCGTGACCGTCGAGCTCGAGACCAACGGCCCGCAGGAAGATGAAGCCATGAACGCCATCGTCCAACTGATGGACGACAAGTTCGGCGAAGGCGAATAAGGACCCGCGCATGACCTTCGCAGTCCACGGTCTCCCGGTCGCCCGTGGCATTGCCATCGGCCGCGCGGTGCTGGTCGTGTCCAGCCGCATCGACGTGGCGCACTACTTCATCAAGCCCGAGGAGATCGAGACCGAGATCGACCGCGTGCGCACCGCGCGCAATGCGGTGGCCGACGAGCTCACCAAGCTGCAGGCCAGCGTGGCGCAGATGGGCCCGAACGACGCGCCGCACGAGCTCGCGGCGCTGCTCGAGGTGCACCAGATGCTGCTGCAGGACGACGTGCTCAGCGGCGGGGTGAAGCACTGGATCAGCGAGCGGCTGTACAACGCCGAATGGGCGCTGACCACGCAGCTTGAAATCATCGCGCGCCAGTTCGACGAGATGGAAGACCCGTACCTGCGCGAGCGCAAGGCCGACCTCGAACAGGTGGTCGAGCGCATGCTGCATCGCATGAAGGGCACGGCCGCCGTGCTCGCGCCGAGCCCGCCGCGGCGCAAGCGCGCCGCCGCCGCGCACGACGACGAGGACGACGACCCCACCGCGGGCGACGGCTTCGACGTGCCGCTGGTGCTCATTGCGCACGACCTCTCGCCGGCCGACATGCTGCAGTTCAAGAAGAGCGTGTTCGCGGGCTTCGTGACCGACGTGGGCGGGCGCACCTCGCACACCGCCATCGTCGCGCGCAGCATGGACATCCCGGCCATCGTCGGTGCGCGCTCCGCGAGCCAGCTGGTGCGCCAGGACGACTGGGTCATCATCGACGGCGAGGCCGGCGTGATGATCGTCGACCCGTCGCCGATCATCCTGGCCGAGTACGGCTTCAAGCAGCGCCAGGGCGACCTCGAGCGCGGGCGGCTCGCGCGGCTGCGCCACAAGCCCGCCGTCACGCTCGACGGCCAGCGCGTCGACCTGCTGGCCAACATCGAGATGCCCGAGGACACGGCCGGCGCCGTCAAGGCCGGCGCCGTGGGCGTGGGCCTCTTTCGCAGCGAATTCCTCTTCATGGGCCGCGAGAACTCGGCGCGCCAGACGCGCCTGCCCGACGAGGAAGAGCAGTACCAGGCCTACAAGCGCGCGGTCGAGGGCATGCAGGGCATGCCCGTCACCATCCGCACCATCGACGTGGGCGCCGACAAGCCGCTGGACGGCAAATCGGGCAGCAAGCAGGAGCACCTGAACCCCGCGCTCGGCCTGCGCGCCATCCGCTGGAGCCTGGCCGATCCGGCGATGTTCCTCACGCAGCTGCGCGCCATCCTGCGCGCGGCGGCGCACGGCGAGATCCACCTGCTCATTCCGATGCTCGCACACGCCAGCGAGATCCGCCAGACGCTGTCGCTCATCGACTTCGCGCGCGCCGAACTCGACAACCGCGGCGCGGTCTACGGCCCGGTCAAGCTCGGCGCCATGATCGAGATTCCGGCCGCCGCGCTCACGCTCAAGACCTTCCTGAAGCACTTCGACTTCCTGTCGATCGGCACCAACGACCTGATCCAGTACACGCTGGCCATCGACCGCGCCGACGAGGCCGTCGCCCACCTGTACGACCCCGCGCACCCCGCGGTGCTCAAGCTCGTGGCCGACACCATCGCCGAGTGTCGCCGCCAGGGCAAGGGCGTGTCGGTGTGCGGCGAGATGGCCGGCGATGTCGCCTTCACGCGCCTGCTGCTGGGCCTGGGCCTGCGCAGCTTCTCCATGCACCCCTCGCGCATCCTCGCCGTGAAGCAGGAAGTGCTGCGCGCCGACACCGGCAAGCTCGAGCCCTGGGCGCAGGGCGTGCTCGACGCGGACGATCCCGCCGCGGCGCTCGCGGGCTGAGCCCGCGCTTTCGCATACCTTTGTCTTCGTGATGCACCGTGAAAACGGTGGGTTGCGGGCCGAACGAAACAAACCGAAATACGGCGATACGGGCGTGAAAGGACTCGCCGCGCCTTGACGCGCACCATCAGGTCTCCTCTTCCAACCCCTGAAAGAAAGGCCTGCATCATGATCGTCAAGTCGTCCTTCTCCCTCGCGCAGCTCATCGCTGTCGGTTCCTTCGCCATGCTCGCCGCCGCCGGCGCCAAGGCTGAAAGCTACGAGGGCGTCCACGCGCCCGTGTCGGCCATGAGCCGCGCCGATGTCAACGCCGAAGCCGTGCGTGCCGCCGCCGCCCCCGACCAGAACGTCGTGCGCGGTTCGCGCGGCCCCGAGACCGTGGCCGTGTCGACCGACCGCGCCCGCGTCATCGCCGAAGCCGTGCGCACCGCCGCCGCACCCGACCAGAACGTGACCTCCGGCTCGCGCGTGAACAGCAAGGTCATCTCGACGATGCAGAACCCCGTCGACGCGCGTGCCGCCGCCGCGCGCGACAGCGGCAACCGTCTCTGAGCCGACGATGCGGCGCCCCGGGCGGCGCCGCCGTCGCCTCGTCCATCACTGAAGCAGCCCCGCGCCGGGGCGCATGAAGGAGCACCCCATGAAGCACTGGATCAAACGAACCCTGTTCGGATTCGCCGGCCTGGCCGTCGTCGCCGGCAGCATCGCCGGCTGTGCCGGCCACCGCCACGGCTGGGGCGGCGACAGCGCCGAGTTCCGCGCCAAGATGGTCGAGCGTGTCGGCAGTAAGCTCGAGCTCGACGCTGCACAAAAGCAGAAGCTCACCGTGCTGGCCGAGAAGCTGCAGGCGCAGCGCCAGGCGATGCGCGGTGCGGGCGGCTCGGGCGATCCGCGCTCGCAGTTCAAGGCCCTGTTCGCGGGCAACACGCTCGACCAGGCCGGCGCCGCGCGCCTGATCGAAGAGAAGACCGCCGTGGTGCGCACCGGCAGCCCCGAGGTCATCGCCGCCGCGGCCGATTTCTTCGACCACCTGAACCCGGCCCAGCAACAGAAGGTGCGTGACTTCATGGACCGCGGTGGCCGCCGCTGGAACCGTCATGGCTGAAATCGGCTCGCCCCCGGGCTGGGCGCGCTTCGTGTCGCTGCATCGACCCGCTCTGCGGGCGCCGCAGCACCACGTCGCCTCCGTGGTGTCCCGCGAACCCGAAGCACCGGCCATGGACGGCGTGCGCACCGTGCTGCGCTTCGAAGGCGCGGTGGTGCTCGCGGTGGCGCTGGTCGGCTATGCCCAGTTCGGCATGGGCTGGGGCGTGTTCGCGCTCTGGCTGTTCGCGCCCGACCTCTCGCTGCTCGGCTACCTCGCGGGGCCGCGCGTCGGCGCGGCGCTGTACAACGCCGCGCATGCGCTGATCGGGCCCGTGCTGCTGCTGGCGCTGGGCGTGTTCGCGGCGCAGCCGTGGGCGGTGGCCGGGGGCCTGATCTGGCTGGCCCGCGTCGGGCTCGACCATGCGCTGGGCTTCGGCCTGAAGTACGCGACGGGCTTTGCGTCCACCCACCTCGGCCGCATCGGCCGCGCCGATCCGTGGTGAGTGCCGTGGCCCGTTCGCGTCCCTCGATGCGCCCCGCGCTCGCGCGCACCGTGATGCTGGGCGAGGCGTTCACGCTCGCCGCCGCGTCGGCGGTGCACGGTGGCTGGCTCGGGGCCGGCCACGCGCATCCGCAGGCGCGCACCGCCGAGGCCGTGATCGCCACCGTGCTGGTGCTCGCGGCGCTCGAAACCTGGCGCCGCCCCGCGCATGCCCGCGCGGCGGCGATCGCCGGACAGGGCTTTGCCCTGCTGGGCACGCTGGTCGGTCTTGGCACCATCGTCGCAGGCATCGGCCCGCGCACGGTGCCCGACGTGGTCTACCACGTGCTTTTGCTCGCCGGTCTCAGCGCCGGCCTGGTCTGGACGGTGCGATGCCGGCCGGATTGATTGCAAGCCTTGCCATTCGCGCTCTCTTTGCCAGGAGGCACAATCCCGCCATGCCGCGCATCCTGCTGATCGACGACGACGAACACCTCGCCGCGCCGCTGACCACCTACTTCGCACGCTTCGGCTGCACGCTCGACAGCGCCAAGCGCCCGAGCGAGGGCATCGCCAAGCTGCGTGCGGGGCACTACGACGCGGCCATCCTCGACGTCATGCTGCCCGAGATGGACGGCTTCGAACTGTGCCGCGAGATCCGCAAGGAAAGCGACATCCCCATCGTGATGCTCACCGCGCGCGGCGAGGTGATGGACCGCGTGGTCGGCCTCGAACTCGGCGCCGACGACTACGTGCCCAAGCCCTTCGAGCCGCGCGAACTGGTGGCGCGCGTGCAGACCATCCTGCGCCGCCAGCGCAGCGCGCCGGCGGCCGCCGCCGCCAACGCCCAGCTGCGCGTGTTCGACGGCCTCTCGATCGACCTCGACCGGCGCCAGGTGCTGCGCCACGGCGAGCGCGTGGAGCTCACCGGCACCGAGTTCGATCTGCTCGCGCTGCTGGCCGGCGAGCCCGGCAAGGTGTTCAGCCGCGACGACATCCTGAACCGGCTGCGCGGCCACGAGGCCGAACTCTTCACGCGCGCGGTCGACATCGTGGTGAGCCGGCTGCGCAAGAAGCTCGAGCCGCTCGACTGCATCAAGACGCTGCGCAACGCCGGCTACGCGCTGGCCGTGGCGCCGGGCGAGCCTTCTTCATGAGATTTCCCCGCAGGCGCGCAGGCGCCGTGCCCGCCGACAACGAAGGCCTGTGCCCCGGCAAGGAGCGCCGCCGGCACTGGCACGCGCGCATGCACGCGCACATGCAGCAGCGCTGGCGCAGCTCGGTGCGCGTGCGCATCGTGATGATGTTCGTGGTGCTCGCGCTCGTGATGGCCGCGGTGTTCGTGGGCGGCATGAAGCGTTCGTTCTCCAGCACCTGGGCCGAGGCCGCGCAGCCGATGCTGATGGACTACGCCGACCGCCTCGTTGCCGAACTCGGCACGCCGCCCGACACGGCGCGCGCGCAGGCGCTGGTCGACCGGCTGCCGATCACGATCCGCATCACCGGGCCCACCGTGAACTGGGAGTCGAACCCCGGCAACGACATGCACGCGCGCGGCGGCTGGTTCTACGACCGCGACCGCGAGGAGTCGATGTTCTCCACCGAGCGCTGGTTCGTGCGCCCCACGGCCGACGGGCACAAGGTCATCTTCGGCTGGGCGCCCCGGCTGTGGCAGCTCGCGCCGCGCGCGGCGGGCTGGACCACGCTGTGCGTGCTGCTGCTGCTCGTGGTGGTGGCCTACGCGCTGGTGAGCCGGCTGCTGCGTCCGCTGATCGACATCCGCGAGGGCGCGCAGCGCTTCGGTCGCGGCGAGTTCACGCAGCCCATTCCGATCCGCCGCAACGACGACCTGGGCGACCTCGCGCAGCGCGTCAACACCATGGCCAGCGACATCCAGGCCATGCTCGATGCCAAGCGCGGCCTGCTGCTGGCGCTGAGCCACGAGCTGCGCTCGCCGCTCACGCGGGCCCGGCTCAACGCCGAGCTGCTGCCCGCCACGCCCGAAGGCGAGGCCGAGCGCGAGGCGCTGCTGCGCGACCTCAACGAGATGCGCGACCTGATCAGCGACCTGCTCGAAAGCGAACGCCTCGCGAGCCCGCATGCCGCGCTGCAGCGCGAGCCGGTCGACCTGGCTGCGCTGGTGCGCGAGATCGTGGCCGAGATGCCCGGCGCGCAAGCGGTGCAGCTCGACCTCGCGGACGGCCTGGCGCCGCAGCCCGTCGACCGCATGCGCGTGCGCCTGATGGTGCGCAACCTGCTGGACAACGCGCTGCGCTACAGCGCCGGTGCCCCGCAGCCGCCGACCGTGAGCTTGCGCGCGCCGGCCGACGGCGGTGCCGAGCTGGAGGTGCGCGACTTCGGTCCCGGCGTGGACGACGCGCAGCTCGAACGCCTGACCGAGCCCTTCTATCGCACCGACGGCGCGCGGGCGCGCGCCACCGGCGGTGTCGGCCTGGGCATGTACCTGTGCCGGCTCATCGCCGAAGCCCACGGTGGTCGGCTCACGGTGCGCAACGCACACCCGGGCCTGCAGATCAGCGTGCGGTTCGGCTGAGGCGCGTGGCCGCTTCGGCGGACCAACCTCCGCCGAGCGCGTGGTACAGCGCCACGCTGGCTTGCAAGCGCGCCTGCAGCAACTGCGCGCGTGCGTCCTGCGCGGCGAACAGCGTGCGCTGCGCGTCGAGCAGCGTGAGCAGCGTCTCGGCGCCCGCGCGGTAGCGCGATTCGGCGAGCGTGCGCGCGCGCTCGGCCTGTGCCAGTTCTTCGTCCTGCGCGGCGCGCTGCGTGTCGAGCGCGGCCACGGCGTCGAGCGCGGTCAGCGCATCGGTGAAGGCGGCCACGGTGGCGGCGCGGTAGGTCGCGAGCAGCTCTTCGCGCCGTGCGGTCGACAGGTCGCGCGCCGCGGCGCGCCGGCCGCCGTCGAAGACCGGCGCCGCGAGCGCCGCCGCCAGGCTGTACACCGGGTGGTCGAACAGCGTGCCGAAGCGCGGGCCCGCGGCCGCGAGGCCGGCACTCAGCGTGAGTGTCGGGAACATCGCCGCGCGCGCCGCCGCCACGTCCGCATTGGCCGCGGCCAGTGCGGCCTCGGCGCGGGCGATGTCGGGCCGGCGCGCCAGCAGGTCGGCCGGCAGGCTGGCGTCCACCGCGGGCAGCGCGAGCTGCTGCAGGCTGGTGGCCGCGATCCGCACCTCACTGCCGGCCTGGCCGAGCCAGCGCGCCATGCGGATGTCCGCCGCGCGCGACTGCTGGTGCAGCGTGGCGGCCGTGCGCCGCTGCGACGCGACGATGCCGCGCTGCTGCGCAAGCTCGAGCGGCGAGGCCGCGCCCGCGCGCGCACGGGCCTCGACCAGCTGCAGCAGCCGTTCGGCATCGTCCAGGCTGCGCCGCGCGATGGCCGTGCGTTCGCGCAGGCCCAGCGCTTCGAGCCAGGCCGCACCCGCGCCCGCGCGCAGCGCGAGCCGCACCGCATCGCGGTCGAAGGCACTGGCGCGTCGCGAGGCGCCGGCGCTGTCGCGCTGTGCGCGCAGGCGGCCCCACAGGTCGACCTCGTAACGCGCATCGAGCCCGAGCGCGCGCCGGTTGCCGCTCACGTTCGCATCGCCGCCGAGCCGGCCCTGGCGCTGCACATCGGCGGTGGCCGACAGCTCGGGCCAGGCCGAGGCGCCGGTGATGCGCTCCTGGGCCTCGGCCTGGCGCAGGCGCGCTTCGGCGGCATCGCCGTCGGGGTTGCCGGCATCGACCGCGGCGACGAAGGCCGGCAGCTCGGTGTTGTCGAAGCCACTCCACCACGGATCGGCGACGGTCGGCGTGCGCGCAGGCGCATCGGTGGAAGGCGTCGCGCAGCCCGCGAGCAGCAGCGCCGCCAGGGCCAGCGCGGCGGGAGAGAAGAAAAGGCGCGTCATGGCAGTCGTCATTCGGAAGACAGGGCCGCGACCGGATTGAGCGCGGCGGCCTTGCGGGCCGGCATGAAGCCGAACACCAGGCCGGTGAGCACGGCACAGCCGAAGGCGCCCGCGATGGCCGTGAGGGAAAAGATCACCGGCACGCTCCACACGATGAGCGCGGCGCCCACGAGCAGACCGCCCACCACGCCCGCGACGCCGCCGGTCACGGTGACCAGCACCGCCTCGACGAGGAACTGCCGCAGGATGTCGCGCTGCCGTGCGCCGGTGGCCATGCGGATGCCGATCTCGCGCGTGCGCTCGCGCACGGTCATGAGCATCACGTTCATCACGCCGATGCCGCCGACCACCAGCGACACCGCCGCGATCAGCCCGAGCATCACGGTCATGGTGCGCTGGGTCTGCGCGCGCGCCTTGATCGACTCGGTCTGGTTGAACACCTGCACGTCGCGCACGTGGCGCTGCACGGCCAGCACCTCGACGATCTCGGCCGCCGTCTCCGAGGCCTTGTCGACGTCGTGCACGGCCACCGCCACCCAGGTCGGATGGTTGCTGCCGTACAGCCGCGCGGCGGCGGTGGAGAAGGGCACGATCACGCGCTCGTCCTCGCTGGCCTGGCCGCCGCCCGCGCCCTTGGCGGCGAGCACGCCCAGCACGTCGAAGGGCACGTTGTCCAGCAGGATGCGCTGGCCCACCGGGTCGGTGCCGTCGGCGAACAGCGCGGCCTGCACGCGCTCGCCGATCACCGCGACCTTGGCCAGGCTCTGTTCGTCGCTCTCGTCGAAGAAGATGCCGCGCGCGGTCGGCCACTTCAGCGCCTGCTCGAAGTCGGTGGTGGCACCGCCGCCCTCGGTGCGGTGGTCCACGTTGCCGCGCCGCGCCACCACGAAGCCCTCGATGTACGGCATGGCCACGCGCACGTTGGGCAGGCGGCGGATGGTGTCGACGTCGGCCAGCGTGAGCTTGCCGCCGCGCCCGCGCGCGCTGTCGGGAATGGCGGCCACGTACATCTTGTCGGCGCCGAACAGCGAGATCTGCTTCATCACCGCCTCCTGCGAGCCGGTGCCGACCGCGAGCATCACGATGACCGAGGCCACGCCGATCACGATGCCCAGCAATGTCAGGCCAGTGCGAAAGCGGTGGATCCACATCACGCGCCAGGCCGCGCGCAGCGCCTCGTGCAGTTCGGAGAGCAGGGCGCGCGGCGTGTCGGCGGCGTCGGCTGTGTGCGTGGCCGAGAGCAGCGGAAGTGGCTCTGGTGGCGCTTCGACGGGCGCACGCCCGCTGTCCGACACGATGCAGCCGTCGCGGATCTCGATCACGCGGCGCGCGCGCTGCGCCACCTCGCGGTCGTGCGTGATGAGGATCACGGTGTGGCCGGCGGCGGCCATCTCGTCGAGCAGCGCTATCACCTCTTCGCCGCTGCGCGAGTCGAGCGCGCCGGTGGGCTCGTCGGCCAGCACGATGCGCCCGCCGTTCATGAGCGCGCGCGCGATCGACACGCGCTGCTGCTGGCCGCCCGAGAGTTGGTGCGGCCGGTGGCCCAGCCGCTCGCCCAGGCCCAGCCGCGTGAGCAACCCGCGTGCGCGCGAGGCGCGCTCGGCGGGCGCCGCGCCGGCGTAGATGGCGGGCATCTCGACGTTCTCCTGCGCCGACTCGGTGGAGATGAGGTGGTAGCCCTGGAACACGAAGCCGAAGGCCTCGCGCCGCAATCGCGCGAGCGCGTCGGCGTCCATGCCGGCCACGTCCTGGCCGGCGAACAGGTAGCGCCCGCCGGTCGGCCGGTCGAGGCAGCCCAGCAGATTCATCAGCGTCGACTTGCCCGAGCCCGAACTGCCGACGATGGCGACGAACTCGCCCGCATGCAGCTCGAGCGTGATGCCGCGCAGCACCTCGACGGCCGGCGCGCCGTCGTGGCCGCCGTAGGACTTGCGCAGGTCGTGCAGCGCGATCAGCGGGGTCGTGTCCGTCTCGGTCGCACTCACAGCTGGAACTTCCGCGTGCCGCCGCCGGCCGCGCGCTCGCCGGTGATGAGGCGCTCGCCCTCGGCCAGGCCTTCGAGCACTTCGCCCGAGAGCCGGTCGCGCACGCCGATGCGCACCTCGCGCGGCGCGGGCTGGCCGTCGGGGCCGAGCACGCGCGCGGTGAAACGCCCGGCCTGGCCCTTCACGGCCGTGAGCGCGGGCAGCGGCGCCACCACCACGTTGCGCGCCGAGGCGGCGACGAAGCTCACCTGCGCGGTCATCTGCGGCATGAGCTCGCCGTCGGCGTTGTCCACGTCGAACAGCACCGTGTAGAGCACGACCTTGCTGGCGGCTGGCGCCTGCGGCGCATCGCCGCCGCCCTTGCCCGCGGGCACGGGCGGCGAGGGCAGCACCTGGCGCACGGTGCCTTCCCAGCGGCGGCGGTCGGCGCCGAGCGTGGTGAAGTACACGGCCATGTCGCGCTTCACGCGGCGCACGTCGGCTTCCGAGACCTCGGTCCACACCGTCATGCTCGACAGGTCGGCCACGCGCAGGATGTCGGGCGTCTGGTAGGTGGCGTTGAGCGTCTGGCCCTCGCGCGCCTGCACCGAGACCACGCTGCCGGCCATCGGCGCATAGATGCGCGTGTAGCCCAGGCGCGCTTCATCGGCCTTTAGCGTGGCCTGGGTCTGGGCGATCTGGGCTTCGAGGTGCGCGATCTTCGCGGCGGCCGAGGCCAGCGTGGCTTCGGCGGTCTGCACGTCTTCGGCGCGCGTGGCGCCCTCGGCGGCCATCTGCTGCTGGCGTGCGAACTGCTGGCGCGCCAGGCGGTGCTGCGCGTGCTGGTCGGCCAGCTGCGCGCGCAGCCCCGCGAGCGAGGCGCGGCCGGCGTCCACCGTGGCCTGCTGCACGCTGGGGTCGATCTCCACCATCAGCTGGCCCTTCTTCACCGCGTCACCGGGCTGCACGTGCAGCCGCAGGATCTGGCCCGACACCTGCGCGCCGACGTCCACGTAACGGCGCGGCTGCAGCGTGCCGATGGCGGTCACGCTGTTTTCGATGTCGCCGCGGCGCAGCACGGCGGTGTCCCAGCCGGGGTCGCGCGGACTCGCCCAAACGTAGGCCACCGCGGCGGCGGCCAGGGCCAGGGCCGCGAAGGCGGCGATGCGCAGGCGTGTGCCGGCGCGCGAACGGGAAGCGGGCGCCGTCACCGGGCGTCCCTGCGGAAGAAAGCGAGGGTCATGCTGCTAAGACGTGCGAGGCGCGGAAACGGGTAGCCCGCGCGGTGCCTCATGCGGAATGAGACGTTTCGGGGGACAGGACAAACTTTACAAATCTATAATGAGAATAACTCTCAATTGCGTCGCTGCCCGCGATGCCCCTTCACCATGTCCCATCCGGAAGTCCGGCAGCTGTACGTCGACCACCAGGGCTGGCTGCGCAGCTGGTTGCTGGGCCGCCTGCGCTGCGGCTTCACCGCGGCCGATCTCACGCACGACACCTTTCTCAACCTCATCGAGCTGCCCCAGCAGCCGGTGCTGCGCCAGCCACGCGCCTTCCTGCAGGTGGTGGCGAGCCGTTTGATGATCAATCGCTTTCGCCGCATGCAGGTCGAGGCCGAGGTGCTGCGCACCGTCGCCCTGATGGCCGAGGACGCCTGCGCGCCGAGCGCCGAGGACAAGGCCTGCGCGCGCGAGCTGCTGGGCCAGGTGCTCGCGCTGCTGGCGACCGAGCTCGACGTGAAGAGCCGCACCGCCTTCCTGATGGCGCGCGTCGAAGGGCGCTCGTACCGCGAGATCGCGGCCGAACTGGGCGTGTCCGAGACGCGCGTGAAGCAGTACCTCGCGAAGGTGCTGGCGCATTGCCACGGCCGCATGGCCGCGGCCGTGCCCGAGACGGAAAGCGCCGACGCCCCGGCCCATGCCTGACGCGGCCGCCGAGCGCCTGCGCGAGGAGGCGGCGCTGTGGGCCGTGACCCTCGCCGACGACAGCGTGGACGACGCCACGCGCGCCGCCTGCGCGGCGTGGTGCGCGCTCGACGAGCGCCATGCGCGGCTCCTGGCCGAGATGCGCCGCATGTGGGAGTCGGTGACACCCGACACCCCCGCGCCGCAACCCGCGCGCCGGGGCCTCTCGCGCCAGGCGCTGGGCGCGCTCGTGCTGCTGCCCTGCCTGCTCGTGGCGGGCGCCGCGATGCCGTGGCAGGCCTGGCTGGCGGATGAGCGCACCGGCACCGGTGAGGTCCGCCACCTCACGCTCGAGGACGGCAGCCGCGTCGCGCTGAACAGCGACTCGGCCATCGACATCGATTTCTCCGGCAGCGTGCGCCGCGTGCAGCTGCTGCGCGGCGAGGTCTTCGTCGAGGTCGCGCACGGCGACAAGCCCTTCGCCGTGGTCGACCGCGACGGCAGCGCGCAGGCGCTGGGCACGCGCTATGCCGTGCGGCGCGAGGCGAGCGACACGCTCGTCACCGTCACCGAATCGCGCGTGCGCGTGCAGCCGCTGGACGGCGGCGACGACCGCTGGGTCGACGTGCAGGCGGGGCAGCAGGTGCGCTTCGACCGCCGCGGCGTCACCACCGACACCGTGCCCGCCGCGCCCGGCGGCCTGGCCTGGCCGCAGGGCCGGCTGGTGTTCGACGACGCGCCGGTGGCCGAGGTGCTGCGCCAGCTCGGGCGGCACCGGCCCGGCCTGCTGCTGGCCGACGACGAGGCCTTGGGCGCGCTGCGCTTCACCGGCGTGCTGCCGATCCAGCAGAGCGATGCCGCGCTCGCGCTGCTTGCCAGCGCGCTGCCGAGCTTGCGCGTGTCGACGCTGTCGCCGTGGCTGGTGCGGGTGACCACCACGGCGCCGCCGTGACCGGACGGCCGAACTTTTTCCGCGCGCGCCGCTACCCGTTTCCCGTGCCCGCTTGTCATAGGTGGTGAAAAGAGATTCACCACACCATGACAGGACCCGCAGACCCGACCGAGACCGCGCAGCGCTGGCATCGCCTGCGCCGTGCCTTCGCGCTCGCGAGCCTGGTGCTGCTCGCCGTGCCGGCCGCCGCGCAAACGCCGCCTGCCGATGCGGCCTTCGAGTGGCACCAGCCCGCGCAGCCGCTGAGCAGCGCACTGACCGCGCTCGCCGTGCGCACGGGGCTGCTGCTCGGCGTCGATGCCGAGGTCGTGCGCGGCAAGCGCGCGCCCGCGCTGCAGGGCCGCTACACGGCACGCGAGGCGCTGCTGCAGCTGCTCGAAGGCAGCGGCCTCGAAGCGGTGCGCGGTGCGTCGGGCGGCTACGCACTGCGCGTCGCGGCGCAGCGCGCACCGGGTCCGAAGCCGCAGGCCGAAGCGCCCGCGGGCGGTGCGCTCAGCGAGGTCACGGTCACCGGCGGGCGCGACACCGGCACCGTCACCGAAGGCACCGGCTCCTACACCACCGACGGCGCGATCGGCACCGCGACGCGGCTCGAACTCAGCCTTCGCGAGACGCCGCAGTCGGTCAGCGTGCTCACGCGCGAGCGCATCGACGACCAGGGCCTGGGCCAGATCAGCGACGTGCTGCGCCAGGCGCCCGGCCTGAGCTTCGTGCAAAGCGGCAACGCCGGCACCGACGCCAACGCCGTCTATGCGCGCGGCTTCGAGGTCGAGAACTACCAGGTCGACGGCATCCCGCAGGCCGGCACCTGGCTGCTGCAGACCGGTGACCTGGCCTTCTACGACCGCGTCGAGGTGGTGCGCGGCGCCACCGGCCTGCTCAACGGCGTGGGCACGCCCGCGGCCACCGTCAACCTCGTGCGCAAGCGCCCGGGCAACGCGCTGCAGGCCAGCGCCTCGTTCAGCGCGGGCACCTGGAATCGGCAGCGCGCCGAGCTCGACATCGGCGGGCCCGTCACCGCCGACGGCCGCGTGCGTGCGCGCGTGGTCGCGGCCGTGCAGGACGGCGACTCGTGGATCGAACGTCACCACGAGAACAAGCGCCTGTTCTACGGCATCGTTGAAGCCGACCTCGCGCGCAGCACGCGCCTCAGTGCTGGCTTCGAGCTGCAGCGGCACGACAACGACGGCGTGGCGCGCGCCGGCCTGCCGCTGCATTTCAGCGACGGCACCGAGGCCGACTACGGCCGCTCGCGCAGCGCCGCCGCGCGCTGGGCCCACTCGTACCAGGACCAGCGCCAGTATTTCGCCGCGCTCGACCACCGCTTCGACAACGGCTGGGCCGTGCACGCCGCCTTCAACCGCTCGCGCCGCGCCTACGACGACGTCATCGGCTACGCGCTGCGCGGCTACATGGACCGCGCGACCGGTGCGGGGCTCGGCCTGTGGACGAATCGCTGGAACGCGGTGCCGGTGCAGAACGCATTCGACCTGTACGCGAGCGGCCCCTTCGAGCTCCTCGGCCGGCGCCACGAGCTGGTGCTGGGCTACAACGCCTCGCGCACACACAGCGACGCGCCGCTGTACGCGGGCTGGAACGTGGCGGGCTTCGATCCGTGGCTGGCGAACTTCAACAGCTGGACTGGCGACCTGCCGGCCCAACCGCACCAGCCCGTGACCGGCCGGCAGGACACTTCCACGCGCCAGGCCGGCGCCTATGCCACGGTGCGGCTGCGGCCGACCGATGCGCTCTCGGTCATCCTCGGCGCACGCGTGAGCGACTGGAAAGACGTGACGCGCAGCGTCCCTTTGCAGCGTGCCGCCACCTTCACGGCGCGCAGCGAGAAGGGCGTCGTCACGCCGTACGCGGGCGTGGTGGTCGATCTCGACAAGCACTGGTCGGCCTACGCCAGCTACACCAGCATCTTCAAGCCGCAGGCCAGCAAGGACCGCAGCGGCACCTACCTCGACCCGCTCGAGGGTCACGCCTACGAGGCGGGCGTGAAGGGCGCGTTCCACAACGACCGCCTCAACCTCAGCGCCGCCGTGTTCCAGGTGAAGCAGGACAACCTCGCCGTGCGCCTGGACAACGAGTTCGCGCCCGACGGCTCGGCCGCCTACCGCGCCGCCAAGGGCACGACCACGCGCGGCTACGAATTCGAAATTGCCGGCGAGCTGCTGCCCGGCTGGCAGGTCGGCGGCGGCTTTGCGCACAGCGTGGCCCGCGACGCGGCCGGCCAGCGCCTGAACACGCAGGTGCCGAAGAACCTGCTGAAGCTCTTCACCAGCTACCGCATCGCGGGCATCGGCAACGGCCTGACCGTGGGCGGCGGCCTGAACTGGCAGAGCGACACCTACAGCACCGGCCTCGGCCCCTCGGGCCATGCGCGCTTCACGCAGCAGGCCTACACCACGCTCGACCTCATGGCGCGCTACCCGATCAACAAGCACCTTGCCGTGTCGGTGGCGCTGAACAACGTCTTCGACACGCGCTACCGCACCAGCACCAGCAGTAGCTTCTACGGCGCCCCGCGCCACCTGCTCGTGACCTTGCGCGGCACCTACTGACGCACCGCGTTTTTTCTCCGCAGCCAGGTCGCTGCCGGTCCCTTCGCGGCCGGGTGCGTCGCTAGCCATCTCCTGCCAACGGGCGTTGCCGACATTTCGGGTCGGGCCGCCCCCTTTCTTCATGCCATGAACCAGCATTCGTTTTCACGCGCCCGCTTCCGGCGGTCTCCCGTGGCCCTCGTCGCCCTGCTTTGCTGCGGCGTCGTCAGCGCGCAGCAGCAACAACAGCCCGCCGCCAGCGGCGCGGCGCTGTCCGAGGTCACCGTCTCGGGCGACCGCAGCGGCCGCACCGAGGGCAGCCGCTCCTACACCGCCGAGCAGGCCTCCACTGCGACGCGCATGGACCTGTCGATCCGCGAGACGCCGCAGTCGGTGACCGTGATCACGCGCGAGCGCATGGACGACCTGGGCAGCGCCCGCATCGACGACGTGCTGGGCCAGACCACCGGCATCATGGTCGGGCAGGCCGACAGCGAGCGCGTGAACTACTCGGCGCGCGGCTTCTCGATCAACAACTTCCAGATCGACGGCATGCCGCGCGGCCCGAATTCGCCGCTGTCCGACACCGTGCTGTACGACCGCATCGAGGTCATCCGCGGCGCCACCGGCCTCATGGGCGGCACGGGCGACCCGTCGGCCACCATCAACTCGGTGCGCAAGCGCCCCACGCGCGAGTTCCAGGGCAGCGCCTCGCTCAGCTACGGGCGCTGGAACCACAAGCGCGCCGAGGTCGACCTGTCGGTGCCGCTCACGGCCGACGGCCGCATCCGCGCGCGCACCGCGCTGGCCTGGCAGGACCGCGACTCGTACATGGACCTGTACCACGAGCGCAAGACCGTGGGCATGGTGATCGTCGAGGCCGACCTCACGCGCTCCACCTTGCTCACCGCCGGCATCGACTTCCAGGACAACAAGCCCTCGGGCGCGACCTGGGGCGCCATTCCCTACTGGAACCACGACGGCACGCTCGCCAACCTGCCGCGCAACACCAGCCTGAGCGCGCCGTGGAGCACCTGGGCCAACAAGCAGCACACGGCCTTCGTCTCGCTGCAGCACCGCTTCGACAACGACTGGAAAGTGCACCTGGGCTATGCGCGCACCACCAGCACCAACAACACCACCGTGGCCAACGGCGGCGCGGGCTACCCCAACCGCTTCACCGGCCAGGGCATGAAGCTGTGGAGCGGCGTGTGGGGCGAGGGCGAGTACGTCAACGACAACTTCGACCTGTACGCCACCGGCCCCTTCAGCCTGTTCGGGCGGCGCCACACCTTCATCGCCGGATGGAACGGCGGCAACCAGACCTACACCTCGCAGGGCGGCACGCCGGTGATCCCGTACCCCGAGGCCATTCCCGACTACCGCACGTGGACCGGCAACATCCCGCGCCCGATCTTCCTGGCCGACGGCTCCAGGACCGTGGGCTTCACGCAGCTCAACGGCGGCTACGTGGCGGGCCGCTTCAGCATCACCGACCCGCTGAGCGTGATCGTCGGCGCGCGCGTGAGCAACTACCGCAGCTACACGCACGCCTACAACACGGCGCAGCAGTACACGCGCACCACGGGCAAGTCGGAGTCGAAGGACGAGGTCACGCCGTATGTCGGCGCGGTCTACGACCTGGACAAGCAGCACTCGCTGTATGCGAGCTACACCACGCTGTTCCGCCCGCAGACCTCGAAGGACCGCAACGACCAGTACCTCACGCCCGAGACCGGCACCAGCGCCGAGCTGGGCCTGAAGGGCGAGTACTTCGGCGGCGCGCTCAATGCGTCGGCCGCCGTGTTCCAGGTCAAGAAGAAGAACCTGGCCGAGCTCGACCGCAGCGTGCCCGCGGGCTTTCGCCTGCCCGACGGCGGCCAGGCCTACGTGGCCAGCGGCGACGGCGTGACGGCGCGCGGCCTGGAGTTCGACGTGTCGGGCCAGATCACGCCCGATTGGAACGTGGCCGCCGGCTACACGTACCTGGATGCCAAGACCGCCAAGGGCGCGCGTGCCGTGCCCAACCAGCCCAAGCACCTGCTGCGCCTGTCGACCGCCTACCGCTTCAGTGGCGCCTGGCGTGGCCTGAAGGTCGGCGGCGACATGACGGCGCAAAGCGGCATCTACGGCGAGTCGTGGTATGGGCAGCCGCCGCTGTTCAGCATGAAGGACCCGCTGCCGCGCATCTCGCAGAAGGCGTACGCGGTGTTCAGCCTCATGGCCAGCTACGAGATCAACAAGAACGTCACGGCGCAGCTGAACATCCGCAACGTCTTCGACAAGAAGTACTACCGCAACGTGGGCTTCTACGACAGCGTGTTCTGGGGCGAGCCGCGCAACGTGAGCCTGACCCTGCGCGCCAAGTTCTGAACAAGCAGCCTTCCATTCCGTCTCAACCATCAATCAACCCTGGAGCATCGACCATGAAGAAACCCCTGTTCTCCCTTGCCACCCTCGCGGCAGCCGCGTTCGTTTTCTCGGGCGCCGCGCACGCCCACTTCGTCTGGCTCGAGCCCGCCGCGGGCGGCGAGGCCAAGGCCTACTTCGGCGAATGGGCCGACGACCTGCGCGAGACCGAGGCCGGCCACCTGAAGCTGGTCAGCGCGCCGCGCGGCATCGCCGCCGACGGCAAGCAGACGCCCGCCACGCGCCATGCCGACCATTTCGTGGTCAAGGCCGACGCCAGCGGCGACGCGCGCCTCGTGGGTGCCTACGTCAGCGACAAGGGCGTGGCGAGCCTGTACCAGGCACGCACCGGCCGCACCGAAACCGTCGCGCGCCACACGCTCGAGCTCGTGCCGCAGGCCGCCAACAGCAACAGCTTCACGCTGCTGCTCGCGGGCAAGCCGCTGCCCAAGACCGAGGTGGTCGTGTTCGGCCCGCCCAAGTGGGAGAAGAAGTTCACCACGGACGACGCCGGCCAGGTCACGCTGCAGACGCCCTGGCCCGGCCAGTACGTGGTCGAGGTGAACCACACCGACAAGGACGGCAAGGGCAGCTGGGACGGCAAGCCCTACACGCAGACGCGCCACGTCGCCACGCTGAGCTTCGTCGTCCGGTGAGGGCGGGGCTTCCGGCGCGGAGGTGCTGCCCATGAGCACCTTCGCGCTGGTGTGCGCCCTGTTCGCGTCGGCGCTCGGCGGCTTCGTCACGCTGAGCCTGGCGATGGACCGTCACTACGAAGACGCCCACGGGCGCGGCCGCACGCCGGGCCCGTCGCGGCCCTGGCAGCAGCTGGGCGGTGCGGCGCTGCTTCTCCTCTCGCTGGTCGCAGCACTCCGGCTGCGCGGGCCCGCCATGGGCTGGGTGCTGTGGCTGGGCGCGCTCACGGCCGCCGCGCTCGTGGTGGTCGGCCTCGTGAGCTACCGGCCCGGCTGGGCGCGGCGCGTCGGCGCCGTGGCGGCTGTGCTGGGCGTCGCCACGGCGGCGGCGTACGGGCTGCTCCTGCTTCCATAGCAGGGTGCCCGGAGGGGCGCGCGGGCTGTCGCCTGCGCTACGCGCGGGGTCTTGGCCCGCGACTACGATGCGGCTGCGTCGCCGATGCCCGGCACATTCACCCATCAAGGAGACACCATGAGCAGCGCCCTCACCAACCACCAGGTCCGTCTTGCCAAGCGCCCCGAGGGCACGGCCACGCGCGAGCACTGGCGCTTCAGCACCGAGCCCGTGGCCCAGCCCGACGAGGGCGGCGTGCTGGTCAAGACGCTGTCGCTGTCGCTCGACCCCGCCATGCGCGGCTGGCTCAACGACGCCAAGAGCTACATCCCGCCCGTGGCCATCGACGAGGTGATGCGCGCCGGCGGCATCGGCCGCGTGGTGGCCTCGAAGAACCCGCAGTTCGCCGTGGGCGACACCGTGTACGGCACGCTCGGCGTGCAGGAATACATGCTGATCCCGCAGGACCAGATCAAGCGCAACGGCCTCGTGAAGGTCGACCTGCGCGTGGGCACCATCACCCAGTGGCTCAACGTGCTGGGCATGCCCGGCATGACCGGCTACTTCGGCCTGATGGACGTGGGCATGCCCCAGGCAGGCGAAACCGTCGTCGTCTCGGGCGCGGCCGGCGCCGTGGGCCAGACCGTGGGCCAGCTGGCCAAGATCAAGGGCTGCCGCGTGGTCGGCATCGCCGGCGGCGCCGCCAAGTGCGACTGGGTGGTGAAAGAGCTGGGCTTCGACGCCTGCATCGACTACAAGGCCGGCGCGGGCGCGGTGCGCGAAGGCCTCAAGACCCACTGCCCGAAGGGCGTGGACATCTATTTCGACAACGTCGGCGGCGACATCCTGGATGCGGTGCTGGCGCGCCTGGCACGCAAGGCCCGCGTGATCATCTGCGGCGCCATCAGCCAGTACAACAACGCCAACAGCATGCCGGCCGCCGGCCCGAAGAACTACCTGAGCCTGCTGGTGAACCGTGCGCGCATGGAAGGCATCGTGGTGTTCGACTACGCCGACCGTTACCCGATCGCGATCGCCGAGATGGCCGGCTACCTGAAGGACGGCCGCATGAAGAGCAAGGAAGACATCGTGAAGGGCCTCGACACCTTCCCCGAGTCGCTGAACAAGCTGTTCGCGGGGGAGAACTTCGGCAAGCTGGTGCTGCAAGTCGCCGAGGAATAACCAAAGGGGCGCCGCGGCGCCCCGAACCTCAATCGTCGGTGGGCCGCATCGGAATGTCGCCCATCGCATCGTCCTCGCGCAGCCCGCGCGCGGCCTTCAGCAGTTCGATCGAGAGGCCGTCGCCGTGGCCTGCGAAGCCCTGGGCGATGCCTTCGAGCACGGTCGACAGGTTGGTGTCGCCGTCGGTGCGGGCGTCCATGCTGATGTTCAGGACCCGCGCCGCCATCTGCCGGTAGGTGACGGCGCCCGCGCCCTCCAGCGCGGCCACCAGGTCGAGGTACAGCGCCAGGTTCATGTCGAACACCAGCTTGGGCGTGATCTCGAAATCCTCGGTCTTGTTGTTCTTCTGATCCATGGGGGTGACTCCTTTTTCCTGAGCCTCCACTCTAGCCACAAAAAACGACAAGCTCTGTCGGGCATCGCCCTGATTTGTCTCATTTCGCACGCGTGCCCATCACCGCGGCCGAGATGATCAGCGCCGCCGCCAGCGCGATGCTGGCTGTGAGCGCCCGGCCGGTCACGGCCAGCAGCAGCGCGGTGGAGGCCAGCGGCGTGAGGTAGCTCAGGATGCCGATCTGCCGCGCGTCGCCGCGCTTGAGCGCCATGTCCCACACGAAGAAGGCCGCGCCCAGCGGGCCCAGGCCGCACAGCGCGACCAGCAGGCCGTCCTTGGCCGACAGCGCCACCGCCGGCTCCAGCAGCGCATGGCAGGCCAGCGAGAGCGCACCCGACACCAGCCCGAACAGGCCGATGGCCGAGGTCGGGAAGGGCGTGACGCGCTGCGTCCACAGCGAGTAGCTGGCCCAGATGAAGGCCGAGCCGGCCGCCGGCAGGAAGCCCCAGTACGTGGCGGGCGCGCCGGGAAGTGCTGCGCTGCCGCCGCGCGCACCGAGGATCGCGATGGCCGCGCCCGCGAAGCCCAGCAGCGCCGCCATCACGTGCAGCGGGCGCAGCGACACGCCCGGCAGCAGCACCGGCGCCAGCACCACCATCAGCAGCGGCCAGAGGTAGTTCACGAGGTTGGCCTCCACCGGCGGCGCATGCCGCAGCGCGATGAACAGCAGAAAGTGAAAGCCGAAGAGCCCGTACACCCCGAGCGCCAGCGTGCGCGGCGGCACGCGCCAGGCGCGGCGGTCGCGCAGCACCAGCGGCCAGCTCGGCACGCTGCCGACGATCAGCGCCAGCCCAGTCAGCAGGAAGGGCGGCAGGTGCGACAGCGCGGTGCCGAAGGTGGCGAGCGTGGCCCACAGCGCGATGGCGAGCAGGGCGTAGAAGGTGGCGGGCATGGACGCCGAGGCTACGCGCGGCGCTCGTCGCGGCCCGACGATGTGTCGTCGCGCAACGACGGAGTCAGCGGCGCAGGGCGGCCGTGAGCGCTGACGGCGACCGGTAGCCCGTGCGGCGCGCCGTCTCGGCCACGCTCAGGCCTTCGAGCCGCAGCTCGCGCGCATGGGCCAGTCGCAGCGTGCGCAGCCAGAGCATGACGCTCTGGCCCTGCTCTTCACGGCAGCGCTGCGCGAACTGGCTGGGGCTCAGGCAGGCGACTTCGGCCAGGTCGGCCACGCCCAGCGGCCGGTGCCAGTTCGCCTGCGCCCAGGCCGCGAGGGCCGGCCAGTCGATGCGGCGGCGGCGCGTGTCGGCGACCGAAGGCGCGGCGCCCCAGGCCTCGAGCAGCAGCGCCGGGCCGTGCTGCAGGGCGAGGGCCGCGTGCTGCGGCTGCTGCAGGCAGTGCGCGAGGTAGCGGGCCAGCGCGTGCAGCCGGGGTGCGTCGGCCGGCGGCTGTTCGACGCAGCGCGCCCACGGGGCGTGCGGGGTGTCGAGCACGAGGCAGACGCTGCCGCCGCGCCGGGCCTCGAAGTCGTGCCGGTCGCCGGGCGCGACCACCTGGGCCTGGCCCGTGCCGATGCCCGAGCCGCGGCCTTCGACTTCGATCTCGAGCACGCCGTCGAGCCCGAGCAGCACCTGGAAGTGGTCGTGCGCGTGGCTGCCGCGCGATGGGGTGTAGTCGCGCAATGAGAGGACGGGGGCGGGCGTGGGCATGGCGGGAGCGATTGTCCGCGCCGCCCCGCCACCTGTCATCACCCCAGCCGCAGCAGCAGCGCCGAGGCCGCGCACACCAGCAGGAACGGAATGCTGATGCGGTGGAACTCGCGCAGCCCGTGCGGCAGCTTGGCCAGCCGCAGCGCGATCAGGCTGGCCAGCGAGCCCAGCACGCAGCCGAAGCCGCCCACGCTCACGCCGGCCGCCAGCGCGGGCAGGTCGTGCACGTAGCGGTCGAGCAGGATCGCCGCCGGCACGTTGCTGATGACCTGCGAGGCCGCAATGGCCGCCAGGTAGGCGCGCCAGCCCTCGCCGATCGGCCAGTGGCCCAGCAGCGCCGCGATGGCGGGCAGCTCGGCGGCCTGGCGCAGGTCGACGAACATCAGCGCGATGATCGCCAGCAAGGCCCAGTCGATGCCGCGCAGCACGCGCGGGTAGGTGAGCAGCAGCACGCCGAACACCACGCCCAGGCCGGGCAGCAGCCAGTGGCGGTCGAGCGCGACCACGAAGCCGACGAACAGCACGCCGGCCAGCGCCAGCAGGCGCGGCTGCACGGGCGCGGTCTCGGTCTCCTCGCGCAGCGCGATCGGCGTGCGCGGCACCAGCCACCACACGGCCACAAAGAGCCAGAACAGCATGATCGCCACGGTCGGGCCCATCATGGCCATGAAGCCGAAGAAGCTCTCGCCCGAGCGGTGCCACAGGTACAGGTTCTGCGGGTTGCCGATGGGCGTGAGCGCCGAGCCCGCGTTCACGGCCAGCGCCTGCAGCACCACCAGCCGCGCCAGCGGCAGGTGCGCCTGCACGGCCAGCACGCGCGTGAGCGGCACCAGCAGGAACAGGCTCACGTCGTTGGTCACCAGCGCCGACAGCAGCGCGGCCGTGGCCGTGAGCGCCATCGCCAAGCCGCGCTGGCTGTGCGTGTGCGCCAGCAGGCGCCGCGCGGCGGCCTGCAGCATGCCGCTCTTCTCCACGCCCTGCGTGATGGCGAGCAGGCCCGCCAGCGCGCCCACGGTCTGCCAGTCGACCAGCCGCAGCCAGTCCATCGGCGCGCGCGGGCGCACGAAGGCGAACACGACCGCGACGGCCACCAGCACCCACAGCAGGCCGTTGCCGCCGCCGTGTTCGGGCGGGGCGGTGTCGGTGCTTGCGGCGCTCACCCGATCAGGCACTCAGGTCGCGCAGCTCGCGCTTGAGCACCTTGCCGATCGCGCTGCGCGGCAGCTCGTCGATGAAGCGCAGGCGCGCCAGCCGCTGCGTCTTGCCGACCTGCGCGTTGGCCCACTGCAGCAGCGCCTCTTCGGTGGTGGCATCGCCTTCCCGGCGCACCACGAAGGCCGCGGGCGTTTCGCCCCACTGCTCGGACGGCACGCCGACCACCGCCACGTCTGCCACCGCCGCATGGCCGCGCAGCACGCTTTCGAGGTCGCTCGGGTAGATGTTGAAGCCGCCGCTGATGATCATGTCCTTCTTGCGGTCGAACAGCGTGAGGAAGCCGTCGGCGTCGAAGCGGCCCACGTCGCCGGTGCGGATGAAGCGCTTGCCGGTGGCGTCGAACCACTCGGCCTCGCGCGTCTTCGCGGGCTGGCGGTGGTAGCCGGTCATCATGCCGGCCGAGTGGCCCACCACCTCGCCGGCCACCTCGGTGTCGCCGCGCGGCAGCTCGTTGCCTTCCTCGTCGATCAGGCGGATGTCGCTGCCCGGCGCGGGCTGGCCCACGGTGTGCAGCTTGGTCGGGTTCAGGTGCGCCTCCAGGATGCAGGTGCCGCCGCCCTCGGTCATGCCGTAGAACTCGACCAGCCCGCCGGGCCAGCGCTGGAGCACGTCGGCCTTGAGCGCCGCGTTGAAGGGCGCGCTGGTGCTGAACTTGTGGCGGAAGGTCGAGAGATCATGCGCGTCGAAGCGCGGGTGCGCCATCAGCCGTTGGTACTGCACCGGCACGAGCATGGTGTGCGTCACGCGGTGCTGCACGGCCAGCTGCAGGTAGCCCAGCGCGTCGAACTTGGGCATCAGCACCACGCAGCCGCCGAAGGCGAGGGTGGGGAAGAACACGACCAGCGTGGTGTTGGAGTACAGCGGCGTCGACAGCAGCGTGACCGTCTCGGGCCCGTACTCGTACTTGGCGCCGCGCTGGATGTGCGACCAGCGCATGCCGTGGCCCTGCACGATGCCCTTGGGCTCGCCGGTGGTGCCCGACGAATAGATGATGTTGAAGGCCCAGTCGGGCTGCACCTCGACGGGCTCCGGCTTCGCGCCGGGCGCCCCGAGCCAGTCGTCGAGCGCGCGGCCGACATCGGAGCCGTCGAGCGCGATGTGCGGCAGGCCGGTGGCCTGCGCGGCGCCCACCACCTCGGCGGCCGAGGCGTCGGTGAACAGCAGGCGCGCGTCGGCGTCGGTGATCATGCGCGCCAGGCTGGCGGGCGCCGAGCCGGGGGCCAGCGGGGCCACCGCCACGCCCGCGCGCAGCGCGCCCAGGAACACGGCGGCGTAGGGCACCGACGAGGCGGCGCAGACCGCGATGGCGTCGCCGGCGCGCAGGCCGTCGCGCTGCAGGGCGGCGGCGATGCGGTCCATGAGCGCGTCGAGCGCGCGGTAGTCCAGCGTCTGCTGGGCATCGGCCAGCGCGGGGCGCTCGGGGGTGTGCTGGGCGTGGAGGCGGACCAGGTCGGCAAGGGTGCCGAAGTCGCGCGCGGCGGCGTCCTGGAGGGCGGGGTGCAAGTTCAAGGTCGATCCTTCGTCTGGGGCCAGACGGCAGGATAGCGAAGAAGCCCGCCGCGGGGTGTGCCGCCCGCGACGAAACCCTGCTCAGTCGGCCGTGTCGTCGCCCTGCTGCGCCACCTCGAACAGCGCGCGGATCAGCGGCCGGTCCTTGCGCACCGCCAGGCAGCACAGCGAGTAGCTGATCGACAGCTCGTCGTCATCGATTTCCACCATCTTCAGGCCGGGCAGCGGAATGCACTCGATCTGCGTCACGAAGCCCACGCCCATGCCGTTGGCCACGGCGTGCAGGATGGCCTCGCGGCTGTTGATCTCCATCACGCAGTGCATCTGCACGCCCTGCTGCGCGCAGGCGCGCTCGACGCGGTGGCGCGTCTTGGAGCCGGGCTCGCGCAGGATCACCGGCTCGCCCGCGATGTCGCGCGTGGCGATGGTGCGCTTCTTCGCCCACGGGTGCTTCGCGGGCACCACGGCCACGATGCGCTCCACGCGGTACGGCACCTGGTGCAGGCCTTCGATCTCGGGCGGTTCCACGAGGATGCCCACGTCGATGTCGAAGTCCTGCAGCCCGCCGAGCGTGGAGGCCTCGGAGCCGATCGACACCGTCAGGTCGAGCCCGGCGTGGCTGCGCTTGAAGCTGCGCGCCAGCTCCAGCGCGATGGGCGGCGACACCGCGCCCACGCGCACCAGCCCCGTGCGCAGCTTGTGGGCGCGCTGCAGGAACTGCATCGCCTCTTCTTCCTGCCCGAACAGGCCCTGCGTGATCGCATACAGCTGCTCGCCCGCGGCCGTGAGCCGCACGGCGCGTCCGCTGCGCAAAAACAGCTCGACGTTGAAGCGCTCTTCCAGCGCCTTGACCTGGTCGGTCACGGTGGGCTGGCCGATGTGCAGGTAGCGCGCGGCCGTGGTGAAGCCGCCGGTCTTGGCGACGGCGTGGAAGCAGCGGATCCACTTGTAGTACTGGTGAAACATGAGGCGGTCGTGAGGGGCGTGCGCCGAGCCTCCCTCAGATGCGGCGCCGGCGCCTATGCAGGCTTTCCCGAAGGCATCCATCGGTTTTGGACCGAGTGCACGCGCGAAATGCGATTGGACGCCTCGATGCGCCGCTTCGACACTGCGGCCCAGACAGAAACCGGAGACAAAAACATGCCCCACGCCTACCGCAACCCCGTGTCCATTCATTCCGGGCGAGGCAGCCTCGCACGGCTGCCCTCGCTCCTGGCGGGCCGCCGCGTCGCGCTCGTCACCTTCCCCGAGGCCCGCGGCCTGGGCCTGGTCGATCGCCTGCAGGCGCTGCTGGGCGACGCGCTCGTCACCGTGATCGACGATGTGCGCCCCAACCCCGACGTCGCCCACCTGCGCGACCTGTACAACACCTTCTGGCAATCGGACGCACCCTGCGACGCCATCGTGGCGGTCGGCGGCGGCAGCGCCATCGACACGGCCAAGGCGCTGATGGTGGGCACGGCCAACGGGCAGTTCGACGAGCTCGTTGCGCTGCTGGCCACCGGCAAGCCCTTCGTGCCCGCCAGCGTCAAGCCGCTGATCGCCGTGCCGACCACCGCCGGCACCGGCAGCGAGGTGACGCCCTGGGCCACCATCTGGGACGCCGGCAACCAGAAGAAATACTCGCTGCACCTGGACGCCACTTGGCCCGAGGCCGCCATCGTCGACCCCGAGCTCATGCTCTCGGTGCCGGCGGGCACCACGGTGTCGACGGGGCTCGATGCGCTCTCGCACGCGCTCGAAGCGATCTGGAACGTCAACGCCAACCCGGTCTCCGACACCTTCGCCGTCTCGGCCGTGCGCGACATCTTCGACTGCCTGCCGGCGCTGCTCAAAGACCTGGGCAACCTCGAGCTGCGCGAGCGCATGGCGCTGGCCGCGTTGAAGGCCGGCATGGCGTTCTCCAACACCAAGACAGCGCTGGCGCATTCCATCTCCTACGAGATGACGCTGCGCCACGGCCTGGCCCACGGCATCGCGTGCTCGTTCACGCTGCCCCTCGTGCTGGAGAAAGCCTGGGCCCGCTCGCCCGACCGCGACCGGACGCTGCAGCTGCTGTTCGGCGCCGACCTGGCGACCGCCACGCAGCGACTGCGGGCTTTCCTGCAGGGGCTTGGCGTGAAGACCGAGTTTGCCGACTATGGCGTGGCGGACAGCGAAGCGGCGGCCATGATCGCGCGCGCCATGGACGGGGCGCGCGGCAAGAACTTCATCGGCGCGGCGGCGTTGGCCTGACAGGCAGGGACTGCGCAGCGAGAAAAGACAGAGACAGCCAGACAAGACAGACAGCATGCCGGCCATCGAGCCGGCCCCACGGGCCCCACGCCCGTCAAGACAAGGAGACATACCATGCAAGCGGCCAATCCCATCCTGCAGGCGGGCACCTACGCCCGCCCCCTCGACAATTCGTTCCGCAAGGCGCAGTGGCGGATGCTGCTGGCGGCCATGTTCTGCTACTTCTTCTTCTACACGGGGCGGCAGACCTTCGGCTTCGCCATCCCCGGCATCCAGAAGGAGTTCGGCCTCTCCAAGGAAATGCTCGGCTGGGCCTCGACCTCGCTGCTGTGGTGCTATGCCGTCGGGCAGGCCATCAACGGCAACCTGGGCGACAAGTTCGGCGGACGCCGCGTGATGACCGCCGGCGCCATCCTCTCGTGCGCCGCCAACTGGGTCGTGAGCTTCGCGGTCGGCTTCAAGAGCCTGGCCATTCCGTGGGGCATCAACGGCTACTTCCAGGCCCTGGGCTGGGCGCCGGGCAGCCGGCTGCTGTCGAACTGGTGGGGCGCGGGCGAGCGCGGCAAGGTCTACGGCTTCTACGTGTTCGCCGCCGGCTGCGCCTCGGTGCTGTCGTTCGTGACCTCGATCATCGTCGTCAACGTGCTGCACCTGGATTGGCGCTGGATCTTCCGGCTCCCCGTGCTGCTGATGCTGGTGGGCGGCATCGCCTTCTACCTGATCGCCCGTGAACGGCCGGAAGACCTGGGCTTCAAGTCGCCCGACACCGGCGTGGCCAACAACAACCCGCAGGAAGCCGACAAGGCCGGCGTGGCCGACGGCGAGCCGCAGGAAAGCTCCTGGTCGCGCTACAAGGCCGTGCTCAGCAACCCCAAGCTGATGATCGCCGCGCTGGCCATCGGCTTCCAGAACGCGGCGCGCTACGGCCTCATCGTCTGGGTGCCCGTGCACTTCCTGGGCAAGGACTGGGCCAAGGCCGCCGACGGCATGATCGACCCGGCCTGGATCTCGGTGGCGCTGCCCGTGGGCATGGCCTTCGGTGCGCTCACCAACGGCTGGATCTCCGACAAGGTGTTCGGCTCCAAGCGCTACAAGGCCATCGTGCTGTACATGCTGTTGGGCGCCATCGCCTCGATGGGCATGTACCTGCTGCCCACCAGCATCCTCGGCCTGGGGCTGCTGTTCCTGGCGGGCTTCTTCGTCTACGGCCCGGCCTCGTCGTTCTGGGCCCTGTGCCCCGACCTCGTGGGCGCCAAGCGCGCCGGCACCGCCACCGGTGTCATGAACTTCTTCTCGTACCTGCTGGCCGGCCTGGGCGAACCGCTGATCGGCCGGATGCTGGACCACTCGGGCAGCACCTCGGTGGTGTTCCCCATCGTCGCGGCCAGCTGCCTCATCAGTGCCTTCATCGCGCTGTTCATCCGCCGCTGAGGCCTGCGCACCGACACACCCAACTTGCCAAGGAGCACCTCTTCATGAAATCCGACTCACTCGAAGTGAACGGCCGCAGCTACCGCTGGATGGTCCGCCCGGTGGTCGTCGTCTGCGTCGACGGCTGCGAGCCCGCGTACCTCGACGCGGCCATTACAGCCGGCGTGGCACCGTACCTCGAGGCCATGCGCAAAGGCGGCGCCGACCTGCTCGCCGATTGCGTCGTGCCTTCGTTCACCAACCCCAACAACCTGTCGATCGTGACCGGCGCGCCGCCCGCGGTGCACGGCATCTGCGGCAACTACTTCTTCGACCGCGAGCTGGGCCAGGAAGTGATGATGAACGACCCCAAGTACCTGCGTGCCGGCACCGTGCTGGCCGCGTTTGCCGATGCGGGCGCCAAGCTCGCGGTGGTCACGGCGAAAGACAAGCTGCGCAAGCTGCTGGGCCACAAGATGAAGGGCATCTGCTTCTCATCGGAGAAGTCGGACCAGGTGACGATGGAAGAGAACGGCATCGACAACGTGCTCGACATGGTCGGCATGCCCGTGCCTTCGGTCTACAGCGCGGAGCTGTCGGAGTTCGTGTTCGCCGCCGGCGTGAAGCTCATGGAATCGCGCCGCCCCGACCTCATGTACCTGTCGACCACCGACTACGTGCAGCACAAGGCCGCGCCGGGCAGCCCTGCCGCCAACGCGTTCTATCAAATGATGGACGGCTACCTCGCGCAGCTCGATGCACTCGGCGCCACCATCGTGCTCACGGCCGACCACGGCATGAACGACAAGCACGGTGCCGACGGCTCGCCCAACGTGATCTACCTGCAGGACGTGCTCGACGGCTGGTACGGCGCTGAAAAAGCCCGCGTGATCCTGCCGATCACCGACCCCTACGTGGTGCACCACGGCGCGCTCGGCTCCTTCGCCACGGTGTACGCACCCGACGAAGCCAGCGTGCCGGGCTGGATCGAACGCATCAAGGGCATTCCGGGCATGGAACTCGTACTCTCGCGCGCCGAAGCTGCCAAGCGCTTCGAGCTGCCGCCGGACCGCATCGGCGACATCGTGGTGGTGAGCGAGCAGAGCACCGTCATCGGCACGGCCGCCAGCCGCCACGACCTGTCGGCCCTCGAAGTGCCGCTGCGCTCGCACGGCGGTGTGTCCGAGCAGAAGGTGCCGCTGATCTGCAACCGCCCGGTCGAAGGCATCGCCCCCGGCCGCCGGCTGCGCAACTTCGATGCGCTCGACCTCGCCTTGAACCACGCACGCTGAAGCCACACGGAGCAAGCACCCATGAGCCAAGCCATCCTGAAGCCAGGCACCGTCCACCGCGAGGCCCTGCGCATCGCCGGCGAGAAAGTCCACCGCGACCGCACCATCGAGGTCACCTACCCGTACACCGGCGAGGTGATCGCCACCGTGCCCAAGGCCACGCTGGACGACGTGCGCCACGCCCTGCGCATCGCCCGCGACTACAAGCCCACGCTCACGCGCTACGAGCGCTACAAGATCCTCATGCGCGCCGGCGAGATCATCGCCTCTCGCCTGGACGAGATGTCGCGCACCATCACGCTCGAATCGGGCCTGTCGCGCAAGGACTCGCTGTACGAAGTGGGCCGCGCCTCCGACGTGCTGCTGTTCGCCGCCAACCAGGCGCTGGTGGACGACGGCCAGGTGTTCTCGTGCGACCTCACGCACCACGGCAAGAGCCGCAAGGTCTACACGATGCGCGAGCCGCTCTTGGGCGCCATCACCGCCATCACGCCGTTCAACCACCCGCTGAACCAGGTGATCCACAAGGTGGCGCCGGCCATTGCGACCAACAACCGCATCGTGCTCAAACCCAGCGAGAAGACGCCGCTCACGGCCTTCCTGCTGGCCGACATCCTGTACGAGGCAGGCCTGCCGCCGCAGATGCTGTCGGTGCTCACGGGCGACCCGAAGGAGATCGCCGACGAGCTGCTGACCAATGCCGACGTCGACCTCGTCACCTTCACGGGTGGCGTGCCCATCGGCAAGTACATCGCGGGCAAGGCCACCTACAAGCGCCAGATCCTGGAGCTGGGCGGCAACGATCCGATCATCGTGATGGAAGACGCGGACATCGAGGAAGCGGCCACGCTGGCTGCCAATGGGTCGTACAAGAACTCGGGGCAGCGCTGCACGGCCGTGAAGCGCATGCTGGTGCACGAATCGGTCGCCGATCGTTTCGTCGAACTGCTGGTCGAGAAGACCCGCGCACTGAAGTACGGCGACCCGATGGACCCCGACACTGACATGGGCACCGTGATCGACGAAGCGGCCGCGAAGCAATTCGAAGCCGTGGTCAACGACGCCATCGCAGCGGGCGCCAAGCTCCTGTACGGCAACGAACGCCGCGGCGCGCTGTACTCGCCCACCGTGCTCGACCACGTCGACCCGGAGATGACCGTCGCCAAGCACGAGACCTTCGGCCCCGTGTCGCCCGTCATCCGCTTCAAGAACATCGACGAGGCGATCCGCATCTCCAACGGCACGGCCTACGGCCTGTCGTCCTCGATCTGCACCAACCGCCTGGACTACATCACGCGCTTCATCCGCGAGCTGAATGTGGGCAGCGTCAATGTGCGCGAGGTGCCGGGTTACCGCCTGGAGCTCACGCCTTTCGGCGGCATCAAGGACTCGGGCCTGGGCTACAAGGAAGGCGTGCTCGAAGCCATGAAGAGCTTCACCAACACCAAGACCTACTCGCTGCCATGGTGACCGGCGCGGCGCACGAGGCGCATGGCGCGTCGCGCGCCGTGCGTGAGACCCCACCGCCGATGGCGCTGGCCGTGGCGGCCAAATGGCTGTCGCGCTACAGCCGCGCGCCCGCGCCTTCGTCCAAGGTGGTCGACACGGAAGGCGAGACCACAGGCGATGCAGATCGCAACGCCGCGCGCTGGATCGCCTGACCCGCGAGCACACGCGCATGCGCGTCGGCCGCGAGGATGTCGTCGAGGCTCTCGTGCGCAGACGAGGGCGCGTGCTGCAGGCAGTCTTCCACCACGCAAGCGATGTCGGTGTAGCGCAGGCGCCCGTTCAGGAACGCATCGACCGCCGCTTCGTTCGCCGCATTGAGCGTGACGCTGGCCGCGCACCCCTCGCGCAGCACCTCCAGCGCCAGCCGCAGGCAGGGAAAGCGTTTCAGCTCGGGCGCGGCGAAGCTCAGGTGGGCGAGCTGCAGGAAGTCCAGCGGCGCCACGCCCGAGTCGATGCGCTCGGGCCAGGCCAGCGCGTGCGCGATCGGCGTGCGCATGTCGGGGCGGCCCAGCTGCGCCAGCACCGACTGGTCGGCATAGGCCACCATCGAATGGATCACGCTCTGCGGGTGGATCACCACCTCGATGCGCTCGGGCGGCACCGCGAACAGCCAGCGTGCCTCGATGGTCTCGAGGCCCTTGTTCATCATCGTCGCGGAGTCGACCGAGATCTTGCGGCCCATGCGCCAGGTGGGATGCGCGCAGGCCTCGTCGGGCGTGACGCGGTCCAGCGCCTCCAGCGGGCGGTGCAGGAACGGCCCGCCCGAGGCGGTGAGCACCAGCCGCTGCACGCCCGCGCCGCCCGGCCGGCGCGCCCGCCAGGCACTGGAAGATCGCGTTGTGCTCGCTGTCCAGCGGCAGCAGCGTGGCGCCGTGCGCGGCCACCGCGCGCATGAACAGCGCGCCGGACATCACGAGCGCCTCCTTGTTCGCCAGCAGGATCTTCTTGCCCGCGCGCGCCGCCGCCAGCGACGACAGCAACCCCGCCGCGCCGACGATGGCCGCCACCACCGTGTCGCAGCCCGCCGACAGCGCCACCTCGCACAGCGCCTGCGGGCCGTGCATGACCTCCGTGCGCAGGCCGGCGGCGCGCAGCCGGGCCTGCAACTGCGCGGCACCTTGCGCATCGCCGACCACCGTGACCTCGGGGCGGAAGGCGACGCAGTGCGTGAAGAGCTTGTCGAGGTTGCGGTGCGCCGTCAGTGCATGCACCGTGAAGCGGTCGGGGTGGCGCGCCACGAGATCGAGCGTGCTGTCGCCGATCGACCCGGTGGCGCCGAGCAGGGTGAGGCGTTGCGTGGCCATGGCGATGCCTTCAGACGGAAGCGATCGGCACGACGCGCTCGCGCGAAGACGGCTTCATCCACGCACCCAGCCGCTCGCTCGCCTCGGCGTCGGCGCCGTAGCGCGCGGCCACGTAGGTCTCGACCAGCCGCGTGAAGTCGTCGGCGATGTGCTCGCCCTTGAGCGTCAGCGCGCGTTCGCCGTCGATGTAGACCGGCGCCACCGGCTGCTCGCCCGAGCCCGGCAGCGAGATGCCCAGGTGCGCCAGCCGGCTCTCGCCGGGGCCGTTGACCACGCAGCCCATCACGGCCACGTGCATGTCTTCCACGCCCGGAAAGCGCACGCGCCAGGCCGGCGCCTGCGCGTGCAGCCAGCCTTCGATCTGGCTGGCCAGCGACTGGAAGAAGGTGCTCGTGGTGCGCCCGCAGCCGGGGCAGGCGGTCACGCTGGGCGTGAAGGCGCGCAGGCCCATCGACTGCAGGATCTGCTGCGCCACCAGCACCTCGCGCGTGCGGTCGCCGTTCGGCTCGGGCGTGAGCGACACGCGGATGGTGTCGCCGATGCCCTGCTGCAACAGCACGCCCATCGCGGTGGCCGAGGCGACGATGCCCTTGGAGCCCATGCCGGCCTCGGTCAGGCCCAGGTGCAGCGGGTAGTCGCAGCGCGCGGCGAGTTCGCGGTACACGGCGATCAGGTCCTGCCCCTGGCTCACCTTGGCCGACAGCACGATGCGATCGGGCGGCAGGCCGACGTCTTCGGCGCGCGCCGCGTTCTCCAGCGCCGAGACGATGAGCGCCTGGCGCATCACCTCGTCGGCCGGCTGCGGCTGCGCCGCCTGCGCGTTCGCGTCCATCAGGCGCGCCAGCAGCGCGGGGTCGAGGCTGCCCCAGTTCACGCCGATGCGCACCGGCTTGCCGTGGCGGCAGGCGATCTCGATGAGCTGGCAGAACTGCGCGTCGCGCTTGTCGCCCCGCCCGACGTTGCCGGGGTTGATGCGGTACTTGGCCAGCGCCTGCGCGCAGTCGGGGTACTGCGCGAGCAGGCGGTGGCCGTTGAAATGGAAGTCGCCCACCAGCGGCACGTGCACCTGCTGGCGCGCGAGCGCGTCACGGATCGGCGCCACCTGCGCGGCGGCTTCTTCGTTGTTGACGGTGAGGCGCACCAGCTCGGCCCCCGCGCGCGCGAGCGCCGCCACCTGCGCCACGGTGGCGGCCGCGTCGGCGGTGTCGGTGTTGGTCATGGCCTGCACGGCCACGGGTGCATCGCCGCCGATGCGCACGGTGCCGACGCGCACCTGCCGCGAGCGGCGGCGTGCGACCGGGGGCTTCATGGCGCGGCCTCTATGGCCGTGTCCGCCGCGAGTTCGGCCGGCAGCCGGAACACCACGTGCTCCTCGCGCCCGGGCAGCGTCAGCAGTTCCACCTCGGCCAGGCGGCGCAGCGCGGCCACCACGTCCTGCACCATGGTCTCGGGCGCCGACGCGCCGGCGGTGACGCCCACCGCGCTGGCGTCGCGCACCCAGTCGGGCTTGAGCTCGCTGCCCTGCGCGATGAGGTAGCTGCGCACGCCGGCCTGCGCCGCGATCTCGCGCAGGCGCTGCGAGTTGGAGCTGTTCTGCGCGCCGACCACCAGCACCACGTCGACCTGCTGGCTCAGTTCGCGCACGGCCGTCTGCCGGTTCTGCGTGGCGTAGCAGATGTCGCGCGTGCCGGGCCCGACGATCTGCGGAAAGCGCCGCTGCAGCGCATCGATGATGCCGCGCGTGTCGTCCACCGACAGCGTGGTCTGCGTGATGTAGGCCAGCGGCGCGTCGGCATCGAGCACCAGCGCGTCCACGTCGGCCTCGGTCTGCACGAGCGTGACCGGCGCGGGAATCTGCCCCAGCGTGCCGGTCACCTCGGGGTGCCCGGCGTGGCCGATGAGGATCAGCGCATAGCCCTTGGCGGCATAGCGGCGCCCCTGCTCGTGCACCTTGGTGACCAGCGGGCAGGTGGCGTCGATCGCGCGCAGGCCGCGCGCGCGAGCCTCGACCTCGACCGCGTGGCTCACGCCGTGCGCGCTGAAGATCGCCACCGCGTCGGCGGGCACTTCGGCCAGCTCCTCGACGAACACCGCGCCCTGCGCCTTCAGGTCGTCGACGACGTGCTTGTTGTGCACGATCTCGTGGCGCACGTAGATGGGCGTGCCGTGGCGCCGCAGCGCGTGTTCGACCGTGTCGATGGCGCGCACGACGCCGGCGCAGAAGCCTCGGGGCTGGGCAAGGATGACGCGCATCATGGGGACTCCTGGTGAAGGGAAGAGGTTCAGCGCCCCGCCGGCATGTGCAGAACGTGGCTGGCGTGCGCGTCGTCGCCGGAGGTAGGCGGGTAGAACTGCGCCGACCAGCGCCGGAAGGCGGTGAAGGAGCGCTCCCCCGCCATGAGCTTGGGGTGCTTGAGCCGGGTGCGGGCGTTCCAGATCGGGAAGTCGCCGCCGACGACCGAGAGCAGCCAGCGGTGCGCCAGCGGATTGAGCAACTGGTAGGCAAGCTTCCTGAACGGTGTGGGCCAGCGGTCGAACTGGGCAACGCAGGGGTTGTCGCTCCAGCGAAAGGTCCAACGCATCGGCGCGGTCTGTGTGGCGTACGCCAAGGTCACGACCTGGATGCCGAGGTCCGGCAGCTCGTTCTCGCCGCGGGTGTGGCCCAGGCCGAAATGGGTCAGGCGCGAGCGGAATCGCTGCCCCTTCCAGCGGGCGTTGATGGAGACGATGAGCTTGTGTCCGTCCATCTCGTGCGACAGGTCGACGTCGGAGAACCCGTGGACCCATCCGAAGTGGGTCAGGTCCATGCTGTTCTCGACCATGGAGTCGCAATAGCCTTCGAGGTCGTGGCTGCCGTAGCGGGGATTGAGGCGGGAGCTGAGGTCCATGTCCGGGACGTCCCACTGGGGGGGACTGTCCTCGCTGTGCCGCCACACCATGATCGTTCCGTTCGACTCTTTCATGTACCGGCCCGTCAGCGCCGCATTCGGCGGGGTCTGGCCCCCGCAGGCGCGCACGCAACCGCCATCGGGGCCGAAGCTCAGGCCATGGAACGGACAGACCAGGTCCTCGCCGTCGACCTTCCCGCCGTAGCCCAGGTGCGCCCCCAGGTGCGGGCAGTACGGATCGATGGCACGGGCCAGGCCCGACTGCGTGCGGTAGATCACCAGGTCCTGTCCCGCGAACGGCACGATGCGCACGACCCCCGGCGGGACCTCGTGGCTGAAGCACACGGCGAACCAGCCGTTGGCATAGGGGTGGGTCGGACGCGTCTCTCCGGTGGTGCTGCGCAGGTGCCGCGGCGAGGGGCGAACCTCCACGACGCGCGCATGGTGTTCGTCGGCAGCGGGCGGGGTGCCGTTCGCGCCAAGCGGTTCTCTCATGAGATGGGTCGACGGTTCAGGCATGTCGGGGCTCCTGGGACGGGGCTTTGGGAGATGGGGCTCAGTGCACGCGTTGGACCACCAGGTCGGCCAGCTGGCCGAGCCGCGCGGCACGTTCACCGAAGGGTGCGAGCGCCGCATGGGCGCGCGCGGTCAGCGTGCGGGCCAGCGTGCGCGAGGCGTCGAGGCCGAGCATCGACACGCAGGTCGCCTTGTCGTCGTACGCGTCCTTGCCCGCGGTCTTGCCGAGCGTGGCCGTGTCAGCGGTCGCGTCGAGGATGTCGTCGACCACCTGGAAGGCCAGGCCGATGGCGCTGCTGTAGTCGTCGAGCGCGCGGTACAGCGCGGCGTTGGCCGGCACGTCGGCCGCGCCGCACAGCGCCCCCATGCGCACGGCCGCGCGGATCAGCGCACCGGTCTTCATGCGATGCATCTGCTCGAGCGCGGGCTGGCTCAACGACCGGCCCGCGCTCTGCAGGTCGATGGCCTGGCCGCCCACGAGCTGACGCGAGCCGGCCGCCTGCGCCAGCTCGCGCACCAGCGCGATGCGGCGCTCGGCCGGCAGCGGCAGCTCGCTTAGCGTGAGGAAGGCCTGGGCCTGCAGAGCATCGCCCACGAGGATGGCGGTTGCTTCGTCATACGCCACGTGCACGGTGGGCTTGCCGCGGCGCAGGTCGTCGTCGTCCATCGCGGGCAGGTCGTCGTGCACCAACGAGTAGACGTGGACCATCTCGATCGCGGCGCCCGTGGCGTCGAGCGCGTCGGGTGGTGCGTCCACAAGGGCGCCCGCCGCCTGGCACAGCAGCGGGCGGATGCGCTTGCCGCCGCCGAGCGCGGCGTAGCGCAGCGCTTCGTGCAGGTGCGTGGGCAGGGTCTCGGCCGGCGGCAGGCCGGCGGCGAGTGCGTGCTCGGTGCGGTGGACCGCGTCGTGCATCCAGGTGCCGAAGGGGCCGGCGGGTCCGCTCTGCGGCACCGGGGCCTCGCGGACGTTGTACGGCAGCAGGGCTTCAAGGGGCATGGCGGTCTCCCGCATGCAGTGCGCCGGGGTCGTCCACCAGGCCGCCCGGATAGAACCGGGACGCCCAGCGCCGGTGGACGATCAGGGTCTTGTCGCCCGCGGTCAGCCGGGGATGCTTGATGAAGCTCTTGGCATTCCATATCGGAAAGTCCGGCTCGATGAACCACCGCATCCATCGGCTGGCGATCGGCGTGAGCACGGCGTAGATCGCGCGCCTCAGCATGCGGGGCGCGCGGCCAAGCCGCACGATGCGCAGCCGATCCGCGATCGCCAGCTTCCATTTCAGCGGTGCGATCTGCGTGAAGAAGACCTGCGTCTGCAGCCGCACGCCCAGGTCGGGCATCTCGAACGAGCCCATCACATAGCCGACGCCGTAGTTCATGAATTCGCCACGGATGTGCAGCCCTTTCCAGCGGGCCGAGATCGAGATCTCGAACCTGCAGTCCTCCGCCCGGTGAGACATGGTCATGTCCGAGAGCCCGTGGAGCCAGCCGAAATGAACCATGTCGGCGCCGTTCTCCACCGCATCGTGCGCGTAGCCGTCCAGCGTCTTGCGGATGTAGCAGGCGGAAGAAAAATCGCCGAGGTCGTGGTGCGACACGTCCCACTGGGGAGGGCGGCCCGCATGGTCGACCCACACCAGGACGGCACCGTCGATTTCCCGGGCGTGGCGCGCGGTCAGCGCGGCGCGCGGCGGCCGCTCGCCATGCCCGGTGCGCACGCAGCCGCCGTCCGGCCCGTAGGCCAGCCCGTGCAGCGGGCACACCAGGTTCTCGCCGTCGACCTTGCCGCCGTGGCCCAGGTGAGCGCCCAGGTGCGGGCAGTACGGATCGATGACGCGGGCCAGGCCGGTCTGCGTCCGGTACAGGACGAGTTCCTGTCCCATGAAAGGCACCGTCAGCACCTGGCCGCGTGCGAGTTCATCGGAGAAGCACCCCAGGAACCAGCCCTCGGCATAGGGCAGCGGGCGGCGTGTTTCGCCCACGGTGCTGCGAAATTGCTGCAGGCTGATGGTGTGCGCGGCCGGGCCGCAGCTTGCCGCGGCGGGCGGCGCAAGATCGCCCGCTTCCTGGAAGGCCGCATCGATCACGCGCGGCATCGTGGGCGGGTTCATGGCAGCGCTCCCGCACGGGCGCGTGCCCCGTGGCCGGCGACGTGCAGGGCCGGCGTGCCCCGGCGGGCTTCCTGGGCCGCGGGGTCGTGCGTCCACCACCAGGCGATGCACGGGATGGCGGACGCAGTGGATGCCACCTTCGGCGCAAGGGCGCCCTCCGGCCCGGCTTCGTCGGGCACGCCGTCCTGCACGTAGCGTTCGGAGCCGTGGCACCAGTCGAACGTGGCCCTGACGATGCGGCCCAGGCTTTGCACGTGGCGTTGCAGCGCGGGCGAGGTGCCGGCGAGGAGTTCGCCGCGCAGGCTCAGGAAGAGCTGCATGATCTCCATGTACATGGCGACGGCCCGTGCGGCCGCCGCCGCGGGCGTGCACCGGGAGTCGTGCTGGATCACGCTGATCAGGTTGTGCCCGCCCTGCTCGCGCGCCACCTCCTTCTCGTACGACACGATGTCGGCGCTCCAGGTGGCCAGCGTGAGCGCCATTTCCGCGAGGGCCCTGACGCGGCGATCCTCCAGGAGGTCGGTGGGCACCGCATAGCCTTCGGCGATCGCGGCCAGCGTGGGAAAGGCCAGGCCGCCCCCGCTGTACAGGCGCAGCAGCCCGTACTGGTTCAGCGACGGGACATGGCCCGAGGCCACGTTACCCGCCTTCCAGACCTCGGCAAAGAACCATCCCCGCATGGCGGCCAGCCACTGGGCCCTCTGGTCGGCGGTGGCGTGCGCGTCCAGGCGACGGCGGATGTCGCACATGGCGGCTGCATAACGGTCGTCGACCTGCGCGCTGTCTTCCGGTGTCTCGATTGCCCGGTGGAGCATCGCCAGCACGCCGGCCAGCCGGCCGGGTTGCCGGCTCAGCGGACCTTCGTCGCAATACTCGTCGTCGAACGAGACGTTCCAGATGAAGAAGTCCGACAGGATCTGCAAGGTCTGCGGCGTGGCGTCGGGCACGATGCGGGCCGCGAGTTCGCCGCAGCCGGAGCGGGCCATGCGGTCGCGTTCGGTGTCGTTCAGGCACAGGGAGAAGCGCCGCATCCAGGCGACCGACTGCGCATCCGCGTGCGCCGCCCCGGGATGAATGGCGCTGGGAATGGGGCACTCGAAGTACGGCAGCTTCATGGCGCGGTCTCTACGACACGTAGACAGAGCCGACCGGTGCCTGCTGCGGGGCGCCCGCGCCCTCCATCTTGTCGGTGCCCGCCAGGCTCACATCCACATGCCGCATGGGCAGCCCGTTCCAGATGTGCCCGTGCCCGCCGTACCGCGGCGATTCGATGTGCCACTGCAGCGTGCCCACCACCATCAGGAGGTAGGTGTCCAGGTACAGGTGCAGGCGCGCGCCCAGCGGGTGATTGGCATAGCGCTCGTGCAGCCGGGCGATCAGGCCGGCCAGCTCCGCGTACATCTCTTCCATCATTTCGCAGACGGCGCTGATGGCCTGCTGCGCATCGAGGCCGCGGGTGTTGCGCATGATGAGGACCGAGCTCAGCGTGTCCTCGGTGGAGTAGTACTCGACGGCATACGAGTACACGTCGTTCGTGAACGCGCAGTGCCAGCTGACGAGGTCCACCGCGCGTTTCATGTCGGGGTCCTCGATCAGGTCGGACACGTCGATGTCCAGCACGTATTCCATGGCGGCGATGTATGGCTGCATGCCGCTGGACATCAGGCGCACCTTGAGGAAGCTCTCCATGTCCTCGTTGGCCCAGTTGTCGCGAAATTCCTTCTCGACCTTGAGGTGGTGCATCCAGCGGGTCCAGCGGCCGCGCAGGCGCTGGTACACCGCGTCGCTGGGCGCATGCTGGCGGATGGTCTGCCAGAGCCCTTCCATGACGCGCGCGTCGTGGGCGTCGGGGTCTTCGGCGATGATCTTCGCGCACTGTTCGGGGTCGCTGGTCGTCAGGTCGTCGCACTGGAAGATCAGCGTCAGGATGCTCGCGTGGTGCGCGACCCGCTCCGGAATGCCGTCCGGAAACACGCTGGCGTCGTAGAGCGAATCCATGCGCTCGATGGCGCCGTGCAGGCTGCCCGGCTCCGGCTTGCCGTAGTTCTCGTACAGCCATTGCGCATGCAGCCGCTTGATGTAGGGGTAGCTCGTGTTGATGCGCGGCCGGATGGCTTTCAACATCTCGGGGATCACGAATTTCGGGGGAGGCTCCAGCGCCGCGGGCGTGGTGCTTTCGAGAACGGCATTCATGCATCTGCTCCTGTGAAATGGATCGAAGTGCGTGGGGATGTCGGTGTGGCGCAGGGTCAGGCGGCGCGCGCGTCGGCCGCCGCGATGTCGTCCAGCGTCGGAGCCGCCGCGATGGTCACTTCGCCGGAAACGAAGCGCTGGTCCGAGAGGTGGTAGCGCCGCGTGATGACGCACCACTCCGCGTTGCCCGAGCTGATGTATTCCAGCTCGCGCACGTAGGCGCGCACGTCGCGGCGTTGCCCAAGGGGGCCGGCGAGCACCGCGTCGCGCGACCGGATCAACGCCTGCTCGTTGCGCGCGCACAGCGCGGCCAGGCGGTAGACCGCCGCCTGCAGGTCCAGGCCTTCCTCGCGCATCAGCACCCACATGGCGTTGAGCGAGTCCTGGGCCGGCACCTCCTTGCGGAAGGAGAAGAAGTCGTTCACCAGGATCACCGCGTCCATGGCCGCGGTGCGCACCGCCCGCAGCGACGCGTCTTCGGCCAGCGCGTCGTTCATGTCCACGTCCAGGGCGTACTCGGTCAGCATGGTCAGGTACTCGCCGAAGGCGTTGTCGCGGCGCAGGTCCATGTAGCCGTCCAGCGTCAGCGTGTCCATCTGGTAGGCCAGCGGATCGGCCATGCGCACCAGCTGGCTGCGGATGCCGGCCTTCATGCGCTCCCAGACGCGGGGCTTTGGCGCCAGCTGCGCCTGGATGGGCGGCAGCGTGTCGAACAGGAGCCGCGGCAGCGGCGCACTGGCAGGCGGCAGGACGCCTTCCAGGGCGTCGAGGTAGTGGCGCAGGAGTTCGTCGCGCGGGCGCTGGTCGGCGCTCAGCTCCAGGGGCGTGAAGGCATCGTCCATGAGCGTGCCGGCATTCATCATGCGCATCACCGAATAGATCCGGTCCGGCTTCGCGTGCGGGTAGCACAGGCCGCCGTAGGCCGGCACGCGCTGCCTGAGGTAGGCGGCCGTGGCCTTCTCGCTGCGAAAGTGCGCCAGCACATAGGGCCGGTCGTCCACCGCCAGCCGCGCCTCGATGGCGTCGTTCTGCGGGTGCCAGATGGGCTTGAGCGTAAGGCCCGGGTCGGGGAGATGGACCTTGCTGCCCAGTTCGGGCATGCGGGCCAGGGTTTGGGCGAACGGGGTCGGTTCGGGCATGCTCAGGTCCGCCGCGCAATGAAGCTGAACGACGAGGCCTTGTCCTTGGCCAGCGCGTCCGAGAAGCTCACGGCGATGTCGCGCAGCTCGGTGAACGTGGCGGTCTTGCTGGTCGGGTGGTGCGCGTCCAGGTTGTCCTTGACCAGCCCGTACCAGCGGATCACCTCCGCGTTCGACGGCAGCACGCGCTGGTCGAGCACCGCGAAGCCGTGGCGCTCGAGCACCTGCTTCACGCCGTCGGGCGTCTTGCGGTAGCCCGACGCGGCGCGGTCGACCTTGTCCGGGATGTGCGACTTGTAGGTCGCCAGGTCCACCTTGTAGAGGCTCTCCGAAATGATGACCGTGCCGCCCGTGCGCATGCGCGCCGACAGCGAGGCCATGGCCTGCTCCAGCACCTCGGGCGTGAAGTGGATCAGGCTGCCGCGCAGGATGGCCAGGTCGTAGGGCACCTGCGGCTCGGGCAGCTCGCCGATGTCCTTGGCGTTGCATTGGTACAGCCGCACGCGGTCGGCCAGGCCTTCGTGCGCGATGAGTTCGCGCGCGCACTCCAGCTGCGGCCGGCTCACGTTCACGCCGTCGATGCGTGCGCACTGCGGGTAGCGCTGCGCGATGAACTTCAGCACCGGGCCCCAGCCGCAGCCGATGTCGATCGCGCGGCGCACGGTGGCCGGCGAGAGGTCGGCGCCGGCCTGCTCGGCGAGCTCGAACTGGTGCTCCATGTGGCGCCGGCCGGAGGCGTCGAGCGGGAGGTCGTGCGGGTCCATCTTGTCGTCGAACACGCCGTACTGGTACCAGAGCTCGTTGCCGATCGCCTTGCGCCACTGGTCGGGCGTGTCGGCATAGACCTGCTCGATCTTGTCCTGGTAGTGGTCGAGGCTGCGGCTGTGGATGACGTCGATGCCGACGGCTTGCGCGGATGCTTGCATGATGTGGGCGCTCCTGGTGGGGGAAATTCAGAGGCGTCGCGCGATGACGCTGTAGGTCGAGAACTTGTCCTTGATCAGCGCGACCGAGAGGCTGACCGCCATGACGCGCAGCTCTTCGAGCGGCGGCGGGATGGTGTCCGGCGTGAAGTTCTTCTCGATGTTTTCCTTCACGTCGGTGAACCAGCGCGCCACGTCGATGTTGCGCGGGAGCACGCGCATGTCTTCGACCACGAAGCCGCTCTCTTCGAGCACGCGGCGGAAGTAGGCCGGCGTCTTGCGGTGCTTGCAGGCGAGGCGGTCGACCTCGTCCTCGATGTCGGAGCGGTAGTTGTCCAGCGGGATGTTGTAGAGGTTGTCGGAGATGACGACCTTGGCCCCCGGGCGCATGCGCGCGGCCACCTGCTTCATCGAGCGTTCGTACAGGTCGTTGGGAAAGTGCGAGATGACGCCGCGGATCGTCACCAGGTCGTAGGGCGTGTCGGGGTTGGGCAGCAGGGCGACGTCCTGCGCATCGCACAGGTACAGGTTCACGCGGTCGCTCAGGTGCTGCTGGGCGTGGTAGCGGGCGCAGTGCGCGAGCTGCGTCTCGCTGATGTTGATGCCGTCGAGCTGGCGGCATTGCGGAAAGTGCTCCGCGAGGTAGCGCAGGCCGAAGCCCCAGCCGCAGCCCACGTCGAGGATGCGCCGGATGGGGAAGGGCGGGGGCTGGTCCAGGCCCGCGATCTCCATCTGCTGGTCGAAGTAGCGCAGGCCCGATTCGTTGAGCGAGATCGGCGGCACCGAGCGCGGATCGTCGTAGACGCCGAACTGGAACATCAGGTCCTCGCCGATGGCCTTGCGCCAGTCCTCGGGGTCGTCCTGGTAGGTGTACTCGACCTTGGCGTGGTACGGGTTGGCCTCGGCACCCCGGATCACTTGAAGCGAAGGCGGGGCGGGCGCGTCGATGCGGCGTGCGGTGGCTGTGCTCATCGGGTTCTCCTGTGGCTGGCGGTCACGGTGGGTTTCAGGAAACGAGGCTCATGCGAGCCGTGCGGAACGCGGGGGCGTTGGCATCGAAGAACGCCTGGATCGACTGCACCAGCCCGTCGGCATCCAGGCCGTGGGCGGCGAGCAATCGGGCGCAGTCGCCGTGCTCGACGAACTCGTCGGGCAGGCCGAGCTGCAGCGACGGAATCAGCACGCCCTGCGCGGCCAGCGATTCGAGGCAGGTGGCGCCGGCGCCGCCCATCACGCAGCCTTCCTCGACGGTGACGAGCACGTCGTGCGTCTCGGCGAGCGACAGCACCAGCTCGGCGTCGAGCGGCTTGACGAAGCGCATGTTGGCCACCGTGGCGTCGAGCCGTTCGGCGGCGGCCAGGCTGGGCGCGACCATGGTGCCGAAGGCCAGGATGGCGATGCGCGCGCCCATGGGCTGCGTCGACTCGCGCCGCACCTGGCCGCGGCCGATGCGCAGCGGCTGCAGCGCGCGCACTGGCAGCGCGCCGGGCCCGCCGCCGCGCGGGTAGCGCACGGCGGCCGGGCCGTCGTGGCGCAGGGCGGTGTGCAGCATCTGGCGGCATTCGTCCTCGTCGGATGCGGCCATCACGACCATGTTCGGAATGCAGCGCAGGTAGGCGACGTCGAAGGCGCCCATGTGCGTCGCGCCGTCGGCGCCGACGATGCCGGCGCGGTCGACCGCGAACACGACCGGCAGGTTCTGCAGCGCCACGTCGTGGATCAGCTGGTCGTAGGCGCGCTGCAGGAAGGTCGAGTAGATGGCGACCACGGGCCGCATCCCCGCCGCCGCGAGGCCCGCGGCGAAGGTCACGGCGTGCTGCTCGGCGATGCCGACGTCGAAGTAGCGCTCGGGAAAGCGGCGCTCGAAGTCCATCAGCGCCGAGCCCTCGCGCATGGCCGGCGTGATGGCGACCACGCGCGCATCGGCCTCGGCTTCGTCGCAGAGCCAGTCGCTGAAGACCTGGGCGTAGGTCGGCTTGGCGGGGGCGGCTGCCGGGGCGATCTTGATGCCGGCGGCGGGGTCGAACTTGCCGGGGCCGTGGTACAGGACCGGGTCCTGCTCGGCCGGGCGGTAGCCGTGGCCCTTCTGCGTGACGATGTGCAGCAACTGCGGGCCCGGCTGCGCCTGCAGCTTCTGCAGGGCCGGGATCAGCGCACCCAGGTCGTGGCCGTCGATGGGGCCGGTGTAGTGGAAGCCGAACTGCTCGAACAGGGTGGCGGGCGACAGGCCGAGCTCCGAGGGCTCGCAAGGGGCCAGCGCCGGGCGCATGGCGCGCCATCTTTGCCGGCTGGCTTCATTGGCGCTGGCATAGGCGCGTTCTGAAATCAATCCGCCCAGATAAAGGCGAAGCATGCCAACGGGTGGCGAAATCGACATGTCGTTGTCGTTCAATATCACCAACAAACGGCCGCAGGCCTGCGTATTGTTCATGGCCTCGAAAGCCATGCCGGCGCTCAGGGCGCCGTCGCCGATCACCGCAATGGCGTGGTCGGTCGAATTGGAAATGCGGGCGGCCTGCGCAAATCCCAGGGCAGCGGAAATGGAGGTGCTGGAATGCGCAGTGCCGAAATGATCGTGTTCGGATTCGGTGCGCCGGGGAAATCCGGAAATACCGCCGAATTGGCGCAAGGTGGGCATGGCCTGGCGCCGGCCGGTCAGGATCTTGTGGGCGTAGCTCTGGTGCCCGACGTCCCAGACGATGCGGTCGCGCGGGGTGTCGAACACGTAGTGCAGGGCGACCGTCAGCTCGACCGTGCCGAGGTTGGAGGCGAAGTGGCCGCCCGTGCGGGACACGCTGTCGACGATGAAGGCGCGCAATTCATCCGCAAGGCCCGGCAATTGCGCAACGCCGAGCTGGCGCAGCGAATGGGGCGAATCGATGGCTTCGAGCAGGGCATGCATTCCGGTTTCTCCGTGAGATGGAAACGCGCGGGCCGTGGCGACTGAATTCTTTATGCGATGCGGTTCTGATTGATTCTGGGCAAAACAATGCCTTGGAAATTGATAATTCAATTTCCTTGTCAAAGCGTCCGAGGGATCTTGAAATCGCGTCGGCTCTGGTTTTTTAATTCCAGGCCGGGCGAAATCAGGAGGTCAGCGTAGGGGATGAATTTGGCAGGCGCAAGCGAATGCCGCCGCAAATTTTTTGATACCCCGGGTTATTTCCCCCGAAGGTTTTAATCAGTTTTTTGGATGGCGCGGCGGGCGCGCGCGACCGTCGCCGCGGCCGTCGGGAAACGGCTGCGGGGCGAGGTCGATGAGGTCAGGACAGAGGGGTGTGCGCCGACGCCCGCGTGCGGCGGGCGGTCGGGCAGGGGGGGCGTCAGACGCCGGCGGCGTGCGCCTGCTGGTCGGCGTGGTAGCTCGAGCGCACCATCGCGCCCACGGCGGCGTGGCTGAAGCCCATCTTGTAGGCCTCTTCCTCGAACATCTTGAAGGTGTCGGGGTGCACGTAGCGGCGCACCGGCAGGTGCGAGCCCGACGGCGACAGGTACTGGCCGATGGTCAGCATGTCGATGTCGTGGGCGCGCATGTCGCGCATCACCTGCAGGATCTCTTCGTCGGTTTCGCCCAGGCCGACCATGATGCCGCTCTTGGTCGGCACGTTGGGGTGCAGCGCCTTGAACTTCTTCAGCAGGTTCAGGCTGAACTGGTAGTCGCTGCCCGGGCGCGCTTCCTTGTACAGGCGCGGCGCGGTTTCCAGGTTGTGGTTCATCACGTCCGGCGGCGCGGCCTTGAGGATCTCCAGGGCGCGGTCGTCGCGGCCGCGGAAGTCGGGTACGAGGATCTCGATCTGCGTCATCGGCGAGAGCTCGCGGATGTTGCTGATGCAATCGACGAAGTGCTGGCTGCCGCCGTCGCGCAGGTCGTCGCGGTCGACGCTGGTGATCACCACGTACTTCAGGCGCAGCTTGGCGATGGTCTTGGCCAGGTTGAGCGGCTCGTCCTTGTCCAGCGGATCGGGGCGGCCGTGGCCCACGTCGCAGAACGGGCAGCGGCGCGTGCACTTGTCGCCCATGATCATGAAGGTGGCCGTGCCGTTGCCGAAGCATTCGCCGATGTTCGGGCACGAGGCTTCTTCGCAGACCGTGTGCAGGTTGCTCTCGCGCAGGATCTGCTTGATCTCGTAGAAGCGCGTGGTGGGGCTGCCGGCCTTGACGCGGATCCACTCGGGCTTCTTGAGCACTTCGCCGGTCTGCACCACCTTGACGGGGATGCGCGAGAGCTTGGCCGCGGCCTTCTGCTTGGCCAGCGGGTTGTAGGTTTCGGCGCTCTGGGCGTCGCGGACGACTTCGGTGGTGCTCATTGGTGTGTCAAGGAGCCAGGAAAGCCCCGAGCTTTTGGCTCAGCACTTTGGCGGCTTCTTCCCATGTGGTTTGGACGCCGATTGTAGAAAGGTCGACCGTTTGCAGCCCCGCGTAGCCGCAAGGGTTGATGCGCGAGAAGGGTTCGAGGTCCATCGCGACATTGAGCGACACACCGTGGTAGGTGGCGTGGCGGCTCACCTTGATGCCCAGCGCGGCGATCTTGCCCAGGCCCCGGAACGGGTCGGCGCCGGGCATCGGGCCGGTGAGGGCGGCGTGCGAGAACGGGTCGTCCAGGCGCACGTAGATGCCCGGCGCGCCCGCCACGCGGTGGCCCGTCACGCCGAAGTGGGCGAGCGTGCGCAGCACCGATTCCTCGATGCGGTAGACGTATTCCTTGACGTAGTAGCCCGCGCGCCGCAGGTCGATGAGCGGGTAGGCCACCACCTGGCCGGGGCCGTGGAAGGTGACCTGCCCGCCCCGGTCGGTCTGCACGACCGGGATCGGGCCGGGGGCCAGGATGTGGTCGGTCTTGCCCGCCAGCCCCTGCGTGAACACGGGGTCGTGCTCGCAGATCCATAGCGCGTCGGGCGTCTCGGGCGTGCGCTCCTGCGTGAAGCGCTGCATCGCCGCGTAGGTGGCGAGGTAGTCGGCCCGGCCGAGCCACTGCGCTTCGAGGGGCGTCAAAGAACGACTTTCACCATCGGGTGCGCGGACAGGGCGCGGTAGAGGTCGTCGAGCTGTTCGCGGCTGGTGGCGGTGACGGTGATGGTCACGCCCAGGTAGTTGCCGGCCTTGCTGTCGCGCAGCTCGACCGTGGTGGCGTCGAAGGCCGGGTCGAAGCGCTCGGCGATCTGCGTGATGGCGTGCACGAAGCCGTCGACCTTCGCGCCCATCACCTTGATGGGGAACTGCGAGGGGTACTCGATCAGCGATTCCTTGCGCGGATCGGGGATCGATGCGGTGTCGGTGGGGGTCGGGGTGTCGGTCATGCGGTGGCTCCTGGCGCGTCGGCGTTGCGTTGCTTGGCCTGTTGGTAGGCGGCATACAAGCTCTGGTAGATGGGGCCGGGATGGCCATTGCCAATGGTCTGGCCATCGAGTGTGACAACGGGCAACACTTCCTTGGTGGCCGAGGACAGCAGCAGCTCGTCGGCGCCGAACACCTCGTCGCGCGACACGCGCCGCAGCGCGAAGGGAATGCCGCTGTCCTGGCACAGGCGTTCGAGCAGGCCGTAGCGGATGCCGGTCAGCACGAGGTTGTCCTTGGGGGGGGCGACGAGCGTGCCGTCCTTCACGATCCACACGTTGCTCGACGAGGCCTCGCTGAGCCACTCGCCGCGGAACATCACGGTCTCGGTCGCTCCGGCCTCGACGCTGATCTGCCGTGCGAGCACCGCGCCCAGCAGGCTGGTGCTCTTGATGTGGGCCTTCTGCCAGCGGAAATCGTCGGCGGTGACGCAGGTCACGCCCTTGGCGCGCACCGCATCGGCCACGGGCGGCAGGGGGTTCACCATCGCGAACACGGTGGGGCGCAGGCCGCGCACCATCACGTGGTCGCGTGGTGCCACGCCGCGCGAGACCTGGAAGTAGATCGCCTGCGGTGCCTTGCCCTGCGGTGCGGCAAGCTGCGTCGCGATGGCGCGCCATTCGTCGCGCGAGTAGGGGTTGTCGATCTGCAGCTCGGCCAGCGAACGTTCGAGGCGCGCGATGTGTTCATCGAAGCAGAAGGGCACGCCGAAGTAGACGGGGATCACTTCGTAGATGCCGTCGCCGAAGATGAAGCCGCGGTCGAGGACGCTGATCTTCGCGTCGCGCAGGGGGGTGAATTCGCCGTTGAGAAAGCACGGCGTGTCGGGCAGTGCCGAGGTGATGTCTTGCATCCGCAAATTATGGGCGGACGCCACACTCGGTGCAGAACTGTCGACGAAGTGTCACGTTATGGCGGGACCCCGCTAGGTTTTACTTATAATCAATGGCTTTGTAAAATTCTCCGGGGACAAACACGGGGTGCATTCGAATGACAACCAACGCCCCTGTCCCTGAGGTTGACGCCGAAGAATCCGATTTCAAGCCACTGACGGCCGAAGAGGCCCAGAAGTTGCGCGAGCAAAACCCCGAGCTGTCACCCTGGTGGGTGATCGCAGCCCAAGTGGCTGCAGGCGTGGTGGTAGCTTGCCTGGCGTGGATCTGGACGGCGCGATCCGAGGCTGCGATCTCGGCGTTTTACGGAGCCATGACAGTAGCGATCCCCGCGGCCTTGTTTATCCGCGGTGTCCGGCGCAAACCGGGCATGCCGTCGCAGGCTGTCATGTTGAGGTTTTTTGTGTGGGAGATGATCAAGATCGCGCTGACCGTTGCCTTGCTGGCCGCGGCGCCGTGGCTGATCGGGGGGCTCGTCTGGCTGGCCATGGTGGCTGGCGTGGTGGCTGGCGTGGTGGTCGCCATGAAGATGTACTGGGTGGCACTGTTGGTGCGGCCCAAATTTTTGAACCGGATTTGACTGTTTTGGAAGAGAGACGCTGAAAGATGGCCGCCGAAGGACACGCCCCGACCGCGAGTGAATACATCGTTCACCACCTCCAGCACTGGCAAGTCGACTGGAGCCTCAAGCCCGTCGTTCAATCCGCCATTGTTGACTTCAACGTCATCAACCTCGACTCGGTGCTCTACGCGCTGATCATCGGCGCATTGGGCTGCTTCGTGCTGTGGCTGGCTGCCCGCAAGGCAACGCCCGGCGTGCCCGGCCGTTTCCAGGCGGCGGTCGAGATCCTGGTCGAGATGGTCGACAACCAGGCCAAGGCCAACGTGCACAACGCCGCGAGCCGCAAGTTCATCGCCCCGCTGGCGCTCACCGTGTTCGTCTGGATCTTCCTGCTGAACGCGATGGACATGCTGCCGGTCGACCTGCTGCCGGCCATCTGGACCCAGGTCTACTCGGCACTGGGCCACGATCCGCACCACGCCTACATGCGTGCCGTGCCGACCGCCGACCTCTCGACCACGCTCGGTCTTTCCACTTCCGTGCTGCTCCTGTGCCTCTTCTACAGCGTCAAGGTCAAGGGCCTGGGCGGCTGGGGCCACGAGCTGATCACCGCGCCCTTCGGTGCCCACCCTCTGCTGTGGCCCGTCAACCTGCTGATGCAGGTCATCGAGTACCTGGCCAAGACGGTCTCGCACGGCATGCGGTTGTTCGGCAACATGTATGCGGGCGAGCTCGTCTTCATGCTCATCGCCCTCATGGGCGGTGCCATGGCGGCCTCGTTCTCCGGTGTGTTGCTGCCCATCGGGCACATCATTGCCGGCACTGTCTGGGCGATCTTCCACATCCTGGTGATCACGCTGCAGGCTTTCATCTTCATGATGCTGACCCTGATCTATCTGGGCCAGGCGCATGAGGCGCATTGAGTTTCCCTTTTTCTTTTCGTTTGCTTTAAATCTGTTCTAAGGAGTCATCATGGAAAACATTCTCGGTCTCGTCGCTCTCGCTTGTGGTCTGATCGTCGGTCTCGGCGCCATCGGTGCTTCCATCGGCATCGCGCTGATGGGTGGCAAGTTCCTGGAATCGTCGGCCCGTCAACCTGAGCTCATGAACGACCTGCAGACCAAGATGTTCATCTTGGCTGGTCTGATCGACGCGGCCTTCCTGATCGGCGTGGCCATCGCCCTGCTGTTCGCCTTCGCCAACCCGTTCGCCGCGACCCTGCTGGCCAACCTGCCCAAGTAAGCCGGTTCAACGCCACTCCAGAAAGGTGTTGCCGTGAGTATCAACGCGACCCTGTTCGTTCAGGCCATCGTCTTCCTGCTGCTGGTGCTGTTCACGATGAAATTCGTGTGGCCGCCCATCGCGAAGGCTTTGGATGAACGCGCACAAAAGATCGCTGCGGGCCTGGCGGCCGCCGAGAAGGCCAAGGCTGAACTCGCTTCCGCCAACCAGCGCGTCGAGCAGGAACTGGTTCAGTCTCGCAACGAGACCACCAGCCGCCTGGCCGATGCCGAGCGCCGCGCCCAGCAGATCATCGAAGAGGCCAAGGGCCGTGCAACGGTGGAGGCCAACAAGATCGTGGCCGACGCGCACGCCGAAGCCGAACAGCAGTCCGTGCGTGCCCGTGAAGCCCTGCGTGAGCAGGTTGCTGCGCTGGCCGTCAAGGGTGCCGAGCAGATTCTCCGCAAGGAAGTCAACGCCGGTGTCCACGCCGACCTGCTCCAGCGCCTGAAGACCGAGCTCTGAGGACGATATGGCCGAACTTGCGACCATTGCCCGCCCCTACGCGGACGCGCTCTTCGGGGCTACTTCGAGCGACCTCGAAGGCACGGCCGGATGGATCGGCCAGCTGGCCGCCATCACTGCCGATCCGCAGCTCCTGCAGTTCGCTGCCGACCCGAAGGTGTCGCCGGAACAGATCTTCGATCTGATCTCCGGTCTGCTGCCGCAAGCCTTGCCGGACACCGGCAAGAACTTCCTGCGCACGGTGATCGACAACGGCCGGCTTGCTGCATTGCCTGAAGTCGCGGCCCAGTACCGCGAGCTCAAGAACGCCAAGGGCGGCACGGCCGACGCGGTGATCTACAGCGCCTTCCCGATCGACGCGGCGAGTCTCGCCGAGGTCGCCGTGGCACTGCAGCGCCGTTTCGGTCGCCCGCTGAACACGCGTGTGGAATCCGATCCTTCGCTGATCGGCGGCATCCGTGTGGTGGTGGGGGACGAAGTCCTCGACACCTCCGTCAAGGCGCGTCTCGAACAAATGAAAGCAGCGCTCACCGCCTGAGGCGGCGAGCCGCGGTTGGCCCTATTTATTGAAAGAAGGAAAGAGTCATGCAACTCAATCCCGCAGAAATTTCCGAACTGATCAAGAGCCGTATCGAAGGCCTTGGCGTCAGCGCCGACATCCGCAACCAGGGCACCGTGGTCTCGGTGACCGACGGCATCGTGCGCGTGCACGGCCTGTCGGACGCGATGCAAGGCGAAATGCTGGAATTCCCGCCCACGGCTGACGGCACGCCGTCGTTCGGCCTGGCGCTGAACCTCGAGCGCGACTCGGTCGGCGCCGTGATTCTGGGCGAGTACGAGCACATCTCCGAAGGCGACACCGTCAAGTGCACGGGCCGCATCCTGGAAGTGCCCGTGGGCCCCGAGCTCATCGGCCGCGTGGTGAACGCACTGGGCCAGCCGATCGACGGCAAGGGTCCGATCAACGCCAAGATGACCGACGTGATCGAAAAGGTCGCTCCGGGCGTGATCGCACGGAAGTCCGTGGACCAGCCGATGCAGACCGGCCTGAAGTCGATCGACTCGATGGTGCCCGTCGGCCGTGGCCAGCGCGAGCTGATCATCGGTGACCGCCAGACCGGCAAGACCGCCGTGGCGATCGACGCGATCATCAACCAGAAGGGTCAGAACATGACCTGCGTCTACGTTGCGATCGGCCAGAAGGCTTCGTCGATCAAGAACGTGGTGCGCTCGCTGGAACAAGCCGGCGCGATGGACTACACCATCGTGGTGGCCGCATCGGCTTCCGAATCGGCTGCCATGCAGTACGTGTCGGCCTACTCGGGCTGCACGATGGGCGAGTACTTCCGCGACCGCGGCCAGGACGCCCTGATCGTCTATGACGACCTGTCCAAGCAAGCCGTGGCCTACCGCCAGGTGTCGCTGCTGCTGCGCCGCCCGCCAGGCCGCGAAGCCTACCCCGGCGACGTGTTCTATCTCCACAGCCGTCTGCTGGAGCGCGCAGCCCGCGTGAACGCCGACTACGTCGAAGCCTTCACCAAGGGTGAAGTCAAGGGCAAGACCGGTTCGCTGACGGCACTGCCGATCATCGAAACGCAAGCCGGCGACGTGTCCGCCTTCGTTCCGACCAACGTGATCTCGATCACCGACGGCCAGATCTTCCTGGAAACCAGCCTGTTCAACGCCGGCATCCGTCCCGCCATCAACGCCGGTATCTCGGTGTCGCGCGTGGGTTCGTCGGCGCAGACCAACCTGATCAAGAACCAGTCGGGCGGTATCCGTACCGACCTGGCCCAGTACCGTGAACTGGCCGCGTTCGCGCAGTTCGCTTCCGACCTGGACGAAGCGACCCGCAAGCAACTCGACCGCGGTGCGCGCGTGACGGAACTGCTCAAGCAGACCCAGTACAGCCCGCTGCCGATCTCGCTGATGAATGCCACGCTGTTCGCAGTGAACAAGGGCTTCATGGACGACATCGACGTCAAGAAGGTGCTCCCGTTCGAACACGGCTTTCACCAGCTGCTGAAGACGAGCCACGCCGCCCTGCTCGAAACCATGGAAAAGCATGGTGCCAAGTGGGACGTCAAGCCGGCCAAGCCGGACGACAGCGCGGAAAAGCAGGCCTTCAAGAAGGTGTGCCAGGACGCCGAAGCCGAACTGCTGGCAGCAGCCACCTCGTTCAAGAAGTCGTTCGCCTGAGCGATCTTTTGACCGACGCAAGAAGGAGCTCATATGGCAGCTGGTAAGGAAATCCGCGGCAAGATCAAATCGGTGGAGAACACCAAGAAGATCACCAAGGCCATGGAAATGGTCTCGGTTTCCAAGATGCGCAAGGCGCAAGAGCGCATGCGTGCCGCACGCCCCTACAGCGAGAAGATCCGCAACATCGCGGCGAACCTTGGCAAGGCGAATCCCGAGTACACGCACGCCTTCATGAAGAAGAACGACGCCAAGGCGATCGGCTTCATCATCGTGACGAGCGACAAGGGCCTGTGCGGTGGCTTGAACACCAACCTGCTGCGCGCCGTGACGGCCAAGCTGCGCGAAGCGCAGTCGGCCGGCGTGGCGATCGAGTCGGTCGCCATCGGCAGCAAGGGCCTGGGCTTCCTGAACCGCATCGGTGCCCGCGTGGTGGCGCACGTCACCCACCTGGGTGACACGCCGCATCTGGACAAGCTCATCGGCCCGGTCAAGACGCTGCTGGACGCTTACGCGGAAGGCAAGCTCTCGGCCGTGTACCTGTGCTACACGAAGTTCATCAACACGATCAAGCAGGAGCCGCTCGTCGAGCAGCTGCTGCCGCTGGCCGCGGACTCGCTGCAAGTCGAGGAAGGCCAGCACTCGTGGGACTACATCTACGAGCCCGATGCGCAAAGCGTGATCGACGAGCTGCTGGTCCGCTATGTCGAGTCGCTGGTCTACCAGGGCGTGGCAGAAAACATGGCGTCCGAGCATTCGGCGCGGATGGTGGCCATGAAGGCCGCCACCGACAACGCAGGCAATGTGATCAGCGAGCTGAAGCTGGTCTACAACAAGACCCGCCAGGCCGGCATCACCAAGGAGCTCTCGGAAATCGTTTCGGGCGCTGCGGCGGCCGCCGGTGTCTGAGCCCTTCGGACCTCAACAGATTTAAATTTTTATCGGAGCAGACATGGCTCAAGCAGAAGCAGTTCAAGGCAAGATCGTTCAGTGTATTGGCGCTGTGGTCGACGTGGAATTCCCGCGCGACAAGATGCCCAAGATCTACGACGCCCTCAAGTTCGAAGGCAGCGCACTGACGCTCGAAGTCCAGCAGCAGCTCGGCGACGGCGTGGTCCGCACGATTGCGCTGGGTTCTTCCGACGGCCTGCGCCGCGGCCTGATCGTGACCAACACGCAAGCCCCCATCACCGTGCCCGTGGGCAAGGCGACGCTGGGCCGCATCATGGACGTGCTGGGCGCGCCCATCGACGAGCGTGGTCCGGTCGACCAGACGCTGACCGCCTCCATCCACCGCAAGGCTCCCGCGTACGACGAACTGTCGCCGTCGCAAGACCTGCTGGAAACCGGCATCAAGGTGATCGACCTGGTGTGCCCGTTCGCCAAGGGCGGCAAGGTGGGCCTGTTCGGTGGTGCCGGCGTGGGCAAGACCGTGAACATGATGGAACTCATCAACAACATCGCCAAGGCCCACTCGGGTCTGTCGGTGTTCGCCGGTGTGGGTGAACGTACCCGTGAAGGCAACGACTTCTATCACGAGATGGCTGACTCCGGCGTCGTGAACCTCGAGAAGCTCGAAGACTCCAAGGTCGCCATGGTCTACGGCCAGATGAACGAGCCCCCGGGCAACCGTCTGCGCGTGGCCCTGACCGGCCTGACCATCGCCGAGTCGTTCCGCGACGAAGGCCGTGACGTGCTGTTCTTCGTGGACAACATCTACCGCTACACGCTGGCCGGTACCGAAGTGTCGGCTCTGCTGGGCCGCATGCCTTCCGCAGTGGGCTACCAGCCGACGCTGGCCGAAGAAATGGGCCGTCTGCAAGAGCGGATCACGTCGACCAAGGTCGGCTCGATCACCTCGATCCAGGCCGTGTACGTCCCTGCCGACGACTTGACCGACCCGTCGCCCGCCACGACCTTCGCCCACTTGGACTCGACCGTGGTGCTGTCGCGTGACATCGCTTCGCTGGGTATCTACCCCGCCGTGGACCCGCTGGACTCGACCTCGCGCCAGCTCGACCCGAACGTGGTCGGCGAAGAGCACTACAACGTGGCCCGCGCCGTGCAAGGCACGCTGCAGCGCTACAAGGAACTGCGCGACATCATCGCGATTCTGGGCATGGACGAACTGGCTCCCGACGACAAGCTCGCCGTGGCCCGCGCCCGCAAGATCCAGCGTTTCCTGTCGCAGCCGTTCCACGTGGCCGAAGTGTTCACGGGTTCGCCGGGCAAGTACGTGCCGCTGTCGGAAACCATCCGCGGCTTCAAGATGATCGTGAACGGCGAAGCCGACCACCTGCCGGAACAAGCGTTCTACATGGTCGGCACCATCGACGAAGCGTTCGAAAAAGCCAAGAAGGTCGCCTAAGGCGGCATGGGAACTCAGATGGCAAACACCATTCACGTCGACGTGGTCAGCGCGGAAGAGTCGATCTTCTCGGGCGAAGCCAAGTTCGTCGCGCTGCCCGGTGAAGCCGGTGAGCTCGGCATCTATCCGCGTCACACGCCGCTGATCACGCGCATCCGCCCCGGCGCCGTGCGCATCGAGACGGCCGACGGCGGCGAAGAGTTCGTCTTCGTGGCCGGTGGCATCCTCGAAGTGCAGCCCGACGCCGTCACCGTGCTGTCCGACACCGCGATCCGCGGCAAGGACCTCGACGACGAGAAGGCCAACAAGGCCAAGGCGGCCGCCGAGGAAGCGCTGAAGAACGCGAAGAGCGACATCGACATCGCGATGGCGCAGTCGGAACTGGCCGTGATGGCTGCGCAGATCGCTGCGCTGCGCAAGTACCGCCAAAAGAAGTAAATCAAAAAAGCCGCTGCCCTCGGGCAGAAGCCAAGAAAAAGCCGCCTCCGGGCGGCTTTTTTTCGTCCGTCCGAGCCAGGATGAAGGTGCATTCGATCTGAAATAGGTCGAAGTTCAGCCTTGCCCGGCTGAAGATGCCCTCCTAGTATTTGCCTTCGCCCGGCGACCGGTGCTTTTTGACCGGCGCCTTTCCCACAAGAAGAGCGGAGACAACACGCGTGGCACCCTGGAGCGGCATCACGACCGACGAAATGCGGTTGCTGGAATCGACCTTCTGGTCGGCCGGCGGCTCTCGCCATGCCATGGCCGAGCAGCTGGGCTTCTCCAAGAGCAAGGCCAACGCGCTCATCGCCGGCCTGGTCGACCAGGGCCTGCTGGCCGAGGCCGGCCTGCAGCGCTCCTCGGGCGGTCGCCGCGCCGAAAACCTCCAGCTCAATGCCGAACTCGGCGTGCTCGTCGGCATCGACATCGGCGCCACCAGCCTGGACGTCGCGGTGCTGCGCCCCGACCTCACGGTGCTGGCCCAGCACGAGGAAGCTGCCGACGTGCGCGAAGGCCCGGCCGTGGTGCTGGCGCGCGTGCGCGTGCTGATGCGCGAACTGCTGGCTCGCTGCGGGCAGGGCCCACGGAACGTGTTGGGCATCGGCATCGGCGTGCCCGGCCCCGTCAACTTCGAGATCGGCCAGCTCGTGAACCCGCCGCTCATGCCGGCCTGGGACAGCTTCTCGATCCGCGACTACCTGCGCGAGGACTATGCGGCGCCCGTGTTCGTCGACAACGACGTCAACCTGATGGCGCTCGGCGAGCTGTGGCGGCTGCGGCGCTCGCTCTCCAATTTCCTCGTGATCAAGATCGGTACGGGCATCGGCTGCGGCATCGTCTGCCACGGTGAGGTGTACCGCGGCGCGGCCGGCTCGGCCGGCGACGTGGGCCACATCTGCGTCGACCAGGAGGGCCCGCGCTGCCATTGCGGCAACCTGGGCTGCGTCGAGGCGATGGCGGCCGGCCCCGCGATAACGCGCATGGCGATGCAGGCCGCCGAAGCCGGCGAAAGCGCGACGCTCGCCGAGTGCCTGCGCGCGCGCGGGCGCATCGATGCCTTCGACGTGGGGCAGGCCAGCCGCGGCGGCGACCCAGCGGCCAACGCCATCATCCAGCGCGCGGGCAGCCTGATCGGGCAGATGCTCGCGTCGGTCGTCAACTTCTTCAATCCCTCGCACGTGTTCATCGGCGGCGGCATCACGCGCATCGGGCCGCTGTTTCTTGCAGCGGTGCGCCAGAGCGTCTACCAGCGCTCGCTCGCGCTGTCGACGCGGCACCTGGAGATCCAGTACACGCCGCTGGGCACGCAGGGCGGCCTGGTCGGCGCGGGTGTGCTGGCGATGCAGGAAACGCTCAAGGCCCGCGGGGTGGCGCCATGACGAACGCCGTGGCAACCAAGGGCAGCGTGGCCGTCGAGTTCGACGGCGTGGTGAAGGCCTTCGGCCCCGTGCAGGTGCTGCACGGCGTGAGCTTCGCGCTCGCGCCAGGGCGCGTGTACGGCCTGCTCGGCGAGAACGGCGCGGGCAAGTCCACGCTCATGAAGATCCTGTCGGGCTACGAGTCGCTGACCAGCGGCACGCTGCGCATCAACGGCCAGCCGCAAAGCTTCACGAGCTCGCGCGATGCCGAGGCGCTGGGCATCGTGCTCATCCACCAGGAGTTCAACCTCGCCGAAGACCTCAGCGTGGCGCAGAACATCTTCCTGGGCCACGAGAAAAAGAAGGGGTTCCTGCTCGACGACGCCGCGATGGAGCGCGATGCCGCCGCCGCGCTCGCCGCCGTGGGCCTGGCCATCGACCCGCGCACCAAGGTGCGTCGCCTCATCGTCGCCGAGAAGCAGCTCGTCGAGATCGCGAAGGCCATCGCCCGTCGCGCGCGCCTGCTCGTCATGGACGAGCCCACCGCCACGCTCACGCCCGGCGAGACCGAGCGCCTGTTCAAGCTCATCGCGCAGCTGCGCGCCGACGGCGTGACCATCGTCTACATCTCGCACAAGCTCGACGAGGTGGAGCAGGTCACCGACGAGGTGATCGTGATGCGCGATGGCCGCTTCGTGGCGCGCGCACCGACGCCCGAGGTCTCGCGCCAGCAGATGGCCAACCTCATGGTGGGCCGCGAACTCGCCGACCTGTACCCGCCGCGCGACCTCGTCGTGGCCGCCGACAAGCCGGCCCTGCGCGTGCGCAACTTCAGCGTGCCCGGTTGGGCGCAGGACGCGAGCTTCGAGGTGCGCCCCGGCGAGATCCTCGGCTTCGCGGGCCTCGTCGGCGCGGGCCGCACTGAACTCTTCGAAGGCCTGCTCGGGCTGCGACCCGCGAGCGGCACGGTCGAGATGCGCGGCGAGCCCGTGCCGCACGGCAAGGGCTGGCGCAACCCGCGCGATGCCGCCAAGCACGGCCTCACCTACCTCAGCGAAGACCGCAAGGGCAAGGGCCTGCACGTGCACTTCGGCCTGCGCCAGAACCTCACGCTGATGGCGCTCGAACGCTACGCGCAGCCCTGGCTGAAGCCCGACGCGGAACGCGCGGCGCTCGGCGAGGCGGTGAAGGACTACGGCATCCGCACCGGCTCGCTCGACGTGCGGGCCTCGTCGCTGTCGGGCGGCAACCAGCAGAAGCTCGCGCTCGCCAAGGTGTTGCAGCCGCAGCCCAAGGTGGTGGTGCTCGACGAGCCTACGCGCGGCGTGGACATCGGCGCCAAGCGCGACATCTATTTCCTGATCCAGCGACTCGCCCGCGAAGGCCTCGCGGTGATCGTCGTCTCGTCCGAGCTGATGGAACTGATCGGCCTGTGCCACCGCGTCGCGGTGATGCGCGCGGGCCGGCTCGTTGCCACGCTCGACGCGACCCACCTGACTGAAGAGGAGCTCATCGCTCATGCCACCGGAACTGCAGACACCTCCACCGCAGCCTGAAGCGGCCGTCACCGCGGCAGCAGCGCATCGCAGCGAGGCCAAGCCGCGCTGGACCGAGCGCCTGCACGGCCTCGGCCCGGTCATCGGCCTCGTGCTGCTGTGCATCGCGGGCACGCTGCTCAACAGCGACTTCGCGACCGTCGACAACGCGATGAACGTGCTCACGCGCACGGCCTTCATCGGCATCATCGCGGTGGGCATGTGCTTCGTGATCATCTCGGGCGGCATCGACCTGTCGGTGGGCTCGATGGCCGCGCTCATCGCGGGCAGCGTGATCATGTTCATCAACTGGGCCGGCCCCGCCTCGGGCTCGCCGCTGATGGCGGTGATGATGGGCGCGGTGCTCGCCGTGGTGCTCGGCGCGCTGTTCGGCCTGGCGCACGGCCTGCTCATCACCAAGGGGCGCATCGAGCCCTTCATCGTGACGCTGGGCACGCTGGGCATCTTCCGCGCGTACCTCACGTACTTTGCCGATGGCGGCGCGCTCACGCTCGACAACGAGCTGTCCGATCTCTATGCGCCCGTGTACTACGCCAGCCTCGCGGGCATCCCGGTGCCGGTGTGGGTGTTCGTGATCGTCGCGATCATCGGCGGCGTCATCCTGAACCGCACGGCCTACGGGCGCTATGTGCAAGCCATCGGTTCCAACGAGCAGGTGGCGCGCTATGCGGCCGTCGATGTCGACCGCGTGAAGATCCTCACCTACGTGCTGCTCGGCGTGTGCGTGGGCATTGCCACGCTGCTGTACGTGCCGCGCCTGGGCTCGGCCTCGCCGACCACGGGCCTGCTGTGGGAGCTCGAAGCCATTGCCGCGGTGATCGTCGGCGGCACCGCATTGAAGGGCGGCGCGGGCAGCATCACCGGCACGGTGGTGGGCGCGATCCTGCTCTCGGTCATCAGCAACATCCTGAACCTCACCAGCATCATCAGCGTGTACCTGAACGCTGCGGTGCAGGGCTTCGTGATCATCGTCGTCGCGTTCCTGCAGCGCGGCCGCCGCTAGTTTTTCGTTGTTCGTTCGTTCCGTTCCCGTTCCACCACCCAAGAGGAGACATCCAGCATGACGACTTTCACCCGACGCCTCGCGCTCACGGCGGTTGCCACCGCAGCGTTCGCCGCCAGCCTGCCCGCGCTTGCCGCGGACAAGGTCAACCTCGGCGTGTCGATTCCCGCGGCCACGCACAGCTTCATGGGCGGCATCAACTACTGGGCCAACCAGGCGAAGAAGGACCTCGAGAAGCAGCACAAGGACCTGAAGATCACGATCAAGACGGCCGCCAATGCGCCAGAGCAGGCCAACCAGCTGCAGGACCTGTCGACGGTCACCAAGATCAACGCGCTCGTCGTGTTCCCGTTCGAATCGGCCGCGCTCACCAAGCCGGTCGCGCAGGTCAAGGCCAAGGGCGCGTACGTCACCGTGGTCGACCGCGGCCTGACCGACACCAGCGCGCAGGACGCGTACGTGGCCGGCGACAACACGGCCTTCGGCAAGATCCCGGCCGAGTACATCGTCAAGCAGCTCGGCGGCAAGGGCAATGTGGTGGCGCTGCGCGGCATCGCGACCACGCTCGACAACGAGCGCATGGACGCCTTCAACGCCGTGCTCAAGGGCAGCCCCGACATCAAGCTGCTCGACGCCAAGTACGCCAACTGGAACCGCGACGACGCCTTCAAGGTCACGCAGGATTACCTGACGCGCTTCAAGAGCATCGACGCCATCTGGGCGGCCGACGACGACATGGCCGTGGGCGTGCTCAAGGCCATCTCGCAGGCCAAGCGCGACGACATCAAGATCGTGTTCGGCGGCGCGGGCGCCAAGGACATGGTCAAGACCATCATGGACGGCAAGGACAAGCGCATCACGGCCGACGTGAGCTACTCGCCCAAGTTCATCTACGACGCAATTAAGCTCACGGCCGAGGCACGCCTGAAAGGCGAGAAGCTGCCGGCGACGACGATCATTCCGTCGGTGCTGATCACCAAAGAGAACGCCAAGGATTTCTACCACCCGAACTCGCCGTTCTAAGGTGACCGAGATCGCTTCACGTCCCCTGCGCTGCGCCATGGTCGGCGGCGGTCGCGACGCCTTCATCGGCGCCGTGCACCGCAAGGCCATGGCGCTCGACGGCCAGATCGCGCTGGTCGCCGGCGCGCTGTCGTCGAGCCCGGACAAGGCGCGCGCCTCGGGCCGCGACCTCGGCCTGGCCGACGACCGCAACCACGGCGACTGGCAGGCGCTGCTGGCTGACGAGCTGAAGCGCCCGGCCGATGAGCGCATCGACTTCGTCTCGATCGTCACGCCCAACCATGTGCACTACCCCGTGGCGCAGGCCTTCGCGGAAGCGGGCTTCCACGTGGTGTGCGACAAGCCGCTGGTGCACACGCGCGCGCAGGCCGATGCGTTGGTCGCCACCGTGACCAAGCAGGGCACGGTGTTCGGCGTGACCTACAACTACACCGGCTACCCGATGGTGCGGCAGGCGCGCGAGATGGTGCGCACGGGCCAGATCGGCGAGGTCCGCAAGGTCGTCGTCGAATACAACCAGGGCTGGCTCGCCAGCCACGTGGAAGCCGCGGGCGGCAACAAGCAGGCCGACTGGCGCACCGACCCCGCGCGCAGCGGCGCGGCCGGCGCCATCGGTGACATCGGCTCGCACGCCGAGAACCTCGTGGCTACCGTCACCGGCCTGGAGATCGAAAGCCTGTGCGCCGACCTCGGCGCGCTGGTGCCGGGCCGCCTGCTCGACGACGACGGCAGCCTGCTGCTGCGCTTCAAAGGCGGTGCGCGCGGCGTGCTGGTGGCCTCGCAGATCAACACCGGGCTGGAGAACGACCTGCGCCTGCGCGTCTCCGGCACGCTGGGCACGCTTGAATGGCGCCAGGAGCAGCCGAGCCAGCTCGTGCACCTGCCGCACGACGGGCCTCGGCGCGTGCTCACGCGCGGCGCGCCCTGGCTGTGCGAGTCGGCGCGGCGCGCGAGCCGCCTGCCGGCCGGCCATCCCGAAGGCTTCATCGAGGCGTTTGCGAACGTCTACGCGGGCGTGGCGGCGGACATCCGCGCGCGGCTCGCGGGGCAGGTGGCCGATCCGCTCGCGGCCGACTATCCGCGCGTGGAAGACGGTGCGCGCGGCGTGCGCTTCATCGAGTGCACGGTGGCATCGGCTGGAAGCGAATTAAAGTGGACGCCCTGGTAGCCGCGCACGGGCCTCGTTGAAACGAGGCGAGGCCGCGGCACCAGCGGCCGCCATGACGCACTCCCCATCTTCTTTCGACGCCCCTTCGCCTCAGCCTTCATGGCCGCGCGCCCTCTGGCAGCGCTGCCGGACGCTGTGGCTGCTCAAGCTGGCCGGCAACACCGTCGCCACGCTGGGCTTCTTCCCGCTGTACTTCTGGGTCATGCACCACGCCGGACCGGCGTGGGTGCTGCCGCTCACGGCCGTCGACCGGCTGATTGCATTCTGGCCGGCGATGCTGCCCGTGTACCTCACGCTGTGGGCCTACATCGCGCTGCCGGTGCTGCTGGCCAAGGACCGGCGCGAGCTGAACACCATCGCCATCGGCTGCGCGGTGATGACGGCGATCGCGCTGGCCGTGTTCTGGTGGATGCCGACGGCGATCCCGAACTTCGCGATCGAGGCCGCGCCGGGCTCCTCGCTGCACTTCCTCAAGACCTTCGATGCGGCGGGCAACGCCTTTCCTTCATTGCATGTGTCGTTCTCGGTCTTCGCCTGCATCGTGCTGGCGCGGCAGTTGCGCGAAGCCGGCGCGCCGGGCTGGCTGCGGCTGCTCAACCTCGTCTGGGCCGTGGCCATCGTGTACTCGACGATGGCCGTGCGCCAGCACGTGCTGATCGACGTGCTGGGTGGCCTCGGGCTGGGTCTGGCGATGGGCTTCGCGTTGCGCGAGCGCCCATCGGCGGCGCTGGCGCCGGCCGCGGCGTAGACCGATCGCGGTATTCCGCCGCGCGGGCACCGACGGTACAAAGCGGCATCGCTGTTCACCGAGCCCGCCATGACCTTTCGCCTGCTCTCCATCGTCGCTGCTGCTTGCCTCCTGGCCGGCCCCGCCTTCGCCATCGACTACCCGGCACGCAAGGCGGGCCTGTGGGAAATCCAGACCGGCGAGGGCGGCGCGGCCACGGCCAAGGCGTCGGGCCAGACGATCCAGCAATGCATCGACGCCGCCACCGACAAGGCGATGCGCGAGATGGGGCAGGGCATGGGCAAGGACATGTGCTCGAAGCAGGACCTGCGCCTCGAAGGCGTGAAGCTGGTCATCGACTCGGTCTGCAAGATCGGCCCCACCACCGCGACCTCGCGCGCCGTGATGAGCGGCGACTTCAGCAGCGCCTACCGCGTCGAAAGCAAGTCGACCTACAGCCCGCCGCTGATGGGCCGCACCGAAGGCACGAGCGTCGTCGACGCCAAATGGGTCGGCCCCTGCAAGCCGGGCCAGAAGCCGGGCGACATGGTCATGGGCAACGGCATGAAGATGAACATGCTCGACGCGATGGCGAAGATGCCGCCGCGCAAGTGAGCGCGGCCGGTGGTCGGATCAGCCCGCGCCGTTCGCCTTGACCCAGCGCACGATGTCGGCCGCGCCCATCGCGCCGGCCTGCCGTGCGACCTCGCGCCCGCCCTTGAACAGCGCCAGCGTCGGGATGCTGCGGATGTTGAAGCGCGCGCCCAGTGCCTGCACCGCCTCGGTGTCGACCTTGGCCAGCCGCACCTGCGGTTCGAGCTGGGCCGCCGCCTGCTCATAGGCCGGCGCCATCTGGCGGCACGGGCCGCACCAGGGCGCCCAGAAATCGACCAGCACCGGGATCTCGTTGCGCGCGATGTGGCGATCGAAGGTGGCCACGTCGGGCAGTGCGGTGGAATGGCCGGTGAACAGCGGACGGTGGCAGCTGCCGCAGTCGGGCGCGCTGCCCAGTTGCGCCGTGCGCACGCGGTTGGTCGTGTGGCAGTGCGGGCAGACGATGTGCAGCGATTCGGATTCGGTCATGCGCGAAAAATAAGGGCCGTGTGTCTGGATTGCAAGGCGCGCAGGGCGCCGGGCCTCAGAGCACCACGGGCGCGTCGGGCAGCTCGTTGGTGTCGGGCTGGTTCTCGGCCAGCGGGAAGTGGGCCATCAGCAGCGCCGACACCTCTTCCAGCGCCAGCGTGATGCCGTCCTCGAAGCGGCCTTCGCGAAAGGCCGTGCCCATGCGCTGCGTCATCGCGGCCCATTCGGCGCTGTCCACATGCGCGTCGATGCCGCGGTCGGCCACGATCTCGATGGCGTGCTCGGCCAGCAGCAGGTAGATCAGCACGCCGTTGTTGTGCGCGGTGTCCCACACGCGCAGCTTGCCGAACAGCATGACGGCGCGTTCGCGCGGCGACGCGTGGCGCCACAGGTAGGACATCGGCAGGCCGGCCTCGACGCAGATGCGGACCTCGCCACTGTGGCGCCGCTCGCTCGCGGCCACGCGGCCGGCCAGGCGCTCCAGTGCATCGGCCGGCAGCACGCGGCGCACCGCGGCTTCGTCGGTCCAGCGATGCCGCCAGATGCGGCCCAGCTTCGAGAGGAGCGTGGGGTCTGCAGTTGCCATGTCGTTCACCAGTCTCCCGAGGCGCCGCCGCCGCCGAAATTGCCACCGCCGCCGGAGCTGAAACCGCCGCCGCCACCCCCGCCGCCTCCGCCCCAGCCACCGCCTCCCCCACCGCTGCTCCAGCCGCCACCGCCGCCGCCTCCTCGGCCGCCGCGGCCGGGACCGAAGCCGGCGAGACCCGAGAACAGCGAGACCATGAGCGCGATCATCCCGGCGATCACCGCGATCACGGTGCTGGTCGTGAGGAAGAACGCGACCACGCCGATGCCGCCGCCCATGGCGACCGAGCCCAGCGTCTTGCCCAGGATGGCGCGCGCGATCGGCGCGCCGACGAAGACACCGACGAACAGGAAGATCGCGAGGTTCTCCCAGTCGAAGCCATCGTTGCTGCTGCCGCTACTGCTGTTGCGCGAAGGCTCGGGCAGCGGCTCGCCGTCGACCAGGCCGATGAGCCGGTCCACCGCCGCGTTCAGGCCGCCCGCGAAGTCGTTGTTGCGAAAGCGCGGCTTCATCTCCTCGTCGATGATGCGCACGGCCGCGAGGTCGGGCACCGCGCCTTCGAGCGTCTTGGCCGTGGCGATGCGCATCTTGCGATCGTCCTTGGCGACGATGACCAGGAGGCCGTCGCCCACGCCCTTGCGGCCGATCTTCCAGGCGTCGCCCACGCGCTGCGCGTAGCTCGCGATGTCTTCGGGCGCCGTGGTCGGCACCATCAGCACCACGATCTGCGAGCCCTTGCGCTGCTCGAAGGCCGCGAGCTTGGTTTCGAGGCCCGAGCGCTGCGCGGCGTCGAGCGTGCCGGTCTGGTCGATCACGCGCGCCGTGAGCGTGGGGATCGGCAGCAGGCCCTGCGCCAGCGCGGGCAGGCCAACCCATGCAAGGGCCGCGATGAAGATCGCTGCCAGTGCGCGGCGGATCAGGGCTGCGGCCATCGGCGCCGCTTCTTACTTCTTCGGGGCGCTGAAATCGACCGTGGGCGGCGTCGAGATCTGGGCTTCGTTCTGCACCGAGAAATTCGCCTTGGGCTTGTAGCTGAAGACCATGGCCGTGAGGTTGGTCGGGAAGCTGCGCGCGAGCACGTTGTACTCCTGCACGCTCTCGATGTAGCGGTTGCGCGCCACGGTGATGCGGTTCTCGGTGCCCTCGAGCGTCACGCGCAGGTCGCGGAAGGCCTGGTTGGCCTTGAGCTCGGGGTAGCGCTCCGACACCACCATCAGCCGCGACAGCGCCGACGAGAGTTCGCCCTGCGCCTGCTGGAACTTGTTGAAGGCTTCGGGGTTGTTGAGCGTCTCGGGCGTCACCTGGATCGAGGTGGCCTTGGCGCGCGCCTCGATCACCTTGGTGAGCGTGTCTTGCTCGAAGCTGGCTTCGCCCTTCACGGTGGCGACGATGTTCGGCACGAGGTCGGCACGCCGCTGGTACTGGTTGAGGACCTCGCTCCAGGCCGACTTGCTGGCCTCGTCGAGGGACTGGAACTGGTTGTAGCCGCATCCGCTGAGGGACAGGACGGCCGCGAGAATCAGGAACCAGCGCTTCATCATCATTTGCATTACCTCCGCAGAAGGAGGCCGAAGTTAGCATAGATGGGGTCATGGCCCTCGATCCCCTCCACGCCCTGCAAGCTGCGAACCGCGCGGTCCCGCCGGCGGCCGCGCCGCCCGCCGGCACCCTGCTGATCGCAGGTGCGACCGGCGCGTTGGGCCAGGAGCTGCTGCACCGGCTCGCGGGCCGCCACCGCTTCCAGCGCACGCGCGTGCTGGCGCGCGAGCCCATGTACGACGGGCTGCCCGGCGTCGAAAGTGTTCTGTGCCGGGCGCTGCCGATCGCGCAGTGGCCGCCGGTCGCGGCCGATGTCGCGGTGGTCGCCTTCGACCCGCCGCGCCTGTACCACGGCCGCGAGCGCGCGCTGTGGCACCCCGAGCCCGCCGACCTGCCCGAACTGGCGCGCTGGCTGCGCGCCAGCGGCGTGCGCACGCTGGCCATCGTGCAGCCGCACGACCGCGGCCGGCTGCCCGAGGCGCTCAAGCGCGGGCTGGCCAGCCTCGACGAGCAGGCCGTGGTCGCCTGCGACTTCGAGCGCCTGATCCTGCTGCGCTCGGCGCGCAAGCCGGCCGACGTGCGCCTGGCCAACCTCGGCGAGCGGCTCGCGGCCTGGATGCTGTCGATCATGCGGTTCATGGTGCCGGCCAACGAGCAGCCGGTGCGCGCGCCCAAGATGGCCGAGCTGGTCGACCTCGCGCTGCGCGTGGCGCCGCCCGGCGTGCACGTGGCCGCGCCCGAGATGGTGTGGCAGGCCGCGCAGGGCGCCACCGAGGCGGTGGCGCGCGCGTGGCTGATTCCCGCGTCCGCGCCCGAAGCACCCACGGCCGGGTCGCCTGCTGCCACATGGCCGTGACATGGGCAGGGCAAAATCCGGCCTACCCCCTTCGCTCTCGCCCTTCACCGCCATGCCCAAGACTCCTTTCCGCGCCGCCGCGGCCATCGGCGGCACTGCCGACGATGTCGAGGCCGCCTTCTACGAAGCGCTGCAACGCGGCGATGTCGATGCGCTGATGGCCTGCTGGGCCGACGAGGACGAGGTGTTCTGCGTCCACCCGGGCGGCCCGCGGCTGGTGGGCGCGGTGGCGATCCGCGCGGCCTTCGAGCAGATGTTCGCCAACGGCGCCATCCATGCGACGCCGGCGCGCGTGCGCAAGATCGAGTCGCTGGCGAGCGCCGTGCACAACGTGCTGGAGCGCATCGAGGTGCTCACGGCCGAGGGGCCGCGCCATGCCTTCGTGCTGGCCACCAACGTGTATCACAAGACCGCGCAGGGCTGGCGCATGGTGGCGCACCACGCGAGCCCGGGCAGCGCGCGCGAGCCGGACGACGCGAACGATCCACCGCAGGTCCTGCACTGAGTCCTGCTTCGAGCGATGGCCTCTCCCTTTCCTTCTTCCTCTTTCTCACCGAATTCCGCGTCGCCCGCCGCGCACGATGCGATGGGCTACGACGCCCCGCGCTGGCTGCCCGGCGGCAACCTGCAGACCATCTGGGCCGCGCTGTGCGCGCGCCGCTTCGACGGGCCCGCGCCGGTGTACCGCCGCGAGCGCTGGACCGCGCCGGACGGCGACTTCATCGACGTCGACTTCGCCGATGCGCCGCAGCCAGGCCCCCGACCGCTGCTGGTGCTGTTCCACGGGCTCGAGGGCTCGTCGCGCAGCCACTACGCCGAGGCCTTCGCGGCCTTTGCCGCCGCGCGCGGCATGGCCTTCGCGGTGCCGCACTTTCGCGGCTGCAGCGGCGAGCTGAACCTCGCGCCGCGCGCCTACCACTCGGGCGACCACGAGGAGATCGACTGGATCCTGCGGCGCATGCACGCGCAGCACGTGGTGCAGGGCGGCGGCGGGCCGGTGCTGGCGGCTGGCGTCTCGCTGGGCGGCAATGCGCTGCTGCGCTGGGCCTGCGAGGCCGGCGAGAGCGCGCGGGCCTCGGTCGACGCGGTGGCGTCGGTGTGCGCGCCGCTCGACCTGGCGGCGGGCGGCGAGGCGATCGGGCGCGGCTTCAACCGGCTGGTCTACACGCGCATGTTCCTCGCGACCATGAAACCCAAGGCGCTGGCCAAGCTGGCGCAGTTCCCCGGCCTGTTCGACCGCGACAGGCTGATGGCCGCGCGCGATCTCTACGACTTCGACGACGTGTTCACGGCCCCGCTGCACGGCTTTCGCAACACCGACGACTACTGGGCGCGCGGCTCGTCCAAGCCGCTGCTGGGAGCGATCCGCGTGCCCGCGCTGGTGGTGAACGCACGCAACGACCCCTTCATTCCGGCCCGCAGCCTGCCGGGGCCGAAGGAGGTCGGGTCGCACGTCACGCTGTGGCAGCCCGCGGGTGGCGGCCACGTGGGCTTTCCGCTCGGCCTGCCGCCGGGGCACGTGGGCGGAATGCCCGAGCGTGTAGGAGGGTGGCTGGCCCACCACCTCTCGTCGACGCAGGCGCAAAATACGGCCCATGGATGACATCGTCAAACAGGCATTGGCCAAGTGGCCGAACGTGCCGCACTGCTACGGCTGGCTCGGCCTGGACGCGCGCGGCAACTGGTACATGCGCGACGACCGCACGCAGGCGCAGGGCCCGTTTCGCAGCGCCAAGGGCTCGATGCTGCGGCACGACAAGCTGATCGACTTCATCCACCGCAACTACGAGCACGACGCCGACGGCCAGTGGTTCTTCCAGAACGGGCCGCAGCGCGTGTATGTCGAGCTGGAGGCGGCGCCGCTGGTGTGGCGCGTGGCGCAGCAGGGCGCGGGCGCCTTCACGGTCACGGCCCACACGGGCGCGCCGGCCGAGGTGTCGGGCTGCCTGCTCGACGAAGAGGGCCGGCTCTACCTCGTGGCCCCGGCGGGGCTCGGGCTGGTGCACACGCAGGACGTGGGCATCGCCGCCGAGGCCGTGGAGCAGGGCGTCTGGACGCCGGAGCCGGTGCGCGCGGCCGACCTGCCGGGGCGCTTCGGCCATGTGCTGAGCCCAGCAGAGCGCCATGCAGGCGTGGCTGTATAGCTACTGAAAAGATAGCAACCCGGATCGTCCGGGCGTAAAAAAACCGGCCTGAGAGCCGGTTTTTTCATGGGCGCGAGGCGCCGTCGATCAGCTTACTTGGCAGGCGCGCTGGCCGCAGCCGATGCACCTTCGGCCGGCGCGGCAGCCGCTGCCGGACGGTCCGGCACCGGGAACTTGGCGCCACCGGCGTTGGCCAGGTACACCACGGCACGGCCGATTTCGATGTCTTCGAAGTCGCCGCCGCCCTGGGCGGGCATCGCGCCCTTGCCCTTGAGTGCGTGCTCGAGCAGCGTTGCGTAGCCCTGGCCGATGCGCGGGCCCCAGGCTGCGGCGTCGTTCAGGTGCGGGGCGCCGGGGATGCCGGGGGCGCCGTGGCAGGCCACGCACTGGGCCTTGAACACGGCTTCGCCAGCGGCCAGCGGCCGGTTGGCGTCACGGATCTCGATGGAGCCGACCTTCTTGAGGCGCTCGGCCACTTCACGGTCGCGCGATTCCTTGGTCACGCCGTAGAGCGCCATGTTGTCGCCCTCCGCGGTACCGGCGGGCTTGGTGCCCGAGACCACATAGGACACGAGGCCCACGATGATCAGGATCGGAATGATGAAAGAGAAAAATACCGCGAGCAGCAGTTGCTTCGGGTTCTTGATCGGGCCGGTATGGGCTTCTTCTGTGGCCTGGTTGTGCGGGTCTGCGCTCATGGCGTCCTCAATAACGGGGGGCTCGTCGGGGGCTTTTTCTAACCAACCGGCGATTATAGAGAGGCCCTTTGCCCGCGCGGGCAATTGACCTCTCCATATCGGACGCGCAGGTGTCTCAACCGTTGTTGCGTGTGGTCCAGCCGCCACCCAGCGTCTTGTACAGCGTGACCTGGTTCTGCAATTGCAGCAGGCGCGTGGCCACGGCCGATTGCTGCGCCGTGAACAGCGAACGCTGTGCGTCGAGCAGATCGAGCGCACTGGCGATGCCGTTGCGATAGCGCAGGTCGGACAGCTTGTAGCGCACCGCCTCGGCGTCGGCCTGCGCGGTCTGCGCGCGCGCCTGCTCGCCCAGCGTGGCGCGGCCCGCGAGGGCGTCGGCCACTTCGCGGAAGGCGGTCTGGACCGACTTCTCGTACTGCGCCACCGCGATCTCGCGCCCGGCCTTGGCCGAGTTGAGCCCCGCGATGTTGCGGCCCGCGTCGAAGATCGGCAGCGTGACCGTGGGCGCGAAGCTCCAGGCCTTGGTGCCGCGGTCGAACAGGCCGGAGAACTCGCTGCTCGCGGTGCCGATCGAGCTCGTCAGCGACACGCGCGGGAAGAAGTTCGCGCGCGCCGCGCCGATGTTGGCGTTGGCCGCGATCAGCTGCTGCTCGGCCGCACGGATGTCGGGCCGCTCGGTCAGCAGGTCGGAGGGCAGGCCGGCCGGCACGTCGGGCATCGGGCGGATGCCCGCGAGTCCCTTGGCGCCACCGGCGGTGGCCTCGGCCGGCACCGGCGCACCGAGCAACAGCGCGAGCGCGTTCTCGTCCTGCAGACGGGCGCGCTGCTGCTGCGCATAGGCGGCGCGTGCGGTCTCGGCCTGCGAGTTCGCAGCCTGGAAGTCGATCTCGGACGACACGCCGTTGTCGAAGCGCAGCTTGGTCAGGCGCACCGACTCGTCGCGCGTGACCATGGTCTGGCGCGTGATCTCGAGCAGCTCGTCGTCGGCCAGCAGCGTGAGCCAGCCGCTGGCCACGGCCGCGATCAGGCTGATCTGCGCGGCCTTGCGCGACTCTTCGGTGGCGAGGTACTGCGACAGCGCCTGGTCCTTCAGCGCGCGGATGCGGCCGAAGAAGTCGAGCTCCCACGCGGTGAAACCGAAGTTGACCGCGTACTGCGAGGCCACGCTGCCTTGCGTCGGATCGATCGCCTGGTAGGCGTTGGGGCTCGAGCGCGAGCCCGTGCCCGTGAGGCCGAGCGCCGGGAACAGCGCCGAGCGTTCGATCTGGAACTGCGCACGCGCCTGCTCGATGTTGAGCACCGACACGCGCAGGTCGCGGTTGTTCGCCAGCGCCGTCTGGATCAGGCCCGCCAGGCGCGGGTCGGTGAAGAAGTCCTGCCAGGGCAAGGCGGCCGCGGCGGGGCCCGACGGCTGCGCCGGGTCACCCGGGAAGGTGGTCGGCACCGGCGCCGCGGGGCGCTCGTAGGTCGGAATCAGCGAGCAGCCCGCCAGCAGCATCGCCGCCGCCAGCACGGTAGGAATCAGAGGTTTCTTAGTCATGTGTTTGGTCTCCCGTGATGCCGGCCGCGGCCGCATGCCGCTTGTCGGCCTCGTGCTGGCGCGCGCTGCCCTTGAACAGCGTGCGCACCACCACGAAGAACACTGGAACGAAGATCACGGCCAGGATCGTGCCGGTCACCATGCCGCCGAGCACGCCGGTGCCGATGGCACGCTGGCTCGCCGAGCCTGCGCCCGAAGCCAGGACCAGCGGCAGCACGCCCAGGCCGAAGGCCAGCGAGGTCATGATGATGGGACGGAACCGCAGGTGCGCGGCCTCGAGCGCGGCCTCGACCACGCCGCGGCCCTGCGCCTGCAGGTCTTTCGCGAACTCGATGATCAGAATCGCGTTCTTCGCGGACAAGCCGATGATCGTGATCAGGCCCACCTGGAAGTACACGTCGTTGGAGTAGGCGCGCAGCATCGTCGCCACCAGCACACCCAGCACGCCCAGCGGCACCACCAGGATCACCGACAGCGGGATCGACCAGCTCTCGTACAGAGCGGCCAGGCAGAGGAACACCGCCAGGATCGCGAAGCCGTACAGGATCATGGCCTGCGAGCCGGCGAGCTTTTCTTCACGCGACTGGCCGGTCCACTCGAAGCCGAAGCCTTGCGGCAGCTGGCCGGCGAGCTTTTCCATCTCGGCCATGGCCGCGCCCGTGCTCTGGCCCGGCGCCGCGTCACCGCTGATGCGGATGGCGGGGTAGCCGTTGTAGCGCACGGTCTGCGTGGCGCCCGAGACCCACTTGGTGGTCGCGAAAGCCGACAGCGGCACCGGTTGGCCCTTGGTGTTCACGGCGTTCAGGCGCAGCAGGTCGTCCGGCTGCATCCGTGCCGGCGCATCGGCCTGCACCACCACGCGCTGCAGGCGGCCGCGGTTCGGGAAGTCGTTGATGTAGCTCGAACCCAGCGAGGTCGACAGCGCACTGTTGATCGCGTCGAAGCTCACGCCCAGGGCGTTGGCCTTGTCGCGGTCGATGTCGATCTCCAGTTGCGGCGCGTCTTCCAGGCCGTCAGGGCGCACCTGCGCGAGGATCTTGCTCTGCGAGGCCATGCCCAGCAGCTGGTTGCGTGCGTTGATCAGCGCCTCGTGGCCTGCGCCCGAACGGTCCTGCAGCCGGAAGCTGAAGCCGCTGGCGTTGCCCAGCTCGGGAATCGGCGGAGGGCTCAGCGGGTAGATGAAGGCGTCGCGGATGCCCGACAGCGCACCGAAGGCACGGCCGGCCAGCGCACTGGCCGAGTGGGCCGGGTCCTTGCGTTCTTCCCAGTCCTTCAGCGTCACGAAGGCGAGGCCCGCGTTCTGGCCCTGGCCTGAGAAGCTGAAGCCCATCACGCTCACGATGCTCTGCACTTCAGGCTGCTTCAGGATGAAGCCTTCGACCTGCTGCATCACCGACAGCGAACGCTCTTGCGTCGCGCCCGGGGGCAGTTGCACGTTCACGATGATGTTGCCCTGGTCTTCCTCGGGCAGGAACGAGCTCGGCAGGTGCGTGTAGAAGTACGCGACGGCGCCGATGATCGCGGCGTAGATCACGAGGTAGCGTGCGGCGCGGCGCAGGATGCGCGCGACCACGCCTTCGTAACCCTTGGCCGTGCGCGAGAAGCCGCGGTTGAACCAGCCGAAGAAGCCGCGCTTCTCATGGTGGTGGCCGGCTTCCACCGGCTTGAGCAGCGTGGCGCACAGCGCCGGCGTGAGCGACAGCGCCATGAAGGCCGAGAAGCCGATCGAGGCCACCATCACCGCCGAGAACTGGCGGTAGATGTTGCCGGTCGAACCCGCGAAGAAGGCCAGCGGCACGAACACCGAGATCAGCACCACGGTCACGCCGATGATGGCGCCCGAGATCTGCTGCATTGCCTTGCGCGTGGCGTCGAGCGGCGACAGCCCCTCTTCGCTCATGATGCGCTCGACGTTCTCCACCACCACGATGGCGTCGTCCACCACGATACCGATCACCAGCACCATGCCGAACATGGTGAGCACGTTGATCGAGAAGCCCAATGCGAGCAGCGTGGCGAAGGTGCCCAGCAGTGCAATGGGCACCACGATCGTCGGGATGATCGTGTAGCGCCAGTTCTGCAGGAACAGGAACATCACCAGGAACACCAGCGCGATGGCCTCGAACAGCGTCTTCACCACTTCGGAGATCGAGATCTGCACGAAGCGCGAGCTGTCATAAGGAATGTCCCACTTCACGCCCTTGGGGAAGTAGCGTTCCAGCTCGGCCATCTTGGCGCGCACGGCCTTGGCCGACTTCAGCGCGTTGCCGGTGGGCGTGGGCTGCACGCCGATACCGACCGCGGGCACGCCGTTCAGGCGCGCGGAGGTGGCGTAGTTCTGGCCGCCGAGTTCGACGCGTGCCACGTCCTTCAGGCGCACGGTCGAGCCGTCGGTGTTGGCGCGCAGCACGATGTTCTGGAACTGCTCGACGCTGTTGAGCTGGCCGTTCACCGTGACCGTGGCGGAGATCGCCTGGCCGGGGATGTTCGGCAGGTCGCCGAGCGTGCCCGAGGCCACCTGGGCGTTCTGCGCACGGATCGCGGCATTGACGTCGTTGGCCGACAGGTTGAAGCCTTGCAGCTTCGCCGGGTCGATCCAGATGCGCATCGCGTTCTCGGAGCCGAACAGCTGGGCCTGGCCCACGCCGTCGATCCGCTGCAGTTCCGGCACGATGTTGCGCGCGGCGTAGTCACCGAGCGCCACCGGGTCGAAGTCGGGGTTGTCCGAGGACAGCATCGCGAACAGCAGGAAGTTGTTGCGCGACTTGTCCACGCGCACGCCCTGCTGCGTCACGGCCGAAGGCAGCCGCGGCGTGGCGCGCGAGAGCCGGTTCTGCACGTCCACCTGCGCGAGGTCTTCGTTGGTGCCGGCCTCGAAGCTGATGGTGATGGCGCCGGTGCCGTCGGCCTGGGCCACCGATTCCATGTAGATCAGGCCGGGCGAGCCGTTCATCTCGCGCTCGATCACGGACAGCACGCTGTCCTCGAGCGTTTGCGCGGAGGCACCGGGGTAGGCGACGTTGATCACGATGGCCGGTGGGGCCACCGGCGGGTACTGCGAGATCGGCAACTGCGTGATGGCGACGCCGCCCACCACGATGATGAACAGTGCGATCACCCACGCGAAGATAGGTCGGTCGATAAAGAATTTGGCCATGCGAGGCGCTCCTGATTACTTCTTGTCAGCCGGGGCCGAAGCCGGGCTGGCGGCGGGTGCCGCTGCGGCAGCGGACGCTGCCGGTGCCGCGGGTGCAGCCGCGCCGTTGGGCGTCGGCTTTTGCCAAGGCACCGCCTTCACGGGCGTGCCGGGCGGCATCATCTGCAGGCGCTGGAAGCCGTCGACCATCACCTGTTCGCCAGCCTTCAGGCCGTCGAGCACCACCCACTGGTTGTCCTTGGCGGCGCTGATCTTCACGGTGCGCTGGCTCAACTTGCCGTCGGCGCTGACCACCGTCACGTGGTCGCCCTGCTGGGTGCGCGTGACGGCCTGTTGCGGCACCGTGATCGCGTTCGTCACCTGGGCCTGCTCGAGCTTCACGCGCACGTACAGGCCGGGCAGCAGCTCGCCCTTGGGGTTCGGGATCTCGGCGCGCAGCGTGACCTGGCCCGTGGTCGGGTCGACCGTGAGGTCGGAGAACAGCAGCTTGCCGTCCTGCCCGTAGTCGGTGCCGTCTTCGAGCACCACGCGGATGCTCGCGGCTTCTTCGCCGCTGGCACGCTTGTACTGGCCGGCGGCCACGGCGCGGCGCAGCTTGAGCACGTCGGAGGCCGACTGCGTGAAGTTCACGTACAGCGGGTTGATCTGCTGCACCACGGCCAGCTCGGTGGCGTCGCCCTGGCCGACCAGTGCGCCTTCGGTGACCAGCGCGCGGCCGATGCGGCCCGCGATGGGCGAGGTGACATCGGCGTAGCCCTGGTTGATCTTGGCGGTCTGCAGCAGCGCGCGGTTGGCGGCCACGTCGGCGTCGGCCGTCTTGGCGGAGGCCACGGCGGTCGCGTATTCCTGCTTGCTCACGGCGTTGGCCTCGACCAGCGGCTTGTAGCGGTCGGCCAGTGCCTTGGCCTGCACGGCGTTGGCTTCGGCGCGGGCCAGGGCGGCCTGGGCGTTCTGCGTGGCGGCCACCAGCGGTGCGGGGTCGATGCGGAACAGCAGCTGGCCGGCCTTCACGTCGCTGCCTTCGCGGAACTCGCGCTTGAGCAGGATGCCCGGCGTGCGGGCGCGCACCTGGGCGATGCGCGAGGCTTCGAGGCGGCCGGGCAGCTCGGTCACGAGGCCCACGTCGGTGGGCTTGACCGTCACCACGCCGACTTCAGGCGCCGGACGGGCACCACCGCCACCGCCGCCCGGACCGGCCGGGGCCTCGCCCTTGCCGCAGGCGGCCAGGAACAGGAGGGAGACGAGGGTCACGGTCGCGAGACGCGGCGAAAACGACAAGGACGGTTGACGCGAGACATGCAGAAGAGGCATGTGATTCCTTTGATGCGAAGACGGGAGATGGCGCGTTTGCGGGAGAGATCCGTAAACCAGCACGGGCAGGTGGGCCATCCGAGAAGCGCGCTAGTTTACATACATTCATGGATGTATAGTGACAGCCATGCAATGGCCCCACGATACGCAAAGGGCGTTCGCTTTACAAATCAGGAGACTTGGTGGCACGTCGTACGAAGGAAGAAGCACTGGCGACGCGGAATCGATTGCTCGATGCCGCGGAGTTGCTGTTTCAGGCGCAAGGTGTTTCGCAGACCACGCTGCAGCAGATCGCGCAGCAGGCCGGCGCGACCCGGGGCGCCATCTACTGGCACTTCAAGGACAAGGCCGATCTGTTCAACGCCATGATGGAGCGCGTGATCCTGCCGCTGGAGACGCCGCCCAAGAGCGACATCCCCGGCGATGACCCGCTGGTCGAGATCGAGGAAGGCCTGATCCACGCGCTGACGCTCATGGTCGCCGACCCGCAGGTGCGGCGCGTGTTCGACATCGCGACCCACAAGGTCGAGTACACGCATGACATGGCCTCGGTGCAGCAGCGCCACCTGGACGCGCGCAACGCCTGCGTGGTCGATTTCGAAAAGGCCCTGCGGCTGGCCGCGCGGCGCGCCCGCATCCGGCTGCCGTTGCCGGGTGCGGTCGCGGCGCAGGGCATGCACGCCCTGATGGGCGGGCTGATCCAGAACTGGCTGCTCGACCCCACGGCCTTCGACCTCGTGTCGACCGGCCGGCGCACCTTCCGCGTCTACCTGGCCGGGCTCGGTTTCCCGCGCACGCCGGCCGGTGGCGTCCCGACGGCGCACGACGCGGAAACCGCCGCGGCCTGATAGGCCATAATGTGTGGCTCCGGTGCTTTGCGGAGCACCTCTCTCGCTGTATTTCAACGGATAGAATTCGGCCCTCCGAAGGCTGAGATCCAGGTTCGATTCCTGGCGGCGGGACCAGCTACAAGGCCGGACACTTCCAAAGGTGTCCGGCTTTTTTGTTTTCTCCTCTGGAGAGGGCTATTCCGTTGTCCGATTGAGTCCGATGCAGTATGCCCCAATCCGACGTATCTTGGGGGTATCTCGAGGGGTACCAAAATGCCGGATTGGGGGTATGTGAAAACCAGCTTCATACCCCATGGAGAGGGGCCTGGGTACCCGCCTCTTTGGAGAGTGGCGGTCTTGGTCGTTTTCAGCTGGAGTGTCTTCCGAGTGGGCCAGAACGCACTGGTGTGACGCCAAAGCAGGCGTCTCGCCCTGCTACCGAGTGAGTCGTCGAATCAGGCGACGGCTGCTTCAGACTGGCATGGGACACTTAGGCGCCGGAGCAACCGCGGCTTCCCGAACCGGTTATTCGCTCTGCCACGGCACTGAGCGAGTGCTCGGCTACCAACTCGGTCCGCCGACTTTCACGGGAGGCACTGCATCCATCAGTGCCCTGCAAAGCGAACGCTAGACTGTTTCTAGCGATGCCGCTTCGCGTTACCACGCCGACAGTCGAACGAACTGCCCTCTCAGGGGGCTCTGCAGCCATATGAGCTTGGTTCCAAGAGGCTCAGAGTTCGTTGGTGGAGGCACATCTCCAGAAGCGGCGCTTATGCCAAGGTCCGCGCCAGCATGAGAATGTTCAAAGATCTTCACAAAGAATCGATGGCTCCCGTACTTGATGACCTACTCAACGACGGTCGGCTCGCCCGCCTCTTCTCGAAGGACGCTCGCCACTGCGCTCTGCAACTGTGGGTTTTGCAGATCAAGTCCGAGCAGTCAATCGAAAATCGCGTGATCTACGGCCGTTTGCTCCCCTACAGTCATTCAAGCGACCGCTGGTCCTGCAGTGAAGATGACAGCTTTCGCACATTCGGACAAGTCCAAGTGCAGGTTGTTCGCCTCAACCTGTACGTCAAGAGCGTCCACTGCGCGGAGCTCCTACGGCAATTGAGTGCCGGCCGAACGATCTCGGCAATCAGTGAAGAACTGAAGCTCGGGCTCTCTGACCAACTGAGAAGACGGTTCGGGGCTACAAATATCGCCGCCGATAGCCTTGTCTATCGTCCCGTTGCTTACCTGCTGTTGGATTCCGCCGATCTCTGACCCTAGGGGGATGCGGACAAAAACTTGGACTACCAAGAGGTAGTTCATGTATTCCTACGAAGATCGGATTCGAGCGGTTGAGCTCTACATCAAGCTTGGCAAACGCGTCAGACCCACGATCCGTCAGCTGGGTTATCCAACAAAGAATTCTCTGAAGGGCTGGTACAACGAATACCAGCAGAAGCTCGACTTGCCAGCGGGCTATGCGGGCCGGGGACCCAAGTTCTCGCAGGAGCAAAAAGCGGCAGCTATCGAGCACTACCTCACTCACGACCGCTGCATTGCTGCCACCATGAGGGCATTGGGCTATCCCGGCAGAGGGACACTGACCGCGTGGGTTCGCGAGGCCATTCCTGAGGCCAGAAGGGCTGTCGTTGGCAGTGTGGGGCGACGAAGGTATTCCGGGAAGCTGATGCAAGCGGGAGTCATGGAGCTTTGCACTCGCGAGGAAAGTGCGCAGGCTGTAGCCGACAAGTTCGGCGTGTGCCGGCCAACGCTGTACAACTGGAAGAACCAACTTCTGGGACGTGAGGCACCCGCATCCATGAAACGCATCAATCAATCTCCGCCGTCGCAAGAGCGCGACGAGCTCGAGCGCCAGGTTGAGTCGCTGCGCCGCGAAGTCAGGCAACTTCGCCTTGAGCAGGACCTCTTGAACAAGGCCAACGAACTGTTAAAAAAAGGCCTGGGCGTCGACCTGCAGCTCCTGTCCAACCGGGAGAAGACACTGCTGATTGACGCCCTCAGGGAGCACTATGGCCTGCCAGAGCTCCTTGCACAGTTGGATCTTGCGCGTAGTTCGTACTTCTACCACCGGGCCCGTGCGGCGGTGGGCGACAAGTACCTGGAGGTGCGGCAATCCATCACCGACATCTTTGAGTCGAACCACCGCTGCTATGGCTACCGCAGGCTGCAAGCTTCGCTCACTAGACAGGACGTCGCGATCTCCGAGAAGGTCGTGCAGCGGTTGATGAAGCAGGAAAGCCTGGTTGTTCCAAAGCCCAGGAAACGCAGGTATGCGTCATACCTTGGCGAGATCAGTCCAGCGCCTGAGAACCTCATCAACCGCGACTTCCAGGCCGCGGTCCCCAACGAGAAATGGCTCACGGACATCACGGAGTTCCAGATCCCGGCTGGCAAGGTGTACCTCTCGCCCATCATCGACTGCTTCGATGGAATGGTCGTCAGCTGGACCATTGGGACCAGTCCGGACGCTGAGTTGGTCAACACGATGCTGGATGCAGCCATCGAGACAGTGGCCGAAACGACTGACCGGCCTGTGGTTCACTCCGATCGGGGCGGCCACTACCGCTGGCCAGGTTGGCTATCAAGAATGAGCGACGCGAACTTCACCCGCTCGATGTCTCGCAAGGCATGCTCACCTGATAACGCAGCTTGCGAAGGCTTCTTCGGTCGGCTGAAGAACGAACTGTTCTATCCTCGAGACTGGAAGAACGCCACCATTGAGCAATTCATCGAGGCGGTCGACTCGTACATCCGTTGGTACAACGAGAAGCGGATCAAGATCTCTCTTGGCTCTCTCAGCCCCATCGAATACCGGGTGAGCCTTGGACTTGTGGCATAAAACCAGTCCAAGTTTTTATCCGCACCCCCGCTGGGTCAATTTTCGACGGCAAACAACACCGAGCGCAGGGACTACGGCTCCGTCGCTTGGGCGCCGGAACTGGACTTCTGGCCCCAACTGAAGGTTTCGCAACTCGAGGCCTTGATGCCGGTAAACGACTTTCTCTTGCGCCGGCGCGGCCTCCTGTCGTTGGTGCCGGCCAAGGAGCGGTCGCTGGAGATCTTCGGCGATGAGAAGCGGCTGGAACGCATGTGCCAAAGTGGAATGCTCTTCGGTAAGCTCCCACTCTCCGTTCTGGGTTGTTTCCAGGTCTCCGCGCCGCTTCCGTATCGCCCTGCTGTAGCACCCGGCCGGCCGGCCCTCGTCTTGGAAAACAAGGACGCCTACTGGAGTTTCGGGGAGTGGAATACAACCGCGAACTACTTTTCCGCAGTGGTCTATGGCGGCGGCGAGGCCTTCCAGAGCACTGGAGCGGCCCTCGCCCAGATGATGCATGAGGTGAGCGCAGGGTCCGCGCTGTACTTCGGTGACCTGGATCCGAAGGGAATTCGCATCCCCTTGGAATTCAACCGAAAGACCGCCCCCGGCCAGCCGCAGGTTTCCCCTGCGATAGAACTCTATGCTTGGCTGGTATCCAACGGTGTGCGTAGGTCGAAGCCTGAGTGCGCTGACGCCCCAACCAATCTCGCGGCGGCCTGGCTAGAAGAGCCGCTGGCGTCGGCTATCCAAACGATTTGGATGCAAGGGAAATGGCTCCCCCAGGAGGCCTTAGGCTTCGAGAAGCTGCAGCAAGGCGTTATCCCTCTTAGCTAGGGAAGAATACCGACATAAGCAGCAGCTCCTCTGGGTTTAAGCTCGAGCCCTTCTCAATTGAAAGCTCCTATGGCAAAGACATTCCTCCAGGTTCAAAATCAGATTGCGCAATTGCAACGCGAGGCCGAACAGCTACGTAAGAAAGAAGCGGACGGTGTGCTCAGTCGCATCAAGGAGGCGATTGCTGTGTATGGCTTCAGCGCCGAAGATCTTGGGGTTGGCAAGGCGAATGGCCGCGTAGCTGTGCCAAAGAAGAAAGAAAAAAATAAAGCTGTCAAGGCCAAGAAGTCAATCGAACCCCGCGCGCCGAAGTTCAGAGATGAGCAGGGCAATACATGGAGTGGTCGTGGTCCTCGTCCCGCTTGGTTTAAGGCCGCCCTGGAAGGAGGAAAATCAACCGACGAGTTGCTTGCCAAGTAGCATTGGCTCTAGCTAGCACTACCACGGCACTAGAGCTAAGGTGGTCGGAGGAGTCTTGACGGTCTGCTGCGGTTGCGGCGAGGGCGGAGTTCCGTCGGGCCAGATCAACCGCGTTGCTTGACGGCGGCGTACCGCAAGCCGGCTCGGGAACGACCAATCGACGGTAGTGCTTGGCGGCTACCCGGCCTTGCGGCCTGATGACGGCCCATCTCAGCTGGCAATGCATGGATTCGCAATCTGGCGCATTCTGCGGGGACGTGTGGCGCCTGCCTTGAGAGTGGCTGGTCATCGTGCGCAAGGGAGCAAATGCAATCTGGATCGCGAGATGTCGATCGAGCTCGTGCGACTATCTCATTCGATGCGCGCGCCAGTTGATTTCACCAAGGCGCCGGCCGCGTCGTAGTCCGCTTTCACCATCCGATTGAGTTCGTCCACTGTCATGGTGCCGGGGGCTCTATGCCCAGGCGCAGGAGTCGGTCTTGCACCACTGGATCGGCCAGCAACTTACCCAGTGCGGTATGAAACTTGTCGACCTCTGCCTTGTGCATGCTGGCAGGCGCGAACACGGCGAACCAAGTGTCGTATTTGAAACCGGGAATCCCGGACTTTGCGACCGTAGGCACGTCGGGCATGAAGCGCGAGCGGATGGCCCCTGAGCCATATCAGGCCTACGGAACGGACCGGCCGCGGCAACTTGAGGTGAGGGATGGCCAGAGCGCCAGTCGCCGCGTACTTTCTCGCCAATGATTCAGGAAGTGAGGCTATTGCCGAACTGCTCTGGATGTAGTGCAAGGTGACATAGAGCGACAGGCGTTCCGCAAAGTTGGTTGACGTTGTTGTGGTTGCTGGGTGTCGATTGAATATTGAACCATCATCGAGTGAGAGTTGAGCTAGCGTGTAGTCCCGCAGATATGCGAGAAAAGTCGACGCAGCTTCTCCAGGATCGAATCGGCGAAAGCAATCCAATCGAACGGCTGGCAGTTGGTTTTGTATGCGACGACGACTGGAGGGATGCGGAGAGTCCCTTTGTATTCAGTGCGTACTGACTATCAGCTCTTCTGCGTTAGCTGCTCCAAAATGGCGGGATTCTCCAGCGTCGAGGTGTCCTGCGTGATGGTTTCCCCCCTCGCCACCGAGCGCAGCAGTCTGCGCATGATCTTGCCGCTTCGCGTCTTCGGAAGGTTGTCGCCGAAGCGGATGTCTTTGGGCTTGGCGATCGGGCCAATCTCCCTGGCGACCCAGTTGCGCAGCTCATTGGCGATCTGCATGGCTTCCTCGCCGACTGGGCGCGGGCGCTTGAGCACCACGAAGGCACAGATCGCCTCGCCGGTGGTTTCGTCGGGACGGCCAACCACCGCGGCTTCGGCCACGAGTTCGGTGCAGGACACCAGGGCCGACTCGATCTCCATCGTCCCCATGCGATGGCCTGAGATATTGAGCACGTCGTCGATGCGCCCGGTGATCGTGAAGTAGCCGGTCTCGGCATCGCGGATAGCGCCGTCACCAGCGAGGTAGTAGCCCCTGAGTTCGGGCGGATAGTAGCTCGCCTTGAAGCGCTCGGGGTCGCCCCAGATTGTGCGAATCATGCTCGGCCAGGGCTTCTTCACCACGAGGATCCCGCCCTGGCCGTTGGGCACGTCGGTACCGGTCTCGTCGACGATGGCCGCGTCGATGCCCGGGAAGGGCAGGGTGCACGAGCCCGGCACAAGCGGCGTGGCGCCCGGCAGCGGCGTGATCATGTGGCCGCCCGTCTCCGTTTGCCAGAAGGTGTCGACGATTGGGCAGCGGCCACCGCCGATGTGCTCGTGGAACCACTCCCAGGCGGCAGGATTGATTGGCTCGCCCACCGAGCCCAGGATGCGCAGGCTCGACAAGTCGTAGCGCTTCGGGTGCACGGCTTCGTTGGCTTCGGCCGCCTTGATCAGCGAGCGGATCGCCGTCGGTGCGGTATAGAAAACGCTGACCTGATGGTCCTGGATCATCTGCCAGAAGCGCCCCGCGTCGGGGTAGGTGGGTACGCCTTCGAACATGACCTCGGTCGCTCCTAGCGCCAGCGGGCCGTAGGCGATGTACGTGTGGCCCGTGACCCAGCCGATATCGGCGGTGCACCAGAACACGTCGTCGGGCTTCAGGTCGAAGGTCCATGCGGAGGTCAGCGCCGCGTGCAGCAGGTAGCCACCACTGGAATGCTGCACGCCCTTGGGTTTACCGGTCGAGCCCGAGGTGTAGAGGATGAACAGGGGGTGCTCGGCCCCCACCCATTCGGGTTCGCAGGTCTCGGCCTGGTCTTGCATCTCTTCATGCAGCCAGCGGTCGCGTGACGCCACCCATTCGATGGCACCGCGGGTGCGCCTGTAGACGATGACGTTGTGGACGCGTTCGCAGCCGCCCAGCGCAATGGCTTCGTCGACTATGGCTTTGAGCGGCAGCCGCTTGCCGCCGCGTAACTGTTCGTCGGCGGTGATGACCATCGCGGCGCCGGCATCCTGGATGCGGTCGCGCAGGCTCTGCGCCGAGAAGCCGCCGAACACCACCGAATGGGTGGCGCCGATGCGCGCGCAGGCCTGCATCGCGACCACGCCTTCGATGCTCATCGACATGTAGATGACGACGCGGTCGCCTTTCTTCACGCCGCGCGCCTTCAGTGCATTGGCCAAGCGGCAGGTGCGCACCAGTAGCTCGCGGTAGCTCACCTGCGTCACCAGCCCGTCGTCGGCTTCGAAGACGATTGCGGTCTTGTCGCCCAGGCCACGCTCGACCTGGCGGTCCAGGCAGTTGTAGGACACATTCAGCGTGCCATCCGCAAACCACTTGAAGAACGGCGCCTGGCTGTCGTCGAGCCCTTGGGTGAACGGCGTCTTCCAGCTCAGGAATTCACGCGCGAGGCGCGACCAGTAGCTGCTGTGATCGGCTTCTGCCTCGGCCACCAGCCGTTCATAGGCGGCCATGCCGGATACGCGGGCGTTCTCCATGGTGGGGGGCGGAATCGGATGGGACGTCGCTTCGTTGTCGTTCATGGCGGATCTCCTGAGGTTCTTGGGGTGTGGGATCACAGACGGCGATTCGATTCATCCGTCCACATGGCTGTTCAGCCAGGCGGCAATCGCCGCGGCACTTCGAAAATCGTCGCAGGAGCGGGCCGGAACGCCCGGGTAGCGCTGGTTCCACATGCGCGCCAGCGCCTGGCCCGGCCCCAGCTCCAGCACGCAGCGCACCTGGCGCGCCATGATGTTCTCCATGCATTCCTCCCAGCGCACCGTCGTGGCGATCTGGGCGGCCAGCGCGGTTCGCGCCGACGCGGCATCCCGCACACGGTCGTTCGCGTTGCTGAACAGCAAGACGCGAGGCGCATGAAACGGAACTCCCGCAAGCGTCTGCGCGAAGCTCTCCGCAGCCTCGTGCATCCAGGGGGTGTGTGAGGCCACGCCGACGCGCAGGCGCGTGCATTGCGCGCCGGCGGTGAGCGCGGTGCGTTCCGCATCGTCCAGCGCCGACTCGGGGCCGCCAAGGACCACGCTCTGCGGGCCATTGCGGATGGCGATGGCAAGGCCAGTCTCTGCAAGCAGCTGCGCGAGCATCGGCTCCGAAAGACCGCTCACGGCCAGCAGGCCGCCGGGAACGAGAGCAGCACATTGGTCCATGGCCTTGGCTCGCTGCGTCGCGAGCATCGCGGCCGTGGCAGGGGCTATCGCGCCGGCCGCGCTGAAGGCCGCCAGTTCGCCGACGCTGTAGCCGGCGATCGCGTCGGGCGCCTGAATCATCGGCGCCAGTTGGTTCCAGGCCGCCAGGGCGAGGCCGGTCAGCAGCGTCTGTGCGTTGTCGTTGCGTTCGGCCCAGACCGGATCGGCGAGGGCCGCTCGCCAGTCGTCGATGCCGAGCCGCGCGCGCATGTCGCGCACGAATTCATCGTTGGCCAGCCAGGGCAGCATCGCCGGATGCTGGGTGCCCTGCCCGGAAAAGAGCAGCGCGAAGCTCATGGGGCGGGGCACACGCGCCCGATCCAGCAGGTGGCAGCGAGTGTGTCGGCCGCGCCGCCGGGTGACAGGCGCCGCAGCACGAAATCGTCGGCAATGGATTGCGCCTCCCGAAGCCCATCGGGCCGGGCGATGCCGCCTCGGTCCAGAAATCCCTGAGCAGCGCGCTGTGCCCAGCGCAGGCCGGCGAGCCCGCCGCGGTGTGCGAGATTGCTGTCGTCCAGCACGGCGATGATGTGGAACAGGGTGTCGAGTCGAGCCTGCGAAGGCGTCAGGCCGCGGGCGAGGGCGCGCCTCATGGCGGGGAGCGCGGTCTCGAACAACACCGGGAATGCCTGCGCCGCCTCTTCGGACGCGCCGCGCAGGCCATATTGCTGCGCGGCGATGCCGCCCGGAAGCACGGGCGCGCGCCGCGTGCGCTTGGCCAGCGCATCGCCCCAATATCGGCGCAAGGTATCGCGGAGCAACTCAGGGTGCAATGCACCGGCACGCCCGTGCTGTGTGGCGCCCGCCGCGGCGCACAAAAGGCCGAGCATGAAGATCGCGCCGCGGTGAGTGTTGATGCCGCCGGTGGCGGCGAGCATGCGTGCCTCAGCGGCGATGCCGCACCGCTCGAGCACCGCGAATTCCGCGCCGCAAGCGCCGGCCTCGGCGATCTGCGCAAAGTAATGGCGCAGCGAGAACAGGCTGCGCATGAAGGTATGGGCATCCATGTCGTCATGGCTGCCGATGTCGATTAACGTGACCAGGCCGGGCTTGGGCGACAGCGACAGCTCGTCGTACAGCGCGAGCGTGGCGGCGCGGCCGATCGCCATCGGTGTGAGCAGCGTAAGCTGAGTGTGCAATTGCAGTGGCAGTGGCCGCGGTGTGTTGTTCATCCGGCCAGCTCCGCTGGTTCGGTTCGCCCGCACCATGCGGTGTCGTGCTGCAGGCTCACGCCGTCGAGGTGCTTGACGATCAGCGCCCGCGCGTGTCCGGTGCGCCATTCGATCCATTCGCGCCAGGCCACCGCGGCGCCGTCGCCGAACAGAAGTTCGCCGTCCAGCCGCAGCCGTTCGGTACCAAAGGCCTGCAGCGAACCCGCCACCGCATCCGCATGCGCCACGTCATCGACGCGGACCGACAGATCAAGGTCGGAGCCCGGCCGCACATGGTCGAGCCCGCTGATGGTTTCCCAGCCGTAGCTGCCGAACACGCGCGCCTCTGCATGGCACGCATCGAGAGCGCCGAGCAGATCGCGCACCGGACTTCGTGCTGCCGGCGGCAACAGCGCCTGCACCTCAGCAAGACGCGGGAAGTCGTCGAGGCCGAGTACCGCGGTGTGCGGCACTTGCAACGTCAATCGGCGCCTGCCCCAGCACGCAGGGGCGGGCAGACCGAGTGCGATCCATCCGTTGGTGAGGGTGTAGTCCGGCTGGCGCGTCACCACCAGCGGCAGCCGATGGGTCGCCCAGTGCGCAAGGCACTCGCGTGCCTGGGTGTCCCATGCGCCGTCGAGGAGGGCGGTCCAGCCTTGCTCGGAAAGTCGGGCGAGTTGGTGGCGGCGCAGGGAACGCATGGCGGTGATGTGGAGTTCAGGTGGCGTTCAAGCGGCGTCCAGCACGCGCTGCACGACCTCGGCGGCAAGCCTGCGTCCACCCCGTTGCGCGCCATCGCGCGCGCGCAGGTCTTCTGTCGGCGTGTTGGCGAGCGCGGCGCGCAGGCACGTCTTCAGGTCGCCCTGCCACAGGGCGCGCACGCCACCCATGGCCACGTAGTTCTGCACGCCCGGCGCAAATACCGGATTCGATTGCGAAAGCGCTGTGAGCTTGTCCTCTGGCAGCTTGGTTACGCGCGCCATGGCGGGAATGCGCATGACTCGGATCTCTGCCTCCGGCAGCGCATAGCAGGCGTCGGCGATTAGCCCCGAGGTGATGAAACCGCCCGACAGGGCCTGGTCGTACACCAGGCCGATCACGATGTGGCCGCGGCGCCGCGCCAGGTCGATGCTTGCACCCAGGTGCGCCATTGCGCGGTTGATGCCGAGTAATTCATCGCGTCGGCGAAGCTGCTGGCCTTGCGTGTCGATCAAAAGCAAGATCGGTCGACCTGGGTGCTGCTTTACGGTATCGAGCACCACCCGTGCCTGCGCCAGGGCGAGCTGGACGCCGATCGGCGCATGATTCGTAGTGCCGATCACCGTGATCGGCTCGCCTTCGAACATCACTTCTCCGCGCAGAAAGTCACCGGTCGCGCGCATGCCGTGGTAGGAGCCGAAGAGCTGGGTGACAAGGGAATTCCAATGCATCTGATGCTCCTTGGTCAGTGGGGGCGCAGGGCGCGCACGACTTCCACCGGAAGGTCCGGCACGCGCTGCGCATCGGCAACGCCCAGCGCGCTCCAGAGCAGCATCGCTTCGTTGTCGCTGGCGGTGTCTCCCAACAGGGCGTGCACGCGCGCCGTGAGCAATGCGTGCTCTTCTTCCAGCGCGGCCAGGGTCAAGGGCTTCGACGCATCGAGCGCAGCGATGGCCGCTGCGCGAAATTCCGCAATGTCGTCTTCGACCAGCGCGTCGCAGTCGCCCGTCAGCCACCGGTGCTTGCCGCCGGTCGTGCGCCAGACCAGCGCGCGGTCGCGCGAATCGAATTCCTCCACACCGTGGGATGCCTCGATCACTTCGGGGCCCGACATCGCCAGCCGCCCGACATCGCTCATCACGATGAAGTCGGCGCAGCGCGCCACGATGCCCATGCCGCCGAAGCAGCCGTTGGCACCGCCGATCAGCACGAGCACCGGGATGCCGGCGGCGCGCACGTCGAGCAGGGCTCGCATCACTTCCGATACCGCAATGAGACCGGCGTTGGCCTCGTGCAATCGCACGCCGCCCGATTCGGCCAGTAGCAGTACGGCCGCCGGCCGCTCGCACAGGGCCCGCTGCAGCAGGCCGACCAGCTTGGCGCCATGCACCTCGCCGACGCCGCCGCCCATGAATGCGCCTTCCTGCGCGGCGACGAGAACTTTGCGTCCCTCCAGCGTCGCGCGGCCGATCGCTACGCCGTCGTCGAAGGCTGACGGCACGCCGAGCTGCGCTAGGTGCGGGCTGGTGATTCGCTCGGCGGGCGGCAGCCATTCATGGAAACTGCCGGGGTCAAGCAGCAGCGCGAGCCGCTCGCGGGCCGAGCATTCGGCATAGCTGATCATGGCTGCTCTCCGGTGATCTCGGCCACCGCCTGGTCGAGCCGCAGGCTCACCACCGCGGGAGTGGCACCCATGTCGTTGATCGAGATACGCACGCCGGCCAGCGGGTGGCGCGTGTGAAAGTCGTTCATCACTGCCTGCCAGATCGGACCGAAGCCACGCGCCGAGGTCTCGACGCGCACTGCACAGTCAATGCCTTCGGCAGGCTCGAGCATGACCTCAAGGTTGCCGGAGCCGACGACGCCGACCAGGATCGACGCAAAGGCGCCAGCCGGCCGGCCGCCGGAAAAAGAAAAGTCCAGGGTCTCGAGCCCTGTGGGAACGTCGCTCATCGTCGAACTCCTGCTACCAGTTTCTGAAGCGTTTGGGCGGTTGGTACAAGCCGCCCGAGGCGCGTACCAGGTCGCGCATGCTGCGCGCGGCCAGCAGGTTGCGCGTGGCCTGGCGCGGGTCGATCCCCAGGTCCTGCGGCCGGCGGATCACGCCGCGGTCGCGCAGGTTCTCCACGGCGCGCCGGTCGCGCGCCAGGCCGACCGCGGTGTAGCCGGCCACGCCGCGAATCGCCTGCTCGCGCTCCGCATCGCTGCGGCACAGCAGCAGGTTGGCGATGCCTTCTTCGGTGAGGATGTGGGTGACGTCGTCGCCGTAGATCATGATCGGCGGCAGGTCCATGCCGGCCTGCTCCTGCAGCGTCCACGCGTCGAGCCTGTCGACGAAGGCCGGCTGCATGTGCTCGCGAAAAGTCTCGACCATCTGCACGACCAGCTTCTGCCCGCGCGGTGTGCCAGCCGCACCGGTGCGCCCGGCACGTGCCTCCTGGCCGGCTTTGAGCCAGGCGGGGCTCGCATGGCGGCGGCCGCGCGCATCGGCGCCCATGTTGGGCGCGCCGCCGAAGCCGGCAATGCGGCCCAGCGTGGCGGTGGAGCTGTTGCCGTCCAGGTCGATCTGCAGCGTCGAGCCGATGAACAGGTCGCAGGCGTAGTGCCCGGCCGCCTGGCAGAAGGCGCGGTTGCTGCGTAGGCTGCCGTCGGCGCCGGTGAAGAACACGTCGGAGCGTGCGCGGATGTAGTCCTCCATGCCCAGCTCGGAGCCGAAGGAGTGCACCGACTCGACCCAGCCTGCTTCGATCGCCGGGATCAGCGCTGGGTGCGGGTTTAGCGCCCAGTGCTTGCCGATCTTGCCCTTGAGGCCGAGCGATTCGGCATAGGTGGGCAGCAGCAGTTCGATGGCCGCGGTGTCGAAGCCGATGCCGTGGTTCAGGCGCTGCACGCCGTACTCGGCATAGATGCCCTTGATCGCCATCATCGCCATCAGCACCTGCACTTCGCTGATCTGCGCAGGGTCTCGGGTGAAGAGCGGTTCGATGACGTTGGGACGCGGCGCCTTGACGACGAAGTTCACCCAGTCGGCCGGGATGTCGATGCGCGGCAGCGTCGTGGTCTTGCCGTCGACCAGTTCGTTGACCTGCGCGATCACGATGCCGCCCGAGAACGCCGTGGCCTCGACGATGGCCGGCGTGTCTTCGGTATTGGGGCCGGTGTAGAGATTGCCTTCGGCATCGGCCGCCTGCGCCGCTACCAGCGCCACCTTGGGCGTCAGGTCCACGAAGTAGCGCGCGAACAGTTCCAGGTAGGTGTGGATCGCCCCGATCTCGATGCGCCCGGCCGACACCAGCTTGGCCAGCCGCGCGCCCTGCGGTCCCGAGAAGCTGAAGTCCAGCCGGGCGGCCACGCCGTTCTCGAAGATATCCAGGTGCTCGGGCAGCGCCAGCACCGACTGCACCATGTGCAGGCCATGCACCTTCGCCGGATCGACCTGGACCAGCGCGCGCGCCAGGAAGTCCGCCTGCTTCTGGTTGTTGCCTTCGAGGCAGACGCGGTCGCCTGGCTGTAGCACGGCCTCCAGCAGCTTGCCGACGGCTTCGGTGGCTACGCGCTTGCCCGTCAGATCGGCGCCGAGCGTGGCGGCCGCCCGCGCAAGACGTGCCGTGCGATTCTCGGCCTTGATGTTCCAGTTCATGCGGTCCATGGAGGTTCCTCAACCCACGAGTGCCTTGGTGGCAAAAAACAGCACCGATGGGCCCATCAGGCAGCCGAGGCCGGTGTGAAAGGTCGCCACGAGTGCGCCGTAGGGCACTAACTTGCGGTCGGTTGCGGCGAGCCCGGCGGATACACCGCTGACGGTGCCGGCGAGGCCGCCGAAGACCATCGCCGAGCGCGGGGTTTTCAGCGCCAGGAAGCGCGCCGCGATGGGCGTGCCCACCATCACGATGATGGCCTTGACCAAGCCCGTCGCGATGCTCAGTGCCATCACGTCCGGACTCGCGCCGATGGCCGCACCCGTGACGGGGCCGACGATGTAGGTGACGGCTCCGGCACCAATGGTGGTCATGCTCACTGCGTCGGAGTAGCCGAAGGCGCGTGCAATGCACGCGCCAACGATGAAGGGGAGCACGGTGCCCAGCAGCAGCGACACCACGCCGATCAGCCCGGCCTTGCGCGCCTCGGTGGCCTGCACTTCGAAGGCCGTCGCCACGATGGCGAAATCGCGCAGCATCGCACCACCCATCAGACCGATGCCGCCGAACAAGGACATGTCGGCCAGCCCCTTGTGGCCACCAGTCTGCGTGCCGCCCCAGTAAGCGAGCGCGAGGCCGATCACGATTGCAATGGCGGAGCCGTGAACGCGGCCGAAGGTCAGCCGGCGCGAGATCTGACCCGACAGGAGAATGATCAGGCCGACCACCGCAAAAGCGGTAACGAGGCCATTCTGGATGGCGGCTTTTTCGAGGATTTCGATCATGTCGTTCACTCCGCTTCGGTCAGCAGAGGGTTGTCGTGCGGCTTGGGCGCGCCCTCCGTTTCAACGGGGGTGCGCTCCGTTCGATTGATCAGCGCGATGACGCAGGCACAGACCGCAACCGCGGCAATGGCCGAAAGCACTGCGACCGGGCCACCGCGCAGCGCGGAGACCATATCTTGCTGCGCCGCCATGGCGACCACGACGGGTATGTACATCGCACCCCAGTACTCGACGCCGAGCTCTGTCAGCTTCGGCAGGATGTCGCGCTTTTGCATGTAGAGCCGCGCGAAGATCAGCAGAAGCATGGCGATGCCGACTCCGCCCACGTTCGTCTTCACGCCCAGCGCCTGCCCGAGCAGATCGCCGAGGAAGATGCCCAGCAGGTGGCACACAGCCAGCAGGGCGGTTCCGAGAATGATCATGTTCGTCTCCAGTTTTTGTGGCCGTGCAAGATGCGCGGCGTTCTGAAGACGTACGGTATCGGCAGCCTCCCTCGCGATCAATTAACCGGGGGTGGCGATGCTTACGGTGCGTGAAACGGTCGCGGGTAAACCCTTAGGATAGTTCGGCCTTCGAAGTGCGGCACAGCGTCAGCAGCGTAAGCAGGTTGGGGTCGCGCTCCCGTGTGCGCAGGAAGTTGAGCGCAATGGTCTGGCGCATCAGGTACTTGGGCTGCAGCGGGATCAATTGCACGTTATGCGGCAATACGCCGCGCACCCGGCCCGGCAGCAGCGTGTAGCCGACGCCCCCGCTGACCAAGTTCATTAGTGAAAAGATGTCGCCTGTCTTCATCACCACGTTGGGCGTGAAGCCCGCCACGCGAAACGACTCCACGAAACCGCTGTACGTGACGAAACCTTCGCTCAGGCTGACGAACCGTTCGCTGGCGCAGGCGCCCAGGTTGATCTCCTGCTGCGCCGAATAAGGAGATCCCGTGGGGGCGGCGAATTGGATGTCGTCCTCGAAGAGCGGCTCGGATTCGACGTCGGAAGTCCCCTCGGGAACCGCCATGAGGGCGGCATCGATCGCGCCATCGCGTAGCTTCTGCAACAGGTCGGCATTGGACCCCAGCACGAGCTCGGTGTGCAGGTCCGGCATGCGCAGCTTCAACCCCATGATCAGCCGCGGCACCGTGCGGCTTGTCAAAGAGTAGAGCGAGCCGATCCGGATCCGATCTGCGGAATAGCCGGCAACCTCCCGCGTGGAGCGGATGCCCTCGGACATCGTACGCAGGACGTCGCGAGCCACCTCTGCCAGCGCCTGCGCCGCGTCGGTCGGGTGCAGATTGCGCCCCTCGTGTCGAAACAAGGTGCAGCGCAGCCCCGACTCCAGTGCATGCAAGGCGCGATGGACGCTCACGGCGCTGGTTTCAAGCTTTTCGGCCGCACGGGCGAGATTTCCGGTCTCCATGAAGACCAGGAGGATTTCGAGCCGGCGGAAGGTGATCTCTTCGTCGACGTGAAGATGCATGATCGGGTTGCGAGTGGGGGCGGATCGTACTGCAGTCGAACGAAATTTGTCAGCCGCCTATGTCCTTGAAAAAACCAACGAAAAGGTTGCGAATCCATTGGCATAGCGGGGCCTGCTCGAAGCGGCGGCTCCACTGGATCGACACGGTGACGGTACTAGCCCGATGATCGCGAGTTGACATGCGGGTATGCAACAGTGATTCCGCATCGAGAGCCTCAACGGCGCTAAACAACTGCCTTTGCAGATGTAGTCCCCCAGAAACTCTGGAAGCGACGCACCGTGCTGGAGGTGCTTGCCTTGGATCAATTGTCTAGGCGCAGTCTTGAAAATCAGTGACAACTCTACATTCCGTTGAGGCGAACGAAGGAGTGTTTCGTGTGGTTTTGATCGCCTGCAGATGCTTACTCGCCGAACGCATATTGACATGCATAAATGTAAGTTTGTGCATTGGACTATCGCCGATACGCTTCCGCCTTTCCCCAGCATGTCAACCCAGCAGGCTCTCGTGTCGCCAATGCCGCCGAGAGCCTTGCGTCTTCGTCCATGAGTGCCGTTCTTCCTCACTTGGTTCCCGACCCATCGGCACCTCCGACCTTTTCGCTCCCTCCCTCCGTAAGTCGCATCACCGTCATCGCTGATGCGGCAGCTGATCGGAAGCAGGGGTCCTCGACACGCAGCGAGCCGGGTCGATGGCGCATCTTCGTTCCTTGGCTTCTGCCGATCGCGCTGATTGCGCTGTGGCAGTACTTTTCTGCAATCGGTCGGCTGCCTGCGGGTATTCTCCCGGCACCTTCCGATGTGCTGCGCGCGGCGTGGCAACTCGCTGAGCGAGGCGAGTTGCAGCGAGACGTGCTGGTGAGCTTGCGTCGCGTCGCGATCGGCTTCGTGACCGGCGCGGCGACCGGCCTGGTGTTGGGTTTCCTGGTCGGACTGTCGAGCCTGGCGCACGGCTTGCTCGACCGATCGCTGCAGATGGTTCGCACCATCCCGCATCTGGCCCTGGTGCCGCTAATGATTCTCTGGTTCGGCATCGGCGAGGAGCCGCGCGTGCTGCTGGTGGCAATGGGGTCGCTGTTCCCGGTCTACATCAACACGATGAGCGGCATCCGCAATGTGGATCCGAAGCTGATCGAGCTGGGGCGCTCGTATGGTCTTGGGCCCATCGGGCTGATCGTCAGCGTGGTGCTGCCAGGTGCATTGCCATCGATCCTGACCGGCATTCGATACGCCCTTGGCGTGGCTTGGCTCACGTTGGTGGTCGGCGAGACCATCGCATCGCGCGACGGCATCGGCTACATGGTGCAGAACGCCCGCGAGCTGCTGCGCACCGACGTCATCCTGCTGGCGATCGTGTTGTACGCCATCGCCGGGTGGCTGGCCGACTCGATCACCCGGGTGGTCGAGCGGTGCTTGCTGCGCTGGCATCCGAGCTATGCCAAAGGGGCGGCGCGATGACCGGACCATCGTCCAGCGGCGATGGGCTGAGCCTGCGCGGTGTCGGCAAGGCCTTCGGCGAACGCACCGTGCTACACAAGGTCGACCTAGAGATCCCGACCGGCCAGTTCATCGCACTCATCGGTGCCAGCGGTGTCGGCAAGTCGACCCTGTTGCGCATCGTCGCGGGGCTCGAGCCGCCGACTTCGGGGCGTGTCGAGTTGCGCTCGAACCACCCGTCGCCGGACATCCGGATGATGTTTCAGGAAGACCGGCTGATGCCTTGGCGCACGGTGCTGCGCAACGTGACGCTGGGCCTGCGTGGACGTGACGACGATGCCCGCGCGCTGCTCGCGGCGGTGGGGCTGGCCGGCCGCGACAAGGACTATCCGGTCGTTCTGTCGGGTGGGCAGCGCCAGCGGGTCGCACTCGCGCGGGCCCTGATCCACGAGCCCGAACTGCTGCTGCTTGATGAGCCTTTCGGTGCGCTCGACGCGATCACGCGGACGTCGATGCAGCTGCTGCTCGAAGGCCTTCTCGCACGAAGGCCGCGCACCGTGCTGCTGGTCACGCACGACGTCGAAGAGGCGCTGGTGCTGGCCGACCGCGTACTGCTGATGCGCGACGGGCGCGTCGCCCGCGACCTGTTCATCGACCACGAGCGCCCGCGCCATCGCGGCGACCCCGAACTGGCCGCCCTCAAAGAAGAGCTGCTTGAAGGACTCGTGTCTGCGCAAGCCGCGCAGGCCATCCGTTGAACGCCGACAGGCACGCCATCCACTCTCGTTTTCTTGACTTACACCAGGACTCTCGACCATGTCGATCGACAAGCTTTCTCATCCTGTCTCCACGGCTTCGGCCGCACGGCGGCATTTCCTGCGTCTGAGCGGCCTGGCGCTGGCCGGCGGTGCCGGCGCGCTGCCACTGATCGGTTGCGGCAAGGGCGACACTCCGCCGGCAGCACCCGCCAAGGCGGTTGGCAACGCGGCCGCTGTGGCCGAGACCTCAGCGGCCGCACTTTCGCAGATCACGATCGCCATCATCGGTGACGGCCGCACGGGCGTATTCGCGTCGCTGCGCGCTGGGGACGGCGGCAGCAAGCTCGAGAACGACATTGCCGCCAAGGTGGTCTGGCAGCCCGGCTTCACCGCCTCGCTGCCGGTCATGGAGGGCATCAAGGCTGGCGGCGTCGACTTCAGCTTCGCGACCGCCACCGCGATCGTCAACGCAGTCGCGGCGGGCGTACCGATCGTGCCGTTGGCGGCATATCCGCTACCGGCAACCGAGGTCGACGTGCTGGTGGCGAAGGATTCGCCGATCCGGTCCGCGGCCGATCTGAAGGGCAAGAAGATCGCCCACCAGAACGGCACCACCGGCACTTACAGCCTGATCAAGTACCTGGAGAGCGCTGGACTGCGGCTAAGCGATGTGCAGGCGGTCAGCCTGAGCGGTGCCGATGCCTACACGGCCTTTACCCAGGGCAGCGTGGACGCGTGGATCCACTGGCAGCCCGCCAGTGCTTTGGCCCTGGCCAAGCTCGGCGACAAGGCGCGCACGTTGCCGGAGGTGAAGACCTATGACTATGCCTTCTACGTCGCACGCGCCGACTTCGCCGACAAGAACCCGCAGGCGGCGGCCAAGCTCGTGCGGCTGATCCGGGAGGCACAGCAGTATGCCGTCTCGCATCCGGACGAGACCGTCGCGTCCTGGGCCAAGCTCGGAGGCTTCGAAGCCGGCAGCGTCGAGCAGAAGGTGTATCGGCAATTGATCGTTGACGCCCGTTTGTCCGACTCGGGGGCAGTCGCGCTCAAGCCGATCGACAGCGCCGCCGCCGATTCGACGCAGGATCTGGCCGACAACTTCCAGTCGCTGGGCGTCCTGCCGAACAAGGTCGACGTGCGCAGCTTCCTGCTCGACGCCCGTTTCGACGCCATCAAGAAACTCGTTGCCGCCGAACTCGGCGCCTGAACCATGACCCACGCCAAAGACAAGAAGATCCACCTCGCGGCCTTTGTCACTGCGGGCCCGGGCCGCCCCGGCGGCTGGCGCTATCCGGCATCGGAGAGCGGCTGGCTCGATGCCGACTACTACCAGGGCATCGCGCGCACGCTCGAGAAGGGGCTGTTCGACCTGGCCTTCTTCGCCGACATCCTCGCGGTGCCCGACCGCTACCAGGGCAGCAACGATACGCAGCTGCGCTACGGCGCACTCGGCTCGCTGCGGCTCGATCCGGTGGTGGTGCTGTCGATCATGGCGGCTGCGACCCGGCACCTCGGACTGGCGTCGACGCGCTCGACCAGCCACTACGAGCCCTTCGAGGTGGCGCGCTCCTTCGCGACGCTGGACCATCTGAGCGCGGGCCGCGCCGCCTGGAACGTCGTCACGTCGTTCCAGGACGCAGAAGCCCGCAACTTCTCGAAGAAAGAGCAAGTGCCGCGCAACAAGCGATACGACCGGGCCGACGAGTTTCTCGAGGTGGTCTTCAAGCTCTGGGACAGCTGGCAGGACGACGCGCTGGTGCAGGACCGCCAGACACCGCTGTTTGCCGATCCGTCGAAGGTCCACTACGTCGACCACGAGGGCGAGTGGTTCAGCGTCAAGGGGCCGCTGAACGTCTCCCGACCCCCGCAGGGCTACCCGGTGATCCTGCAGGCCGGCGCGTCAGACCGCGGCCGGGACTTCGCGGCGCAATGGGCCGACGCCATCTTCGTGAGCCACGATTCGCTGGACAGCGCCAAGGCCTTCTACAAGGAGATCAAGGACCGCGTGCGATCACATGGCCGTGACCCCGACTCGCTTAAGGTGCTTCCCGCTGCGACGCCGCTGGTCGGGGAGACGCAAGCCATCGCCGATGAGAAAGACCGCGCGCTGCGTGCGCTGGTCGATCCTCATGCCGGCTTGTCCACGCTGTCCTATCACCTGGACGTGGACCTCTCGAAATACCCGCTCGACTCGGCGTTGCCCGACATCGACGTGCCGGGAGTGCAGGGCCACTACCAGGAAGTGCGCGAAGCCACCGAACGCGACAAGCTGACCCTGCGTGATTTGGGCAAGCGCTATGGCAGCCGCTACGAAGGCGACCTGATCGGTACGCCCGACAAGGTGGCGGACGGCATGGAGCGCTGGTTTCGGGAAGGTGCCTGCGATGGCTTCATGATCAGCGCGCCCTACCAGCCGGGCGGGTTCGAAGACTTTGTGCGGCTGGTGGTGCCTGAACTGCAGCGGCGTGGGCTCTACCGCACGGCGTACGAAGGCGCGACCCTGCGCGAGAACCTGGGCCTGGAGCGGCCGGCTGCCGGCGCATGGAAGGAGCGTGCTGCATCGGGAGCCGCTGCGTCCGCAAGGAGGACTGCATGAGCACGAGCGCCGATCAACCGCTCGAAGCCCCGGTGGCGCCTGGCGAGATCGTGACCGTGCGCGCTCGTGCCGTCGACATTTTCGGCCGCTTCCTGGTGAGCGCGCGCCAGCACCACTTCGTATCGGACACGAAGGCTACGGCTGGCGGGCCCGGGGACGCAGTGCAGGCGGGCGAACTGCTCTTGGCTTCGCTCGCCTCGTGCGGTCTGGGGTTGGTGCAGAAGGCGGCGCGCGAGCGCGATGTGCTGCTGAAGGACGCCGAAGTCGGTGTTTCCTTCGAGCGCGACCCGGAAGATGGCACGCGCTACGCGGCTATTCGGCTGAACTTCTTGTTTGAAGGGGTCGATCTGGCCACCGCGCAATCGCTAGTAGATGCGTTCACTGGCGCCTGTCCTATCTACAACACCTTGAGAAGGGGTGGTCCGATCGAGGCCACTGTCGCAATTCGCTGAGCAGCTGCAGCGAATGAAGGGGCAAGATCGTGAGAAACAGGAGTCGAGCGGCTGCTTCGCCCAGCGTCCCCGACTCGCGGTTTGTCGTCCACTCCGACCACAGTGTTCACTATCGCTGGCTAGGGCGGACCTTGCGAATCGAAGGTGCGAAGCTCATTCGCTCGATGTCTCGCAAGGGTCGCTCACCTGACAACGCGGTGTGCAAAGGATTCTTCGACCGGCTGAAAACGAAGTCGTTGTACTCTCGGGTCTCGAAGATCGCGACCATTGAGCAGTTCGTTGAGGTAACTGATTCCTACACCCGCTGGTACAACGAGAAGCGGATCAAAATCCCCCTTGGTTCTCTCAGCCCTATCGACTACCGAAAAAGTCTCGGACTTGCTACACAAAACCAGTCCAATTTTTTGTTCGCATCCCCTGATGTAGGCATCCAGAACCTGCGTGAACTATTCGATGGTCGTCGCCCGCCAGTCACGAACGTAGAACGGCTCGGTCTTGAGCCGGCCGAAGAAACCCTCATAGGCTGCATTGTCTGGCGAGTAGCCCTTGCGTGACATCCAACGTACCAGCTTGGCCTGGGCGATGCGTGACAGCCATCCTGGCCAACGGTAGTAGGCGCCGCGGTCGGAATGAAAAACAGATCGTGCGCCTGTGTTGCCCACTGAAGCAATTGCCGCGTCCAGCATCGTGTTGACGAGCTCTGCATCTGGTCATGTGCCGATTGGCCAGTTCACCACCGTCCCGTCGAAGCAATCGACTATGGGCGAGAGGTAGACCTTGCCCGCGGGCAGTTGGAACTCCGAGATGTCGGTGAGCCACTTCTGGTTCGGCGCCGTGGCGCCGAAGTCGCGGTTCAGCAGTTTCTCGCAGGGCTGATCTCGCCCAGGTAGGAGCCGTAATGACGTCGTTTTGGTACTGCAGCCAAAAGGCTCTCTTGCTTGATCAGGCGTCGAACCACCCGCTCCGAGACGCACAAGCACTGCCTGACCAATGAGGCCTGGATCCGGCGGTAGCCGTAGCAGCAGTGGTTGCGCTCAAAGATATCGGTGATCGTACGACGCACCTCGGCGTACTTCTCTCCTGCCTTAAGCCGAGCACGATGGTAGAAGTACGAGCGGTGATCAAGGCTCACTGAGACAAGCTGCTCGGCCACCGGCGCCATGCTGCACGTCATACAGGCCGTCTTCGTCCGATTGCCACGCGTCCGTGCGGGTGTTGGCAATCGGCTCGCCGCTGATGCCGCGCACCGGCATGGAGTGCCGTGCGCACCGTTGGAGATGTCTACGCCAAGTTCGTAGTGAGGCGTGGTCGTCGATGGCTACGGAAAGTAACTCCCCGCCTGCATCATTGATCGAGTCGTATCAGTTGCCTGTAGATCCGGTCTGGCCTTGACTACAGAACAGGGCAAGACCAAGACGAGTTTGACGTCGGCCCACTCCTGCATATCAAGCGTTAACGTATGCCTCCAGTCGCCTTTGCGCATGCGTAGTTGGCGTCAATCAGTTCTTTCATCACGTGAATGAAGTCGTTGACCACGTTGGATCGCGGTTGGTGCGAAGGAAAGACCATGCAAAGTTCGAACGGTACAGTGGGTACTAAGGGGCGAAACACGATTGCGGCGTCCCGAAATCTCGCGGCGGTGAAGGGATCCACTACTGTGATGCCGAGTCCACCAGTGACCATGCCACAGGCCACATGTGCGAGGGTGGTTTCGACGGAGCGATTGCACGTGACTGCGGCCGTTTCCATTGCCAGTTCCAGCCGCATACGGAACGGACTGTTTCGGCTCAATGAGATAAATGATTCACCTTGCAGGTCGGAAATTTTCACCATCTTCTTTCGTGCAAGGCGATGGCCACGTGGGAGGGCGCAAACGCTCGCAACGCTAGGCAATGCAAGGATTTCCACGCCTGGGTAATCAGTGCCAACCATTTGGACAAATCCAATGTCGATCTGATGCGCTGCAGTGAGTTCGAGGATGCCAAGCGAATTCCGGACATCTAGCGATATTGCCAGCCCAGGTCGCGCCAGTGCGAACCGTCGCACTCCTTCGCTCAGCAAGCTCAGGCCTAAGGTGTGCATCGAGGCGATACGCAACGTTCCGATGCGTGCTGATTTCAAATCAGCAGCGACACGTTCGACCTGCTCAAGTCCGCGATAGTAGCGATCTACCTCGCGAAACAGTTGCTGCGCTTCAGCGCCAGCAATGATTTTGTTGCCTTCGCGTCGGAACAACCGGAGATCAAGCGTTTTCTCCAAGTCCTTGATTAGCCTGCTTACAGCAGGTTGGCTGATCTTGAGAAGTTCGGCGGCCGTGGTCATGCTGCCGGAGAGCATGACCTTCCGAAAAGCTTCTAGCTGTCGGGGATTCAGTTGCATCAAGTTGCCTTCTGTTGGCGCTGCACATGCCGTACGTCGTCAGCATAACATTTCCTTATGTGCGTCCAACTCCATATGGCGTTGTGCTGGGCAGATATCGCCATCATCATTTTGTGGCCAAACCGAAGACAGCGATGACGACGGCCACACGTTTGACTTCGGGCAGCTAAACGCACTAAGCCCCTTGCATTGACCATCACAATGACATCCCATCTCGTCTCGGAAACTCTGCTCGTTGAGGCGCGACTGAGCGCGCCGCCAGCCGCCCGGCTCATTAAGTATCACGATCTGCCCGGACTGGACCGCGAGAAGCGGCAGTTTCATGAGTTCATCGCTGTCGACATGGCGCATACCGTCATGCTCGTCGAGGAGCACATCATTTCGGTAGATACCGGGCGTGCCATCCTGCAGCAATTGCAAGTGATGCGGCACCTCAAACCTTCAGATTTCCCGATCGACGTGCGCAGAGGCAGTTTCCTTCTGCAGGTTGAGTCGTACATGTTCGCAGCTATTGGCGAGGATCTAGGAGGGCAGATGCACACCGGCCGAAGCCGAATCGACCAAGGTGCCACGGTCCGACGCCTGTACAAGCGAAACCGCATGCTGGATGTGATGGACCACCTGAATAACCTACGCGAAGTCATTGACCAGCAGGCACGCCGCCACGCGCGAACCATCATGCCCGGCTACACCCACATGCAGCACGCGCAGCCTTGGGTATTTGGTCATTACCTCCTTAGTTTTAGTTCGCGCCTGCACGACAGTTTCCAGCGCCTGACCGAAGCGTGGGGGCGTGTCAACCGCAATCCGCTTGGCACGGTAGGGCTGGCCGGCACTTCGTGGCCGCTAAACCGCCTGCGCACGATGGAGTTGCTCGGCTTCGACGGGCTTGTAGAGAACTCCAAGCTGGGGCGAGAGGCATATTACGCTGCGGAGGCGATAGCCGCGTTGGCTTTTGTGATGGCCGACCTGAACGATTTGGCCACGGACCTGCACGTGTGGTCCAGCACCGAGTTCGGTCTGGTCGAAAGTGACGACAGCTACTGCGGAACCAGTAGCATTTTCCCGCAGAAGAAGAACCCCGCAGGGCTGGAGACCATCAAGAAGGCTGCCGGCTCGGCGGTGACCTGGCTGGCCACTTCCTTGGCTACTTTCCGCGCTGAAGGCACCGGCGACCAAGCCATGCGCGATTTGCCGCTGATTGACGAGGCGCTTTCCACCACCGAGGGCATGCTGGACTTGTTTACCGGCATATTGGAGACGCTAGTCGTGCACGAAGACCGTATGGCGGCGTTGTTACGTGGCAGTTGGTGCACGGCAAGCAACTTGGCCGACGTGATCGTGCGAGAACGCGGGCTCTCGTTCCGCCAAGTCCACCACATTGTGGCGCGCTTGGTGCGCAACTGCCTAGCGCAGCAGGTTGGTCCTGGCGATCTCAGTGGTGCGATGCTCGACCAGGCGGCGCTGGAAACCACTGGCCTGGAATTGGGCTTTGATGATCAGGCCGTGCGAGATGCACTGGACCCCCGACGCTTTGTCGAGACGCGCGTAACTGACGGCAGCGTGGCGCCACAACAGGTGGAACGTCTGCTGGTCCATGCCCAGGCAGAGCTCGAAGCCGACCGCGGGTGGATGGAAAGGACACGTGTTCGCCTCGCACGCGCGCAGAACCAACTGAACCGAGCCGTCGATCAGGTTACCGCTGCCGCTGAAGTCGCATGACGAACGAATTTGCTGCATGGGTGCACGAGCTGGACATGGCATTCGATCCTGTAGGGGCGCAGCCGATGCGCCACTGCTGGCCCCCAGTCTTCAGATCGGCCGTTGGTTCGACACACCTCTTCCACGCATAGCGGAGATCATTTCGTGCTCGCTTTCAGAACCATCATCGCCTTCCTCGCCGCCGGTCTTCTGGCGAACGGCGCCGTGCATGCACAGCAGCAGGTCAAGCCGGGGGTCGTCATCTTCGCCACCGGGGGGACTATCGCCGGCACAGCCAAGAGCAGCATCGATACAACGACATACCGGTCCTCGACGCTCGAGGTCCAAAGCCTGATCGATGCTGTGCCCGAGATCCGGGAAGTCGCGACCGTAACGGGTGAGCAGATCTCCAATGTCGGCAGTCCCGACGTTGACCAGTCGATCCTGCTGCGGCTTGCTCGAGAAATCAATCGATCCCTGGCCGATCCAGGTGTTCATGGCGTTGTGGTGACACATGGGACCGACACATTGGAAGAGACGGCATTCTTCCTGGATCTGACCACCGCAGGTACAAAACCGGTCGTGATTGTCGGGGCGATGCGACCCACTACGGCCATCAGCGCGGATGGTCCGATGAATCTGCTCCAGGCGATCACGCTGGCCGCCAGCAGAGATGCAGACAACAGAGGCGCCATGATCGTTCTGAACGACAGGATCGGCTCAGCTTTCTACACCACGAAGACGAACACAACATCTCTGGATGCTTTTCGAGCGACGGAGCAAGGCTATCTAGGCATGTTCATTGGTGTGAAGCCCCGCTTCTACTACTCGCCTGCAATTCCACGCGGAAAATTGACCTTCAACGTGAACGGCGTGAATTCGTTTCCCAAGGTCCCCATCATCTACTCGTACGAGGATCAGGATGCAGATCAGATCGACGCGGCCCTTCGCGCAGGCGCCAAGGGAATCGTGATTGCTGGAAGCGGGAATGGGGCCACTCCTTTGAGCGTCAGGAAGCGACTGATTGAACTGACGAGTCAGGGATTTCCCATCGTGCTATCGACCCGTACTGGCGGCGGCTTCTCCACGAGGAGTGTTGAGGGGATTGCCTCGGGAATCTTCAACCCGCAAAAGTCTCGCATTCTGCTCATGCTGGCCCTAGCCCAGGGCGCAGACGTCCCAACCATTCGAAATTATTTTCACGAGTAATTAAAAACGCAAGGAGATACATGATGAAGCGTCTACGAAATCTATTTGCAATGATTCTCCTCGCGCTTGCCGCCACTGTAGTTTGTGCGCAAGATTATCCCAGCAAGCCGATTCGCCTGATCGTTCCGTTTCCACCGGGTGGCACCACCGACCTTCTGGGACGGATGCTTGCTGCGCATCTTTCCGAGGCGTTGGGACAGCGTGTGATCGTCGACAACCGGGCGGGTGCCGGCGGCACCATAGGGTCCGACATCGTCGCGAAGTCCGCTGCGGACGGATATACGCTGATGCTTGCTGGTATCAGCACACAATCAATTAATGGTGCGCTCTACAAGCACCTGCCCTACGATCCCGAAAAAGATTTCACGCCGATTGGACTTCTTGCGAGTGTTCCGAACATCCTGGTTGTCAACCCTCAGGTGCCGGTCCGGTCCGTGTCAGAGCTGATCGCCTATGCCGGGAGGGATCCCGGCCGAGTGAATATGGGATCGGCTGGCAACGGTACCACGAATCATCTTTCCGGCGAATTGTTCAAGGCGATGACTCATGCCCCGATTGTTCATATCCCATATAAGGGAAGTGGACCGGCTATGGCCGATCTTTTGGCAAACCAAGTTCAGCTAATGTTCGACAATTTGCCAGGCTCGCTGCCACATGTTAAAGCGGGCAAGCTGCGCGCGCTGGCCGTGACCAGCGCTGCGAGATCCCCTCTGCTGCCGGAAGTCCCTACCATGGCCGAAGCGGGAGTGCGTGGCTATGTTGTAGACGTATGGTTCGGCGTGGTTGCGCCCAAGGGGCTGCCTGGCAATGTGCTGACTCGGCTCTCAGGAGAGATCGCCGGATTTGCGCGTAATAAGGAAATTCAGCGCAAGTTGGCTGAACAAGGAGCTACGCCATTACTCTCGACTCCAACCGAGTTCGCCGATCGAATCCGTTCTGACGCTGAAAAGTGGGCCAAGATCGTGCGCGATGCTGGCGCCAGGGTCGATTGAATAGCCGCAAACTAGCCTGCCATCTGTTGCCAAGCGCCAAACGCCGCCGAGTCAACTTGGCCTGGGCCTGAACCCGTCGACGAAGAAGGCGCGCAAGCGCGAGTTCCTCGATGAGATCGACCGGGTGGTTCCATGGAGCGCAGTGGTGCAAATCGTTGAGCCACACAGCCCGCGAGCCAAAGGCGATGCTGCGCATTCAATACTTGCTGCAATGGTTCGGGCTGAGCGGCCCGGCCATGGAAGAAGCGCTGCACGACGGCCCCGCTGTACCGGGAGTTCGCTGGTCTGGGTGACGGCGCTAGTCGCCTGCCCGAAGAGACCACCATCTTGCTGTTTCGTCATCTGCTGGAAGCCCATGACCTGGCCGTCGGCATGCTGCGCGTGGTCAACGACATCCTGCAGGCCAAGGGCCTGATGCGCGCACGGGCACGGTCGTGGACGCTACACCGATCTTGGCGTCCAGTTCGACCAAGAACGCCGATGGCTGGTGCTATCTGGAAATGCGTCAGGGGTGCTACGCGATGAAGACGCGCATCGGCGTAGATGCCGCATTGGGCCTGCCGCACGCGGTGGCGGGCACAGCGGCGAACGTCAGCGACATCAACGTCGCCGGCGCGCTCTTGCACGGTAAGGACACACGGCCTTCGGTGACTTGGACTACCGGGGTGTGCACAAGCGAGCGGAGGCCGTGGGGCCGACCTAGGACGTGGCGATGCGTCCGGGCAAACGCAGGAGGCTGAATCTATTCATCGACCCGGGTTCGATGCCGAGCTAGTGGAGAAGCTGAAGACCAGCATCCGGGCCAAGGTCGAGCATCCGTTCCGAATGATTAAGCAGCAGTTCGGGTTCGCGAAGGTTTGCTATCGAGGCTTGGCGAAGAACTCGGCACAGCTCGTCACGCTGTTTTCGCTGTCGGACCAATGGATGGCGCGCAGGCGGTTGATACAGCCCGGGGGGCGTCTGCGGCGCGTGAATTGGGCTCGCCAAGCTCACGCAACGAGGCTTGGCGTAGCAGATCGATGCTTGGGGCTGCGCGATCTGATCGCCTGAACGGCTCGCCATCACCTTGTTCACCCACCCTCCAGATCGCGTTCTGCAGACTATCCTTGGCCTTGAAATCAGAGAACTCAGATGCATCCGAGTCATGATGGCCCGTGGCGCGCGATGACGGAAGATGTAGATCCTTCCTGTCTCCAGCCGAACGCAGTAGCCGTGAGGAGTTTTCTTGTCCGGAACATCTTGTGAGGTAGCCTACGTTTCGCAGCATGCGCCCGCCACTTCGCACCAGACCAGCGGGTCATAAACATGAATCCAGGTCTTGCCGTACTTGAGCAGCGGACCCAAATCTCCGCGCTCGCTTAAGGCGCGAACGAAGCTCTTTGCAAAACCACGTGCGACTTGCTTCGCGCCAGTGCCTGTATCGCTCGCTTCGTACAGGCCGCAGACCGTACCGGGCACGCCCTCCGCAGATTGGAGTCACAACGCGCCTTTTTTGGTTGATCGATCGCATTGGCTGCGCTTGTGACGATCGCGTTGTTGTGGCTCGCCGCGCCACGCATATTGCCAGGTTGGTGTTTTCCCGTAGTCGCGCTGTTGCCTCTTGTCGGAAGGGCGGACGGACATTTAGACTGGAGATCGGTAAGCTGAATGCAGTTCAGTATGCTGAACATTCGAGGGCGAGTGGCGTACTGGCGCCCATGCTCCATGGAATAGCGCCGCCAAGTCATGCACCCTGTATCCCAAATATGCAGCCACCGTTCGGACAGACCTGTCATTGCTTCGCATGAGCCTGTGCGTCGCTTTGGTGTTGGGGTTGCTCGATCGGGAGGCTTGTCGTTGCGAGCCACGGCTGCGAATCTGCAATCCAAGAATTGGAAGACAACATGAGTGAGGAACTCATCCTCGAAACACGCCAGCTCACCAAGGAATTCAAGGGATTCACCGCGGTCAGCAAGGTCGACCTCTCGGTGAAGCGCGGTTCGATCCACGCGCTCATCGGCCCCAACGGCGCTGGCAAGACGACCTGCTTCAACCTGCTCACCAAATTCCTCGAACCCACGGCCGGCACGATCCTGTTCAACGGCCACGACATCACGGGCGAACGCCCGGCGCAGATCGCGCGGCGCGGCGTGATCCGCTCGTTCCAGATCTCCGCCGTGTTCCCGCACCTCACGCTGCTCGAGAACGTGCGCCTGGGCCTGCAGCGCAAGCTCGGCACCTCGTACCACTTCTGGAAGAGCGAGAAGTCGCTCAAGCCGCTCGATGCGCGCGCCCGCGAACTGCTCGCCGAGGTGGGCCTCGAAGACCTGGCCGACGAACAGACCGTGAACCTGCCCTACGGCCGCAAGCGCGCGCTCGAGATCGCCACCACGCTGGCCATGGAGCCCGAGCTGATGCTGCTGGACGAACCCACGCAGGGCATGGGCCACGAAGACGTGCACCGCGTGGCCGAACTCATCAAGCGCGTGTCGGCCGGACGCACCATCCTGATGGTCGAACACAACATGAGCGTGGTCTCGACCATCGCCGACACCATCACGGTGCTGCAGCGCGGCGCCGTGCTGGCCGAAGGCCCGTACGCCGAAGTCTCGAAGAACCCGCAGGTGATGGAGGCCTACATGGGCACCACCGACGGCGAAATGCAGGGGGCTCACTGATGACCGCTGCACTCGAAATCAAGGGCCTGCAAGCCTGGTACGGCGAATCGCACGTGCTGCACGGCGTCGACATGGTCGTGCAGCCGGGCGAGGTCGTCACGCTGCTGGGCCGCAATGGCGCGGGCCGCACGACGACGATGCGCGCCGTGATGGGACTCACCGGCGCCCGTAAGGGCAGCATCAAGGTCAACGGCGTCGAGACCGTCTCGATGGCGACGCACCGCATCGCGCACCTGGGCATCGGCTATTGCCCCGAAGAACGCGGCATCTTCGCCAGCCTCTCGTGCGAAGAAAACCTGATGCTGCCGCCCGAGCTCAAGGGCGCGGGGCAGGGCATGTCGGTCGACGAGATCTACGCCATGTTCCCCAACCTGGCCGAGCGCCGCCACAGCCAGGGCACGCGCCTGTCGGGCGGCGAGCAGCAGATGCTGGCCGTGGCGCGCATCCTGCGCACCGGCGCCAAGCTGCTGCTGCTCGACGAAATCTCCGAAGGCCTGGCGCCCGTGATCGTGCAGGCACTGGCCCGCATGATCACCACGCTGCGCGCCAAGGGCTACACCATCGTCATGGTCGAGCAGAACTTCCGCTTCGCCGCGCCGCTGGCCGACCGTTTCTACGTGATGGAGCACGGCCGCATCGCCCTGAAGTTCGGCGCCGCCGAGCTCGAAGCCAAGATGCCCGTGCTGACCGAACTGCTCGGCGTCTGAAATCCAATACTCACCAACACCTCTGAGGAGACACATCGTCATGAAAACGAAATCCAGTCTTATCGCCGCCGCAGTCGCTACGCTTGTGCTGGGCATTGGCGCAGCGCAGGCGCAGGAAAAAGTGAAGATCGGCTTCATCACCGACCTGTCGAGCCTGTACGCCGACCTTGAAGGCAAGGGTGGCGCCACCGCCATCCAAATGGCCATCGACGATTTCGGCGGCAAGGTGCTGGGCCAACCCATCGAGCTCGTAGTGGCTGATCACCAGAACAAGGCCGACATCGCCGCATCGAAGGCGCGCGAATGGATTGACACTGCTGGCGTGACCATGGTCTTCGGTGGTACCAACTCCGGTACCGCGTTGGCCACTGCGAAGGTCGCGCAGGAGAAAAAACGTGTGTACTTCAACAACGGAGCCGGCAGCTCCGCACTCACCAATGAACAGTGCTCGCCCTATACCGTGCACTATGCCTACGACACTGTGGCGCTGGCTAAGGGCACTGGCTCGGCGGTCGTGGAGCGGGGGGGCAAGAGCTGGTTCTTCTTGACGGCAGACTACGCCTTCGGCCACGCCCTTGAGGCGGACACCACCAAGGTGGTCAATGACAAGGGCGGCACGGTGGTGGGGCGTGTTAAGCATCCCCTCAATGCATCGGACTTCTCGTCGTTCCTGCTGCAAGCGCAGAACTCGAAAGCGCAAATCCTGGGTCTGGCCAATGCGGGCGGGGATACGGTCAACGCAATCAAGGCCGCCAAGGAGTTTGGTATCAACAAGTCTATGAAGACCGCCGGCCTGCTGGTCTTTCTGAGTGACATTCACAGCTTGGGGTTGAAGAACACCGAAGGCCTTTTGCATACCACCAGCTGGTACTGGGATCTGAATGACGGCTCGCGCAAGTTCGCCAACCGATTCTTGGAGAAGACCAAGCGCATGCCCACCGACATTCAGGCTGCGGACTATTCAGCCACCATGACCTACTTGAAGGCGGTCGAAGCGGTCAAGACCACTGATGCCGACAAGGTGATGGCGCAACTCAAGAGCATGAAGATTGATGACTTCTACGGCAAGGGTCAGATTCGTGCGGACGGTAGCTTCATCCACGACATGTATCTCGTCGAAGCGAAATCACCCTCTGAATCGAAGAAGCCTTGGGACTACTTGAAGGTCCTAAAGACACTGCCGGGAGACCAGCTCTTCACGACCAAAGCAGAGAGCAAGTGCGCGCTCTGGAAATAACCCATCAAGGCTTTGCGCATTTCGTGTGTCGTGCGCATCTTTCCCTTTAAAGGGAAAGATGCGTGCGGTGACTCCACGTAACGCAAGAGCTGTTGGTTTTCTGAAACGCTTATGAACATTTCCCTTCCCGCCTTGTTGAGCCAGCTCCTTCTGGGGCTGGTCAACGGCTCGTTCTACGCCATCCTGAGCCTCGGGCTGGCGGTGATCTTCGGTTTGCTCAACGTCATCAACTTCGCGCACGGCGCGCTGTTCATGCTCGGGGCCGTCCTCACGTGGATGGCCATGGAGTACCTGGGCGTCAACTACTGGGTGATGCTGATCGCCGCGCCGATCCTCATCGGCCTGTTCGGCGTGGTCATCGAACGGCTGCTGCTGCGCTGGATCTACAAGCTCGATCACCTCTACGGCCTGCTGCTCACGCTGGGCCTCACGTTGCTGATCGAAGGCGTGTTCCGCTCGGTCTATGGCGTGTCGGGTCTGCCTTACGACGCACCCGATGCGTTGTCGAGCGCCACCGACCTGGGCTTCATGGTGCTGCCCAACTACCGCGCCTGGGTGGTCGTGGCCTCGCTGGTGATCTGCTTCGCGACCTGGTACGTGATCGAGAAGACCCGCCTGGGCGCCTACCTGCGCGCCGGCACCGAGAACCCGCGCCTGGTGGAAGCCTTCGGTGTCAACGTGCCGCTGATGATCACGCTGACCTACGCCTTCGGCTGCGCGCTCGCCGCCTTCGCCGGCGTGCTGGCGGCGCCGGTGATGCAGGTGTCGCCGTTGATGGGGCAGAACCTCATCATCGTGGTGTTCGCGGTGGTCGTGATCGGCGGCATGGGCTCCATCATGGGCGCCATCCTCACGGGCCTGGGCCTGGGCGTGATCGAGGGGCTCACCAAGGTTTTCTATCCAGAAGCATCGTCTACGGTTGTGTTCGTGATCATGGTCATCGTGCTGCTCATCCGCCCCGCCGGCCTGTTCGGCAAAGAGAAATAAGGCGAGCGGCATGAACATGAAAAAAATCTCCACCGTCGTCTACGCGCTGCTGCTGGTCGCCCTGGTGCTCGCGCCGTTCTTCGGCGCCTACCCGGTGTTCGTGATGAAGCTCATGTGCTTCGCGCTGTTCGCCGCGGCCTTCAACCTGCTGTTGGGCTACACCGGCCTGCTGTCCTTCGGCCACGCGGCCTTCCTGGGCGGCTCCGCGTACGTGGCGGGCCATGCGATCAAGGTCTGGGGCCTCACGCCCGAGCTGGGCCTGATCGCGGGCACGCTCACCGGCGCCTTGCTGGGCTGGCTGTTCGGCGTGCTGGCCATCCGCCGCCAGGGCATCTACTTCGCGATGATCACGCTGGCGCTCGCGCAGATGATGTTCTTCGTCGCGCTGCAGGCCAAGTTCACGGGCGGCGAAGACGGCCTGCAGGGCGTGCCGCGCGGCAAGCTCTTCGGCATCGTCGACCTGTCCAACGACCTCACCATGTACTACGTGGCGCTGGTGATCGTGGTCGCGGCCTTCCTGCTGATCGTGCGCACCATCCACTCGCCGTTTGGGCAGGTGCTCAAGGGCATCAAGGAAAACGAGCCGCGCGCGCTCTCGCTGGGCTACGACGTGAGCCGTTTCAAGCTGCTGGCCTTCGTGATCTCGGCCGCGCTGTCGGGCCTGGCCGGCTCGCTCAAGACGCTGGTGCTGGGCTTCGCCACGCTGTCCGACGTGCACTGGACCGCCTCGGGCCAGGTCATCCTGATGACACTGGTGGGGGGCCTGGGCACGCTGTCGGGTCCCATCGTGGGTTCGGCGGTGGTCGTGCTGCTTGAGAACAAGATCGGCGAACTCGGCAACTTCCTGGCGCGCATCATGACCGTCGACTGGTTCAATACGCTGGGCGAGTCGGTCACCATGGTCACGGGCCTGATCTTCGTGATCTGCGTGCTGGCCTTCCGTAAGGGCATCATGGGAAAGATCATCGACTTTGTGAATCGTGTATGGGACGCGCCAACAAGACGATAGAGGATCGGTTCGTCTCGGAACATCATCTGATGTGATATCGAGTACCTCACCTTGGAAAAGGCTCTTCTCGCTTCTGAAGGCGTGGCCCTGGGGGATCAACTCTCAGGGCTAGGTAATAGAAAACGCTCTTGTCTAGGTTGGCGCTGAAGGCGTGGAAGTCAATGGCCTGCGCAACGTTTGAAATTGCTCGGTCGAAACAACCGGGCGAAGCGGTGCGCAAGATCTGCTCCTGAGCCCTGGTCCACGCGTCGCGGTCGCGCAGCGCGAAAGTAGATGAGAACGCTCGATCCACTAGAGATCGTGTGATCAACGTTTCAGTGGTGTCTGAACGCCGTGTGCTTATGCATCAGGTGCGAGGTTGTTCGATCCCGCAGTCTGAAGCAGAGCACATAGTTCAAGGGAATCGGAGCCCAGATCGGCCTGAGGGCGGAAGAGAAGTGTTGTGCCCGAGAGGAGTTATTTCGCTGGCGAGGGGCGTCGCGAGGGATGCTGGCTGGCTTGATCTACGTCAGCGCTTTGTGCGGTGGTACTGATCGCATGTGTGATTCGAAAACGCTTGGAGGGAGAGGATGTCTGCACGCGCAGCTGATAGAGGACACGTGCTCAGCCTTTCCCTCAGCGCGATGCTTCTCCTCGACCAGTCTTCGGTCGAATTACTCCTCGCTTAAATTTGAAAAGCTCCATATATGCTTAAAGGTAAAGTTGCACTCGTCACCGGATCCACGGGGGGCATCGGTCTGGGAATTGCAAAGGCATTGGCCGAAAAGGGGGCAAACATCCTGCTCAACGGGTTTGGCGATACAGCGCAAATTCAGAAGCTGAAGGAAGAAATTTCCGGGCGCTGGGGCGTGCGTGTGGCGTACAACGGCGCAGACATCTCCATTCCGGCGCAGGTAGCCGAAATGGTGTCCCAGTGCATCTCCGAATTGGGCAGCGTAGATATCCTTGTCAATAACGCCGGGATTCAGCATACAGCTGCTGTTGAGGATTTTCCGGACGACGTGTGGGAGAAAGTGATCGCGACCAACTTGTCTTCGAACTTCTATGCCTGTAAGGCCGCATTGCCACACATGCGAAGCCGAAACTGGGGGCGAATCATCAACGTGGCATCAGTTCATGGGCTGGTCGGCTCGGCCTCAAAGTCGGCCTATGTCGCGGCGAAGCACGGTGTGGTTGGGCTGACCAAGGTGATCGCACTGGAGACCGCTCGCAGCGGAATAACATGCAATGCGGTCTGCCCCGGCTGGGTTCTGACACCACTGGTACAGAAGCAGATCGATGATAAGGCGGAGCATCAGGGCGTCTCGCGAGAAGAGGCTCGAGCGTCACTGCTCGCCGATAAGCAGCCCTCTTTGGAGTTTGCGACGCCTGAACAGGTTGGTGGGATTGCTGTGTTCCTAAGCTCTGCACCGGCAGATCAGATACGAGGTGCAGCATTCAGCGTCGACGGCGGGTGGACTGCCCAATGAGGGGGCTTCAATGAGAACAAAGATCGTTTCTGCCGCCGAGGCCATTGCGATCATGCGCGATGGAGACACACTTTGTTGCTCAGGATTCGGTTCCAACGGCGTTCCCGTCGAACTCATCACCGCACTTGAGAAGCGTTTTCTAGAGACTGGGGCGCCACGCGACCTCACTCTGCTTTTTGGCGGAGGGCCCGGCGATGGCGCGAGTGGAGGCGTGAACCATCTTGCGCACGAGGGACTCCTTAGATGCGTAATTGGAGGGCATTACGGCTTGGTCCCGGAGGTCGGCAAGCTGGTGATGGAAAACAAAGTCGATGGCTGGAACTTGCCGTTGGGGGTTATTTCGCATCTCTATCGAGACATGGCTTGTGGATTGCCGGGAAGCTTCTCGCGAGTTGGGCTGGGCACTTTTGTTGATCCGCGGTTAGAAGGTGCGAAAGTCAACACACGCACGCAAGGGGACTTGGTCAGGCTCATGGAAATTGAGGGGCAGGAGTTTCTTTTCTACAAGGCAATCCCCATCAACGTGGCGTTCATCCGCGCGACCACTGCAGATCCCGAGGGAAACTTGACGTGTGAACGAGAGAGTCTGACGCAAGATACTTTGGCCATCGCAACCGCGACAAGGAATGCAGGTGGTCTTGTGATCGCGCAAGTCGAACGCATCGCGGAGTATGGTTCTCTCAATCCGCGCAGTGTGCGGGTTCCTGGGATTCTGGTTGACTGTGTGGTCGTCGCGGATCCTGAGAATCATATGCAGACCTTTGGTTCCTTGTACAACGCGGCGTACTCATCCGAGGTGCGCGTGCCGATGGAAGCGTTGGGCGCGATGCCGTTTGACGAGCGCAAAATTATTGCCCGTCGCGCTGCGCTCGAACTGATGCCCAATGCGGTTGTCAATCTTGGGATAGGCATGCCCGAAGGCGTGGCTCTCGTGGCTGCGGAGGAGAAGATTCTTCGCTACATGACACTGACCGCGGAGTCGGGGTTGATCGGCGGCGTGCCTCAAGGGGGACTGAACTTCGGTGCTGCTGTAAATGCTGATGCAGTGATCGATATGAACCAGCAGTTCGACTTCTACGACGGTGGGGGATTGGACCTGGCGTGTCTTGGAATGGCTCAGTGCGACGCGGACGGAAACATCAATGTCAGCCGCTTTGGCTCCAAGCTGGCGGGAGCCGGAGGATTCATCAACATTACTCAGAACAGCCGCGTCGTCGTCTTTGTCGGGACTTTTACCGCCGGCGGGTTGGATATCGCAGTGGAAGATGGGAGGCTACTCATCCGAAAGGAAGGCAGAGCCCAGAAGTTCGTCCGGCAACTTGATCAGGTGACGTTCAGCGGGGCGTACGCGCTCAAGCGTGGCTTGCGCGTGCTCTATGTGACCGAACGTTGTGTGTTCAAGCTCGGTGAAGAAGGCATTGAGTTGATCGAGGTCGCGCCTGGCATTGATGTCGAGCGGGACATCATTGCGCAGATGGATTTTTCTCCCATTGTCATCAACCCCACGTTGATGGATGAGCGCATCTTTCACGATGAACCGATGCATTTGAAAGACGCATTGCTATCAATCAGCCTTGCTGACCGAATGAGCTATGTTTCAGAAAAGGAAACAGCTTTCTACAACTTTCAAGGGTTGAAGATTCAGACAAGGATGGATGTCGAGGCAGTCCGCGGCACCGCTGAGAAATTGCTCCAGCCGATTGGCAAGAAGGTCCAACTGATCGTCAACTATGACGATTTTCGAATCGATGAAGGCGTACTGGATGACTACGCAGAGATGGTGCGTGATCTGAGTGAGCGCTACTACACCACGGTGTCACGCTATACGACCAGTGCATTCATGAGGTTGAAGCTCGGTGAGGCACTTGAACGCCGAGGAGTCGCCGCGCATGTGTATGAAAGCCGAAGCGAAGCTGGGAGGTCCAAGCTGTAAGGATGCGTACGTTCTCTGTTCGCGCGCGTAGGCGGCTGCCAAGGAGTCGGTGGGGAGAGGAGCTAGTGATCTACTAGCCAATGCGGTTTAAGCTCGGTGTTTACCCGTGTTCGATGGCTCGAATCTTGCGATCCCTGTGCCTGTGTCGATAGACTAAATCCAGTTTGCTGAACGCAGTTCGATTCAATGAACTTTACAGCTCCCGAGACATTCTGCGTGGCACAGTTGCAATGGGTGTCGCGCTCTTCATCAGCAGCATGCCGCCCTCCCTCTCGTCCAACGAATCCACCGTGCCCCAAGCTGCGGCCGCACCATTGGTGCCGGCTGTCGCGCGTGCACTGACTCTGCTCAACCTGCTCGCACAGCGCCGAGAGCCGATGAGTCTGACGCAACTCACGAGCGAGCTCGCATTGCCGAAGAGCAGCGTGCATGGTCTGTGCAATACGTTGCTTGCATTCGGCTACTTGCGCCGTCAGCCTGGTGGTTTTTTCCTGGTTGGGCCACGCGTAATGGGGTTGGCTGGGGCTTTTCTCGCTGACACGGACGAGGCACAAGAGTTCAATGCACTGTGGGCGGACGGCAGTCCTCAGCCCGAGGAGACCATTGTGCTCTCCGTGCTTGATGAGAGCGATGCTCTTTACCTTGCTGCGCGCAAGGGGACGCGGCCGTTGGGTCTTGCCTTCAACATCGGCACTCGGTTGCCGGCCTATCTTTCGGGCAGCGGCAAGGCGATCCTCGCATTTCGCGATCCAGAGGAAGTGCGTCGACTCTATGCAGATGGTCTGGTGACGCACCTTACGAACAAAGCCCCGAGTGATATCGACGACTTGCTCAAAGAACTCGCCCAAACACGCAAGCGCGGATACAGCATTGACGATGAGACTGTACGCGAGGGCGTCTACTCGGTTGGTGCCCCAGTATTTGATGCTACTGGTCGTGTAGTGGCTGGCATCGCGGTGTGCGTCAACAAGGCCGGACTCGGTTCTGACCGCGGTCGGCGATACCATGAGGAGGCACTGAGTGTTGCACGTCGGCTGTCGCATCGACTCGGGGGCGAAGTGCCTATCGGCTTCGCGACTGAGACTCATGATTCGCGCGACGTTCATAGTCCGCGCAAGGCCTTGGCCGCAGCGCCGCTGAAAACCCGCAAACGAAATTGAGCGTCGGCAGCGTTTCCTCCGATGTTGGGGGTTGGATAAGTTGAGGGCTTCCCGAGACTTAGAAGTCTCAGAAGCCTCGTGTGCAAATTAGAGTGGATTGGTACGCCTGGACTGAGTGGGAAAGAGCGTCGATCTGTAGTTCGTCACTCCTTGTCCAGAAAAATGAATCTCCGAGCGATAGGTTTCTGTGTGAGATGAGCGCCTCTCTCTGAGAGATTGAGTGCCGAATTCAAAGCACTAACCGTAGCTCGCGTAGAAAAATGGGGACGTCTACGCAAGTTGCATCGGGAACTTTGCAAAGCAAAGGGATCGCTCGTCCTCCGTTTCGGCTCCGAGGATCTAGTCGGCAACGATCCGAATCCAAGGGTTGAGGGGTACTAGCAACTGCTAGCTTCCTAGCAACTGGTGGACGTCAGCTTCTGGACATGGCGACGGCTGCTCGATCACTTGCATCGGATGCCCGGGCGACTTTCTTCCTATCGATGTAGGTCAACGCTGTTTTCCATCAAGACATCAATTTTCAAAAAGAACGAGGAGACAAGTCGTGAAGATATGCGCATGTGGAGTGTCGCGTTGGTGTGTGGCATTAGCTATCTGGTTTCTGTCTGGAACGAGCACGGCTCTAGGTGGGTCGACCGCGCCTGATCTGGTGATCGGTCAAGTAGCCCCCTTGTCGGGTGTGCTCGCAAGCACAGGGCGGCAGATGGTCGTGGGCGGAAGGATCTACTTCGACTGGATCAATGATCGTGGTGGCGTGCATGGAGCCAAGTTACGCCAGGTTGTGATGGACGACGGCTACGAGGTCGAAAAATCTGTCCAGCAGACACGCAGCTTGTTGGCTCAGCCGGATGTGGTTGCCCTGTTTGGCTTTGCCGGAACAGCAAATGTGGCGCGGCTCTTGAGTGAGGGAGTTCTAGCTCAAGGTGGCGCGGCGCTGGTGGCTCCATATACAGGAGGGGAGCCGTTGCGGAGTCCATTCAATCCGTGGATTTTCCATGTGCGAGCGGGCTACGCTGATGAGGCCGAACACTTAGTGCAGCATCTCGTCACGCTGGGCGTGAAGCGCATCGGTGTGATGCATCAGGATGACGCCTTCGGGCACGCAGGGCGCATGGGCGTTGAGGCGGCCCTCACTAAGCGAAACCTCGAACTGGCGGTCTCAGCAAGCTATGCACGCAATACCGATGAAGTGAGTGCGGCGGTGAACGCCATTCGTCATTCTGATGCGCAAGCAGTCGTCATGATATCTATCAATAGGCCGACGGCTGCCTTTATCAAACGCTATCGGGAGGCAGGCGGGCGGGCGCAGCTTTACAACATCTCGGTGGTTGACCCGAATGAACTGGTGGCGCTTGCAGGACTCAAGAACGCGCAGGGGTTGGGCATCAGTCAAGTCGTTCCCTATCCCTACACTGCGAACCTCTCAGTGATTCGTGAATATCACGAGTTGCTGAAAAAATATGCGCCCGGTGAAGCTGTGAACTACACAAGCTTCGAGCAATTTCTCGGGGCAAAAGTGCTGGTGGAAGGATTGCGTCGAGCCGGGCCACGGCCTACACGATCGCGTGTTGTCGCTGCACTCGAATCCATGCAAGCCTATGATCTCGGAGGCATAGAAATCCACTATGCACAAGATCAAAGAGTGGGATCCCGCTATGTGGAGGTGACGCTGATTGGCAGCAGCGGGAAGCTACTCAAATAGAGTATTCGCAGGAAGAGCCTCTCGGCGAGGTGACTCTGGACTCTGATTCCTCTCGAACGCAGGGCTCGCCGCGGTCCGGCGGTCAATCTCGCAGCCCATTGGGGCTTCCTGAGTTCTTGAGTAACTCCAGCAGTGCGCGACTGATTGGGCTTGAGCTTCGGTCATAGGTGACCAATCGCATCGACGGTAGTTCTGGCCAGGCCTTATCGCCCTGGGGCAAGCAAATCAATCCGTTGTCGAGGGCGGACTCACATAGGACCGAAACGCCCAATCCCTGCCGGACACAGCCTTGAACACCCAATACACCACTCAACGACACGGCCTCCCGCCATGGATGGCCCCGGGTGTTAAGTGCAGACACAGCGGCTGTGCGAAAGGCGCAAGGGGCTGGTAGAAGGCATAGGTCGGTGAGGCCCGATGGCGCGGCCATGTGCTGGCTGCTAACCCAGACCAGCTTCTCTTCGGAAAAGCTCTGTGGGGAGCCGCGCCCTTCCTGTTCCATGACGAGTGCTATGTCCAGGTCTCCGGTATCGAACTCTTGAAGCAGAACGCCACTCATGGCGACTCGGACGCTAAGGTCAACTCCGGGCAGCAGCCGGCGGATACGACTCAGAAGCTCAGGCAATCGATGAGGTGCGAGGTACTCCACCACGCCGAGTCGCAACTGCCCTCGCAGTCGGTTGCGTCCCACCGAGCCGATCGCTTCGTCGTTCAGCCGTAGCAAGCCGTTGGCGTGGTGAAGAAACTGCTCTCCAGCAGCAGTAAGTTCTACGAGTCGACTGCTTCGCTGAAGAAGCTCGACGTCCAGCATCTGTTCGAGGCGCTGAATGCGCGTGCTGACTGCGGACTGAGACCTGCACAGGCGTTTGGCCGCCGCGGTGAAGCTGCGCGCGTCCGCGACGGTGACAAAGCACCGAATGAGGTCCATATCTAGATCCTGCAAGATCAATCCTTGATTCCGATGGAAGCGATTCGAATTATGCGTTTTTCGGATTGATCCCCGCTGCCTAGACTTCTCTTCATTGATTTTTGGAGTTGAAGATGAAGGCAGTTTGGTACGAGGAAGTGGGCGCTGCGCGCAGCGTTCTGAAATGCGGCGAGCGACAGATCCCGGTCCCGGGAGTCGGCGAGGTCCTGGTGCGGCTTCATGCGTCGGGTGTCAATCCTTCGGACGTCAAGGCTAGAGCTGGAACTCGAGGTGGGAAAAGTGAATTGCCCTATCCCTTTGTGGTGCCCCACAGCGACGGTGCGGGTGTTGTTGTCGAGGTGGGGGGCGGGTGCCGCCGGGTCACGCCTGGCAACCGCGTCTGGATCTGCAACGGTCAATGGCGTCGGCAGTACGGGACAGCTGCCGAATACATCGCGATTGACGAAAACTACTGCTTTCACCTGCCAGATTCGGTGAGCTTCGCCACAGGGGCTGCGCTGGGTATCCCCGCGCTTACAGCGTGCCATGCTACGACGGGATACGGGGATCTAGCGGGGCGCGCTGTGTTGATCAGTGGCGGCGCGGGCAATGTCGGGAGGCTGGCTATTCAGTTTGCCAGACGCGCGGGGGCCTTTGTCATTGCTTCAGGCCGCGGGGCGGCTGACAAAGAGCATATCGCCAGTGCGGGGGCAAACGCCTTTGTCGATTTCACCAGTACCTCCTTTGTTGGCGATGTGCTGGCGGCAACCCATGGCCGACACATTGATCACGCGGTTGAAGTCGAATTTGGGGCAAATGCAGAGCATCTCTCTGAACTTTTATCTGAGCGTGCAACGGTCGTCACATATGGATCCGCGCGGGTGTTGCGTCCGGATCTCCCCTTCTACAAGTTCCTCTTCAAGGGCATCCGACTGCAGTTCCTGCTGGTATATCTGTTGACTCAAAGTGAGCGTTTCGAGGCTGCAAATCGTGTTATCGCCTTGCTCGAGAACGGTCAACTCGATGTGCCAATCCACTCAGAGTTGGGCCTCGTCGACTGCGCTGTGGCGCATGAATTGATCGAAGATTCCGGTCGAAAAGGTGCTGTGGTACTAAGGATGGCGGAGGCTGCATGAGCGATCGTCGGAACCGCTACGAAAGAGTGGCCCTGGTGACGGGCTCGACCAGCGGAATTGGACTGGCAATTGCTCAAGCGCTGATTCTTGATGGATGGATGGTTGCCCTCCACGGTCTTGGAGCCGCGCAGGAGATCGACAGCGTGCTGATGCAAGTCGCCTCGCAAGTGGGATTTTCCAACATGCCACGCCATTTCCATGCCGATCTCAGGTCGCCCGAACAGGCGCGTGGACTGGTGTCTGAGGTTGAGTCCAAGTTGGGGCGCGTGGATCTGCTAGTGAACAATGCCGGGATACAGCACACCTCGCGAGTCGAGGATTTCCCGACCTCGAAATGGGACGAGATCATGGCGATCAACCTGTCCGCTGTGTTTCACGCTTGTGCAGCAGCGTTGCCTGGGATGAAGCGGCGCAACTTTGGGAGAATCGTCAATATCGCGTCCATCCACGGCTTGGTGGCTTCTGCGGAGAAGGCTGCCTATGTATCTGCCAAGCATGGCGTAGTGGGGCTGACAAAGACCATCGCGCTAGAGAACGCCAGATCGAATATCACCTGCAATGCGATATGTCCAGGGTGGGTCAGGACGCCGCTTGTCGAGGCGCAAGTTCATCACAGGATGTCTGCCATGGGGCTTGATCATGACGCCGCCGAGAGGACTCTGCTTGCAGAGAAGGAGCCCTCTCAGCGTTTCACCACGACTGAGCACATTGCTTCAGCAGTTGCATTTCTCATCAGCGAGGCGGGAAGCAATATCACTGGTATCAGCCTTGCGATGGATGGTGCATGGACCGCGCAGTAGGTGGCGCATCGGCAAGTGGTCTGCTGCAAGCAGCGTGACATGGCTTAGGCGGACGTGAGTTCAGGAGGCTCCGAAAACGGAAGGGCCGGTCGTGTCAGGGCGTCAGAGGTTGCAGGCCTGTCCTTCTGCCCCATCACTTCGGCAAAGAGAACATGTCTTGTTGCAAGGCATTCAGGCTGAGCTCATAGGGGGCGGCATCCCCGCCGAGGCTACGGGTCGCATCACTAGCTGACCTCAGAACACTCCGACATGCTGCGAGCATGGCGTCTGGAGGGGACAGGCGTTGCCTTGGTCCGGACAGGGCAAGCGCACCCTGCAGTTCGCCCATGACGCCGAAAACAGGGGCGGAGACCGACGCGGTGTCCGGCTCCCGCTCACCGTAGGAGACTGCCCAAAGGCGGCCGCGAATAGGATGCGTGGCTGGCGTCGGCGGCTGAGTAAATGCCTGAAGCACTTTCCCGGAGGCGCCTTGGCCGATGGGATATTCCTGCCCAATGGCAACTGCGGCCCGAACTGCGCGGACGGGTTCGATGCGGAATATTGCGATCCGAGCCTCACCATGTCGTACGTAGAACGATGCGGTCTCGCCGCTCGCGCTGCTCAGATTTTTCAGCAATGGTTCGATGACATGTTCTACATGAAACGATCGCTGATAGATGGCGGCGAGGCGCAGCGGTTGGGGCCCGACGGAGTACTGGCCGTTTGAGAGCTTTCGCACGAAGCCACCGTGCTCGAGTGCCGCGAGCAATCGCAACACAGTGCTCTTGTATAGGCCTGTCCGCCGAGACAACTCAGTGAGCGTGAGCATGTCGTCTGTCGGCCCAAAGGCCGCGAGCAGCGCGAATGCACGATCCAGTACTGCGACACCACTCGAGTCGAGCGAAATGGTCTGGGATTCGGTGAGGGCCAATGTTTCTGCCATGTCGGGTTTGTCGAGTAGGTCGGCCTGCCAGCCGGTGACCTCGAAGTTTGGCACAGTGGTCAAGCTAGCGCGCAAACGGAATCTCCGCTCTTTTGATATAGGGAAAACCCTTTATTCCCGACGATGGCTCGCCTGTATAGTTCTGCTAGATGGATTTTAGTTCTATTCAGTAGAACTTCAGATTGGAATTCCTAGCCATCCCGAGGTTCGCAGGAGCAAACATGAGCGCGAGCAACTACCTAGCGGTCCGTGAAGACTGGTTGTCCCTGTCGCAGGAAGAGGTCCTTGAGCCAGAGTTGAAGATCGTCGACGCGCACCACCATTTCTACGATCGACCCGGTTGGCACTATCTCCAAGAGCAATACATCGCTGATGCGCGATCGGGTCATGACGTGCGCGCGTCTGTGTACATGCAGGCAATGACGCGATATCGCCTGGATGGTCCAGATGTGCTTAAACCGGTTGGCGAGACGGCTTTTGTCGTTGAGTCCACTAGAGCAATGGCAAGAGATGTGCCCCAAGTAGCGCTAGGCATCGTGGGGCACGCGGACCTCCGAGTCGGCGCCGGAGTCCGAGAGGTGCTTGATGCGCACATTGACGCCGGTGAAGGGCGATTTCGCGGAATCAGGCATCTGGCGACCTGGGATGCTGACTCCACTTTAGTGAATCCCCTCTCGGCGGCGCCACGTGGACTCCTCTTGGATCGCAACTACCGTGAGGGCTTCGCTCAATTGGCCCCGCTCGGTCTTTCGTACGACGCCTGGGTGTTCTTCCCCCAGCTACTGGAGCTATTTGATCTCGCTAAAGCGTTCCCGGACACCACGATTGTCATTAATCACTGCGGTGGCATCGTTCGTATTGGTTCCTATCAAGAGCGTGGTCCAGAAGTCTTCAGGCTCTGGGCTCAATCGATGCGCCAGCTCGCTCAACTGCCCAATGTTTTCGTCAAGCTGGGCGGACTGGGCATGCGTATTAACGGCTTCGACTTTGAAAAGGGCGATGTCCCCCCCGGGTCGGAGATGCTTGCTCAGGCGTGGAGGCCATGGATCGAACTCTGCATCGAAGCATTCGGGGCGCACCGGTGCATGTTCGAGAGCAATTTTCCGGTCGACAAGGGATCGTACTCGTACAGAACGCTCTGGAACGCCTTCAAGCGACTGACCAAGAGGGCCAGCAATCAAGAACGGCAAGACCTGTTCGAAGGTACAGCCAGCCAAGTTTACCGATTGCACTGACTTGCCCCTCGCAACTCCACACCCCAAAGAAGGCGCACTTCATGCTAGCAAGAAGACTCTTGACCTGCGGCATAGTGGCTCTGAGTCTGGCGCACCTGGTCATAGTGGCCCCCGGTTTGGTGTACCTGGTCGCAGAAACAGGTGCATTCGCTCAAAGCGCATACCCCAATGCTCCCATCAAGCTCGTTGTGCCGTTTCCTCCCGCGAGTGAAGCAGATGTGCTGATGCGCTTGGTGGTCAATGAGGTGGAACGCAAAGATAGGTGGACGTTCGTCATCGACAACAGGTCGGGCGTCGGCAGCAATAGCGGGCTCGACGCTGTCGCAAGAGCAAGTAAGGACGGTTACACCCTTGGCGTGGAGCAGACCGCGAATCTAGCCATCAATCCAAGCCTCCACAGCAAGGTCTCGTATGACGTGGAGAGCGATTTTTCCCCCGTCGTTCTCCTGGCGTCGCAGCCGATGGTGCTTGTCGTGTGCGCCGCATCGCCGATCAAACAGCTCGCAGATCTCCAGGCTCTGTCCAAGAGAAGGCCGCTCTCCATGGCCTCGGTAGGGGTCGGCAGCGTGGGGCATATCACCGGCGAGATGTTTGCGAAACGTGTTGGCATCAACATGATGCATATGCCCTACAAGGGCGCCGGTCCAGCTGCGAGTGACCTGTTAAGAGGGATCACCGACTTCTACTTCGCGACTCCCCCAAGCGTCATCTCTCTTGTCAAGAGCGGAAAGCTGCGCGCCTTGGCCGTGACTTCGTCCACGCGACTCGATGTTTTGCCCAACGTACCCACGGCAGCCGAGGCTGGTTACCCAGGGTTTGTGGCAGAGGACTGGAAGGCTGTTGTGGCCCCGGCGGGAACGCCGCCTGAGGCCATCGCGACCATCAACAAGGTCATGAATGCTGCACTGATGCATCCAGCGGTGGTCGAGCGACTGAGGGGCGACGGCAGTGTGCCGCGAGGAGGCACTGCGGCGGAGCTAGGCGCATTCATGAAGAACGAGCAATCCCGTTGGGGCCTTGCCGTACGGGACTCGGGTGCCAAGCTTGACCGAGATTCAATTTGATTAAACGTTGGAGACCAAATGAAAGCCAATATGACTCGCCGCAGCCTTATGCTTGTCGGCACCGCCTGTCTGTTCGCAAACTCCGCGCTTGCGCAGAACAGGCCAATCACGATCATCGTGCCTTACGCCCCAGGTGGGAGTGCCGATCTCGCAACCCGCGTGATTGCCCAGTTCGCAGCTCCAGGCGTAGGCTCGCCCATGGTGGTGGACAACCGGACCGGTGGTGGAGGTTTGGTTGGATGGGGGGCAGCTTCGCGTGCTGCGCCGGATGGTAATACTCTGCTGACTGTCGAACTGTCGTACGCCATCGCAGCGGGGCTGCTGCCGAATATTCCCTTCGATGCCCGCAAAGCCTTCGCGCAAATCACGACCGCGGTCAAGGTGCCGCATGTCCTGGTCATCAACCCAGCTGTGCCTGCGAAAACCGTTCAGGAGTTCATCGCCCTGGCCAAGGCGCAGCCGGGAAAACTGAACTACGGATCTGGTGGCAACGGCACCAACACGCATCTGGCAGGCGAACTTTTCAAGAACACCACGGGGACTGACATCGTCCACGTGCCCTACAAGGGTGCCGGCGCCGTACTGACCGACCTGATGGGCAACCAGGTCCAGGCCCTTATCACTTCCGTGCCAACGGCATTGCCTCATATCAAGAGCGGAAAACTCAAGGCGTTGATGGTGACCGGATCAGAACGGAACGTGATGATCCCCGACGTGCCCACTGCCAAGGAGGCTGGTCTTCCCAAGATGGATATCGACTATTGGATCGGCCTTGGTGCGCCAGCTGGCACGCCGCAACCCATCATCGACAAGCTGAACAAGGAAATCGGTGCAGCGCTTGCGCAGCCCGAGGCTAGAAAGAGGTTTGCAGAAATGGGGATGACGGTAGTGACAAATTCGCCCGCGCAAGCGAACGAATTTGTCAGAAGCGAAATCCAGCGTTGGAGCGCCGTCATCAAGCAAGCTGGCATCAAACCCGAGTAGTTGAAAGTACATCATGGCACTCACCCCTCTGAAGGGCATTCGGGTCCTCGACCTCACCAACGTTCTTGCCGGTCCATTCTGCTGTCATCAACTGGCGCATATGGGCGCCGACGTGATCAAGGTGGAAGCTCGCGGCAATGGAGATCTGGCTCGGCAACTCGGCGCCGATGCGGAGCTAAATCGCTGCAACATGGGAGTGTCCTTTTTGGCGCAGAACCCGGGCAAGCGTTCCATCACCCTAAATCTGAAAAATGCCAGCGCGAAGGAAGTTTTCCTCAGGCTAGTGCAGACCGCAGATGTTGTGGTCGAAAACTTCCGGCCCGGTGTGATGGATCGTCTCGGCGTTGGCTATGAATCGTTGCTGAAAGAAAATCCGAAGCTCATCTATTGCGCCATCTCCGGGTTTGGTCAAACCGGTCCACTGCGTGATTTGCCGGCATATGACCAAATCATCCAGGGCATGTCAGGTGCGATGAGCATCACCGGCGACGAAAACTGTGCGCCTCTGAGGGCAGGGTACCCTGTCGCCGACACCATCGGAGGCCTAACCGCCGCCTTTGCTGTAGCGGCGGCTCTGGCGAACAAGCAGCGCACGGATGGGGTATTTATCGACGTATCGATGCTTGAAGCAACGATGGCAACGATGGGATGGGCGGTGTCGAACTATTTGGTTGCTGGACGTGTTCCGACTCCGATGGGCAATGACAACGTCACAGCAAGTCCTTCTGGCGCTTTCAAGACCGGTGATGGACTCATCAATATTGCGGCGAACAAGCAAGAGCAGTTCGAAGCGGTTTGCAAAGTGATGGGGCACCCAGAGTGGATCAGCGACGAGCGATTTAGCGATCGCGCTGCCCGTCTCAAGAACCGCGAAACGCTCAAATTGCTGATCGAACAAGCGATGCAAAGCCGTTCCATGGATGAATGGTGGCGGGCGCTTAATGAGGTCGGAGTACCTGCGGGCCCCGTTTACTCCGTGCCGCAAGTGCTGGAAATCCCGCAGATTGCGACGCGCGACATGATCGCGACCTATAAAAGTGTCCCGGGCGTGGGTCGCGATGTACGCGTGTTGCGTACGGGCTTCAAGCTCAATGGTGAGGCACCTTCCGTCGTGGCGCCGCCACCGCAGTTGGGTGAGCATACGGACTCTCTCTTGGCTGAACTGGGCTACGGAGTCCACGAGATCGAAACTCTGAAAGAGGTGCAAGCAGTATGAATGCAAAGACGGGCGAAGAGGTTCGACAAGACGTGCGCGATTGGTGGCGCACCTCCATCATCGAAATGGAGCCAGGAGTGATCCGCTACCGTGGCTATCCCATTGAGGAACTAATAGGCCGTGTGAGCTTCGCACAGATGATCTGGCTCATGACCCGCGGCGAACTCCCCAGCGTGGGCCAGGGGAACTTGTTAGATGCTGCGCTGATGTCTGCCGTGGATCATGGCCCTCAGGCGCCAAGCATCGGCATTGCTAGGATGGCCGCGACGTGTGGGATTGGCCTGAACAACGCGATGGCTTCGGCCGTGAATGTCTTGGGAGATGTTCATGGTGGCGCTGGCGAGCAAGCCGTGCAGTTGTACCAGAACATCGCTGCTCGCATCGAGCGTGGAGAAGATGAGATCGCTGCCGTTCAACGCGGACTGGATGACGCGATTGCCATTCACGGGAAGTTCGTTTCTGGTTTCGGTCACAGATTTCATCCGATCGATCCGAGGGCGCCGCGGCTACTCGAACTTGTCAATCAGGCAGCCGAAGCTGGTCATGTCAGCGGACGATTCGCAAAAATTGGACGCGCCGTGGAAGCGGAACTCATGTCTAGAAAGGGGGGCAGGCGCATTCCGATGAACATCGATGGTGCAACTGCCGTCATCTATGCGGAACTAGGATTTCCTGCGCCACTCGCGCGAGGATTGTTCTGCTTGTCGCGTTCGGTCGGAATTCTGGCTCACGCATGGGAGCAAACGCAGCAAGGCGGAAGAAACAAGGGCCCGATTCCACGCGAGTACATCTGGAGCTACGACGGACCCTCTCCGCGTCCGGTGCCTGCTAGCGACATGCCCCGCTGATCTCGAGTCGCGGATTGCTCTAGTTCGCGGCGATCAAAAAATTTCCGGCAGCCATTCTTGTCAATGGCTAGATGGTGCTATCCCAAAGATGGCTAGACCTCGCGTCGCGTCGTCACACATCTCACTCCCCAGGGCCGGCCTCAGGAGAAAATTCAATGTTACTCGCCCTCGGGTACGGCATGGTCTTGACCTTCATGGTGCTCATCATGACCAAGCGCATGTCAGCACTTGTTGCACTGGCGCTGGTGCCCATCGCATTTGGTCTTCTGGTCGCTTCGCCGGACGCGATCGGAAAGATGATGATCGAAGGCATCACCAAGCTCGCTCCCACCGGAGTCATGCTCACGTTCGGAATCCTGTATTTCAGCGTGATGACAGACGCAGGGTTGTTCGACCCGTTGATTCGAATGATCGTGAGAGTTGTCGGCCACGACCCTCTAAAGTTGCTGCTGGGTACTGCGATCATGGGAACGCTAGTGGCGCTCGATGGAGATGGTGCAACGACCTACGTGATTTGCATCACTGCACTTTTGCCTATCTACCGTCGCCTCGGAGTTCGCCTGCAGTACATGGCGACAGTTCTGCTCATGTCTATCGGGATCATGAACATCGTGCCGTGGGGTGGACCCACAGCGCGCGCTGCTTCGGCCATGCACATCGACGTTACGGAGGTGTTCGTTCCGCTGATCCCTGTGATGCTGTTGGGTTTCATCTATCAAATGGGTGTCGCTGCATTCTTTGGCGTCAAAGAGCGTCGACGTCTTGGCGCTCTAGCCATGCTCTCGTTAGATCACAGTCGAGAGCCTCCAGTCGACGGATCCGTAGACACACGACGGCCATTCATGTTGATTCCCAACCTGCTGTTGACGGCGCTTCTTCTGATCGCCTTGATCAAGGGCTTGCTGCCATTGCCTGCGTTGTTCTTGGTGGCTACGGCAATCGCGCTCTTACTGAACTATCCCAAGCTGAAAGATCAGCAGGCGCGCCTCGCCGCGCATGCTTCAAATGTGTTGGCCGTTGTTTCCCTCATCTTTGCTGCAGGAATCTTCACGGGCATCCTTGCGGGAACTGGAATGCTCAAGGAAATGTCGGACGGCCTTCTCAATGTGATGCCGACCTGGCTAGGGCCGTACATGGCGCCAGCGACTGCGCTGCTAAGTGCGCCAGCGACCTACGTGCTGACGAATGACGCCTTCTACTTCGGTGTGCTTCCGATTCTGACTAACACCGCCAGCACCTATGGCATCACGGCTGCAGAAATGGCTCGTGCGTCACTTCTCGGTCAGCCGATTCATCTGCTAAGCCCGCTGGTCGCGTCCACCTATCTTTTGGTTGCTATGCTCGATATCGAGTATGGGGACAACCAACGCGCGTCACTGCTTTGGGTTTTCGGGCTGGTGCTGGCGATGCTGGCAGCAGCGCTACTTTTGGGTGTAATTCCGTTGATCGCGATTCCATAGCTTGGCGAACGCGAGCCGCAGAAAATCACGAACCCGCCTTGGCACTTGAGGCCTTCAGGTTTTCAAAGCGACGAAGCCCGCCCTTGGGAACGCTGTAGACGAGGGCAACATCCACCTGCGCGGGATCCCCGCAATCTGGACCAACCACGAACTCGAACTCTCCCAGTTCCGAGCTCAGGGCCCGATGCCAGGCGTCGGGTGAATCGAGCGAGCTGGAAAAAAAGACGACAGGACGGGCAATGCTCATCCGCCAAATCCTAGGTGGGTGGGGCCGGGGCCGCAGCAAAAAAACTAACTGCGGAAGCTGAAATTTATGAGATCCCCGAACTCCGCCCGTGCCTAGTATTCCCCAAAGGCCACGCGATATGACTCCCACAGACAACTTCTTTCAACCGCTCGGCGGCAATGTTGGCGCCGACCGGAAACTGAGCCAGTGGGGGTGCGGACGAAAACTTGGACTACCAGGAGGTAGTTCATGTATTCATACGAAGACAGGATTCGAGCGGTCGAGCTGTACGTCAAGCTCGGCAAACGGGTCAAGGCGACCATTCGCCAATTGGGATACCCAACCAAGAATGCATTGAGAAGTTGGTATCGGGATTACGAGCAGCGGTCCGACTTGCCAAAGGGCTACGCGCGCTCCAAGCCCAAGTATTCTCAGGAGCAGAAAGAGGTGGCTGTCAGGCACTACCTTGATCATGGGAGCTGCATCGCATTCACCATCAGGTCGTTGGGCTATCCGGGACGCGATTCTCTGCGTTCCTGGATCCACGAATCACACCCCGAACTGCACGTGCGCATCGTCGGTCGATCTAACGCGACAGCGCGGCCGCCAGCGATGAAGCATGCGGCTGTCATCGCGTTGTGCACGCGCCAGGAGAGTGCACAAGCCGTGGCCCAAGAGCTGGGCGTGTGCAGGCCGACGCTGTACAACTGGAAAAATCAGCTACTCGGTCGCGAGGCTCCTGCATCCATGAAGCGTCAAAACGATTTACCGCCAGACCCAGAACGGGAGGACCTGGAGCACCAGCTCGAGGCCCTGCGACGCGATATCCGACGTTTGAAGCTTGAGCAAGACCTCTTGAAGAAGGCGAATGAAATCTCAAAAAAGACCTGGGCATCAACCGGCAGCTCCTGACCAATCGGGAGAAGACGCTGCTGGTTGATGCCCTGAGGCAGACGTATTCCCTTGGGGAACTGCTCAACGAAGTGGGCTTGGCCCGCAGTTCCTACTTCTACCATCGAGCTCGGCTCGATGCAGCGGACAAGTACGCCGAGGTGCGACGAACCCTCACCGACATCTTCGAGCGCAACCACTGCTGCTATGGTTACCGTCGGCTGCAGGCTTCCCTGAACAGGCAGCGCGCGAACATCTCGGAGAAGGTTGTGCAGCGGCTGATGAAGCAAGAGAGCCTGGTCGTTGCCCGACCGAAGCGGCGCAGGTACGGCTCATACCTGGGAGAGATCAGTCCGGCGCCAGACACCTTCTGAACCGAGACTTCGGGGCTGCAGCGCCCAACGAGAAGTGGCTCACCGACATCACGGAGTTCCAGATCCCGGCCGGCAAGGTGTATCTGTCCCCCATGATCGACTGCTTTGACGGCATGGTCGTCAGCTGGTCGCTCGGTACACGCCCGGACGCTGAACTCGTCAACACGATGCTGGACGCGGCCATCGAGACGGTGGTCGATACCGAAGACCGGCCCGTCGTTCACTCCGATCGTGGCGCCCACTATCGCTGGCCAGGCTGGCTCTCGCGCATCGCCGATGCGAAGCTGATTCGCTCGATGTGGCGCAAGGGATACTCGCCTGATAACGCGGCGTGCGAAGGCTTCTTCGGCAGGCTGAAGACTGAGCTGTTCTATCCTCGCAACTGGCAGTCCACAACCATCGAACAGTTCATACAGGCGGTGGACTCCTACATCCGTTGGTACAACGAACAGCGAATCAAGATCTCTCTCGGCTCTCTGGATCCAGCGCACAAATGCCTTGCAGACTGCCTGCCACAGTGCAAAACTCAATGGCAACAGGCGCCGAGCGTAGCCTGCATGCAGGACGTAGCAGCAGGCGTCGACCATGTGCCGGCGCTCGTAGCGAGCCGGCGGTTCCAAGCTTTCTCGCTGGACGCTCGAAGAGATCGGCGACCAGTGCCCATTCGGCGTTGGTCAGGTTACTGTATTGCGGGTCTGCTTCGCGCCGATGGGCGGCTGTGTAGCTGTAGCGCTTGTGATTGGACTGACTGGATACAGGCGTTTGGAACACTCTACGCTCGGGCATCACACGCACGATGTCCTGAGCGCGCAAGGTTCTACGAATGGTTGCCGCGCCCACCGCACTGCACGCCGGTACGGCCGGTTCTTCCCGCGTCGCATGAGGCATCTGCGTGTTGATGGCGCGCAACAAGACCACTTGTGCAGATTTCATTGCCGACACCGAAACTGCACGCACTATATTCTGGGAATATTTGCCTCTTCCACCACCTTATTCCACCGAACTGCATCCGCAGCGATAAGTTGACGAAACTCCTCGGGTGTGCTGGCCTTCACTACGGACGCTTGTTGTGCCAGCATGCCCTGCACTTCGGGATCCTGCAAAGCGGAATTCAGCGTAGAGTTGAGCTTGGCAACGATGGCCGATGGCGTTTTTGCTGGGGCGAGAAAGCCCGTCCAAGCTGGCGCAATAAATCCACCAAGGCCGATCTCCGCAAAGGTCGGAACCTCAGGCAAGAGCGGCGATCGGGTCGGCGTTCCTACAGCGAGCGGGCGCAAGCGCTTTTCCCGGATGGTAGGCAATAGACCAACTATGCTATCAATGGCAATGTGCACACGTCCAGCTACGAGCTCTGGTACCGTCTCGGCAGTCCCTTTATACGGCACATGCACGATATCGGTCCCTGTGACCTGTTTGAACAACTCCATCGTTAGTTGAGCAGAGGTACTCGCGGATGCGTAGTTGAATTTTCCTGGGTGTGCCTTGATCAATGCGACCAGTTCTTGCACGCTATTCACTTTCAGAGTCGGACTAACGACCAGAATGGGGCTCGTTACTGTTGCAGTACCGATTGGCTCAAAACTGGTAACGGAGTTGTAAGGGAGATTTTTGTACAAGGCGGCATTGAGTGCATGACCGGCACCTACAAACTGGAGGGTGTAGCCGTCCGCGGGGGCATTTGCGACCGAAGTGGTTGCGATGACGTTGTTGGCGCCGGGACGGTTATCGATGACCATAGGCTGCCCCAGCCGCTCGCCCCACTTTAGTGCGATTGTGCGCGCTACAAGGTCGGTCATCCCACCCGCGGTAAATCCAACAACGACCCTTATTGGGCGGTTTGGATAGTTGGTAGAGCTCTGCGCATTTGCGGATGACACAAAGATAGTCACTGGAGCTACTAGTGCCGCGCTCATGCGTAACATGGTTCTTCTGCGAACAGAGTTCATTCTTGTCTCTAGTGGTAATTTGAAAGTCTGAGCCATTCAAAAAGTATGGCGAACGCCGATGGCCGTTGCTTTGGGATCCGCTCCGGCCGCTGTTGGAGCGATGGACACATCTGCTGCAAGCACGGCTACGGAGGCCGTTGCGTTGTTTATGCTACGCCCCCAAGTTGCATAGAGCGTGGTTCGGCGGCTGAGACTATAGGTGTAGCCTAGACCGATCACGGTGGCCTCTCGCTTAGATCCTGCGGGATTGGCTTGGCTCAGGCTCTGAACCTGTGTCGATACGGTGTGGTTTCCCATTGAGTAGGCAACTCCTATCCAGCTAGTGCGGCCATTCCACGGCGAAGAACCACGCCAGTGCCCAGTCGTAGCCGCGAAATCGCCGTTCGTGTAACGAGCGCCGAGGAGCCAATTCCGCACAGTCGTTGTGTTCCCTGTGAATGCGACGGGCATTCCGGCGGTGTTGGCGAGTTGCAGCGCTTGATATGATCCAACGAGTTCAAGATCCCCCATTGAGTACTCAGCCCCGAGGCCCCACGCATTGCTTGCGCCCTTTGGTGCTGTTCCGGGTGCGCCAGTGTTTTCCCCAAAACTGTATGCGGCCCGGACGCGCAAACCGCCAAGGTTCGGGCTGAGGTAATTCACCCCATTGCTAAAACGTACCCATCGCTCCGATGACCCAGTGATGCTGACGCTGCTTTGTAGGTTGCCGAACAGTCCAAGCGACATCGTGTCAGCCTTTAGTACGGCATGAAAGAACGGCGCATAGTCACGGCCGAAATGAAACTCGCCGATAGGTGTGTCGAGCCCGACAAATGAGCGACGATTGAAGCCCCCAGTAAAGACAGCGCCGTTTGGTGCGGTTGGAGTGGCGCTGGAAGGCTGTGGACTGAAGGCTTTAAGGGTGCCGGTATCTAGGTCAAGTCCCGTTTCGAGCGTGAACAGCGCTTTCAGTCCCGCACCTAGATCTTCGACCCCTCGTACGCCCCAACGAGAGCCTGAGAGAATGCCGGAGCTGACTTGGGTGATTTTGACGCCGTGACCACGATCGGCGACGACGAACCCTGCATCTAAGATGCCATATAGCGCCACGCTTGATTGTGCATTTGCGGCAGGCGAAAGACATATCGCTGCAACTGCAAAGCTGGCCGCAGAAAGGGGGGGGTGGTGTCTCATCGGCGTGTCTTTCATTGAATGTCTCCTGGTTTTTTTTAGGGCGAGTAATCTGACAGGTCATGCTTGAAGCAGCCAGTGCTTATCATTTGGGACGTCTTGAAGGCGCACCGCAGTCGGCTGGGGTACGACTACTTTGGCTGTCTGGGTGTCCATATCCAGATCGTGCTCTTGCAGCCGTACGCGTCTGACCTCAATCCGGTGGAATACCTGTGGGCATGGCTCAAGCCGCATGTCCTGGCCAACTGCTGTCTCGCCGACTTCGGCGAGCTGCGCGCGACAGCGCGTGATAGGCTCAAAAGCATCCAGAAGCTCTGGATGCAAGCTGCGCAGTGTCAATGTCATTGTCGTGGTACCGATCAATAAGCACACCGCGCAATGGCACCGTGTGTTTTGAACTGAAGCGCAGAAAGGTGGCGCCTCGGTGTTCCAAGGCTTTGGAGCGTCTATGAGTACTTGGCTCAGTCAGCCGCTGTAATGCGGGGGCTATGCTGTTCCCAGATGCTGACGTAGCGCCAGCGCCAGACGGTCAAACGCATCCCTTACCCTGGGGCACACGTCCATCGCCCGTAACATGCCGTGCATAGTTCCGGGGACTATTTCTACTGTGGTGAGGACATCGGCCTGCTTAAGCAATGCCGCGTATTCACCTTCCTCCTCCAGCAGAGGGTCGTATTGAGCGTTCAGGAAATATGCCGGTGGTAATCCTCGCAACTCGTCGATAGACGCGCGCAGCGGTACTGCAAGAGAATCAGTTGCGACTCCAGGCTGCGAACCGAGGTACGCAGGAACTAGCGTGCATATTGAATCGTAGAAGAGCGAAGTGTCCTTGGCGGTACGGTAGTACGGGCGCTCCGTATTCATGTCAAAGACGCCATAGACCAGTGCTTGGCAGCGGAGGCGCGGTCCTCCCTTTCTCTTTGCGAGCATGCACATGGCAGTGGAAAGCAGTCCGCCCGCGCTGTCGCCGGCAACGGCCATCCGCGATGAATCCCATCCAAGTGTTGTTCCTTGGGCGTGCGTCCAATTCAAAGCCTCCCAGCAATCTTCATGAGCCGCTGGGAAGGGGTTCTCGGGCGTTCGCCGGTAATGCACACTAACGATCGCCGCGCCTGTTGCCTGAGCAAGCTGCGCCACGATCATGTCGTGCGAATCGTGGCTCCCTGCGACGAAGCCGCCTCCATGCATATAGAGGATGACAGGCGGTGGTTCTTCGGTGGCAGGCCAATAGACTCGAAGTGGAATCTCCTTGCCTTTCAGCACAATGAATGTATTGCGCACCCGCATGCCTGCGGGCCTCGGGTAGACATAGCGCTCTCCAAGCATGTCGTACCGAAGACGGACGCCGGGTAGGCCCTGCAGTGGATTGTCTCGTGCTAGCTGTTGCATCCGATCCAGATGGGCCGCATAGCCAAGAGCGAGGTCTAGTCCTGCATATTCGTACATTCAAAGCTCCAGTTGAGGTCGTTTCTTGTGTAGGGAAAGATAGATCCCGGGCTCTTCCAAGACCGGAGTTCACTCACGTCCAGATGCGGTCCAGCAGGCTGTAGCAGGCCACCCCGGCAGCGATGTAGAAGCGCTGTAGCCCGTGCAGCGGAAGGGGCTGCACGGGCGTGATCGGGAAGGGGCAGGCCGCCGCGCCGCCGCCCGCTGTCAAGGCGGCCACGTGCCGGCCTAGGCTCGTGGCGATGGCGATGCCGCGCCCGTTGTAGCCCAGTGCCATGGTGATGCCCGGCGCGGGCTGGTGCAGGTGCGGCATGAAATCGCGTGTGATGGCAACGCGCCCGGCCCAGCGATACTCGTACTGCAGAGGCCCGAGGCCGGGGAACATCAGCGCTACCGCGCGCTCCAGGTGCGCGAAGTCGCCGGGGCCCCGCGGGTCGTTGAAGTGACCGCGTCCGCCCATCAGCAGCCGGCCCTGCGCATCCTTGCGGAAGTACAGCAGCAGTCGCTGCGAGGTCGAGCCCGTTTCGCCGCCGGGCAGGATGTGCTCACCCGCCTTGCCGAGCGGCCGTGTGGCCACGATGAAGCTGTTGGCGGCGAGCACTGTGCGGGCCAGCCCCGGCCATAGTCCGTCGGTATAGCCGTTGGTGCCCAACACCACCTGTTGCGCCTGCACGCGGTGGCCTTGGGCCGTGGTGGCGACCCAGCCGGTGCCCTGGCGCTGCAGTGCCACCACGGGCGAGCCTCCGTGCACTTGCACACCCTGCGCCTGTGCCGCGCGCACCAGGCCGCGCACATAGGCCAATGGCTGAATGCTGCCGGCGCGTCCGTCGAGCCAGCCACCCGCGAAGGCCGGAGTGCCGATGCGTGCGGCCACGGCCGAGCGGCCCAACGTCTCCACGCGCACGCCACGCCGCTCCCATTGCTGGGCGCGAGCGTGCATACCGTCTATCGCCTGCTGGGTGTAGCCCACCTGTAGCCAGCCGGCTCGCACGGGGGCGCAGTCGATGGCGTGGCGCTCGATCAGCTTGTATACGAGGTCGGCCGAGTGGGAGACGGCGTCAATCAGCGGCTCGGCGCGCGCAGCACCGTAGACGCGCACCAAGTCGTCGGGGTCGTGCTTGAGCGTGGGGTTTACTTGCCCGCCGTTGCGCCCTGAGGCGCCCCAGCCGGGCTCGTGCGCATCTAGAACGCACACGCTGGCTCCGTCCTCTGCCAGGTGCAATGCGGCGGATAGGCCCGTGTACCCCGCGCCAATCACAAGCACGTCGGTTGACGAGGGGGCACTGAGCGCGGGTGTGTTGGGGGCTTGGGGTGCTGTGGCGGCCCACAGCGAGGGGGCGTCGGGGTGCGAGCCGATGGAGGGGGCACTCATGCCGTATCTCCGTCCGGCGCATGACGCAGGAAGGCCGGTTGCACAGGCATGTCCATGGGCTCGTTGCTGGGTGAGTGCTTCGTTGCCTCATCAGTCAAAAATTCAAATCGCATGAATCAATCATCACTACATGCGAGGCTGATAAAAATACGTAAAAACCACTAAAAGATTCGATAATATCGATATGCGATATTTAAAATGGCGTCTGCTATGCTTCTCACATGAGCACGCCGCAATCGCCCGAAGAAGACGCGAACCCCTTGTTCAATCAGTCGCTAGAAAAGGGGCTGGCCGTGCTCTGCGCCTTCAGTGCGCAGCGGCGCAGCATGACGCTGGCTGACGTGGCGGCGGCGGCGGGCATCAGCAAGAGCTCGGCGCAACGGATGGTCTTCACCCTGGAACAACTAGGTTTTGTGCGAAAGCATCCGCAGACGCGTCGCTACTTGCTCGCACCGCGCGTGATGCGCATCGGCTACAACTACCTGGCAGCCAACACGCTGATTGATCTGGCCAATCCCTATCTCTCGGAGCTCGCCACCGTGACGACCGAGACCACCTGCCTCACCGAGCCCGACGGGCTGGAGATGGTCTATGTGGCGCGCTTCGTCAGCGCCCAGTTTGTACCGGTGCACATGCCCATCGGTAGCCGCATCCCCATGTACTGCACGGCATCGGGCCGGGCCTGGCTCAGCGCGCTGCCCGATGCGGAGGCCTTGGCGCTGTTGCGCGCGAGCGAGCGTGCCGTTCACACGCGCTTCACGATCACCGATGAGTCGGCCATTCTGGCCGAGTTGACCCAGGCGCGCGAGCGTGGCTACGCCATCAATCGCGAAGAACTGTTCCTGGGTGACATGACGCTGGGTGCTCCTGTGATCGACAGCCACGGCCGGCCTGTGGCTGCCGTGCATATCGTGGCCCCCACCAGCCGCTGGACGCGCGAGGAGGCTGAGAGCCGCTTGGGGCCCTCGCTGCTGGCTTGTGCGCGCACCCTGAGCAATTCTGTGCGTGCCCTAGGCTGAGGGCGTTCGTCTATTTTCATTCCAAGGCCCCTCGCCCTATAAGCGTCCAGACAATTGCGCGTGCATTGCCCAAGCAGGGCCCCGTCGCGGTGCTATTGAGCACGCCTGCCTGCAGCATCCGACGTCGACTTCGCCGGTCAGCAGCGGCACCATGTCGGAGCCGACCGTGATGATGGTGACGTCCTTCTCGGCGATCTTGTTCTTCGCCAGCAGGGCGCGCAGCAGGATGGCCGCGGTTGAGGGGATGCCGACCTTCTTGCCGATCAGGTCGGCGGGTTTGCGCACGGGATTCTTGGCCAGTGAGAAGAAGGTGAACGGATGCTTCTGGGCGCCGACAGCGAAGCACTTGATCGGCAGGCCCTGCGAGACGGCCAACATTACCGAGGGGCTGGACGAAACCTAGCCCACCTCATAGCGGCCAGAAGCCACGATGGCCACGCCATCGATGTTCGGTCCACCGGGCTGGATGGCGAACTCGATGCCTTCCTGGTCGTAGAAGCCCAGCCGCTTGGCCACTACCTCGCCGATCTGGTTGATGCTGGGGATCCAGCCGAGCTGCATGTTGATGCGCGCCTTGCCCTGCGCGAAGGTGTCGAACGACAGCATGCTGCCGAACGAGAGGCCCCCGGCAACGAGCGAGGTCTTGAGAAGGCTTCGGCGACCGGGGTCCCGGAGATTGGCCATGGCGGATTCCCTTGTAGAAGAATTGGGAGCGGAGAGCGTGACCCTGCGTGTTGTCTTCGTCACGTTGAAGGGCCAGCGGGAGCGAATGTTAGGAGCCCACCGCGTTGCTTCCAAGGATCGTTTTTCGCGTCGGGCGCGCTAAAAATTAGGCATCGGGGAAGAGCCTGAATCGGCAAGAAGGCGATACAGAATGGGCCTCGCAACACGCAGCTTCGATATGTGCGGCTGCAGCGTGCTCAAGGTCGGTCACCATGCCGACTTGGTGATGCTCGACGCTGGATAGGTCGCCATCCCGAAAAACAAGGATCCAACACGACCAGCCGAAGGGATTCCAGCGCATTCGCCCCTACGGGCTCCGGGTCAACGGCAACCGCAAGGACGGCCTGACATGCTTTCGCGAACTCCGCTGCAACCATCCGCTAGTAATGCGGCCAAGTGCCGGCCGGGTCTTTCCAGTTCAACGCGCTACCGCGTATCAACGGCACGGGCACGGCGCAGGTGGCGGGACCGGCGTGCCACCACCAAGCCTCTCACTCTTTGACAGCAGTTGCCTGTTGGTATTCGGTCGGAACGACTGGAGGGTTGACTGAGCGTGGTGAAACGCAACTACAGCCTGCGTTCCTGTGACTAGTCCAAACTGCGATGGAAGTTGAGTGCATCGACGCGGCCGGTGCGAAGCGCCTGGAAGCCGCTGCTCAGCTGAACTCCATTGTGGTCGCTGGCACGCCGTAGTAGAAATAGCGCAGCGGCAAGGCGCCTTGCCGGAGAAATAGCCAGCCATTACGGGCTCGCAGGTCGGATAGCCGAAGGCCTGCGCTTGTCGGCGATCTACGGGGCCGCGCGCCAGCGCCCTAGACTACGATGATCGTCACCGCCAGATTGGGCTCCTTGTAGGAGCCCAGGCTTGGGCCGCGGCGTAGGACGCGTCGTCATGCATGGTGGACGGGATCGCGAGGGCGACGGTGACCTCGTCGAGCGCGTGGCTCGGTGTGGCGGCCAGCAGCATGCCGGCGAAGAGCGTGGCTGGCAGGGCCGAGGAGCGGATGGATGGATGCGTCATGGTTTCCCATGGTCGGATGCGAATGGCATATCGATGGGCGCCGCTTGCGTGGCGCTGCTGCGGCGCAGAGCCTCCCGCACCAGCGCGGCGCGGTCGATCTTCTGGGTAGCGGCCAGCGGCAGGCTCTCCGTGAACCAGATACGGCGCGGGTGCTGGTAGGCCGCGAGGTGCTGCAGCGAGAACGCTTTGAGCGTCTCCTCGTTCACCGCCGCAACGCCCGCGCGCGGCACGACGAAGGCGACCGGCTTGGTGCCCTTGATCTCGTCCGGCAGCGCAACGATGCTGGCTTGCTGCACGGCCGGATGGCGTTCCAGCACCTTCTCTATCTCTCCGGGGTAGAGGTTCTCGCCGCCGCTCACGAACATGTCGTCGCGCCGCCCGACGAAGGTGTAGAAGCCCTCGTCGTCGCGCCGGAAAACGTCGCCGGTGATGTAGAAGCCGTCCGCGGTGAAGGGCGAGAGATCGGGCCGCTGGTGGTAGCCCTGCATCAGGCCGGGGCTGCGGATCTCCAGCACGCCCTCGTCGCGTTCTGCCCCCGCGTCGTCGGCCAGCCGTACCTCCACCTGCGGATGCGGAAAGCCGACCGCGAGTGGTGGCGTGGGCAGGCCCAGGGGATGTGGGCCGAAAACGACCGGGCCGCCTTCGGTGGTGCCGTAGGCGTTGATGATGCGCGCGTTGGGCAGAAGGCTGCGGATCTGCTCCAGCAGACCGGGACTGATTGGCGCGGACCCCATGCGCACGACGCGCACCGAGGACAGGTCGGCCGCCGCGAGAGCGCTCCGTTCGCGCAGCATCATCGCGATCATCGGCGGCACCGCTGTGAGCCAGGTGCAACGGTAGCGGTCGATGGCGCCGATGTAGGCTGTCGTGTTGAACTGCGGCAGCAGCACGGCGGTGGCATGGGATGCCAGGGTGAGCAGCACCAGCGCCAGCGCGTTCATGTGATAGAGCGGCGCTGCGACGAGCACGCGCTCGTCGGCCAGCGGCGTCGCCGCGCGGCGCATCCGCACGACCCAGCGGTGGCTCGCATGGCTCAGTCGCACGCCCTTAGGCTGGCCTGTGGAGCCGGAGGTGTAGAGCAGCAGGGCCAGGTCTTCAGGCGCCGGGACATGCGGTACCGACACGTGCGGCGCTAGTGCGCCGGGAGCGCGCCACGCGTCGAAGGCCTGCGTGCCGAAGACCAGCGCCGGCAGTCCCTCGGGCACCTGGGCCCTGCGTTCGGCATCGCACAGCACCAGCTGTGCGCCGCTGTCCCGTAGCACGAAGGTGATCAGCGGGGCCGGCAGCTTGAAATTGACCGGCACCGCGACCAGCCCGGCCCGCAGGATGCCCAGGAGCGAGACCACGTAGTCGACCGAGTTGGCCGCCAACAGCGCGATGCGCTCCTGTGGCGCATGGCCCTGCGCTAGCAAGGCGCGGGCGACGGCATTGGCGCGGTCGTCGATGTCGCCGAAGCGGTGCTCGGTGGCGCGGCCGGCCGCGTCGAGCCCGATGAAGGCCACGCGTTCCGGGTCGGCGGCGCTGTCGATCACGCAGCCGAGGTTGAGGCTTTCTTCGATGCTCACGCGCTGAACTCCAGCACGGTGTGAAAGCGGGGTAGCGCGATGGCCAGGCCGTCGCGGGTCTGCGCGGCCGGCAGCGCCATCGCCGTGGCCCGGGCCGCCATCGCAGCCGGGTCCCCACCCGCGAGGCGAATCGCGCCGAAGAAGTCTTCGCGCGCTGGCAAGAACGACGCCAGCGCGCCGTAGCGCGCGTCGAACTCGGCGCGGTCCAGGAAATCCGTCGAGAAGTCCGGCGTCAACGGTCCGAGCCGGGCGTAGTCGCCGCGCAGCCGCAGCGGCGCGGGCCCGACGATGGCCAGGCCGGCGATGCCGCGCACACCGTTGGCATGAGCGGTCCATTCGGGCCGCCACAAGAGCTCCGGCGTATGGTGCTGGCAGACGTAGACGCGGCCGGCGGGCAACTGCCCCGGCAGCAGGCGCACGGTCGAGAAGCGTGCGTCGTGCGTCTGGCCGTCGATCTCCACCGGCCGCGAGAAGTGCTGCACAGGCGACACGGCGAAGCCGGCGGCGGCCAGCGCCGCGTGCGAGGCCTCGGCATCGCGGCTGGCCAGCACGAGACCGTCGATGCCCACCGGGCTGTCGAGGATCTCCTGTCGCAGCCGGCCGCCGCCTTGCGGCAGTCCGATCAGTTCCAGGTAGGCCTGGGGAAAGACCACGAGGTGGTTGATCGAGCCCAGGGTGTGGTGGCCGCGCGGCGTCAGCGTGAAGCCCAAGTCTGCGAACAGGGCCTGCGCGGCGTTGGTCTCGAAGCGGGTGTTGACGACCAGGTGGTCGAGGGAGCTCCCTGGCATGCGCGGCTCAGGTCTTGGCCGGCGCCGGCGTCGCATACACACCGCGCCCGCTCGCCACCAGTTGGCCTTCGCCGTCGAACACCTGGGCCTCGGCCACCGAGAACTGCCGGCCAAGCTTGATCACCTTGCCGGTCGCGCGCAGGTCGCCGCGCGCGGCGCGGTGGTAGTCGACGCGCAGATCGATGGTCGGCACGCCCTTGCCGGTGTGCGAGACCAGTGCCCAGTCGGCCGTCAGGTCCACCAGCGCGGCGAGGATGCCGCCATGGATGTAGCCGCCTTCGGGATTGACCACCCATTCGTCGCGGAACTTCGCTGTCAGGGCGATTTCGCCATGCGCAACGGACTGGACCTGAAGGCCCAGCCATTGGTGGTAGGGGCCGCGCTGTAGACGGGCCTGAATGTCTTCGGCACTGGGGAGCGCGGGGGATGCGGTGTCGGTCATTGTTGGGTCCGGAGAAAGAGGGAAAGGAAGCCGCAATTGGGGTGACTCATGGCGCGACGACGACCTTGCCGAGCACAGCGCGATCGCGGATCAGAGCCAGGCCTTCGGCAGCCCGCTCCAGCGGCAGCACCCGGTCGATGACGGGGTCGAGCCGGCCTTCGGCCACCAGCGCGAGCAGGGCCTTGAGGTTGTCTTCGTAGAAGCTGTTCGAGCCCTTGATATTGAGTTCGAAGCTCCAGACATAGCGCAGGTCCTCGCGCGGGTCGTGGCCCGCGGTGGCACCGCACACGAGCAGGGTGCCGCCACGCTTCAGGCTCTTGATGGAGGGCAGCCAGGTGTCGCCGCCGGTGAAATTGACGACCACGTCGACACCGCCTTCGTGGGTGCGCCGCTGCGGCTTGCCGTACTTCGCGATGACCCACTTGGAGAAATCGGTCTCGCGGTAGTTGACGACGTGGTCCGCGCCCAGCGCGAGCAGGCGCTGCGCCTTCTCATCGCTGCCGGCGGCGGCGATCACCTCCGCGCCGAGCAGCTTGGCCAGCAGCACGGTGGCTGTGCCAACGCCGCCGCTTGCGCCCAGCACCAGCACCTTGTCCCCGGCCTTGACGGTGCGGTGGGTGAACAGCATGCGATGCGCTGTGCCGTAGGCCACCGGCAGTGCCGCGGCCTGCTCGAAGCTCACCTCGTCGGGCAGCGCGATCAGCTGCGATGCATCGGCTAGCGCGTACTCGGCCATGCCGCCATCGATCATCTCGCCCATCAGGCCGACGCCGGGCTTGAGCGGGTTGACCAGCACGCGATCGCCAGGCGCCCAGTCGGAGACGCCGTCGCCCACCTCGGTGATCGTGCCTGCCAGGTCCAGGCCGATGACCACCGGCAGCGGCACCTTGATGCCGGGCATGCCCTGAACGGTGAAGACGTCGTGGTAGTTGAAGGACGAGGCACCGACGCGCACGACCACGTGGCCGGCCTGGGCGCGGGGTACCGGTCTGTCGGTGACGACGCGCAGTTGGTCGAGGGCGCCGTGCGCGTCGAGCACGAGAGCACGCATGGTGGTGGGGTTGCTCATGAAAGGTTCCTTGGTTGAATGGCTGTGTCGGGCGAGGTGGCTGACGAGGTCGCTTACTTCAGCGTCTTCGACTGTTCATAGGGCGCGGTGATGAAAAGCTCGTCCTTGAGTTCGCCCTTCACCAGGCCGGACTCGACGAAGACGGCATGCTCGCGTCGCAGGGTCGCGATGTCCTCCGGCTCGAGGCCGACGCGGTTCATCGCGTTCCAAAGTGCGACGTAGGCCCGCGCGTCTTCGGCCGGGAGGTTGGCCTTCTTCTGGAGGATCTGCACCACCTCGTCGCGGTGCGTGTTGCCCCAGGCCAGGGTGTCGCGCAAGGCGGCGATGACGCGTGCGACCACCTCGGGCTGCTTGTCCACCAGTTCCGCGCGCACGGCGCCGACGCCGATGTAGGGCAGGGCGTCCGAGCGCGTGAGCTTCTTCCACTCATCCGCGAAGCTGCCGAGGCGCCGCAGCTTGAGCTCGCCACCCAGCTGCGCCACGGTGACCGAGCGCAGTGCCGCGCCGTCGACCTGCTTTTGCGCCAGGAACTGGGCGAGCCGCGACTCGTTGCCGCCGACCAGCGAGAACTCGTTGGGCTTGATCTGGTAGTTGCCGGCCAGCACCGCGCCGGCGATCACCGCCACCGACGAACCCGCGGGCGACATGCCGATCTTCTTGCCCTTGAATTCGGCGATGGAGCGGATGGGCGAGTCCTCCGGCACCACGAACTGCACGTCGGCCGGCTGCGTGGCCGCAAAGATGCGCACGGGCACTCCAGTCGCGGCCGTGCCGAACACGCCGGCCAGCGGCGCGCCAAAGGCGAGGTCGATGGAGCCCGAGGCGAGCGCGCGCAGCGGCGCGTTGACGTCTGGGAAATGTACGAACTCGGCATCGATGCCGCGCCTGGCGAGGAAATCCTTCGACTCCAGCACCGCACCGTAGCCGAGGCTGACGCCACTGGTCCAGTAGCCGATGCGGACCTTGTCGGCGGCCTGGGCCGCGAAGGAGGTGAGTGTGGCCGCCGCGAGCAGGGTCGCGGCGAAGAGCTTGCGCATGGGATTCATCCTTGAGAACTTGGGACCGGGGAGGGGGAGGAAGCAGGAGAAGAAGGCGAAGGCGCGGCGGAGCGCGACCCCTTCGAGGCGGATTTCCAGCGGAACAGCCAGCGTTCGGCGGGCTTGAGCAGCCCGCCTTCAATCACCAGCATCAGCGCGACCAGCAGCACGGTCCACGCGAAGACCTGATCGGTCTGCACCAGGTCGGCGGCCTGGCGCAGCCGGTAGCCGATGCCGTCCGAGGAGCCGATGGTCTCGGCCACGAGGGAGACGCGCCAACCGAAACCGAAGGCCAAGCGCGCGCCGGAAAAGAAGTGCGGCAAGATGCTCGGCCCGTAGATCTTGCGCAGCACCTGCGCGCGCGACATGCGGAAGCTGCGCGCCAGGTCCACGTACTGCGGCTCCACTGTCTGCGCACCTTGCCAGACGCTGGTAAGGATCAAGGGCATCGCCGTCATGAACACCACGAAAACGGTGGTCGCGTCCGAGATGCCGAACCAGATGATTGCGAAGATCGCCCAGATGGCGGAGGACACCGTGTTGAAGACGGCCAGCAAGGGCTCGAAGAAGCGCGCCAGCGCCCGGCTTGCGCCGAGGGCTAGGCCCAGCAGCGTGCCGACGACCGTTGCGATGCCAAAGCCCAGCAGCACGCGCCGGCAGGTGGCGACGACGTCCCGGCCGAAGGTCTCGCTGTTCCAGAGCGCGAACAGCGCCTGCGTTACCTTGTCCGGCCCTGGAAGCACGAAGGAGGGCAGGTGCTGCGCGCCCCACCACCAGGCCAGCAGGATCACGCCAGCCAGCAGCAGGCGCTGTGCGAGCAGCGTCAGGAAGCGCCTAGGGAAGGTAGAGCTCATCCCCGCATCCTCAGCAGCCGGATCTGCTCCGTGACTGCGGGGTCGACCGGCACGCGCGGACGCGTCAGCCCGGTGAGGTCCACGACCTCCACGATACGGCCAGGGTTCGGCGCGAGCCGCACGATGCGGTCCGCCAGCACCACAGCTTCTTCCATGTCGTGGGTGACGAAGACGACCGTCGCGCCGCTGCCACGTTGGAGGCGAAGCAATTCCGAGTGCATCTGCGAGCGGGTTTGCGGATCGAGCTTCGAGAAGGGTTCATCCATCAGTAGCACCGAGGGCTGCACCGCCAGGCTGCGCGCGAGCGCCACTCGGCTGCGCATGCCGCCGGACAGTTCGTGTGGCCAGGCATCGGCCACCGCTTCCAGACCGACCTTGCGCAGGGCCTCGCTGGCGCGGCGCAGGCGCTCGGCGCCGTTCGCTTGCGTGGCCTCGAGGCCGAAGGCGACGTTGTCGCGTACGCTGCGCCAGGGCAGCAACCGGTCTTCCTGGAACATGTAGGCGATGCGCTCCCAGTGCCTGAAACTCTTGGCAGGAACACCCGCGATAGCCAGGGTGCCAGCGTCGGGTGGCAGGAGGCCGGAGAGGATGTTGAGCAGCGAGCTCTTGCCGCAGCCCGAAGGTCCGACCAGCGCGAGCACTTCGCCCGGATACACCGCGAGGTTGATACCGGCGAGCACGTCGAGGCGGCCGTAGCGCTTGCCGATGCCCCTGGCTTCCAGCGCCGGGGCCTCGTCCCGCACAAGCGCGCTCACGGCGCCTTCCTCGCGGCCTGAAAGGGAAGGTAGGCGCCCGCCTGCGACAGACTGGCATACACCTTCTCCAGCGTCTGCGCCTGGAAGGTCTCGATGTGCCTGCGCGCGATGAGCTCGGCCCGCTTGCCGTCACCTTCGTCGAAGGCCTGGATCATTGCGTTGTGGTCGTGCTTAATCTCGGGCTTGACGCGCTGTACGTTGAAGCCCAAGGCCACCAGCCGAGACATCTCGTCCATCAGAGAGGACAGCGTGCGCAGCAGGCGGTCGTTGCCGGCGGCGGCGGCGATGGCCAGGTGGAACTGCTTGTTGGCGTCCATGAACACGTCGATGCGTTCGTGCAGCGGTGCCACATGCTCGACGCGGCAGGCGGCTTCGAGTCGGTGGAGCAACTGCGTGTCGACGCGGCCCACGGCGAGCCTTGCGGCCATCGGTTCGAGCTGCGCTCGCAGGGCGAAGACCTCCTCGACATCCTTCACCGTGATCGGGGCGATCTGGAAGCCTTTGCGGGGTCGCGAACGGACTAGTCGCTCGTGGGTCAACCGCGTGAGCGCGATGCGGCAGCTGTTCTTGCCCAATGTGTAGCTGTCCATCAGCTCGGCTTCCGTCACGGTCACGCCCGGCATCAGCCGGCAGGACAGGATGTCGCGGCGGATCAGCGCGTAGGCGGCTGCGCCCTGGCTGTCTCCTTCCTGGGAAGGGGCGGGCTCGGAGCGCAATGGAAGGGTGAAGGGCGAGGGCATGGGCTCAGAACTTCTCTGTGAGCGGCTCACAGAGAAGTTCTGCGTTCACCACAAGAGGGCTCAGAGCGTAGTAGCCGCCTCGTTGAAATCTAACGAACGAATCCGTTCGTTCTTATGTGGAAAATTCATTCTGTGAGCAGCTCACGCGATGGCCGGCGTGGAAGCCTTATTGGTGATGGATCTCCGGAGGCGCTGCAGTCACCGGTGGCCAATTCCGCAGGCACTGTCTGCGGAGCTGCTGATACCGCCGCAGGAGATCAACTGGAAGCAGGACTTGCGCGTAGGGCAGCGCGTGAGCTTCATCGGTTGCCGACTGATGTGACGTTCAAGTCCGACCGCGACCATCTCATGCTGGGCGACTGAGTCCCTGCGTGTGCTGCCTGCTCAGCCTTGAACCGCTGGGACGGCCTTTCTCCGGGACTGTCGTTGATTCGATGGTGGAGCGGTGCTTGAAGCCATTGCATTGGTCGGCGTCTTTGCAAGGCATTGGACCTGCACGGCGTTGTTGCATCACCCTGGGAGGGCGCACCAATACCGAACTGGTGAAGGTGCGGGCGCTGTGTGAAGCCGAGAGTATCGAGTTTTTCCCTCATTTCGCGCTTTTTGGGCCGGGGCAGCTTGCGACATTGCATCTCAATGCAGCTACGCGCTCGACACCGATCTTTGAAAGGCTCTACTGCGATTTCGAGGAAGATCTTTTGGAGGAGCGACAGTGCCGGTAAACGGCCATGTGCCTGTTCCCTCCGCGCCTGGGCTTGGAATCGATCCGGATCCTGCCGTTGTTGATCGATATCGGATCGCATGACAGTTTCAAGGGCAAGGTGGTCGCCATCGCCGCAAGCTGGCGGCACGCAAGCGCCGGTCGCAATCTACGAAAGAGCAGAAGATTCAATCGCCGCTGCGCCTGCGGCAGATGTGAAAACGAATCAGCTCGCGTCGGAATCAATAGACGTTCCGGCGTGATGAACTCCTGGCGCGGTCCGTAGCTCTTAACCAGGGCCGTGAAGCTGCGGCTGCAGTGGTGGGATCAAACGAGCGCTGTTCCACCATCCCAGTAGGTGTCCGCCCCCCCCGAAAAGCTTCCGTCGGCATGGCGCTTCGCGACGTGCAGGACGCCGAAATGATCACCGTCGCTTCGTCCTACCATTCGAGGAGTGACACCTATTCGTTGCAAGTGCATCCGCACTGATGGGTCGAGTTCCCGCGAAGCCTGCACATAGCCGTTGTGGATGACGCAGGCGGGTTCGGCAACGGCTTGCTGCGCGGTCATGCCGAGATCGACGGTGTTGACAATGGCGCGCAAGACCGCCCCGCGGATCTTGTCGGCCCCTGCGGCTCCCAAGGCAACCAGCGTCCCATCGGGCGATCGCAGAATGGTCGGCAGCATCGATGTGACGTCACGGCCGTCCGGGTCGGGCTGGCCACTTGCCATTTGGTAGCTGTGTGCGAACAAGTAGCCGTTAGGCGACGCGAATCCCGTTCCGAAGTGCGGTCCGATGGATTCCGTCATCGAAGCGACCATGCCTTGCGCGTCCACGACAGAGATGTGAGTCGTGTCCTGAGGTATGCCAGGTTTGGTTGGTGGAACCTCGAACAGGCCCGAAGCATTGCTCGACTGCAAAATCGCCCGAACACGTTGGGCGAGCATTTGGATGCGATTGCGATCCAGAAGTGACGAAGCGTTCGATCCCAAAGCTTCATCGCGCTGGCCCTTGAAGGCCACTTGTTGAGCCACGAGCATGGTTGCCCACCGATCGGCGGCACTCATCAATCGGAGGTCGTACGCCTGAAGAAGTTCCAGCGTCTGCGCCACAAGGAAACCGTAGCCTTGTCTGCCGATGGTCCAGACGTCCCATCCGCGGTACCGAGTGTGGATGTATTCGGCGTCGATGGGACGATACGCCAGAAAGTCTTCCGTGGTCAGCTTGCTTCCCGCTGCCTGCAACAGTGCTAAGTCGCGAGTCAGTGCCTGATTCAGAAATCGATCCGCGCCACCCTTCGCATAGAGAGACAGGGATGCAGCCAATTCCGGTTGTCGGAAGACTTCCCCCTCTCTGTACGGCAGGCCGCCCTCTTTGAGGAAGAGCTTCGCCGCCACGGGGTTGCGCTGCAGGACCGGAACCCGGCGAGACCAGACCCGTGCCAAGTTCGAAGGCACCTCGAAGCCATCGCGCGCCAAACGGATGGCCGGCGCGCAAACTTGTTCCATCGTCAGACGGCCAAATCGCTGCAGGGCATGTTCAAAGCTCCGTGGGTTGCCTCCCACCGGAACAACGCCCGCCCTGTCGGTCGCTTTGTCCCCGGCGTGCCACGCTGCCGGGACCATGGAGCGGCCGTCGATCGCGTCACACTCACCGGACGCATTCAAAACCAGGAGATGGGTCCGCCCCATGATGCTAGTGTTCGAAGGATCGACCACGGCCATTGCAATTGCCGTCGCGACGATGGCATCGACTGCATTCCCGCCTGCCGAAAGTATGGCCGCGCCTGCGTCGGCAGCTGGCTTCGCCCCCGCTGCGACGATGCCGTGCAACGGCGCCGTGGTGGATGCGCTCGCCCCTTGGGTCGATGCTCCCGATTGCGCGCATCCACCCGTGGAGATAGCGGAGGCCAACATGGCGAGCGCCCCTGCCAGTTCACGACGAGTGAGTCCTGCGCGGACGCCGTCTACGAAACTGTTGGATTCCATGGGATCCCAATTGCCTTCAGCCATTTTCATTTTCATTTTCATTTTCATTAGAACCTGTGGCGAATGCCCATGTCGTACCCGGTCGAAGAGCCGTTGGCCGCCGTCGTCGCGCCGTTTAGTGCCTGTGTTGCACCGCCGCCGTTGCTCAGGCGCGCGTACGTGACGTAGAGAGCCGTGCGCTTAGACAGGTTGTATGCGTAGCCCAGCGCCCACTTCTTGGTGATTCGATCGGGCGCGGGCGCCAGATTGACCGCGTACTGAGAGTAGGAGATGCGGATGTCGCCGGCGCCCACGGGTACCAAGCCGCCGACCAGCCAACCCTTGGCGTTGCGCATCGAGCCGTTCACAACGCCCTTGTCCCGTGAGTAGTGGGCCATGATCGTCGCCACTCCCGCGTCCCATTGCCCTCCGATATTGCTCTGTCGCGGACTGCCTGCGGCGTTCGTGGTGCGACTGGTTGCAGCGGCGACGTCGAATGGACCGCTTTTGAATCCGAGTCGCACGCCCCAGCCGCTGCCGTCGTTCTTGGTGCTGACACCACAGCCAGCGGGAACTCTAGGCGAGGTACAAACGACGTTGACGGCATTGCTGTTGTTCTCACCCAGGTAGTACATGCCCTGGCCGTAAAAGCCATTCAGGGTCTCTTTGGGCAGGAAGTAGCCGATGCTGTTCGAAGCGCGGACCTGCGTTGTGCCGGTGATGATGGAGTTGAGTGTCTGGGTCGTGCCGTTGCCTGTAGTCCCGAAGGGATCAAACTCGCTCAAATTCCAGAACTGCGGAGTGAAGTCCCGCCCCAGACGCAATTCCCCCCAATTGCCGGACAAGCTCACCGTCGAGCGTCGGCCGAAGACCATTGCGCCACCACCAGCGGAACCGCTGGATTGGTTGTTAGTGTTGGTTGTGCCAAACGAGCCATCGTCGACGTTCACGGCCGATTCCAGCCAGAACGAAGCCGACATGCCATCGCCCAAGTCTTCTACGCCGCGAAAGCCCAGACGCGAGGCATTCATGCCGGAGCTGGCCAACTGGGTCTTTTTCGCCACGCTGCCCGAGCCGTACGCCACCCTGGCGTCCACGACTCCGAAAATCGTCACCGACGATTGAGCGAAGGCGGCGCCGGCAAAAGTCATGGCCGCCACCGCGATCAGGGACTTGTGCATACGATTCCATTTGAAACCCGACCTCGCGAGGCCGGTGGCGATGGATGTTCTCGTCGAACTGATGTTCGTGGTCGTGTGGTCCGTCAATTTCATGTCCACTGGTTGCGCTTTCATGTTGAGTTGATGGCTGGCTAACGGAACGCTCCTGAGAGACAGGCGAAGGTGCCCCTCTGGCGCGCTTGAACGTGTGAAGCAAATGAGCCAAAAACTAATGTTTTGATTCAAACGTTTGCGCCATGTTATGGAGTTATGAAACGTATGATGCATGGTGGTTCTACCTAGATCACGCGATGCAACACTTCCAGTGCGCAGATGACCCGCGCCCAAACTGCGCATCAATCAATTGATCCGCGAATGTTGCATTCAGAGCATTTGATCCATATACTGGGACGTACACGGAGGTTTGGATGTACGAGACAGTCATGTTTTCAGCTGCCGACGGGATCGCGCAGATCCGATTCAATCGCCCTCATCGGCTCAACGCTGTCACGCAGCAGCTCTACGATGAGCTCGGCGAGGCACTCGTTGAAGCCGAGCGGGATTCCGAAGTGCGGGTTGTCCTGCTCACCGGAGCCGGCCGCGCCTTTTGCGTTGGAGCGGACCTGAAGGAGCACAAGGCAGGTCGTACGCCGTATGACCGGCGACAGTACCTGCAAGGTGAACAGTTACTCTGCAAGCGCCTTCTGCAACTCAAGAAGCCAGTTGTCTCGGCGGTCAATGGCTATGCACTCGGCGCTGGTGCTGAGATCGCGCTCGCTTCGGACTTCATCGTGATGTCCAGAACTGCGCAGATCGGTCTTCCGGAGATAAGCATCGGCAACTTTCTCGGCGGAGGCGTCACCTGGCTGCTGCCGCGGCTTGTGGGCCTTGCCAAGGCGCGGGAGCTGGTTTTCCTGGGTGAGCGTATCGGAGGCGAAGAAGCGGTACGGATCGGATTGGCGAATCGCGTGTTCGACGATGAGGTGTTCATCGAATCTGCGCTCCAGTTCTGCCGTCAACTGGCCACTAAGGCGCCGCGCTCAATGCAACTCGCGAAGGAGCAATTGAACTTTGCTTCGGAGTCAACGTTGGATGCGGCCTTACGCGCAGAGCTGGAGGGCATGACCTTTGTCAGCACAACGCGTGACTGGCAAGAAGGGGTCGACGCGTTCGCAGAAAAGCGAGCACCTGTGTTCCACGGAGACTGAAATGAACACCTTGTATCCAGTTTTCTATCCCAAGTCCATTGCGGTAGTCGGTGCTTCAAAAGATCCTACGAAGCGCGGTTTTCGGTCAATCCAGAAATTGATCGACGACGGATTTCCCGGGGAGATTTACCCGGTCAATCCGCGGGAAGTATCGATCCTCGGCAGAATTGCATACCCCACTCTGGCGCACGTTCCAGATTCGATTGATTTGGCACTCATCTGCACGCCGGCGCGAACGCTACCGGACGTCATCGCTCAATGCGGAGCAAGAGGTGTGAAGGGTGCCGTCGTTCTCGCCGGTGGCTTTGCTGAAGCGGGTGAGGAAGGCGCGGAACTTCAGGCGCGGATGGTCGAAGAAGCCGTGCGATGCGGGGTCCGAATTGTTGGTCCGAATACGTCCGGCATTTTCAACACTCATGCGCAGGCGAATATTGTCGGCTTCTCGGATCTGAAGCGGGGTGGCATAGCCTTGGTGTCGCAATCCGGGAATATGGCGCTGTCACTCGTTACTGAAGCCCAGGCCAACGGCTATATCGGCTTATCGATCTACGTTGGCATCGGAAATGAGTCGGACATTCAGTTCCACGAGTATCTCGAGTTCCTGCGTGTCGATGAAAACACGCAGGTAGTCATTGCGTACATCGAGGGTTTGAAAGACGGTCGGACATTTCTCGAGAGCCTGCAACGCATCACGCGAGAGAAGCCTGTCGTCATCTACAAGTCAGGCCGCACCAACGCCGGGCGCAAGTCAGCTCAATCTCACACGGGCGCACTCGCGGGTAACTACGCCGTTAGCGAAGGAGTGCTGAAGCAGGCAGGCGCCGTGCTGGCGCGCAAGTCGGACGAAATCCTCTCGCTCGCCGAGACGTTGTCGCTTTTGCCCCCGATGGCGGGGCGGCGGGTTGCCGTGCTCGCGGATGGTGGCGGTCATGCCACGATCGCAGCTGACGCCCTCTCGGAACAGAACCTGCAGATTGCGACGCTGAGTGACGCCACAAAGGCGCGCCTGAGTGCGATCCTGCCGTCCTCTGCGACTATCGCAAACCCAGTAGATGTCGCTGGCGGAACTGATTCAAACCCAGCACTCTTCGCGGAGTGCGCGGCCATCTTGATGGCCGATCCAGCCGTCGATGCACTCCTGATTACAGGATTGTTTGGGGGCTATGGCGTGCGTTTTTCTCACACGCTGACGGAGGTGGAGCTCGAGACGTCCAGGCGTGTGGCGAGCATTTGCACGGAGTCCGGCAAGCCAGTGATCGTGCACAGCTTGTACGGTAGCCTCGGTGCGGACCAGCGGCCCCGACCGTTGTCGATAATCCGTGAACTCGGTGTCCCTGTGCACGACTCACTGGAACTGTCGGTGCGGTGCCTCGAGGCGCTCGCCGCTTGGGGGGAAGCTCGCCGTCGCCCGAATCTTGGAGCGAACGATGTCTCGCCCCGGTCCGGGAGCTTTCAAGGCGTCATCGAGAACTGCCGGCGCGAGGGTCGCCACGTCGTCCTGGAGCACGAGGCGCGCCAAGCGCTGGAAGATGCCGGCGTCAAGATGTTTACGGCCGCGCGGCTCGCCTCATCTGCAGACGATGCGGTCGTTGCCTTCGAATCGATGGGTCGAGTCCCCGTGGCCATGAAGATCGTTTCCTGTGACATCGTTCACAAGACGGAAGCAGGTGGCGTCAAGCTGAACATCAGCAACACGTCCTCGGTTCGGGGTGCGTATGCCACGATCCTCGCGAATTCGACGACGTACGCACGCGCGCACGGCCAGGAGAACCCTAACGTGGCAGGTGTGCTCGTTACCCCGATGGCCCCCTCTGGTGGCGTTGAAGTCATCATCGGCGTCGTGCGAGACCCGTTATACGGCCCCGTCCTGATGTTCGGTCTGGGAGGCGTGTTGGTGGAAGTGTTGCGCGATGTGGTCTTTCGATCGCTTCCGATCACCGAAACAGACGCGCGGTCTATGCTTGGGGAAATTCGTGCCTCGCAGATTCTCGATGGCGTGCGAGGCTCACGCCCCGTTGACAAGGACGCACTGGTTCAGTTGATGCTTGGCGTATCCCGCCTGTGCACAGCGTTTCCTGAGATCGCTGAATTGGATCTGAACCCTGTCATGGCTTACCCAGAGGGGATCAGGGTTCTTGATGTACGAATCCTGCTCGATCCGAAACCGCCGTTGACCTCACGGGAGAACTAAGTAAACCAGCTACCGACGCTTCACGACGCACTTCTCACAATTGACAATCGCGTCGCAACGCTCACCCTGAATCGGGATGACGTGCGAAACGAACTGACGGGAACCCGACTCATTGATGACATCGAAGAGAACGTTCGCTGGACCAATCGCGATGAGAGCGTTTCAGTGCTCGTGATCACGGGTAATGGGAAGGCCTTTTCAGCCGGCGGCAACATCAAGCACATGCTCGCCCGGCAAAGCAGCTTTGCTGGTGACGTCCACGAGGTTCAGACGCGTTATCGGTCCGGCATCCAACGCATTCCCCTGGCACTCAGTCGCATCGATGTGCCGACAATAGCCGCAATCAATGGACCAGCCATTGGCGCCGGCTTCGATCTGGCCCGCATGTGTGACATCCGGCTGGCCTCCGACGTCGCCGTCATGGCCGAGAGCTTCGTCAACATCGGGATCGTGCCTGGCGATGGCGGCGCCTGGTTCCTGCAACGATTGGTGGGACAGCAGCGCGCCGCCGAACTCTGTTTCACGGGGCGATCCGTGAGCGCATCAGAGGCTTTGGCGCTTGGGCTCGTTCTCGACGTGATGAGTCCGGAAAAACTGATGACTCGTGCTATCGAGTTGGCCCATTCGATCGCGGCGAAGCCGCCACAGGCCTGCGTCTCACGAAGCGCTTGATGAAGAGTGCGCAGGGCATGGAGTTTCCGGAGTTCCTGGACATGTGCGCCGCCTTTCAGGGGATGTGCCACAACACCCAGGATCACTTGGAAGCGGTTGGCGCAATGCTCGAGAAGCGGCGCCCCCAATTCGTCGGGCGGTAGCTGCAGCGGTCGCCTCAGCGCTTTGGTCGCGCTGTGAGGTCCGTTCTGGAACCGATGCACTCTTCGCGTCGGTGGGTGTAGCATTCGTTCCATTCACACGAGGAGAACGCCCTGAATATGAGCGCCCGAGAAAAGCTACTGGAGCAGTTTGAAGCCCTAACGCCGCGCCTGCAGGCCGCAGCGCGATTCATTGTCGACTACCCCAATGAAGTCGTCATCAATTCGATGCGAAACATCGCTGAGAAGGCGGGGGCACAGCCGACAACCTTGGTGCGACTTGCGCAGCAACTGGGATATGAAGGCTGGTCCGAACTCAAGTCAGCGTTTGCAGAAGACCTTGGGTTACACGATGACTCTTATGGGCAGCGCGCCAAGACCGTCGCCCGGCGCGGCCGCACGCACGATCTTGTCAGCGAATTGTTTGCTGTCCACCACGGCAACATTGACGCCACTGAAAAAGGAGCCAGCCCGCAGCTGAGGAACGCGGTGAAGGCACTGAGGAAGGCCAAGAGCGTGCACATCGCTGGTCTTCGGGCCAGTTTTCCCGTGGCCTACACCCTTTTCTATGGCTATCGACTATTCCGAAATTCCGTTCATTTGATTGACGGCTCGAGTTCCGGCCTTGAACTGCAGCTGAGGCCCATCGAGAAGGGCGACGCCGTCGTCGTGACCAGTTTTGCGCCGTACTCGCGGGAGTCGCTGGAGATCGCCAACCATGCGAAAAGGGCTGGAGCGACGCTGATAGCGATGACTGATAGCAGTGCGTCACCTCTGGCGCTTCAGGCTGACATCACCTTGCTCTTTGCCGTGCACAGCTCGTCGTTCTTTCCATCCGTTGCGGCGGGCGTCGCACTGACGGAAGCATTGCTGGAGCAGCTCGTCGCAGACTCTGGCCCTCAAGTCGTTGAACAAATCGAACGCGTCGAGCGCCAACTCTTCGAGTCAGGAGCGTATGTGCAGGCGTCGGCGACCAAGCGCGCGCGCGCGTGAAGCGCGCCCTGCAGATGCCTTCTGGCGCTTACCTCGACCGAATGGGCGGCTGAGAAGCATTCCGGCAGGTCACTAGGGTGAATCGACATTCGGCCTGGCACCCAAGTCAGAGGAGCTGCCAGGCAGAGGAAGGCCATGAAGTTGGCGTCCTTGTGGTCATAGCGTAAGCGGTCTATCAACCATACCCTCGCGCGCGGCGCTGGTGCCGATCCGCAAGCCGCGTTCTACAGCTCGCCGAGCACGATGTTCCAGGGCAACAGAGCCTCGTAGTCGTCCACCGTCTGGGCCAGCGCAGCTTCTTGAAGAGCGCGACGAGGTAGCGGTAGGGCTCGATGTTGTTGGCCTTGGCGATCTCGATCAACGAGTACAGGTTGGCGCTTGCGTTTGCGCCGCCCACGGTGTCGGCGAATAGCCAGCTGCGTCTGCCGACGAACGGCCGACTGGTGTTCTCCACCGGGTTGGAGTTCAGCGGTCAGGTGTCAGTGTCCAGGAAGCGCACGAGCTTGGGCCACTGCTCGTGCAGGTAGTGCAGCGCCTCACCCAGCAGGCTGGACGGCGCGACACGGTGCAGGTGCGTGAGCAGCAGCCGTTCGATCTCGCGCACGACCGCGCGGCTATAGCGCGAGCGCAGCCGCAACCGGCGTTCCGGGCCCAGTCCTTGGCCAGCGCCTCGGCGCGGTACATACAGCTTGCCAATGAGCTGCACGCATTGCCTGGCGACCCGGTCCTGTGAACGTGCGGCATTCAGGATGGCGTCTTCGGCCTTGAGGAACGGTCGGCGCGCGTGAACCCAACGCCCCAGGTGCGCGAGCCCACCGGCCCTGGCGATGTGCAGGCGCTGCGAATGCTTGTGCGCCACCGCCAGGTCGATGCCATCGAGCAGCCAGTGCAGCTGCTCGACTGTCAGTGTTGGCTCACCACCCGCAACAGTCCACCACGCTCAGCCGCAACGCTGCCGCCCGACCGGGCCACGGCAGCTCGAATCTCGGTTCATTTGTTTCATGGTTTCCACCAATGAATCATTCGCTTCTTTTGCGCTAGGATTAAGTTAAATGGTGAGCGAGTCTTGATGCTCGCCGTAACGAAGAGACAACATGGCCCGTAAATCCAATGTTCACGTGTGAAATGAATCGCTCAACCGCACTTGCGTCAGGCGTCGACTTAGGCAGCTCAGCAGCAGGGAAACCTGTGATGCCCACAGGCGAGGACGCGTCACGCATCGACCCATCGGTCCCCGTCCTCAGCGTGCGCGATCTGTCGGTGCGCTATGACCTCGAGGATGGACAGATCCAGGCGGTCGTCGAGGTTTCTTTCGATCTCGAGCCTGGCGAGACATTTGCCATCGTGGGTGAGTCCGGCTCCGGAAAATCCACGCTCGCTCTTTCGCTGTTGGGGATGGCACCAGTCACGGCAGGTGACATACGACTCGACGGACAAAGCATCGCCGCCCTGGGGCGTGCGGCGTTGTCGAAGATCCGCGGGCATCGCATCGCGATGATTTTCCAGGAGCCGATGACCTCGCTGAACCCTGTGCTGACGGTGGGGTACCAGCTGACGGAAGCGATACGGCTGCACACGAGCTTAGGTCGGCGCGAAGCAACGCAGCATGCAGTTCTCATGCTATCCAAGGTCGGCATTTCGGATGCTGAGCGCAGGCTGAGGCAATACCCCCACGAACTGTCGGGCGGTATGCGACAGCGCGTCATGATCGCCATGGCGCTGTCCTGCAATCCGGCGGTGCTAGTCGCCGATGAACCCACAACGGCCCTGGACGTTACGGTGCAGGCTCAAATACTCGACTTGATCGCGGACTTGCAGCGTGATCTGGGGACGGCGGTCGTCTTGATCACGCATGACATCGGTGTCGTGGCCGAAACGGCAGACCGAATCGCGGTGATGTACGCCGGAAGAATTGTCGAGGAGGCACCGACGGCTCAACTCTTTGCCCATCCAAGGCACCCGTACACACAAGGGCTCCTCAGATCGGTTCCACGGGTCGACGTTCCGCGCACTGACGAGCCCCTGCCTTCGATGTCGGGCAGTGCGCCTTCGATGCGGCATGTCCCAGCGGGCTGCCCGTTCCGTGATCGTTGCGACCAGGTCCACGACCGCTGCAGCGAAACTCCACCCTTGGTGCGGATCGGCACCGACTCCGTGAGGTGCTGGCTCCATGCTTGACGTATCAACACAAAGCGAAATCCTTCAAGTCGAGAGTCTCACGCAGCGCTTTCCCATCGAAACAAATGCTCTCGGACGCCCGACGCGATGGCTCCACGCGGTCGAAAACGTTTCCTTCACACTTGCGAGCGGGGAAACGCTCGGTATCGTCGGCGAGTCGGGGTGTGGAAAGTCCACGCTTGCCCGAAGCATCCTTCAGCTCTATACGCCGACCTCTGGCCACGTGCGCTTTGACGGAAGCGATCTGGGCAGCGCAAGCGCCAGAGACATGCGCGAGCTGCGAAAGCAGATGCAGATTGTTCTTCAGGATCCATTCGGGGCCCTGAACCCGCGAAGGAGCGTTGGCTCGAGCATCGCAGATGGCCTGGACGGCGGCAACATACGCGCGCGCGTAGGAGAACTTCTTGAGCGCGTGGGTTTGCGAGCGGAAGACTACGCTCGCTATCCTCACGAATTTTCAGGTGGACAACGCCAACGCATCTGTATTGCTAGGGCATTGGCGCCGCAGCCGCGGTTGTTGGTCGCGGACGAAGCCGTTTCTGCGCTCGATGTATCGGTTCAGGCGCAAATCCTCAACCTTCTTTCGCAATTGCGAGCCGACTTTGGGTTGAGCTTTCTTTTCATCAGCCACAACCTCTCGGTGGTGCGTGCGTTTTGCGACCGCGTGGCAGTGATGTATCTGGGACGCATCGTCGAAATCGGGCCGACCGAAAAGTTGTTCACGGATCCAGCGCACCCTTACACGCGTGCCCTGATGTCGGCTGTCCCTGTTCCGGATCCAACTCGACGTCATCAGCACGTGCCTTTGCGTGGTGAGTTGCCAAGCCCCCTGTACCCTCCGGCGGGTTGTGCATTTCGCACCCGCTGCCTCTATGCCGCCGACGCCTGTTCCCAGGTCGTGCCACGACTGAGCACGCAGGGCGATGGCCGAGAAGTTGCATGTATCCGGCTCAATGACGTTGACCGCGGCCCAGTCTGGACGCAAAGCAAGGAGTCCAGTCTATGTTGAAGTTCATTTTGCGCCGGGTACTGCAACTGGTTCCGGTCTTGGTGTTGCTTTCCATGCTCGTATTTCTGCTGGTGCACCTCGTGCCGGGCGACCCCATCGAGGTGCTGATGGGCGAAGGGAACAGCGATCCCGTGGTCGAGGCCCAGATGAGAGCTAAGTATGGCCTTGACCGCTCGCTACCTGCACAGTACATCACCTGGATCGGCAACGTCGTTTCAGGTGACTTCGGGACATCGATATCGACAAAGCGCCCCGTGCTGGAAATGATCGCCGAGCGCTTTCCCGCGACGTTGACACTCGCCTTTTCTTCTGCATTGCTCGCAGTTCTGATCGCGATACCGCTTGGCATAACGGCGGCACTGTTCCGAAACACCGCCGTTGACTTTCTCGCTATGGGAAGCGCCTTGATCGGCATCTCGGTACCCAGTTTCTGGTTCGCGATCCTGTTGATCCTAGTCTTTGCCCAGTACCTGGGTCTCCTGCCATCGATGGGGTATGCGCCATTTTCTCAACCATTGGATGCGTTGCGTCACCTCATCTTGCCGACGCTCGTACTAGGAACCGCCATGGCGGCGAACATAACCCGTCTGGTACGCGCCGAGGTCATTGAGCAGCTGGGGCGCGACTATGTCCGGACGGCCCGCGCAAAAGGCGCACCAGAAAACATGGTGATCGGATTGCATGTGTTGAAGAACGCGATGATTCCAACCGTCACGTTGATCGGCATTCAGTTCAGCGGTCTGCTTGAAGGCGCCGTCATCGCTGAAACGATCTTCGCATGGCCGGGTCTCGGCAAGCTTGCGGTGAGCGCCGTTGCGGAACGCGACTACCCCATGATCCAAGGGATCGTGCTCGTTATGGCCACGGTCTGCATGCTCGTCAACTTGCTGGTCGACCTGTCGTACCGACTCCTCGATCCACGCGTGAAACTCCATTGAACGCCCAGGAAACATAACCATGAAACTCAAGCACCTCGCTGCCTCGCTGGCCCTGGTTGCCGCCGCAGCATCAGCGCAATCGCCAGGGGCACCTAAGAATGGGGGCACCCTGAAGGTAGGTCTAGAGACAAGTTCACTGACCAACGGATTCGATCCAGCGGTTATCCAGGGTGACAGTACGGGCTGGATTCTCGGCCAGATCGCCGAAGGCTTGCTGAACCGCGATCTCAAGGGCGATTTTGTCCCTTGGCTGGCGCAATCCTGGACGGTGTCGAAAGACAAGCGCGTCTATACCTTCAAACTCCGCCAGGGCGTGAAGTTTCACAACGGTCGTGTTATGACCGCCGGTGACGTGAAATTCAGCCTCGACCGAATGCTTGACCCGAAGACCGGCTCACGCCGTCGTGGTGAACTGTCCGTGATCGACAAGATCGAGGTGGTGGACGCGAACACGGTCACGGTGCATCTCAAGGAATCATTCGCTCCGTTCCTGACGACGCTTTCAGGCGTGTGGGCCGCGATCATTCCAAAGGAAACCCTCAATCCCGATGGGACGATCACGCATCTGATCGGCACGGGCCCCTTTGCGCTGACGGAAGGCAGTAAAGAGCGCGTCACGATGAAGAAATTCGAAGGCTACTGGCGCAAGGGCGAGCCGTATATCGACTCATTGACTTTTCTGCCGGTGCCCGATGACGCCGCGCGGATGACCGCGCTGCGCACCGGTGCGGTCGACCTGATCACGTCTGTGCCCAATCAGTTGCTGCCGGCCCTTGCGCCCAACAAATCCCGTGGATTCGAACTTCTCGTTGCCCCCAGCGCGGTCTGGCACACGGCGATCATGAACACGACGAAGCCGCCTTTCAATGACCCACGGGTTCGGCAGGCCGCCAATCTGGCAATCGACCGCAACATGCTCGTTCAGGCTCTGACATCCGGATTTGGGCGAGTCGACAACCAGAACTGGGAAAAGGGATCGTTCTGGCGACTGGAGGGTGATCCAGTGAAGAGCAACCCCGCGAAAGCCAAGGCACTTCTGGCGGAAGCAGGATTCAAGAACGGGCTTCCCATCACGATCGAGTGCAAACCGGAGTACCGACGCGATGCTCAGGTGATCCAGAGCCAGTTGAATGCAGTCGGCTTCCAGGCGACGATCCGAGTTTCCGATTGGGTGGCGCTGAACCAGCGCATGAAAGCCTACAACTTCCAGTTCGCGATTTCCGCGGCCAGCGGCTACAACGACCCCGATTTCCGCTTCAGCCGGTTCTACCTCAAGGCGGGACCTGCGAACTACTTGGCAGGCGGATACGAAAACCCCAAGGTTACCGAATTGCTCAATGCCGCCCGAGTCGAGTCTGATCCCCTGAAGCGCAAGGAGTCGTATCAGCAAGTCTTCGACATCATCGGGCGCGACGTGCCCAGCCTCATGCTGTTTTTCGAACCGCGAACACTCGCGTGGCGCGAGGAATTGAAGGACTTCAACACCAACGCAGACGGTGACCTGTCAATTGCCGACGGTGGCCTTGCAAAAACCTGGTTGAACCGCTAAAGGGACTTTTGAATATGCTCTCCTCGGAAACAAAGGCGCTTGGGCTGCGCATCCTGCGTAACCGGCTGGCCTTCATAGGTGTCGCATTGGTCCTGCTCGTGGTTGCGGCCGCGCTCGTCCTTCCCTTGGTTCTGCCTTGGGACCCGAACGGCATGGACATTGACAATGCGCTTGGTGCGCCAGGCAATGGCCACTGGTTGGGGACAGACCAGTTCGGCAGAGATCTGCTGACTCGCCTGGTCTACGGCGCCGGGATTTCCTTGCAGGTGGGATTGCTCGTCACGCTCTGTTCGCTGGTTCTCGGTGTCGCTCTGGGCGGCACTGCAGGCTACGCCGGCGGCGCCACCGACGCGTCCCTAATGCGTGCCATGGACGCATTGCTCGCGTTTCCCGGTCTTCTGCTCGCCCTTGCTCTGGTGGCCGCGCTTGGCGACAGCCTCTGGGCCATCGTTCTTGCGCTGACGATCGTTGGTATCCCTCGATTTGCCCGGGTCGTTCGCGCGACAGTGCTGCAGCGCAAGGAAGAGGACTACGTGCTCGCCGCCCGAGCTCTGGGGAAACGGCCCGTGAAGATTCTGGTCCAGGACATCCTTCCAAACTGCTCTGGGCCGATCCTGATTCAGACGACGCTCGTCTTCCCTGGAGCCGTGCTGGGTGAGGCTGCGCTCAGCTTCCTGGGTCTCGGCTTGCCGCCACCTGCCCCCTCCTGGGGACGGATGCTGCAGGAAGCTACGACGGTGATGGAAATTGCGCCCTCTATAGCGATCTACTCCGGATTGGCGATCTTCGTAACCGTCCTCGGTTTCAATTTCCTGGGGGATGGCTTACGCGACGTCTTCGACCCCCGGACAGCTCGACAAAATTAGGAGGCAGAAACATGTCTGCGCGTGGTCAAACAGATTCGAGAGGCGGCGTCGTTGCTACGGGTTCACCGGCGGCAACAGCGGCCGGTGAAGCGATCTTCAGGGCGGGAGGCAATGCCACCGATGCAGCGGTGGCGGCTGCCCTGACGCTCTGCGTTGCAGATCCTGCAAACGCAAGCCTGCTCGGTCGCTGCCACATTGTTGTTCGAACCGAACAAGGTGGCTTCTTTGCGATTGACGGGGCAAGTTCGATTCCTGCCTCGTTGCCGCGCGATCTAGGCTCAGGGCCTCTGCGGTGGGCGGGCATTCCTGGCTTGCCGCACGCCCTCTGCAAGCTCCATCACGATCATGGCCGATTGTCTTTGGCGGAGGTCGTCGCGCCGGCGGCTCGGCTCGCGGACGAAGGATCCTCTGCACCTCCCCACCTTGCCGCCGTTTGGGCGCTTCGTGCGTCGGAACTGATGGAAGCGGGGGCGGGTCCGTATTTGGATGGGGGAAGCCCGCCAGCGCTGTTCCGGCACGAGAAGCTTGCGGGCCTGTTGCGGGCCTACGGTGAAGGTGGCGCCCCCGCCATCATGTCAGGTGCGACCGCGAACCGGCTCGTCGATGGCATTCGTGCCCGCGGTGGGCATTGGCGGATTGAGGACTTGGAAGCTGCCGATGCACGGGAAGGTGAAATCCTGCATTGCCAATTCCGCGACTGCCAAGTCACGACCATTGGCCGCCAAGGCTGGGGGCACACGCTGCTGGAGATGCTGGCGATCCTCGATCGCCTCCCAAAATTCGGCCCTGCGCTTACCGGCCGTGAAGCATGCACTTTGGCTGCAATCATCGAAACCTGTTTCGAAGACCGCCCACAACGACTGGGATCGCTCGAACCTAAGCCCGACGGACTGCCCTTTGAAGCGCTCATCGACCCGCACTTCGTTGCCAAGAGGGGGGATGCAATTTCACAAAGCCTGATCAATGGGAGTGTCCCGCATGCCCGCGTTGCGTCCGAACTCCCGACTCAAGCGCTACGCGAGGACCAGGACACCACGCACTTGTCGGCACTGGATGCGAGCGGCATGGCTGTCGCTTTGACCATGTCGATCGGACCTCACTTCGGCCTTCGCAGCACCGACACCTCCTTCGGTCTGTTTCCTGCAAAGAGCTACCGCATGGGCTCCGACCCGGTGCCAGGTGCCCGCGATGTGACGGAAATGACGCCGGCCATCGTTTCGCGTGGAGGTCGCGTGCTTCTGTCCCTTGGTGGAGCCGGAAGCGAACGGATTCCCGGTGCCGTCGCCCAAACCATCGTCAACGTTGTGGACCGAGGGCTGGGGTTGCCCGAAGCCTTGCGAGCGCCGCGCGTTAATTTCAAGGATGGCTGTCCAAGGGTACACGCAGATGCAGGCCACGAGGTCATCGAGGCACTGCGCGCTCATTGGTCGCGCGTGGAAGTCCATGCCCTTGGGCACGAGAGCCACCTTGGAATCGTCCAGGTTGTCGGAGAACGCGCGGATGGACGCCTCGACGGCGCAGCAGACCCCTCATGGGATGGGACATGTCGGGTCGCATAAGCGGCTGACGGCAGACGACAGGTCGCGACGCTCTACGGCCTGGCGGTGCGGCAGGAACCATTTTGAACTCGTACTTTGATATCAGGTAGGACCAACTTGAGAAAAATCATTCACCGTTCTTTGCGCAGCCTCCCGCCGACGGCGCTCGCTGCCCGCGGCATTGAGATCTTCGGCAATTAAGGCCGGCGCTACATCGATGCATCCGGCGGTGCCGCGGTGTCATGTCTTGGGCATGGGCATCCCGACGTCCTGGCGGCGATGCACGCGCAGGTCACCACTCATGGCCCGCTGCACGGTGCGGATGATGTCGCCACGCTCGCCCAGGGTGCGCAAGGTCTTCTCGGCATCGGCGTGAACGGCCCAGGTGCACCTCATCGGCCAGACTTAGGCGCTGCAAACGCTGCAGGCGGCCGATCAACAGCAGGCGCTGGCGTTGCAGCCGTAATTCGTTGAAGCGCTCGATCTGCACCCGGCCGTCGTCACCAGCCTCACGCTTCAAGGTTCGATCTAGGTTCGTCCACCGCTCTTGTTCCACCTCGCGCCGCAACGTCTGCTGGATCTCCAGCTCGGTGCGCGGCCCCACCCGCACACCGCCGACATCGATCTCGATGGTCCCGGCAGGTTGGCGAGGCGCCGTATGCGGTCAATGGCAAGAAACAACTCCAAAAGGCCGCGCAATTGACGTTTTTTACTATGCTGAACGGCGTCGTTACATACTCCCGCGGGAGTAGCCCCCGATCATGGTTAGGCTAGACAGGTTAGCAAGCCACCGCAGGCGAACGCCTCGTCGCTGACAAGTCTGTCGGCGGTAAAAAAAACATCAAACGCCAGGTGCCTGTCCTTCCTGTGGATTACATCCCCCGCGGAAGTCCTGCGCGCGCAGCGCCATGTACGGACGTCGATCACGACACTGCGCCATCGACTGAGCTATCAGCTGATCGCTCGTCTCGGCCAGTGCCCCTGCTGCGGAAGGGCAAGTGCAAAACTACTCTTGTGACACAGTAAGACTAGAGTTCTTCGCGTTCGGTGTACGTCAAAACCAGCATCGCTTTAGGTCTTCCGCTCATTGCAGCCTCGTTGAGTACGTACGGTACAGGAGAGGCCGCGATGCTCAAGAATAGGTCAATGAACTTTTAGCTCATCACACTGAGAGTGCCAAAGCCGTCCGCGAAGCTTGGAATCACTCCGTCCAGAGCTCTCAGTACGGCGGCGATGGCTGGCCGGCGAAAGGTCCCTTGGGCCATTGCAACGAAGATTCGTCGTGCCATCAGTGGCTGTAGGGGAATGACGCGGAATGCGCTGTCTGCGACCACCGCCCTCAGCGCCAGCGCCGGCAAGACGGTGATGACATAGCCAGTGCGCACCATCGCCAGCGTCGCAGCCATGTTTCGGCAACTTGCAACTACGCGCGGGGCGAACCCGGCTTCATGACAGGCATTCACGATTTGCGTCTTATATGTCTGCGCATTTCTGTTGATGGCCCAGTTCTCGGCCTTGAGGTCAGTCACGCCGACCGAAGAAGCTCCCGCGAGTCGATGACTCGCGGCCATCACTGCGGCGAAATGATCCTCGTAGACGGGGCGGAAGTACAGCATGCTCGAGAGGGCCTCGGCACTGATGGAGTCATCGACCAGTGCTAGGTCGACTTGTTTCGCAGCGGCAGCCTTCAGGCTCTCGCCGGGCTCGAGTTCCTCGAAACGAAGGTCAAGCTGGGGGTATTCGCGTATCAACGATTCGAACACCGCCGGGATAAAGGTCGTCGCAACCGAGCCGAACGCCGATATCCGGACTTCGCCCGCCACGGAGCCCTTGGCCGACGCGAGGTCCGATTCGATCTCGCTCACCAGATCCAGCACTTTTCCGGCCCTTGCAACCAGGCTTTCACCCGCCAGCGTCAGTTGAACACCTCGGCCTGAGCGCTCAAACAGCACCGTGCCCGTCTCCTGTTCCAGGATGGCCAGTTGCTGCGAGACAGCGGGACGTGTGAGGTTCACAGCCTCCGCCACCTTGGCGATGGTCCCTAGAACGGCAAGTTCGCTGAGAAGGTGAAGGCGAGACAGGTTGAGCATCTGAACGACAGAAAAGCTAACGCCTCCACTCTCGCAGCAATATCCCTCGAGCTCTTGGCATCAGGGTATTCCCCAATGAAATGACGCAAGGGGGCCTACGCATGCAATTTTGATGCCTCTATACACGCACCAACTTGGAGGACCACAATAGGAAAGAAATTCTAACGATTCCCGTAAGCATTGGTGGTCTTATCCACACGCCACGCTCTCCCTACAGTCCATCGCATCCAAACAGGAGCGCTTAGGAAATGAAGAACGTTGCATTTATCGGTATCGGCAAGATGGGCGCGCAAATGGCTGCGCGACTGGTTTCGGCGGGTTTCCAGGTCACTGTGTTTGACCCGAACCGCAGCGCTGTCGACGAATTGGTATCCAAGGGGGCGGCCGCGGCCGCAAATCCCAAGTCAGCCGCTGAGGGGGCTGATGCAGTTCTGTTCAGCTTGCCTACGCCCGCCATCCTCAAGTCGGCAATCACAGGCGCCGACGGTGTGCTCGCGTCGCTGACCAAGGGGGCGATCCTGATCGATTTCAGCACCGTCGACCCTGAAACGACCAAGGCTCTGGCTGCCGAGGCAGCCAAGAAGGGTGTCGACTTTCTCGATGCGCCCGTCAGCGGTGGCGTTGCGGGTGCCACGAATGGAAAGTTGGTCGTGATGGTCGGTGGCGATGCCGCTGTCCTCGAACGCGTCACGCCGATGCTGAACAACCTGGCCGGACGCATCGTCCACTGCGGCGCTATCGGTGCCGGCCAGCTCACGAAGCTGAGCCACAACCTTGTGGTGGCAATCAACACTGTCGCGCTGGGCGAAGTTCTTGCAGCCAGCGTCAAAGCTGGCGGCAACCTGGAAGTGCTGTGCGACGTGATGAGCGCAGGCATGGCCGGCAGCAAGATGCTTGACTGGTTCCAGAAGACGTTGTTCACCGCAGAGCGCCCGGCATTCTTCGCCATCGACCTGATGAACAAGGACCTAGGCCTGTGCCTCGATGAGTTCTCCGACTACCCAATGCCCCTGGGTCAGCTGGTCAAGCAGACCTACAACGCCGCACGTGCCAAGGGCATGGGCGGCAAGGACTCCACCAGCGTCAGCGAAATCTACGAGGAACTGCTGGGCGTTCGCCTGCAAGCCGCCGCGTAAGCGCGTCTCCCCCATCCAGCCAAGAACATCCAAGTGAATACCATCTCCAAGTCCACCTACGGCCCTGTCAGCCTTCCCACGTCCGGCCTCGCCGGCAATTTCATCAACGGCGAATGGCGCAAGCCCATCGGCGGCAAGACGCTTGACGTCATCAACCCGTGCCGCCTCGACACCATCGCCACCATCGGTGCGGCCGACTCGCGCGACATCGATGTCGCTGTTGCGGCTGCCAAAGCGGCATTCCCGAAATGGCGCCGCAGGGCAGCACGCGAACGCGGCGCTATGCTGATCGAGTTCGGCAACCGCATCACCGCAAACGCCGAGGAAATCGCAAAGATCTTGGCTGCGGAAACGGGCAATGCGCTGCGCACCCAGAGCCGGCCGGAGGTTGCCAGCACCGCCGAAGTCCTTCGCTACTATGGCGGCGTTATCGCAGAGCAAAAAGGCGAGACCCTCCCGCTTGGGCCTGGCCTCTTCAGCTACACCACCCGCGAGCCTTTCGGCGTGGTTGGGGCCATCATCCCCTGGAACTCGCCGCTCGTCCTGGCCGCGGTCAAGATCGGCATGTCGCTCGGAACGGGCAACACGCTGGTTCTCAAACCGGCAGAAGATGCACCGCTCGCCGTCATCCGCATCGCCGAGCTCGCTGCGGACATTTTCCCGCCCGGCGTCTTCAACGTCGTGACCGGCGAAGGCTTGGAAGCCGGCGCTCCGCTGAGCACCCATGCCGACGTCGCCAAGGTGTCGTTCACGGGATCGCACGAAGTGGGTCAAAAGGTCGCGCACGCTGTTGCGGACCGCATCGGGCATCTGACCCTGGAACTCGGCGGCAAGAGCCCCTGCATCGTCTACCCGGACGCCGGTACCGACGCAATGCTGGACACCACGGTCAACAACATCATCGCGGCGATGCGCTTCGCCCGTCAGGGCCAATCGTGTACCGCTGGCTCGCGTCTGTTCCTGCACAAGTCCATCTGGGACAAGGTGATGCCACGCCTGGTGGAGAAGGTCAATGCACTGAAGGTCGGCGACGCCCTCGACGAAGCCTCCGACATCGGCGCGGTCATCAATGCCGAACGCTACAACGCGGTCTGTGGCTTCATCAAGGAAGCCATGGATGCCGGCGCGAAAGTAGAGACCGGCACGTTGCCGCCGGCCGCCGGCGATGCCAAGGGCTACTTCCCGACACCCGTCATCTTCACGGGTGTCGACAACACCTGGCGCATTGCCCGCGAAGAGGTGTTCGGCCCTGTCCTCGTGGCCATCGGGTGGGAGAACGAGAGCGAAGTTCTCGCCATGGCTAACGACACGCACTACGGTCTTGCCGCCTACGTCTTCACGAACGACATCGGCGCGGCAATGCGTGCCACCGAACAGCTCGATGCGGGCTGGATCCAGGTGAATCGTGCCGGTGGCCAGATTCCTGGCATGTCCTACGGTGGTGCGAAGCAGAGCGGCATCGGTGCCGAGTACTCCATCGAAGGTGCGCTGGAGAGCTACACCAGCCGCAAGAGCGTCACGTTTGGTATCTAACCCGGGGACCCTCGTGAACAGCACCTCCACATCGGCGAACTACTGGACCCAGGGCTTGTCGTCGCAGCAGGTCGAGACGGGAAACCGAATCGACCGTCTGATGACGCTCGAAATTCGCCCCCTCAGTGGGGGACTTCCCCCGGGGATCGTCGTGCCCATGTACGAGGTCTGCCGCGCGCACCACGAGGGCCCACTTTCGATGGCCGCTGCAGCTGCCCTCAAGGAGAAGGTTGTACCTGGCAGTACAGTCTTCATCGCTACAGGCGCAGGTGTGTCCCCGAAGCTCCCATGGGGCGAGACCGACGGTCCGGTCGGGGCTGCAGCACTCGCAGCCGCCCTGGTCAAAGGGCTGCGCGCGAAAGTCGTCTTCGTCACCGAGGAGGCGCACATGGCGCCCATCAAGGCCGCAGTCGATCTGATGAACGCCAAGCTCGCTGTCTGGGCCGAAGAGAAGCCGGATCGCGATGTCCAGCCCATCACCATCGAGTCGTTCCCCATCGGGATGAATCGCGGGCAGACGCGCTCCCGGGCCCTGATCGAAACCCATCGCCCCAGCGCGGTGGTCTTTGTGGAACGCGACGGTCCCAACGTCGAAGGGCAATTTCACGGGGTTCGCGGTGACTGTCGGGACCCGCTGGCCGTTGGCTACGTCTATCTGCTCGCGTACCACGCAGCGGAAGCTGGAATTGTCACGATTGGCATCGGTGATGGCGGCAACGAGGTGGGCTTCGGCGCGGTCCGGGAGTCCATCCGGGGCGTCCTCCCGCTGCGTGGCCGCTCTTTGGCAGGGCACGAGTCCGGTGTGGTCACCGTGGTGGCAACCGATGTGACGGTGAGTGCCGCAGTGTCGAACTGGGGCGCGTGCGCCGTCGGAACCGCACTCGCGGTGCTCGTCGGTGACGAGGAATTGCTGCACGACGCCGATACAGAACATGAACTGATAGCAGTGACTGTGGCCGCAGGCGCGCGCGACGGGGCCACTTCGAAGCAGGCCATGATCGTTGACGGCATTGCGTTCGACGGCCACCTCGCCTTTGTCAATCTTCTGAGTGCCGTGGCGCGCATGTCCATTCGCACCGCTGCCACTGCGTAACCAAGACAAAAAATGCAAGTCAAGAAGCCCACCGACTCCCTCGGCAATCCGCTCGACCCTATCGTCGGCTTTGCACGCGGGAAAATCATTCAATCGAGCGTCGACGAGGCGCGACGACTGCGCCAAGGTCAGTCGGTCGCGGCAGAGCGCATCCGCCGTCTCGGGGCGATGTCGATCGGCGTGTTCACAGGCAACCAACGCGAGTTCCCGCTGAACGTCGAAGACCTCACAACGAACTGTGAAGAATGGGTGGGGCCTGGGCTCTACGCCGAAGAACTCCGACAGGTCGCCATCGAGCACATGGGCGGACAGCCCGGCGACATGGTGGCACCAGTGAACAGGACGAGCGCTGGAATCATTGCCACTATTGCAGCGCTCGCCGACGGGAAGCCGGTGGTGTCCGTGGTCCCGCCTGGCGGCCGGTCGCACGCGTCGGTCATCCGCGGATGCGGCATCGCGCAGGTCATCCTGCATGAGGTCCAGGGAGACAAGGACTGGGCGTCGGTCATAGAAGAAAAGGCCCCCGCATTGGTGGTCGTGACCACCGTCACCAGCAGCCTTGAATATCTGGACGACAACGTCTCCATGGATGTCGCGGCGGTGGCGAAGGCAAGCGGCGCGGCGGTTCTCTTCGACGAGGCATACGGCGCCCGGATGCGGCCGGTCCTGCGTGGCGGTGCGAAGAGTCTTCACCTCGGTGGCGACGTCGCCATCACCAATTGCGACAAGGCCGGTCTGTCGGGGCCACGCTCAGGGCTGTTGGTAGGCCGACCGCTGTTGATCACGCGCATTTCTGCAAAAGCGTCCGAGTTCGGGATGGAGGCGCGCGCCCCCATCGCAGCGAGCGCTCTTCGCTCATTGCAGCGATTCTCTCCAAAGGATCTTCTGGACGAAGCGGAAAGCGGCAAGCAGCTCGCGGCGGCACTGCGAGACCGCATGGGAACCGATCTGGTCGCCGTGAGCGATCTTGGTCCGATGATTGAAGAAGACCTCGCCCTCCAGGAAGTCTTTCGCCGCGCCGGCAAGGCCCCATCGGGGACTGATCTGGTTCCCTGTGAAATCACCTCGGCGCTCGGCATGGTGCTGCTGCGTGACCACGGCATCCTGACGGTGAATACCCATGGCCAGCCCGGTGCCCGTGTATCGGTCCGTCTCAAGCCGACCCACGGTGCGATCGAGCGTGTGGGTGGCATGTCCAAGGTTGTCGATGCAATGGTGGCCTCCTTCGATGAAGTGGCCCGCTACGTCGACAAGCCCAAAGAGCTTGCCGAACTCATTGTGGGAGCCTCGCAATGACCGCGGTGAGCGGCGCGCTTGCCGCCATCGACGAGCGGCTCGACAAGCTGGTCAGCATGGACATCGGCGGCCGTGGTGTCGAACATCTGTACAAGGCCGCGCGCGCCCGGCAAGGCACGACGCTCGTCGGCGCCGCGGCCGATGCGCTCTTGTCGGTGCCGGACGGCGCGACGGTCTTCGTCACCACGGGGTCGGTGTCACGCGCCTGGATCTCCACCGAAATCGGTGAGAACGACGGCCCCGCAGGAGCCGCTGCCGTCATCCGCGCCCTAGCCATCTCCAAGCGTGTCCATTGCGTCCTGCTTGCAGAGGCCACGCTATTGCCTGGAATGAAGGCCATACTGACCAGCGCGGGGTTGACCGTGCTGCCGTACGACCAGGCGCAGATTGCGTCCAAGGATGGGACTTTGGCGATCGCCTCGCTTCTCCCATTCACGACGTCAGATGACGAGGCGCCTGCAGCAGCCAAGGAGTTGCTCGCCAATTACAAGCCGAGCCTGTTCTTATCGACGGAGCGTGTTGGTCGAGCCAAGGACGGCGTCTACTACAGCATGCGGGCAATCGACTACGGCATGGGGCGGTCGCGCATAGACATCTTGTTCGATGAAGCCATCAGACAAGGTATCCCCACCGTTGCAGTGGGCGACGGCGGAAACGAAATCGGTATGGGGGCTGTCACCGAGGCGGTCAACGCACACGTGAAGTTCGGCGAAACCATCGCTGCCGTCACTTCCGCCGACGTGCTGGTGACCGCCGCATGCTCGAACTGGGGCTGCAACGCGATTGCAGGCGCCATGGCCGCCAGGCGCAAGGATGCGCGACTCCTTCATACGCCGGAGATGGAGCGCCAATTGCTGACCCGCGGCGTCGACATCGGACTCATCAACTCTGTGCAGAACATCGTCGATGCCAATGTTGATGGCTTGGCTCTCGAAACCCATATCGCATTTGCCGAGATGGTGCGTGCCGTCGTGCGGCCCGCACTGAGCTGACCCTGAACCGAACTCCCCCATTTTTACAACGCAACGAGGAACTTCAAATGCGCCAACTCCTTAAATCGTTCGGTCTGCTACTGGCAGGCATGGTCATCGCGTCAACCGCGATGGCTCAAGAGAAGTCGAAGCTTGACGAGGTTCTTGCTCGCGGCAAGATCATCGTCGGTGTCAGCAGCGAATCGCCGCCCTTCGGATTTGTCGACGAGAAAGGTGAACTCACGGGCTTCGACATCGACATGGCGAAGCTCATCGCAAAAGGGATCTTCGGCAGCGACGACCCCAAGCACATCGAGTTCGTCAAGCAGAGTTCGGCTGCTCGCTGGGAGAACGTGAACAGCGGCAAGGTGGACTTCGGGATCCACGTCGCAACCGTTCTTCCCGACCGCATTGCGCGCGTTGCATTCACCCGCGGATACATCGACTCGTCGATCGTTGTCATCGTCAAGGCCGACTCGAAGTTCAAGAAGTTCGCGGACCTCAACACCGACAAGGTGACGACAGCGATCCTTTCGACACCCGTCCAGGCCGCACGCGCCGCGCAGTTCTTCCCGAAAGCAAAGACGACCACGCTCGACTCGATCGGGGCTCAGTTCACTGCGGTCAAGGGCGGGCGTGTGGACGCTGCTCAACTGGACGAGCCTGTCGCCCTCTGGTACGCCACGCAGAACAAAGATGTGCGTGTACTGGAGGAGCGCATGACGGCAGTCACCAACAACGCCATCTATATGAAGCAAGGCGACTTCAAGTGGTGGCTGGCTCTGGACACCTACGTCAACGAGATGCGCGCCGGTTCGATGTTCAACGACTACTCGGCCGCGTACAAGAAGTGGTTTGGCAAGGCGCCGATGAACGCGAAATACTACGTCAAGTAATCGACGAAACCCCCTGGAGCTGAAAGCAAGTATGAGCTGGTTGAACATGGTTTGGGGATGGTTACCGGAGTTCTTCAACGGATTCCTGGTCACGCTCACGCTGGTGGGCATGTGCCTTCCTGTTGCCGTTGCCTTCGGGATGGGCGTGGTCCTCATGCGGCTCTCGAACCATGCTCTCATCTGGGCACCGACGTACGCAGTGATCGAGTTTCTGCGAAACGTGCCAACGTTCCTGCTCATACTTGTCGTCTATTACGGCGCGCCGCTGCTTGGCTCCAGGCTCGACGGAATTTATTGCGGTGCAATTGCCATCGCGGTTCAGCACACCGCCTACCTGGCAGAGGTCTTTCGAGGCGGAGTCAGCGCCGTTCCCCGGACCCAGTGGGATGCAGGGCGAGCCATCGGCCTTCGACCTGCGGGCGTTTTCTTCCGAGTTGTCCTTCCCCAGGCCGTGCTCAAGGTTGTACCGGCCATCGGGAACCAAGTGGTCGTGCTGATCAAGGACACGTCTCTTGTCGCAGGCATTGGGGTGGTGGATCTCACGCTGAGCGGAAAGCTCGTCATGGAGCGGACAGCCGCCTCATACGAAGTTTTCATCGTCATCGCTGCCTTCTATCTCGTACTCACAACGCTCGCCAGCGCGGGTTTTCATTGGCTCGAGATTTTCTCGCGCAAGCGCAACTGAGGAAACCAGATGGACGTCGCATTTCTGAATATCAACTATCTGCTGAAGGCAGCTCTTGTCACTCTGGAGATGGCGGTCGCTACGGTCGTCCTCAGCTTCATTGTTGGTTCCGCCCTGGGCGTCGCGGCAGCGCTGAGCGGCCGACTGGTCCGATCGGTTCTTACAGTTTATGTGTATGTGGTGCGAGGGGTTCCCGTCCTGGTCCTCATCTTCATCGCCTACTTTGGCCTGCCGCGTTTGGGCGTTGACGCGCCGAACTACGTGGCTGCCACCATCGCCCTGGTCATCTACTTTGCGGCCTTCGTGGCCGACATCGTGAGAGGTTCAATCCTTGCCGTGCCCAAGAGCACCGTGGAGGCCGGATTGGCTATCGGCCTGCGTTGGAGACAAGTCCTCATGCAGATTCAACTTCCCCTTGGGATGCGTCTCGCGCTCCCGCCATTGGTAACCACTGCGTCCATTGCAGTGAAGAGCACTTCGTACGCCTCGATCGTGGGCGTCTGGGAACTGACGTATGCATCGCGTGAGGTCGTCGAGCGTACTTTGGCCGCTTTCGAGATTTTCTTCACCGTGATGGTTATCTATTTTTGTATCTGCTACCCGATCTCACTCTGCGCGACCTATCTGCAGCGGCGCTACGCGGCGGCGTAGTCGCAAAACGAACTGCCTGGAAACCATGAACAATGCACAGCCCCTGCCGACTAGCCGGCCCATGATCGAAGTTCGAGGCGTCTCAAAGAGCTTCGGCGAGAACCAAGTCTTGAAGAGCATCTCCTTCGAAGTGAAGGAGGGCGAGGTTGTCGTTCTCATCGGACCCAGCGGGTCCGGCAAGTCGACGCTCTTGCGGTGTATTAACTACCTCGAGGATTTCCAGGCAGGCGAAATCCTTGTCGATGGTGCGGCTGTCGGCTACAACTCCTCGGCCGGCGGCTCTAAGAGGATCAAGCAATCCGAGACTGAGATTGCCCGTCTCAGGACCAAGGCGGGGATGGTCTTTCAGAACTACAACCTGTTCCCCCACAAGACGGCCATCCAGAACATCATGATGGGGCCGGTACTGGTGAATGGGGAGTCCAAGGCCGAAGCTCGCGAACATGCCCAGGCGTTGCTGGCCAAGGTCGGACTGGCAGACAAGGCGAACCACTATCCATCTCAGCTCTCCGGCGGTCAACAGCAGCGCGTGGCCATCGCCCGTGCCCTCGCCATGCGGCCGAAGGTGATGCTGTTCGACGAGGTGACATCGGCCCTGGACCCAGAGCTGGTCGATGAGGTCCTCAAGACGCTTCGCGATCTCAGCACAGAGGGGATGACGATGATCATCGTCACGCACGAGATGCAGTTTGCACGCGATGTCGCGGACCGACTTCTCTTCTTCTACCAAGGATCCATCATCGAAGACGGGCCTCCGAACGACGTGTTCGCGAACCCCAAAACCGAACGTTTTCAAGCGTTCGTGAAGCGTTTCCAGAGCGCGGCGACGGCTGCCTAGTCCCTCTTCAGGTCAATCTCCCACCTCCAAAAGAATGAACGCACTTGCTTCATCCGTCGCTCTCGCTGGTGAGAAACCCATTCTGGAGATGAAGAAAATTCATCTCTCCTATGGCAATAACGCCGTACTGAAGGGTGTGGACCTCTCGGTTCGCCGAGGGGAAGTCGTCGTGATCGTGGGGCCTAGCGGCGGCGGAAAGAGTTCGCTACTTCGCTGCGCGAACCTGCTGCAGCGAATCAACTCTGGTCAGATCCTTCTCGAGGGAGAGGACCTTACAGGAGGTTCACTCAACGAGAACCAGATTCGTCAGCGCGTGGGCATGGTGTTCCAGCACTACCACTTGTTTCCTCATCTCAGCGTCCTTCGAAATCTGACACTCGCTCCGCGAAGAGTGCTCAAGGAGTCGACGGGTAGATCGGAAGCGCGCGCGCACGAATTCCTGCGGAAGGTCGGTCTTGCCGACAAGGCGAACAGCTATCCGGACCAGCTCTCCGGTGGCCAGCAGCAACGCGTTGCCATTGCCCGGGCACTGATGATGCAGCCGCACGTGATGCTCTTCGACGAAGCAACGTCCGCGCTCGACCCGGAGCTCGTGGGCGAGGTGCTGGCGGTGATGAAAGATCTGGCCAAGTCCGGCATGACCATGCTCGTTGTCACCCATGAGATGGGCTTCGCTCGGGAGGTCGGCGACCGGCTCGTCCTGGTCGCCGGCGGAAACATCGTCGAACAGGGCCCTCCTGCTCAAGTGCTCGACCGTCCCCAACACGAGCGCACGAAGCAGTTCCTGTCTCGCATGACCAGGCATTAGCTCGATGCCGCTGTTCTTTTCTCAACGTCCCCCTGTCTGTCCTGAAAGCTTGTCATGAAGAAATCGCTGATTGCTTCCCTGGTCTCCGCCATGAGCTTCGCCCCTCTTGCAGCAATGGCCGCCGCGCCCAAGGTGGACGTTCCGCTGCCGCCAGAGGTCAAGGCAACCGGCTTCCTGACCGTCGGTATCAACTGCACGTACCCGCCCGCTGGTTTCGTTGGCATCGACGGCAAACCTGCCGGGTACGAGTACACGCTGGTGAAGCGTATCGGTGAAGCCGCCTTCGGCACCGGTGATGGCCTGAAGACTCAGTGCGTCAACGATGGAAACCGCGTTTCATTCCTTCAGTCCGGCAAGATCGACATGATTCTGGCCTCGCTCGCATATACACCAGCGCGTGCAGAACAACTCGATTACTCCAATCCAATTTGGGCCAGCAATCTTCAGCTCATTGTCCCCAAGGACTCGAAGATCAATGACTACGCCGACCTCGCCGGCAAGACAGTCGTGACGCCGACTGGCAGCACGTACCAGACTTGGCTGCAGAAGTGCTACCCGCAAGCAAACTTGGTGACAGCCCAGACCGCAGCAGAAGGCGCCACCATGCTCACGCAAGGGCGTACCGATGCCTTCGCCTACATCGATGTGTATGGCTTCAACTTCACTCAGATGCAGAAGAACTACAAGGTTGTCGGCACATTGGCCGCGACCGCAGTTCAAGGCGTGGGGGTCAAGAAGGGCAACAAGCCGATGCTCGATTGGGTTAATGCGGTGCTCGAGCAGATGCGTGGCGAAGATGCCTTCTACAAGGCTTTTTCGGCGGAGGTGAAGGATCCTGCGTTCGCTGCAAAGTATCGACAGATTGTTCCCGGACCGAGCATGAAGATGGACTACTCAAAGTCCGGCGCGCTCGACTGCTTGAAGTAAGGAATCAAAAAAGAGCGCCCATCCGACCACGTAGGGTGGATCGCCGGGAGGAACCGATATGACACCGAATTTCACGAACGAACTGCTCGTTCTGCTCGACGGGCTAGGCCGGACGCTGCTTGTTAGTGGCATCGGCATCACCCTCGGTATGGCGCTGGGCATGCTGATGGGGGCAGCGCGCCATGCGCGCATTCCGGTGCTGAGCCAGCTCATCGCTTGCTACGCCAATCTCTTCCGGTGCACGCCGCTCTTGGTCCAGGTCGTGATGCTCTACTTCGCGTTGCCGGACCTTGGAGTAAAGCTCTCGCCGTTCGAGACGTCGTGGCTGGCGCTGGGACTTTGGGGGGCTGCATACCACACGGAAATCTTCCGAGCAGGCTTTGGTGCTGTGAACCCCAACGAGGTGCTCGCTGCTCGAGCGCTCGGAATGTCTGCTCCTCGGGCCTTTCTGGACATTACCGTTCCCCTTGGTGCGCGTGCAGCAATTCCTGCTGCGACGACTATGGCGATCACCCAGTTTCGATCGTCGTCTTTCATGATCGCAGTTGGCTATCAGGAGCTTACGTACGTAGCCAATCGCATGGTGGCAGACACGTTCAAGGTGTTCCAGGTGTTCGGCATTGCAGCGCTTGCCTATCTCATCGTCTCAAACGTTATTGCGATGGCCTCCCGCAGGCTTGAGAAGGCGGTCGCAGTGCCCGGCTTGGGAGCCGTGAAATGAACCAGGAATGGATGGGGCCCGTCGCATCGCACATGCTCAGCGGGCTATACGTCACGCTCTGGGTCTCCTTGCTGACAACGCTCGTCGCGACAGCCATCGGAGTAGCCGTCGGAGCGCTCTCCGCGAGCACGACGCTTTGGGTAAAGTTCGTTGTGCGGATCTACATCGATGTCTTCCGGGGTGTTCCTTCGCTGATAACACTCTTGTTTGTCTTCTTCGCATTGCCACACGTCGGCATCAGCACCGGGCCCATCACGGCGTCGGTACTTGGGCTCGCGCTCTGGGGCGGCGCGAACATCGCCGAGACCGCACGAGGTGCGCTCAAGTCGATTTCGTCCCATCAGACGGAAGCTGCCCGCGCTCTTGGTATGGGCAAGCTCGATGCACTCGTGTTTGCAGTGATGCCCCAGGCGCTCCGGCGATTCCTCCCTCCGTACATCGGACAACTCACCGTGCTGATTCAGGCCAGCGCGCTCACATCCGTCGTCGGCGTCACCGACTTGCTGGGGTCGGCGAGACAAATGATCGAACGGCTGGCATACGTGAGCAATGACGCTCATGCGGTCGAAATCTATTGTGGTGTCCTCGTTGTCTTTTTCGTCATCTGCTATCCGCTAACCCTGCTCTCCGACTACCTGGAACGTCGGCTCCGAAACTAACCATCATGAACAGCGATATCCCTACCCAAGAACGAGGCAGGCCTGCCACGACCACGGTTTGTCCCGCTCCGTCGCCATTGGTTGGTGTGCAAGGTCTCCTGGCCGTTCCTCGCCTGCGAGACCTGCCGATGTCCGTAATGGCAGCTGAAGCCAAAAGAAGGGACTTCGAGGTCATCTTGGATGGCGTGGCCGTCCTTGGCTACAACTAGGTTCTGTCATGCTCAGTCGATGGTCAGTACCGTCCACAGAAGGACAAAAGGATGGCGGCATTCCTGAGCGCCATAGGGTTGTCATCGTTGGCGGTGGGGCGGCAGGCCTTGAACTCGCGACCAGTCTTGGCAGGAACAGACGTCTCGCAGTCACGCTCATAGACAAGTCTCGAACACATGTCTGGAAGCCGAAGCTTCATGAAATCGCGGCCGGGAGCATGGACACCAGCCGGCACGAAGTCGGCTATCTTGCACATGCACGCAAGCACGGCTTCGTGTTCCGAATCGGACAGATGTCCGGCCTCGACCGAGTGGCTCGGTTGGTGAGCGTTGACCCCTATGTGGACTCGGAGGGAGAGCGGGTAACGCCTCGACGGAACGTTCCATACGACACTCTCGTCATCGCAGTCGGAAGCCAGTGCAACGACTTCGGAACCGAAGGCGTGCTGAAGAATGCGCTCAAGCTCGAGTCGCTTGGCGACGCAGTCCGTTTCAATCGGAAGCTGATGAATGCCTGCTTCCGAGCCCAGGCTCAAGATGGTCCCTTGACTGCTGCTCAACTTCGGATTTGCATCATCGGAGCAGGGGCAACTGGCGTCGAGCTCGCCGCTGAACTGCATCGAACGGGGAAAGAGGTCTTGAACTCAGCAGACGCTGCACTCAACGGTCGCGCCAAGCTTGAGATTCACCTTATCGAGGCCTCGGACAGAATTCTTCCGGCACTTCCCGCCCGACTCTCGGCCGCTGCGCACGATCTGTTGAGCCGCTCAGGTATTCACGTCCACGTTGGAGCGAGTGTTAGCAGCGTTGATGAAGGCGAGGTCACGCTGAAAGACGGTCGCACGATCCCTGCGGAAATCAGTGTCTGGGCTGCGGGCGTAAAGGCCCCAGCACTGTTGAAGACGCTGGACGGCCTCGAAACCAATCGACTCAATCAGCTGACGGTGCACCCGACGCTACAGACGACGTTGGACTCCAGCATTTTTGCCATTGGTGACTGCGCTGCATGCATGCGCCCCAATGGAAAGGGCTACGTTCCACCTCGAGCCCAGGCTGCACACCAGCAGGCTTCGTTCCTGGCGCGTCATCTCTCGCAGTTCATTGCAGGGGGGAGTCTTCCTCCCTATCGCTACCGAGATTTCGGCTCGCTGATTTCCTTGGGAGACTTCAGCACGGTCGGCAACTTGATGGGCAGCGTTGTAGGCAGGAACATGTTTATCGAAGGCGTCTTCGCCAAGCTCATGTACAAGTCCATGTACAAAATGCACGAGCTCGCCCTGCATGGATGGTGGCGCGTGGCTCGGGAGACGCTGGCGAGGTCGCTAACACCTTCGACCGGCTCCAAGGTGAAACTGCACTAGGAGTCGTCGACGAGGCGCGGTGCGGGATCCGTAAGCCTCGACTCACGAAGCCCGCGGAGGCACGGCCTAGTTTGCGGCGGCAATACCCGGCATCGGAATGAAGCCTGGGAGCCTCTTCATCCGTTCAATCCATGCAAGCACGTTTTTGTACGGTGACAAGTCGATGCCACCTTCACCGGCCAGTGCTGTGTACGGAAAGCAGGCGATATCGGCGATCGTTGCACGGCCCAGCTCCAAGAACTCGCGGTCTGCCAGATGGTCGTCCATGATCTTGAACACCCGGTTGGCGCCGGTGTGTAGCTTGTCGATGTCGAGCGGATAGTTGAGCACCTTCACGAGGCGAGCACCCGCGGCGTTCATCACCTCGCCGCCGCCAGTGGAAAGCCGAACACCACCGCGTTCGCGCCGGCTTCTACCTTGGCCGTGAAGATCACCGCGCCGATGCCGGTGGTGACGCCGCAGCCGATGTAGCAGACCTTGTCGAAGGGGGCGTCTTCGCGGATCTTGGCCAGCGAGATCTCGGGCGCGACCATGTAGTTGCTGAAGGTCGAGGTGCCCATGTAGTGCGCGATGGGCTTGCCGTCGAGACTGAAGCGGCTGGTGCCATCGGGCATCTGGCCCTTGCCCTGGGTGCCGCGGATCAGCTGGCGCAGGTTGGTTTTGCGCGAGAGGCAGAACTTGCAGTGGCGGCATTCGGGCGTGTAGAGCGGAATGACGTGGTCGCCCCTCTTCAGCGTGGTGACGCCGGGGCCCACATCGACCACGATGCCCGCGCCTTCATGGCCCAGGATCGCGGGGAAGATGCCTTCGGGGTCGGCGCCCGAGAGCGTGTAGTAGTCGGTGTGGCAGATGCCGGTGGCCTTGATCTCGACCAGCACTTCGCCGAACTTCGGGCCTTCGAGGTCCACGGTTTCGATGGTGAGCGGGGCTCCGGGTTTCCAGGCGACGGCGGCTTTGGTTTTCATGGGTCAAGGGTCCTCAAGGTTCAATCGCCGGAACTGCGCGGCGACGTACGTTTTCCTCGTGGCGGATGGTGAGCAGCAAGCCTCGAAGCGCATGCGCTGCAGTCAGCCTGTCCACGGAGCCCTGCAGTTGCAGAGCGCGGCGGATGGTATGTCTCTGCGTCGACTGGGTGTGTTCAGATTTCGATACGCAGCAGCCTGGTGAGCAAGCTCTCGCAAGGTGCCTCTTTCATCGCGCTCGCCCGTGCGACGCCCTGGTCGGATAAGCGTCCGAAAAGTGCAACGCAAAAAATTCAAGTGGACGATCCCTGTTCGGACGTCGCCCCTGCATGGTGCGAGGCGTTGACTCCCACGAGGGCGCCGTCTTGGGGTCGATCACCCTCGTTCTACGCTCCAAAACCCTGCGAACAGCGCATGAAAGAGCCTGAATCAGGCTGCCTGCGATGAAATTTTGTCTCGAAATCCGGATGCGATTTTTGGAGTGATCTACCTGTACTTTCCCTTGGAAATTCGACCTTCGATATGGCCGAATATCGAGACGTGGCGACTCACAGGCACTCCTAGGATGACACCGTCGCATCGATTCACGTCACACGGTGGTCATGCGTTCCATGCACCCGCCGCCCCACATCGGGGCAATGATTGATGAACTGAGGAAACCATGTCCGCCATTCTCGAAATTGACTCCATCCGCCAGGAATTTCCGGTCACCAAGCGGATGCTCTACCTGGACTCCGCGCACCAGACACCCATGGCGACCTGCGTGCGCCTGGCACTTTCCGAATTTCTCGCGGAAGGCAACGAAATGGCCGGCCCGAAGCCGGTGTGGATGCGCCGCGTCGAGCGTGCCCGGGAGGACGTCGCGGCGCTGCTGAATGCATCGCCCAGCGAGATCGCCTTCACCAAGAACACCTCCGAGGGCCTCAATATCGCAGCGAATGCCGTTCCGCTTGCGAACGAGGACACCGTCCTGATGCTCGAGGGCGACCATCCGAACAATGCCTATGCCTGGCTCAACCTGAAGCGCAAGGGCGTGCAGGTGCGCTTCGTGAAGGTGGCAGACGATGAAATCGCGACCGCGGAAACCTTCGAGCCCTTCATCGACGCCAGGACCAAGGTTATCTCGTTGTCGCACGTGACCTTCCATGCGGGCCAGCGGCACGACATCGCCAGCATCGGCCGTCTGTGCGCGCAGAAGGGCATCTACCTGGTCGTCGACGTGATGCAGTCTGTCGGCGTGCTGCCGGTCGACGTCAGGACACTGGGCGTGTCCGTGCTGGCCGCCGGCTGCCACAAGGGTTTGCTCGTGCCGCAGGGCCTGGGAATCCTCTACGTAAAGGCCGGTCTGGATGAACTGCAGCCGGCCTACCTCGCGATGAGCAGCCTGGCGAATCCCCCCGAGGACTACATCGCGCGGCCCGACGATCTGGCGCCGCGCAAGGATGCGGGGCGCTTCGAGTTTGGCAACTACAACCTTCCCGATCTGCACGCCTTGTCGAGCTCGATCAACCTCATCCGAAAGACCGGCGTCGAGCGAATCGAAGCGCACGTGCTCGAACTGGGCGACCGCTTGATCGCACAGCTTGAACGGCTCGGCGTACGTCTCGTCGGTCCACGTACCCGTGCCAGCCGTGCACACATCTATGTGCTGGATCTGCCGGTCGCCGAATGGCTGGACTACTTCACGCAGAACCAGGTTCGCGTATCGCCCGAGCGCGGCGGCATTCGCATCTCCTTCGGCCTCTTTAACACCTCCGAAGACGTCGACCAGGTCGTATCGCTGATCCAGCAGCGCCTGAGCCGCAGCGCCCACCCGACGGCGGCAATCCAGGTCGACTGATTGCCATCTTTTTATTGACCGCAGGAGAATCTTCATGAACCCGAAGTCGTCGTTTCTCACCATCGCAGCCGCATGCCTGCTGGCCGCGAACATGCCCAGCTTCGCCCAGACCGGCGGAGATACGCTGCAGAAGATCAAGGAAACCGGGGCGATCACGCTCGGCTACCGCGAGTCGTCCGTGCCGTTCTCGTTCCTGGACAGCCAGCAGAAGCCCGTCGGCATTTCGATGGACCTGTGCGCGGCCGTTGTGGACAAGGTGAAGCAGCAGCTGAACATGCCCAAGCTGGAATTCAAGCAGGTGGCCGTCAACTCGTCGAACCGCATCCCGCTGGTCGTCAACGGCACCGTCGACATCGAGTGCGGCGGCACCGCGAACAACGCCGCGCGGCAGAAGCAGGTTGCCTTTTCGGTCGCCACCTTCGTCAGCCAGCCGCTCTGGCTGGTGCGCGTGGACTCCGGCGTGAAGAGTCCGGCGGACCTCAAGGGCAAGACCATCGTGGTCACACAAGGCTCCAACGCCGTCGGCTTCGCGCGCAAGTTCAACGAAGAGCAGAAGATGGCGCTGATGACGATCGCGGCCAAGGACCATGGCGAGTCAATGCTCACGCTCGACAGCAACCGTGCCGTCGCCTGGCTCGAGGACGACATCCTGCTGGCGGGCGAGAAGGCGAACTCACGCAACTCGGCGTCGTTTGCCCTCATGCCTGGCGGCTTCGACAATATCTACTACGGCCTGATGCTGCGCAAGGACGATCCGGCGTTCAAGGCCCTCGTCGACGGCGTGATCGGCAACCTCATGAAGAGCGGCGAGTACGACAAGCTCTACAAGAAGTGGTTCGAGGCGCCGATCCCGCCGCGCAACGTGAGCCTGGCCTTTCCGATGACGGAAAAGCTGAAGGAGCGGATCAAGGTCCCCAGCGACCGGATCGACTGAAGCACCACCATCCGAAGCTGACTGGAGCTCGATGTGTTCGAAGTTCTTTTCGAGACAGTCCAGGACGGCGAGGAGCTGTATCTCGCCTGGCTGCTCAATGGCTTGGCCTGGACGGTCGCCCTGGCGCTGGCGGGCTGGTGCGTAGCCTTCGTCCTGGGGGTGCTGGTCGGCTGTGGCCGGACCTCCTCCAACCGGGCGATCGCGCTGACCGCGCGGCTCTATGTCGAGGTTTTCCGCAATATCCCCATCATCGTCCAGATGTTCCTCTGGTACTTCGTGCTGCCTGAACTGCTGCCGCCCGACCTCGGCAATGCGATGAAGAAGATGGTGCCGCCCTGGGGAGCCTTCTTCCCCGCATTGATTGCGCTTTCGCTCTACACCGGCGCTCGCGTGGCAGAGCAGGTCAAGGCGGGGATCGAAGCATTGCCCTACGGCCAGCGATCGGCCGCCAGGGCACTGGGCATGACAGAACTGGAGCTGTATCGCACCATCCTGCTTCCACAGGCGCTGCGCATCATCATGCCGACGCTGACCAGCGAGGTGATGGGCATCTTCAAGAACACGTCGGTGGCACTGACCATCGGGCTTCTTGAGCTCACCGCCCAGGCTCGACAGATCAACGAGTTCACCTTCAAGACGTTCCAGGCCTTCGGCGCGGCAACCATCCTCTATCTGCTGCTCGCACTCTCCGTCTATGCCGTCATGCACGGTCTGGAAAAGCGCCTCCGCACGCCCGGCATGGAGCCCACGATCACGAGACGCCGCTTCTTTCCGATGCGAAAGGAGGCGGCGAAGCCATGAACCACTTCGACTTTTCCGTGATCGCGCAGGCCTGGCCGTTCCTGTTCGACGGACTGGTGTTCTCGCTGAAGCTCACCGCGGTCGGCTTTCTCGGCGGCCTGTTGCTCGGCATTGGCCTCGCTCTTGTGAGGCACCTTGAAGTTCCGGTCGCGTCCCAGCTCGCAAGTGCGTACATCACGCTGATCCGCTCGGTGCCCCTGATCATGGTGCTCTTCTGGTTCTTCTTCCTGATGCCGCTCGTGCTGATGTGGATGACCGGAGCCTCGAGGCCGGTGCAGATCGGGCCGGTGTGGACGGCCTTCGTGACGTTCACGCTGTTCGAGGCCGCCTACTACGCCGAGATCATTCACGCAGGGTTCAAGTCGATGGCAAAGGGGCAGTACGGTGCGTGCAAGGCGCTGGGGATGTCGACCTGGCAGACCTATCGGCTGATCATCCTGCCGCAGGTACTGCGTGTCGTCAGCCCGATACTGCTCACGCAGACGATCATCCTGTTTCAGGATACGTCGCTGGTCTACGTGCTGTCGGTCACCGATCTGCTGGGAGCCGCCTCGAAGATTGCCCAACGTGACGGACGCCTCGTCGAGATGTACCTGGCGGTTGCCGTGATCTACATGGTGCTTTCCTCGCTGACGTCTCAGCTCGTGGCCATTCTGAAGAATCGCGATGCAGTTCCGGGACGTCGATAGAGACCTGAATAATGCAGCCATGAGCACGACGACCAAGAAAGCGAAGAAAGCTTCGACAGCGATCGTGGGAACGCCTGTCGAGCGGCTGTTTGCGGTCCTCAACCTGGCGGCGAAGATGGGCATGATCTCCGCGGCCGACATCGTCTATCTCCTCGATCTGCCCAGGCCGACAGCACACCGGATGATCGCCACGCTGGAGGAACTGCAGTTTCTCCAGAAGATGCCCGTCAAGGGCAAGTACGCCGTCGCCCCCAAGCTGGTTGGACTGGCGACGTCGATCCTGAGCTCCACCATCGTCTACGCGCCAATTCAAGCGCTGCTGACGGCCGTTGCACAAAAGACCGGAGAAACCTGCGGCCTGGCGTTGATGTCCTCCGGCGAGGTCGAGTACATCGCGAGCGTCATGGGGCAGTCTCCCCTCACGCTTCAGTTTCAGGCGGGGCAGAAGGCGCCGCTCCACTGCACATCCAGTGGGCAGATCTTCCTTGCGGCACTGCCGCCGGACGAACTCGCCAAGTTCATGGCCTCCGGCCCCTGGGAGCCACTGACACCCAAGACCGTGACCGCGCCGAAAGTTCTTCTCGAGCGCCTTCGGAAAGTGAAGAATCAGGGTTATGCGGCCAACGAGTCCGAGTACATCGCAGGCGTCGTTGGTGCCGCAGTACCCATACAGAACACAGAGGGTCAGGTTGTGGCGGCGCTCACGATCTCTGCGCCGAAGAGCAGGCGCACGCTGGAGGACGTCGTGGCGATGGTGCCGACACTGACGACATACGCGGATCGGATCAGGCGGGCGATCCAGCCCCGGTGAGATCTCGGCGGCGGCAGGCAGTGTCGCTCAAGCTCTGACTGGCTGCATCAGGGGCAGCAGTTGCACGAAACAAGACGGCAAGTATCGTTTCACAGAACTCCTGCACGGACTTCACTCCGATTTCACTTGGGTCACGCACACTGCCTCTCGACAGTGGTTCGGCGCTGGTAGAGGCCAGGGAGAAAAAAGCCGCTCAGGGAACCGCCTCGATGCCGACCGCTGTCGCTTTTCATGCCCGGCCTTGAAGGTCCGACGGCAGAACTGCAGCGCTGCAACGGCGCGGCACAATGCGTCCATGCCAAACATCGCCTCGATCTTTAGAGCCGAAATCTCCCGCGTTGCTCGCAAAGAAGTGCGCGCCGAGATCGAAACGCTCAAGAAGGCATCGGTCGCGCATCGCGCGTCGACTGACCGCCAACGTGACAATGCCCGTTCATGCCATCTGAGAGTAGTCCAGGCCGGTGAGGCCGTGGGCGCGTTCGATCAGACGGTGCGTGATGGTGTCGACACGGCCGCGCAGCGCGCGTTCGTCGTCCCACGCCAGGCGGCCGTGCAGAACCCGGATCGCGCCGCCCACCATGGTCAGCGACGCGCGGGTGTCGTCGCCGGCCACCAGTAGGCCCGAGATCCAGTCGGTGCGGGCACCGGCAAAGCCGATCGGCGACATGTCGAAGGCCACTATATCGGCGCAGCAGCCCACCTCGATGCGGCCGATGTCGCTGCGGCCGAGGATGGCCGCGGCCTCGCGCGTGGCCATCGTCAGCGCGCGATAGGGCGACAGCCACTGCTGCCACGGCACGGTGCCTTCGCCGCCGGCCGCGCGGTGCAGCAGCATGCCCAGGCGGATTTCGCCGAGCATGGAGCCGCTGTCGTTGCTGGCGCCGCCGTCGACTCCGAAGCCGACCTTCACGCCGGCGGCCAGCATTTCGTGCATCGGCGTCACCCGCGCGCCAAGGCGCACGAGCATGCGCGGGCAGTGGGCCACGGCCACGCCGGCCTCGGCCATCTGGGCCATGTCCTCGGCATCGACACGCGTGCTGTGCGCGAACCAGGTGCCGGGGGCCAGCCAGCCGGCGTCTTGCAGCAGTTCGATGGGACGCTTGCCGTATTGCTCGCGGCACCACACACGCTCGTCAGGCCGCGGGTGGAAATGCATGTGCAGGCCGCAGCCGTTGGCGTGGGCCAGCTCGGAGATGCGGCTCATGAAGTCCATGCGCTGGTAGGTGGCAGTGGTGGGGCCCAGCGCCATCGTGATGCGTGCGCCCCAGCCGGTCTGGTGGTGCTGGCGGATGCCGTGGGCCATGTCGGCCAGCACGGCTTCCTCGTCGTCGACCAGGCCCCCGGCGCGCGGGCCCAGCACGGCGCTCAGGTCGGCCTCCAGCGTGTCTTCCATCGCCGTCATGCAGCCGCGCACCAGGTGCAGCCGCAGGCCGGCGGTGCGCGCGCCGTGCACCAGCGCATCGGTGTACTCAGCCCGCCCGCCCGGCATAAGGTAGGCGTGGTCGGCGGTGGTGGTGGCGCCAGTCAGCATCAGTTCGGCCATGGAGGCCTGCGTGGCGGCGTCTAGGTCGTCGGGCGTCATGCCGGCCCACAGCGGGTACATCGCCTTCAGCCAGTCGAGCAGGTGGCCCGACAGCGCGCGCGGGATGGCGCGCGTCAGTGTTTGGAAGAAGTGGTGGTGCAGGTTGATGAAGCCAGGCATCACGATCTGGCCGCGCAGATCCAGACGCTGGTCGAAGTGGCCCTCGGGCATGCCCTGGCCAACCTCCGCGATGCGGTCGTCGTCGACGACGACATAGGAGTTGGCCAGCACGCGGTCGCTGCTGTCGCAGGTGTAGAGCTGGCCGATGTTGGAGAGCAGGGTGCGCATGGGTGGGCGATCGGGTGAAGGGGGCGAGCTAGCGCTTCTGGCGCGTCAGTTCGAAGGTGGGCAGCAGCGCGAAGGGGCGCAGGCAGGCGTCCATCCAGCGCAGCGCGTCGCGCACCGCGGGCATCAGCTGCGCGGCGTCGTCCACTACGCGGTGGTTCACGCGGATGGCCGACAGCAGCGCGCGCGTCACTTCGCCGGTCTCGGCGAAGAACTCCTGGTCGCCGGTGTCGCCGCGCCATTCGGTCATCAGCAGCGTGGGAATGCCGTGGCTGAAGTGGCCGCGCAGCAACTGGTACACCGAGGCGAACAGGCCGAAGTTCTCGATCAGTGCGGCCGGGCGCTTGCCGCCCAGCCAGGCGCCGGCACAGATGCCCAAGCCGGTGCCTTCATGGGCGACCGGCAGGTAGCGCAGCTCGCGGTCCTGCATCAGCAGTGACTGCGCGCCGCTGAAGCCGCTGCAGGGCAGGCCAATGACGAAGTCGATGCCGTTGTCCTTCAGCGCGGCGTACAGCGTCTGTGCAAAGCTGCCGTTGGCGCCGGCGTTGCCGCTCGGGTCGGCCGCGGGGCGGGCGCCGTGTTCTTTGGCCGAAGGCTTCAAGATGCGGATGCCGACGGCCTGCTCGATATGACGAACGAAGTGGTACTTGTTTTCCTTCAGGTCCATCGGCAGTGCGCCGACGAAGGCCTGTTCCACGTTCACCTTGGCCACGATCAGCTTCGCGCCGGCATGGGCCGAGGTTTCGCGCACGCAGGCGACCAGCGCCTCGGGGTGGTCCACTGTGTGCACGTTGGCCAGCCCGTAGGCGCGCGCCAGCGTGGCGATGTCGACCTGGGCGGCCAACGAGGCCACGTCGGGCAGCTTGCCGGTGGATATGTAGCCGCTGTTGTCGAACACGACAATCGTCAGGTTGACCGGAGCCGCTGCGGCGATGGTGCCCAGCACCGAAGTGTCGAAGAAGATGCCGCCGTCGCCGTCGAGCGCGATCACCGGCTGGTCGGGACGGGCCAGGGCCACGCCCAGCGCATAGGGCGTCACCAGGCCCATGCCCACCGCGTAGAGGTTGGCATGCGACGGACGCGCCGCATGCCACTCGGTCGCGGTGTTGGCCAAGTTGGTGACGACGAGGTCGTCACGGGCCACCGACGCGAGCGCCGTCAGGAAGTCATATCTCTTGAACGAGGCAGTCATGGATGCGGTCATCCGAGGTAGGACGGCGCGGCCGCGCGAGCGCGGTGGTAGCACTCGGTCATGTGCGCTTCCACGGTGGTCGGTGGGTACTTCGGCGATTCGCCCTCCTTTAGGCAGCCAGGCAGGCATTCGAGCTGATGGTCGGGGTTGCCGGAGTAGAAGAACGGCACCGAATAGCGCTCGTTGCCCGAAACGTTGACCACGCGGTGCAGCGTCGAGCGGAACAGGTCGTTGGTCCAGTGGGCGATGGCGTCGCCGATGTTGAACACGAAGGTGCCAGGGATCGGCGGTGCGCTGATCCAATCGCCATTGAGGCCTTGCACCTGTAGACCGCTGTTGTTGTCCTGCAACAGAAAGGTCAAGGCGCCGAAGTCGGTGTGGGAGCCGGCGCCGATGGTGTCTTGCGAGGCTCCCACCGCCTGCGGCGGGTAGTGCAGCATGCGGACGGTGGACAGCGGGGTGTCGTTGAAGTCCTTGAAGTGGTCTTCCGGCAGGTTCAGCGCGAGGGCCAGGCCGACCATCATGCGTTCGCTGACGTCGCGCAGGGCCGCGTGGTAGGCACGCATGGTCGGCTTGAAGCCGGGCAGGTCGCTTGGCCACTGGTTCGGGCCATGGTTGAAGCGGCCGGCCACGACGGCGGGGTGGTCCAGCGGCAGGTCTAGGCCGAGGAACAGAGTTTCCTTGTTGTCGGGCACGTCCAGGCCCAGCGATTCGGCCTTCAGCGGGTCCCAGCCGCGGTTGCAGAACGAGTGGGTGCGCGCCACCTTCGCCTTGTCGTCGTCGGGCTGGCTGAAGAACGCCTCGCCCTGCTGCAGGGCGGCGTCGAGCAAGCCTTGCGGCACGCCGTGGCCATCGACATAGAAAAAGCCGTACTCGATGCAGGCGGCGCGGATCTGGCGGCCGACGGCCTGGCGGTCGGCGAGGTTCGATGAGGACAGTCCGCTGATGTCGATCACCGGCAGGCTCACGGTCGATACGGTCTTGGCTTGAAGGGAACTCACGGGATGTCTCCTGGGAAGGGAAGGCGCTGCGCCCCTGGAAGCAAATGGGGCGCGGCGTTTCGAACGATTTACTGGTAGTCCAGCGTGATCAGGCCGGCGGGCAGCTTGCTCATGCCGATGACTTCAGGGCCGGCCACGTCGACCATCGCGTCGAGCGAGTCGGACAGGCCCTTGGCCATGTCGGGCGTGAACACCGTCAACAAGTCGTTGCGCACCTGCTTCTTGAAGAACTGGGTGGCCTGGGGCGACAGCTTCATGCGCTTGCCCTGTTCTTCCCACAGCTGGTCGTCGGACTTCATGATCTTCACCGCGTCCTGGTAGGCGGCAACGAAGGCGCGCACGTTGGCCGGGTTGGCCTTGGCGTATTCCTCGCGGAAGCCGAAGAACAGGAAGGGCACGGTGGGCAGGCCCGTGCTGTCGGAGATCTCGCGGATCGTCGTCAGCGTGCGGAACTTGCCGCTGGCCAGCATTTCAGGGGCCAGCGAGTTCCACATGCCGGTGGCCTGCAATTCGCCCCGTTCCATCAAGCCGCGCAGCAGTGGCACCGCGCCTTCGTGCAGCGTGACTTCCTTGTTCAGGTCCATGCCGAACTTCTTCTTCGCGGCGGCAACGGTGATGATCCAGTCGAAACCGGTCTTGTTCTGTACGCCGACCTTCAGGCCCTTCAGGTCGGCCAGGGTCTTGGCTAGCGAGTTTGTTGGCACGATGATGCTGTTCACGTAGGTCATGAACGGCGCGACACCGACTACGCCCACGCCGCCGGCCTTCAGGCGCGCGGTGGCCAGCCAGTCGAGGATCACGACGTCGGTGCTCTTGCTTTGCAGCGCTACGGCGGCCGAGTTGTTGTTGCTGTAGGGCACCGTCTCGACGTTGATGTTGTACTTCTTGTCGAGGTTGAACTGCTTGATGACCAGCGGCGGAATCGACATCGTGCCAGCCGGGTTGATCAGCATGCGAACCGTGCCACCATCGCCCTTGGCGGTGTTGACGGTCTGGGCCTGGCACATCGGAGCAACGCCCAGGGCCAGCGTCGCGGCGAGGCTGCCGACGACTAACTTGAACGACTTCGGGTATTTCATGGCGGGAACTCCAGTGCGGTATGGTTCGGGAGGAAGGGCAAACGGAAAGCTCAGGCCATGGCGGCGGGCCGGCGGTCGAGAATGCGGATCACGTCTTTGCTCTTCTCGAACAGCGAGGCGTCGTCGTACGAACGCGGGCGGGCGATTCCGCGCAGGTTGATCTGCTCTGCAATCTTTCCGCCGGGATCGGAGGTCATCACGACTATGCGGTCAGCCAGGTAGGTCGATTCGTAGGCGTTGTGGCTGACGAAGAGGATGGTCGAGCGGAACTTCGACCAGATGTCGAGCAGGCTCTGGCGCAGCTTGCGCGCGGTCAGCTCGTCGAGCGCGCTGAACGGCTCGTCCATCAGCAGGATGTCGGGGTCGACCACGAAGGCGCGGGCGATGGAGGCGCGCTGCTGCATGCCGCCCGAGAGCTGACCGGGGTAGAAACCCTTGAAGCTGGACAGGCCGACGAGGTCGAGCACCGCGTTCGTGCGGTCGGCCCATTCCTGGCGGGGGAAGTCGGCCGCGCGCAGCGCGAACTCGATGTTTTGCGTCAGCGTGTACCAGGGCAGCAGGCGCGATTCTTGGAACACGTAGGAGACGCGGAAGCCCGAGGCGAGCTGCTCCGCCATCGGGCGGTCCTGGATCGTCACGCTGCCGCTGTACTGCGTGTCCAGCCCGGCGACGATGTTGAGGATGGTGGACTTGCCGCAGCCCGAGGGGCCGAGCAGGCCGACGACTTCACCGGCCTCGATGCTGAGGTTGATGCCGTTGAGCACGTGCAGCGGCTCGCGCTGCGCGCTGCGATAGGTCTTGCCGACATTGACGAGGTCGATTTGCGCCATGGGGATGTCCTGTGGAAGCGTTGCGGGGGGCGGGGGCGGGGGCGGGGGCGGGGGCGGGGGCGTGCTCAACGGCGCCAGCGGAAGATGTGCTTCTCGACGAGGCCGAAGACGAAGACCTCGATGAACATCATCACGACGAGGAAGCTCAGCGCGTAGGCCAGCACCTGGGTCATGTCGAACATTTGGAAGTAGTACTCGATGCGGTAACCCACGCCGCTGCTGCGGCCGAGCAGTTCGACGAACAACACCATCTTCCAGACCAGGCCCAGGCCGAAGCGCGAGGAGGCCAGCAGCATCGGCGCCACCTGGGGCAATATCACCGAGCGGATCATCTGCATGCGGCCGGCGCGGAAGATGCGGCCCATCTGGATCAGCCGCGTGTCGATGCCCTTAATGCTTTCGCGGATGTTGATCGTCAGGAAGGGTACGACAGTGATGGCGGCGCCGATGACGGCGGCCCGGTCGTTCATGCCGATGATCATGTAGACGGTGAGGATGGTGACGATGGCCGGCACCGTGATACCGCACACCACCCACACGCGGAAGAACATCCCGGCGCGCGGCGAGACCGCCATCGCGAAGCCCAGCACGAGCGAGATGCCCATGCCGATCACGAAGGCCAGCGCGATGCGCCAGAGCGAAATGCCGATGTCGCTCCACAGCTCGCTGGTGTTGGCCAGCTCGTGCATGGCCGTCAGCACGGTGTGCGGCGGCGGCAGTACCGACGGCGGCAGGAACAACGTGGCGAAGTACCAAAGGCCAACAATGCTCAGCACCGACAAGATGCTCATCAGCACCTCGGGCGGCAGCCGCGGGCGCGATGGCGATGCGGCGCTGCCCGTCGAAGCCGGGGACTCGTGGATGGCAGGGAGGGGAAGGGGTGTCGACATGGCGTGGGGCGGTCGTTGTCCGGGGGCGCGGTCAGTGCCAGCCGGGCTGGTGGTGGGAATGCAGGCTCACGGGACTCCGCAAGGGCAGTGCCAGTGATTTGTGTGCGCCGTGCCTTGCAGGAAGGCATGGCGTCGCACTTTGGTGAATCCAGGAGTCGATGACACTCATGCAAATCAATAGGAAGCTCGGTCTGGCTCAGGCGGCTTTGCCTGCTGGTTCTGCGCCAACTTGCCCGTCTTGATGATCGAGCCGCGGGCGGCGATGCCGCCGTCGATGGTGACGATGGTCCCGGTGATGTACTGGGCCAGGTCCGAGGCCAGGAACAGCATCAGGTCGGCCACTTCGTAGGCTTCGGCGGGGCGGCCACCCGGGTATTGCAAGAACAGCTCTTCCCAGCGGCCTTCGTCGCCGTAGTTGTCGAGCGCGCGGCGCTTCATCAGTTTGACCATGCGGTCGGTGGCGACCGGGCCTGGGTTCACGCCCACGACGCGAATGCCGTCGTCTAGGCTCACGCCGCCCAGGGCGCGGGTGAAGGCCATCACGGCAGCGTTGCAGGTGGAGCCGGCGATGTAGTTCGCATCCCAGTTTTCGCCCGAGTTGCCGATGTCATTGACGATCACGCCGTGGCCCTGGCGCTTCATGCGCGCGTAGACGTGCTGCGTGAGCTCCATGTAGCCCAGCACCTTCAGCGAGAAGCCTCGACGCACCACCTCCCAGTCGAGCGATTCGATCGGGCCAGAGGGCATATCGCCGGCGTTGTTTATCAGGATGTCGACGTCGCCGACGGCGGCGTCGAGCTGCTTCATTACGCCGGGCACCGACAGGTCGAGCGCGTGGACCTGCACGTTCACGTCGTGGTGGGACTGGATCTCCTTGCGGGCGGCTTCGAGGGCGGCGTTGTCGCGGGCGGCGAGGTGCAGGTGGGCGCCGGCCTTCGCGAACGCCCAGGCGGTGGCTAGGCCGATGCCCTTGGAGGCGCCAGTGATGAGGGCGGTCTTGTGGGTCAGGTTCAGAGAGGTCATGTCAGTGCAGTCGTGTTCAAAGGGTCGGAAGGCGGGGCGCACGGGCCGGGCTCGGCGGTGACGCAGGCCCCGAGGGGTTGCGTACACGGCTTCGATAGGCATTGCACTAACCGTGCCACGTGGAAAACACCAGAAATTAGCTTTCAGTATTCGAAATTGCGCAAAAATTAGCATCAAATTGATGCATGTGAATACAAAATTTAGAAAATTGGATTCAAAATGGCGTGCGAATGCACCGAGCCGGCGCGTGATCCGCGAATGGATGGCTCGGGATTCGTGGCGCGAATACTGCTAGACGGGATCCCGTATCCTGCGGGCCCGCGAGTCCCAGTGAACAGACACTCAGCATCGGAGACCCCATGAAGCCAACCCTTCCGCCCAATGACGCCGCGCCGATGCGCGAGCGTGTGCGGGACAAATCCGTCACGCTGACCGAGGACCTGCGTGAGTCGCTCGAGGCGCAGATCGTCAGCGGTGCATTGAAGCCGGGCGCCCGGCTCGACGAGGCCGAGCTGGTCGAGCGCTACAAGGTCTCGCGCACCCCGGTGCGCGAGGCGCTGCGCGCACTGGCCGGCACCGGGCTGGTCGAGATGAAAGGCCCGAACGGCGTGTGCGTGGCCAGCCTGTCGATGCCGGTGATCATCGAGATGTTCCAGATAATGTCGGTGCTCGAAGGCCTGTGTGCGCGCTACGCCGCGCGCCGCGCCACGCCGCAGCAGCGTAAGCGCCTGCTGGAGATCCAGGACGAGTTGAAGGCGCTGGTGAACAGCGACAACCGCGACCTCTTCTACCAGGTGAACCAGAACTTCCACGACGCGCTGTACGACGCATCGAACACGCACCATCTGTCTGCGCAGACGCGCTTGCTGCGCAAGCGCGTGAGCTTCTACCGCCGCTACGTGACCTACCAGCCGGGCCGCATGCTGGCGACCATCGGCGAGCACCAAGCCATCATTGATGCGATCCAGCGCAACGAGCCGGAGGCTGCGTTCTCCGCAGCGGCCAACCATGTGACGCTGCTGCAGGACGACATGGTCGACCTGATCTCGGCGGTGTCCGCCTACATGCCGGCGTGAGCCCCAGGCGCGATGTCATTCGCCGTATCGGTCGCGGCACCACCATTAGGTCAACCCACCAAGCCTTGCAGTACCTCGGTCAACACACGAGTGCCGTCGGCGAGGTCGGCCGGTTCGGTGAACTCGGTCTCGTTGTGCGTGATGCCATCGCGGCTGGGCACGAACACCATTGCCGAAGGCGTGACTGAGTGGAGGTAACGAGCATCGTGGCCGGCGGCCGAACGCAGCTCCATCGACGCGATGCCCAGCGTGTCGGCGGCCGATTTCACGCGGGCGCGCATCGCGTCGGGGAACACCAGCGAGTCGGCGGCGGACAGCCGCGTCACCGTCACCTTGCACGGGCCTGCGTGAGCCTGGCAGAGCGGTTCGACGGCTGCGCTCAGCCGGCGCAGCGTATCGGTGTCGGGGTGGCGTAGGTCGATCGAGAACAGCACGCGACTGGGAACGACCGAGGGTGCGTTGGGTGTCACCTCGAAGCGGCCGACGGTGAACTTCACCTGATCCTCGGCGTCGTGCAGCTCGGCGGTGAGCGCCTGCACCATCGCCAGCGCCGCCAGCAGCGCATCGCGGCGCTCGGTGCGGCTGGAGGTGCCGGCGTGAGCGGCCTCGCCGTCCACGACCACGCGAAAGGTGTGCTTACCTTGGATGCCGGTGACCACACCGACCGGGATGCCAAGGCGGTCGAGCACCGGGCCTTGTTCGATGTGGGCCTCGACGTAGGCGTGCACCGCTCCGGCGAGTGGGCGGTGCGGCAACTGCGCCAGGCGCATCGCGGTGTCCTGCAACGCGTCGGCCACGCAGATGCCGTCGGCATCACGCACGCTGCCGATGTCGGCTAGCGTGCGATCGCCGGCGAACACGGCCGCGCCCATCATGCCGGGCGCGAAACGCGAGCCTTCCTCGTTCATCCAGGCCACCACGTCGAGCGAACGGCGCGGCGTGATGCCGGCTTCGCGCATGGCCTGCGCGGCTTCGAGCGCGGCCACGACGCCGAACACGCCGTCGTATCGGCCACCGGTGGGCTGGCTGTCGAGGTGGGAGCCGCTCAGCACCGGCGCGGCGTCCGGGTCCTGCCCGTTCAGGCGCAGGAAGAAGTTGCCGGCGTCGTCGCGGCTGGGCGTCAGGTCCAGCGCGCGGCCCCACGAGGCCATCAGCGCCTGGGCCTCGGCGTCTTCGGCCGACAGCGCCGGCCGGTTCACGCCACCGGTGGGCGTGGCACCGATGCGCGCGAGCGCGGCCAGGCGCTCGCTCAGGCGGCGTTCGTCGACGAACAGGGCCGCCTGGGTCATTCGGTCTTCATGATCTGGGCCGGCTGGCTGCGCGGGTCGCGAGGTAGCCATAGGTCCTGTTCAACGGTGGCGAGGAAGTCGCTAACAAACTGGTTGAACAACGCCGGCTCCTCGATGTTGAGGGTGTGGCCGGTCTTGGGCAGCACGAGCAGGCCGCACGCCGGCACCGTCTTCTTCAGGAAGATGCCGGGCTGCAGGCAGTGGTCGTCCTCATCGCCGACGACGACCAGCGTGGGTACGGCCATCTGGCGCAGCTTAGCCTCCAGGTCGTAGATGGACGGGCGGCGCGCCTGCACGCCTTGCATCGTGCGGGCCGACCCCACAGACGAATGCTCGGCGAGCTGGTTGGCGAATTCCTGCCAGCCGCGCGGATCCTTTACCTGGAATACGATGCGCGAGCCGGCCTGCGAGTAGGTCTTCGAGAACCCGGGCGCGCCCACCTCCTCGAACTTGCGCGCCACTTCGAGCGACACGTTTCGGAAGTAGTCCTCGAACTCCTTTTCTGCGCCGTAGCCGGCGCCCGCCACCACCAACGACAGCGCACGAGAAGCATGGCGCAAGCCGAAGTGCAGCGTGGAGAAGCCGCCCATCGACAGGCCCACGATGTGGGCCTTGTCAATGTCCAGGCCGCTCATCACGTCGGCGATGTCGTCGACGGCGATCTGCTGCGAGTAGCGCTCCACGTCGGTGGGCACGTCGGACGGCGTGTACCCACGCGCGGCAAAGGTGATGCAGCGGTAGCGGCGCGTGAAGTAGCGCATCTGCGCTTCCCAGCTGCGGTGGTCGCCACCGAACTCGTGCACGAACACGATCGGGGTGCCGGTGCCGGCTTCTTCGTAGTACAGGCGGGTGCCGTCGCGGGCGGTGATGAAGGGCATGGTCGTGTCCTAAAGGTGGCTGGGGGGCGGCTGCGGGTTCAGAACAGCGCAGGGGCGGGTATCGTGCGTGCGCGCTCGACCATGGCGGGCAGCAGTGCGCAGAAGCGGTCGGCCCATTCTTCCGGCACCGACAGGCTCACCTTGATGAAGTTGTCGCCAAAACGCTTCGTGTGGTATGTGCCCTGGCGGATCATGATCCCTTTCTCGCCGTAAGCAGCCACCAGCGATTCTGGGTTCACGCCGGCTTCGGCAGTGTCGATCACCAGCAGGTTGGCGTGCGAGGGGTACACCAGTACGCGCAGGCCCGGCACTGCCTTCACGGTCTCGGCCACGGCGGCCTGATTGCGGCGTAGTCGCTGCTTGACCAGCGGAAACCACTCGTTCTTGGTCTTCAGGCCGGCGATGGCGGCGCGCTGCGAGAGCACGTTGCTCCCCAGGTTGTTCGGCGGCGCGGTGGCCAGCAGCTCGATGATTTCCGCGCCGGAGACAACGGCGCCCAGGCGCATGCCGGCCAGGCCCAGCCACTTCGAGAAGCTGTAGACGACTATGCTCTTGTCGTAGAACTTGGCCGCGGGCGTGAAGCCTTCGGCGAACTGCGAGTAGGTGGCGTCGTGGACGAAATACGCCCCGACCGAACGGGCGATATCGGTGAGCTCGCGTATCTCGTCAGCGGTGTGGCAAGTGCCCAGCGGGTTGTTCGGGTCCACCAGGTAAATCACGCCGGTGTTCGGGCCGACGGCGGCACTCAGCTGGTGGGCGGTGAGCTTGTAGTCTTGTTCTTCATTGAAGATTGGCAGCTCGACGACGTTCGAGCCGAACTTGCGGGCGAAGTGCATCGGCCAAGCCCAGCTCGGGTCGGTCGTGACGAAGTCCTGGCCCGGCTTGCAGATGTTGCTGCAGACGTTAAAGAGGGCTTCCACGCCACCGTCGGTGACGAAGGCGCAAGCCTCGGGCAGGCCTAGGTCTTCGAGGATCAGCTGGCGCAGCTCCTCGAAGCCACAGGGCGGTGCATAGGCGTGGTAGCTGCCGTCCTTCAGCGCGTCGGCGATGGCGTGGAGCACGCTGGGGTGGGGGTCGAAGTGGTTGGTGTTCTGTCCCAGCCACATCAGGCCGGGCGTGTTGCAGAGCTGGTCGAAGTAGCGGTTGCGTTGTTCAAAAGGGCGCATGAGGTGGTCCGAGTTTTCCCATTCACGCAGCACGATGTGTGCCATACAAAATCGCTGCTTTTTGCCCATTAGAGGGTCATGTGTGCATACAAATGGTGCGAAATAGAAAAACTTGCATCGGATTTGTGAATGCAAAACAGTGCACTATGTATCCAGTAGGTTTCGCCTGGGATAAATTGTCGAAGCGCCCGCAGCCCGGGGAAGAACCACCAGTTCATCCGCTTGCCTTGCTCCTTGCGGTCACGAGTCCGGAGCGGCGGAAGGCCCTTCCCGATGTGCCCAGCATGGTTGAGCTCGGCTATAAGGACATCTCGTTCGTTCGAGTGGCTCGGTTGGTTTGCTCCGACGGCCACACCTGCTGCAAAGGTCAATGCACTGAATGCGGCAGTCAACGCTCAGTTCGCAAGCTCGGCCATGGGTGAAATGTTCGACAAGAATGCGCTTCAGCCCCTGGACGGGGCGCCGACGGCCTTGGCGTCGCTGACCGAGCGCGATTACGACTACTGGCAACAAGTGGTCAAAGCAACTGGCTTCACCCCCGAGGACTGACCACCCTCATGCGCCGGGCGGGCCTCTAGACACTTTTGAAGGATTGAAAACACTATGAGCATCACCCTGGCGCAAGCGAACGAAATCATCCAAGCGGCACTGGTCCGCTCGAAGGCCAAGGGCTTCAAACCCATGGGCATTGCAGTCCTGGATGAGGCCGGCAACCTGAAGGCCTAGTCAGCGAAGACGGAGCGAGCATGTTCCCGCCTCGCGAAGCCTGAGCCTGGTACTCATCTCTACGTCTGTGGCCCAAAGGGGTTCATGGACGCTGTTCTGGTCGAAGCCCGTGCAAAGAGCTAGCCGGAAGAGCAGTTGCACTACGAATTCTTCGCCGCACACGTTGGGCCTGCCGAAGGTGATGAGAGCTTTGAGGTACAACTCGCGAGCTCAGGGCGGACCATCACTATTCCCAAGGGGAGGACAGTGATTCAGGAACTGTATCGCCCGAGCGCGGCGGCATCCGCATCTCCTGCGGCCTCTTCAACACCTCCGAGGACGTCGATCAGGTCGCATCGCTGATCCAGCAGCGCTTGAACTGCAGTACTCATTGCGCTCCAGGTGTCCGCGCGCATTGCAACCGCCCCACGGGCCTGTAACAGGCCTTGCGCCAGGCCTGCACTATCCCAAGGCCACGAGCAGCTTCTTAAGAAGAAAAAGTACCCCGAAGAACCCACCGAGGACTAGGAAATACGCCAACGGTGCGCCTGCCATTGTCTCCCACCATCTCGGTGGGCCGTATGGCTTGGGTTTACTTTCTAGGGCGTTCATCATGTTTCTTTGGGATTGGTGCCTCTGCCTTCACAAGGCAGACTGCTGCTGTGCTTCAACTGATACGGATCTTCGGCTTGACCAGCGCGTTGATCCCCTCGGCCAACCATAGCGGCGGCCTGCGAGCGGGGCCATGCAATGAAAGCTAATGGCCATGCTAGAGAAAGCGCATGGCTCGACTGTGCGAAGCGGCCCTTGATCGCGCTGACCGCGCGGGCCGGTCGAACGAACGCTACGCAGAAGATTTACCGCCTCGCGCATTGTTCGTCAGGCGCACAAGCAGTTGAAGCAGGTTCTTCCGCTGTGCCGTGTTGAAGTCAGCCAGTAGTTCGTGTCGCACGCGCTCGAGCACAGGAGCGACCCGCTGCGCAGATTCCGCGCCGCGCTCGGTGAGAAGAACTTCGACCACTCGGCGGTCCGACAGAGACCGCGATCTGCGGCAAAGCCCCTTGCGTTCCAGGCGATCGATCAATCGGGTCATGCCGGCCGGATCAATTTCGCAGAGCAGGGCCAGTTCGATGATCCGCAACGGACCGCGGATGTACAGGAAATGCAGTGGCCGCCATTGCGACTCCGTCGGTCCGCCGATGCCGCGCAGCCGCGCGTTCACAGCAGTGCTGGCGAGTGCAAGGATTCTGCGAATTAGGAGATTCAGGTCTTCTTCGATGTCATAGCCCGAGAGGGCCGAAGAGCTTGCGAACGTCACGGCCGGACTGCCATCACGGCCAGCGACGAGGTGGCATTCGCGATCAGGCGGGAGCGCTCTGCGTCGTAAAGCTTCGCGTGCGCAAAGGCGATCTGCCGCCCGACCCGGTCCACCCCCGCCACTGCAATGAAATGACCTTCGTGGCCAGCGCTCTGCATGTTGACTGTCAGGCTGACGGTGGCGCATGTATGGCCAGGCTTCAGTTGCGACAAGACCCCCATCGCCATGGCCAGGTCCAGCATGTTCGCCAGCGTGCCTCCGCCCACTACGCCGTTGCCCTGCGTCGCATCGCGTGGCGCGGTGAACCGGATCACCAGTTCGTCTTTACCGCTCTCCACCAGCAGGGCCGACAGACTGGCCAGCGCGGGATTCACCTCCAGTGGGAGGTGTCGGCGTCTGGACGCCACCGCGTCCGCGATGAATGCGCGGGTGGGGTTGTCCCCCTGCAGCGGAATGTCGGAAATCTCGCCGGGTTTCACGGTTCAGCCTAGCAGAGTAGTGCGCGCGTGATCGGGCGTGGCGACGTCATACCCGAGGTCCTCGATGATCCTGGCCGCCTTGGCGACGAGTTCGGCGTTGTCGCGTGCGAGCTTGCCCGGCGAGACATATAGGTTGTCCTCGAGTCCGACTCGCACATGCCCGCCTAGGATCGCGGCAGTCGCGACCATCGGGAATTGGTCCGAGCCGATGCCGAACGCGCTCCAGTGCGAGCCGGTCGGCAGCAGGCGCTGCATCTCGGCCAACACTGTCGGCGTGGCCGGTGCGCCCCAGGGCACTGACATGCACAGCTGGAAATATGCGCTCTTCGGAATTGCACCTGTCGCGATCAGGTGACTCGCCAGGCGGGTGTGGCCCAAGTCGAAGACCTCCAACTCCATCGTCACACCGCTTGCGTGGATCTGTGCGGCCATCTCGCGCAGGTGGTTCGCGGGGTTGATGAAGACGGCGTCGCCGAAGCTCATGGTTGCGACGTCGAGGCTGCAGATGTCGGGCTTGAGGCTGACCACGTGCGCAACCCGCTCATGCGGCGTCATGAGTTCGGCGTCGGGAATGGGGACGACACGAAACGGCGCGTCGGTCGGCACCGTCAGCATCGTGCCCGGACCGGTCGTGAGATTGATCAGTACATCGCAGCGGGATGCGCGGATGCACTGCACGACCTCCTCGTAGTAGGCGAACTTCGTGGAGGACTTGCCTGTCTCGGGCTCGCGCACATGGATGTGGACGATGGATGCGCCGGCGCGCGCAGCATCGATGGCCTGGTCCGCGATCTCCCGGGGCGAGGCGGGCACGGCGGGGTTCTTTGCTCGGGTGTCCCCCGCGCCGGTCAAGGCGCAGGAAATGATGACGGGAGGGCGCTTGCTCATGTGTGAGGCCAAGGCTGGCAATGGAAGTGACAAAGCCGGCATTCATGGATTGAATCTTGCCGGGATATTAAGAGACGAGTCGTATCGAGTTGAATGTAGACGCCAAAAATAGGTTGGTCAAGGAAAACGTCCGCTAGGTAGTGCCTATGTCTCCAAGGGAAAACACTCAAATTTGACATATAAACGAGACGTATAGTATCGAAAAAGTCAGACAGGAGTTGCCGTGAAGCTTGGAAGGTTTGTCGTGCAGGGGCTCGATGGCCCGATTCAGCGCATCTGCATGGTGTTGCCAGAGCAGTCCCGTGTTATCGATCTGCGCGCGGCGGAGGCATTGCGCCAGCAGGCGCGCGGTGCCAGTCGCGATGCCGCGCTGCGATACGCATCTGCGGTGTTTCCCAAAAGCATGTCGGCGGCCATCGCTCTTGGTGAGCAGTTCCTCGAGACGGCACACGAGGCGGCGGCATGCTACGGAGACGACGCGTCCAGGCCCTTTGAAGGTTTGCATTGGGCCGCTGCCTGCGACCCGTCGGTGGTGCGCGACGGCCTCACTTTCGTCAAGCACATCCGGCAGTTCCATGAGCGCATGAAGCTCACGCCCGCACCCGCGCTGCTGCAGGTGCCCGGCTATTTCAAGGGTTCCCCATGGACGGTGATCGGGCATGAGGCCGAGGTGCCCTGGCCGGCACGCGCCGAAAAGATGGACTATGAATTGGAAATCGGCTGGGTCGTGGGGCGCACCGCCCACAACATCACGCCCGACACGGCCCGCTCGCATCTGTTCGGCGTGACGATCTTCAACGACTTCTCGGCCCGCGACCTGCAGGCCAACGAATTCGCGATCGGCATGGGACCGACCAAGAGCAAGGACTTTGCCTACGGCATCGGGCCCTGGATCACCACGATCGACGAGTTTCCGCACCTGGACCGCATCCGCATGGCCGTGAGGGTGAACGGCGAGACCTGGGGCGAGGGCGACACGTCGGAGATGCTGTGGAGCGTCGAGGAGCTGGTCGCCTACGTGTCGTTGGGCGACCATGTGCAGCCGGGCGATGTCATCGGTTCGGGAACGATGGGCAACGGCTCGGCGCTGGAGCTCGGCCGAAGCCTCAGCCCGGGCGATGTGGTGGAGCTGGAGGTGTCCGGTGTCGGCGTCCTGCGCAACCGCATGGGCCAGCCCGAGAAGGGCACATGGTGGCCGACGCCGCGCAAGCCTTTCATGTGAGAAGGCGGCCGTGAAGTTTTCCCTAGGAACTTTCTCGCACGACAGGGGCGAGCGGTTTGCCGCCATGTGCATCGGCGATCGGGTGCTGCCCTTGCATGCGTTGCATGGGCAGGCGCTGCGCTGCGGAGCAGCGTGGCCCGAGAAGGCGTCGGTGCTCGACCTGCTGCAGGACTGGGATCGCAATCTGGTGGCGCTGCGGGCGCTGCGGGAAACCATCGCCGACGAACACGAGGCCCAGATACCGGTGGCCCGCCTGAGGGTGCATCCTCCCGTGGACCTGCCGCGGCAGCTGCTTTGCACAGGGGCCAACTACCGTAAGCATGTGGTCGATCTCACGCTCGACATGGGCGTCGGGCCGGAAGGTCTCGATGGCCCTGCGCTGCGCAAGTGGGCGGAAGATATGATGGACGAACGGGCAGCGCACGGCGAGCCGTACGCGTTCCCGAAGTTGCCTTCGGCCGTCACGGGTGCTTTCGATCCGATCCTGCTTCCGGCAACGACCGGCAAGCCCGATTGGGAGTTGGAGCTCGCCGTCATCATCGGTCGGCGTGGCAGGAACGTGCGCCGCAAGGATGCGCTTGATCACGTCGCCGGCTACGCGATCGTGAACGACGTTTCGGCGCGCGACCTCATCGCCCGCACCGACTACAAGATGCTGGGCACCGATTGGCTCAGGTCGAAGTCCGCCCCGAGCTTCATGCCGTTCGGTCCCGTGCTGGTGCCCGCATGCTTCGTGGCGGACCCGCAGAACCTGCGGATGACCTTGAAGCTGAATGGACAGACCATGCAGGACGAGTCAACTGCGGACATGCTGTTCGACGTGGCACGGCAGATCGAATACCTCTCCGCACACATCGAGCTCTGGCCGGGCGACCTTATCGCCACCGGATCGCCTGCCGGGAACGGCACCCACTACAACCGATTTCTCCAGGACGGCGACGTGCTCGACTCGGAAATCGAAGGGCTGGGCAGTCAGCGCAATGTGTGCGTACGGCCGCCAGCGCCGAAGTCCGCCTGATCGCGCATAGCGAATGCAAACCCCTCATCCATCTTTAGAAGAAAGGCCCCTCGGCGTGAATACCGAAGCAACGATCGAGAAACAACAAGCGAAGGCGCCGGCGAACGCGCGGCCGGTGCGGCGCATCGTCACCGGCGAGAACGCGCAGGGCAAATCCGTCTTCGTGTCCGACGGACCTGCGCCGAACTACACAACCGATCCGGGCACGCCGCTCGCGCGGGTGGTGTGGGCGACGGGCGAAGCCGCGGCGCCCGGGACCGATCCGGCGCCTGCCGGTCAAGCCTTCGGTTTTCATTCCAAAGGCGGTTCGCTTCTGCGGGTTGTGGATTTTCCGCCGGACGAAACCTACGAGACCGCGAAGCTGGCGCGTTTTCTTGACGAGCACGGCGTGCGGGACACCGGCGATGCCCGTCACTTCTGGTTCCACAAGACGCAGTCTCTTGACTATGCGATCGTGCTGGACGGCGAGATCCATGCGCTGATGGATGAGGGCGAGACGCTCATGCGCGCTGGCGACATCCTGATCCAGAGGGCCACCAACCACAGTTGGGCGAATCGCTCCGGCAAGACATGCCGCATGGCCTTCGTGCTGCTGGACCTGGAGCCGGGTGCCAAGGTGTGATGGCGTGTCCAGGATAATGGGCTCGTCGCAATAGCCATCGAGAATTCCTTGCCGACCAAAACTCCTTCTCCAACGACCACAGCCAAAGCGCGCGGCCGTTCCGCTGCCTCCTCGGCGGCGAAGCTCGCCGCGGCTCCGGGGCCGGCTGCTTCGCGCACGCGCTCGCCTGGTCGCGCACGCAGCGATGCATCGCGCATGGCCATTCTCGATGCCACGCTGAAGCTGCTTGAAACAACGCCAGTGTCCCAGATCTCCATCGAGTCGATCGCACGTGAGGCGGGCGTGGGCAAGGCCACCATCTACCGTTGGTGGAACTCGAAGGCCGCGGTGGTCATCGAGGCATTCCTGCACACCCACCTGTCCCACACGCCGATGCCGAAGGATGTCAGCCCGCGCGACGCGCTCATGCGGCATATCCACCTGCTGGTCGAGGAGTACAGCGGCTGGTCGGGGCGCATCGTTTCGCAGATCATGGCCGAGGGGCAGAGCGACCCGGACGTGCTGCGCGAGTTCCGCGAACGTTTCTGGTACGGGCGGCGTGCGGTCGTGCGCGAGGTGGTCGAAGACGCGCGCCGCAAGGGCGAGTTCCGCAACGACGTGGAAACGGAACTGCAGATGGACATCCTGTACGCGCCGATCTACTTCCGTCTCCTCATGCGGCACCTGCCGCTGGACAAGAAGTTCGCGGACGAACACTGCGCCACGATGATGCAGATGCTGGCACCCATCGAGGGTCAAACTTCTGCGGCGTCGCCCAAACGGCGCAAGCTCGCCTGAGCCGCCTGCCCGCGGGAGAGTTTCAGCCGCCGGGCAAGGCGGAAGTGTCGACCAGTTGCTCGTACGTAAAGTCGGCACCGAGCAGGCCACAACTGCGGCGCTGCGCGGCAAGTGGCTCGATCCCCGCGTGACCCGGCAACAGCAAGTCCGGTGTGGCACGCAGCATCGCTTCCATCGCCAGCGCCGAGAAGCCGGCGGGTGCCAATGCTTGGCGAGCGGCCTCCGGCGTGCCGATCATGCGCTGGCGTGCCTTTTCGAGGTCGTGCAACCAAGTGGAAAGGGCGGGGGCGTAGCCGTGCCAGGGCGCCTGCCCTCGCCGCCAGGCGCTGACCCGGAAATGCGGGGTAGCGCTCCTGGACGGTCGCGATGCGGCTCAATCCCGCCTCCAGAGCCATGGCGTCGAAGGGGGGCCCAGCAAGGTGGCATCGCCACGTCCCGAGACGATGGCATGGTGCCGTTCCTGCACGCCGCCCACCCGCTCCAGCGCGTAGGCGTCCGGTCCGATGCCTTCGTCCGTGAGCATGGCGCGCAAGGCCACGACGAAGCGGTTGTCGGGTGCGTCGACGAGGATGCAGTCGATGCGGGCAGGCCCGGATGGGCGACGAGCGCGCTGCGCAAGCTGGTGAGCTGGCTGATGGCGTCGAAGTCGGTGGGTTTGTACGGAGACGCTGGAGTACCGCATCACCTACACGAACAACGGCGACGCGCCGATCCGCAGCATGGTCGTGAACGACATGACGCCGGGCTACACCACCTTCGTGAGCGCAACCACCGGCACCACGCCGGCGTCGCTCACGGGCTGCGTCAAGACCACGCCGGCGAACGCGCCGCCGGCGGGCGCGGTGGCCTGCACCACGGCCCAGCCCGCAGGCGGCACGGGCGCGATCGACTGGCGCTTCACGGGCACGGTCGAGCCGGGCGGCACGGGCTTCGTGCTGTTCCAGGTGAAGGTGGATTGATCAGCTGAAGTTCTTGCGGACAAGACTTGCGCCGCGCAGGGCGCGCTCGGCGGCGTTGTTGTCGATCTCGATGGACCTGTCATCGCGGTAGCGTGTCAGCGCCCCTAGTCGTGTGAGCGTGTACCCGATGCACGCGCAGGTCCTCCAGCGCCCATCAGGGCACGCCGGGCAGCGCCTGGGCCGCGAGCGCGTCCAGCATTGAAAGGTCGACAAGGTTCGCGTAGCCGGCTACCGCACCCTCAAGCCCGAGACGGCGCCGCTGATCGATCAGAAGCTCGACGCCCTCGCGATCCGGCACGAGGCTGGGCGGTCGCAGGGCGATCTGGGCCGCCACTGCGCCGGGGGGATAGCCGGCATCCACCAGGGCCTGAAACACGGCCGGGTTCCCGGAACTCATGCGGTCACTGGCCGCCTGCAGCCCACGCAGCCAGGGCGCCAGGCGAGGGCGCAGGGCATCGAGGGCGGCTTTGCGCAGCACTAGGCCCTGCCCGGGAAAGGCCGGGTAGCTCTGCTGCACGCAGGCGAGCGCAGCGAAGCCCGCACGCAGCGCCACGGCGTCGAAGGGCGGGCCCAGCAGCGTGCAGTCGCCGCGGCCGGCGAGCAGCGCGTCCCAGCGCTCCTGCACGCCGCCGGCGGGACGCAGTGTGTAATCGACGGCATGCAGCGTCGCGTCGGCCAGCAGTGTGCGCAGGGCGACCACGAAGCCGTTCGCGGGCGCGTCTACCAGCACGGTCGCGCCCCTGAGTTCCTCGAGCGTGTGCAAGCCGGCGCGGGCGATCAGTTGCAGCGGCGTGGTCCGCTCGACCTGGGCCACGATGCAGAAGTCCTGCGGGCCGGGCCGAAGGTTCCAGTCCATCACGTTGTCCATGGCCGTGACCACCATGTCGGTGCGGCCCGCGCACAGCGCTTCGAACTGAGCGTCGGACGAAGGGTTGCGCGTGCCCTGCACCGCATCCGCCGCCACCAGGCCCAGCGCCGGCGCCACCGCCGCCACGGCCGGTTGCACGAACCACATCACTTGCATGCCATCAGCCATGCGCTCGGCCTTGGGTGGTTGCTGTCGCGTGTACCGGGGTCGCGGAGGACTTGTCGCGCGCACCCAGGCGGAAACTGACCGCCGCCAGCAGCCCGATGGCCAGCGCCGCCCAACCCAGGCTGCCGTAGCCCAGATGCTGCGCCAGCACCCCGCCCAGCAGCGGCCCGCCGGCGGAGCCGGTCATGATCATCACCGGGCTGGAGGCAACCACGCGGCCGGTCGGGTCCTGCCGTGCCAGCAGGCCAAAGGCGAAGATGTGGGTGAAGGCCAGCACGCTGATCAGCAGGGAGGCCGAGATCACGTACATGGAAAAGCTGTTGCCCTGCGTGACCAGTAGGCCGGCGGCGGCCTGTACCAGCGGGCCGATGCAGACCACCGCTGTTGCAGACCAGCGCCGGTCCAGCAGACCGGCGAGGGCGGAGGGAAAGAGATTCGCGATGCCGCTCACGACCAGCACCAGGCCGATCTGCGCCGCCGTGTAGCCATGCCAGCCGCCGATGCGCTCGATGAAGCCGAAGACCATCGCGTGGTTCAGCGTCATCAGGCTCACGCCGGCCATGCCGAACCACACCTGCGAAGGCAGGCGCACACCGGCCTGCGACGGCGGTGCCAGCTTCCAGTGCGCCGGAAAGGCGATCAGCGTGCACAGCGCGGCCACGCCCATGACGCCGGCCATGGTGGCGAAGAAGGCGTTCGCGCCCAGGCGCTGCACCAGCGGCGGTAGCACACCGAAGAAGGCGATGGCCAGCACCGCTAGCGCGGTGAAGGCGATGGCGGCCAGGCGATGCGGGTTGGTGCTGGCGCCCATGGTGCCGTGCGTCATGGACAGCCCGCAGCCCACAGCCAGGCCGGCCACCGCGTGCAGCCCCGCGAGGGCGGCGTAGTCGCGGCTGAACATCATGCCCGCGAAGCACAGGCCGGCCAGCGCGTAGGCCGTCGGCGTGATGCGCTCGCGCCGCAGGCGGTTGAGTCGGGGTGCGAAGCACAGGCTGCTGAGCACCACGGCGGCCAGGAACAGGGTGGCCAAGGCGCCGGCGAGCTGGGGCTGCAGGCCCAACTGGCCGATCAGCACCATGCCCACCCAGACGGGCAGGGACACGATGTCCATCAGTCCGGCGCAGTGGCCGGCCACTAGTGCGATGCGGCCCGGGATGCCGTCGCGCTGCTGGCCTTCGAGGCCCGGGGGTTGGGTGTCTTGCATGGGTTCTGTCTCCTTTTTCTTGGGGGGGTCATCGGCGCCTGAATGCGCTCACATGTCTTGGAAGGTCTCGCTCAGCCAGTCCGCGATGTAGTCGCGCGCGACGGTGCCGTTGTCGGCGCCGAAGTGCTCGACTTCCATGTGCTCGCGGGTGGTGATGAACAGCTCCCGCTTGGGGCTGTTGACAGCGAGGTCATAGGCTTGTTGTGCATAGGCCAGGGGGATCTGCCGGTCGCCGCCGGGGTGCGTGACCAGGAAGGGCACGCGGAGGTCGGCGAGCACGCCGCTCAGGTCCATGCAGGGCGCCCAGGCCATGAACTCTTCCAGCGAGCGCTTGCCGAAGACCCACATCACGTGCTCCCAGTAATGCGGCACCGGGCGGTCGCCTTCGCGCGCCAGGCGCCGACGCTGCACTTCACCCCAGTTGGTGTTGGCGCCCAGCACGGCGCACAGCTTGAAGCGCGGCTCCATGGCGGCCGCGCGCGGCGCGAAGTAGCCGCCCAGCGATCCGCCGAACATGCCGATGCGTGCGTGATCGACGTCGGCGCGCGTGAGCAGGTAGTCGCAGGCCGGCGTGGCCCAGGCCTCTGCGTCGTGCCGGCCCGGAAGGCCGAAACTGCGCAAGGCCTCGCCGGAGCCGGGTTGGTCGACGATCAAGGTCGACACGCCCCGTTGCCGGAAGGACTGTGCGAAGCCGATGCCGTAGGCCTGTTCCTTCATCGAGTCCAGGCCGTTGCAGCAGACCACGCAGGGTGCGGCTCGGCCGTCCGCGCCCGGCGCGGCGCCCACGAACAAGGCTGTGAAATGCCGTCCTTCGTAGGGGATGTCCACGAACTCCGTGTCGTGGCCCTGCAGCGCGAGCGCTACGCGAAAGTACTTCAGGCCGTCCTGGTAGGCGCGCCAGCGCGGCGCGTGGCCGGCGCTTTGCATGCGCTCGGCGCCCAGCAGGTACAACGCCGCGCGCTGGAACTTGATGCCCGCCGACAGGCGTCGGTTGCGTGCAAGGTCGCGCTGGGCCATGGCGATGACCTGGCGGGCGACGCCCAGCCAGGCGTCGAACAGCAAGGCGGTGTCGGCCTCCTCGCCACGCAGAGCGGCCTCACGCACTGGGCGGCAGACCGCGTCCAGCTCGCCGTGGTTGCCGCCCGCGAGAAGCGCCAGATTGATGGACAGGTTCCAGACGTAGTTGCCGGGAAAGGGTTCGAACATGAGGGGCCTTTCGTGAGCGGGGGACTCTGAGCGCGCAGTGGGGACCTCGAACGTCGCGAGGCCCGTCCTACGCTCGGCGGGCGGTCAATCCAGCCGGATGTTGTTGGCCTTGATCACCTCGCCCCAGGTCTTCTGGTCCGTAGCCCACAAGGCCTTGAAAGCGTCGGGACTGGAATAGATGGCTTCGCCGCCGCTGTTGGCGAAGTAGTGCTTGATCTCCGGGTCCTGCGCGGCTTCGGCCAGCGCCTGGACCAGACGCTGCGTGACGGCACCCGGCAGCCCGCGCGGGCCGGAGAGGCCCATCCACGAACCGCTCAGCGAGAGGTCGCGCACGTTCTGCTCGCTTAGGGTGGGTACGTCCGGCATCACGGCCACACGCCGGGCCGTGACCACGCCCAGGGGACGCAGGCGGCCCGAGCGCACGAAAGGCAGCGCCGTGAACACTTCGCCAAATAGAACCTGCACCTCATCGGCCACCAGGGCCTGCACCATGGCGGCGCCGCCCTTGTAGGGCACGTGCACCGCGTCCAGGCCGGTGCGCATCTTCAGCAGTTCGGTTTGCAGGTGCGGAATGGTGCCGATGCCGGGCGTGCCGTAGTTCAGCTTGCCCGGGTGCTGCTTCCCATAGGCAATGAGTTCCTGCAGGTTGCGCACCGGCACCTTGTCGTTGACGAGCAGCACGGCATTGAAGCGCCCGAAGCCGCCGATGGGCACGAAGTCGCGCGCACCGTCGTAGGACGGCTTGTCCATCAGCAGCGGGGCGGTGATCTGGCCGGCCAGCGTGGAAAGCAGAAGCGTGTAGCCGTCGGGCGGCGCATGCAGCACTTGCGAAGTGGCCAGCATGCCGGAGGCGCCGGGTCGGTTGTCCACTACCACGCTCTGGCCCAGGCGGGCCTGCAGCCTTTCAGCGAGCACGCGCGCGGGCCGATCGACCGGCCCACCCGCCGGCACCGGCACCACCAGCCGGATCGGGCGCGTGGGGTAAGCCTCCGTGCCCTGGGCGTACGCCGGTGCGAACGCAGATGCAGCCGTAGCCGCCGTCAGGCAGACGAAGGAGCGGCGCGTCAAGGCGCTAGCAGTGCGGGTCTTGGGGGTCATGTTCGTGGTCTCCAGATCTTTCGAGGGGCGGGGCGGGGTGAGACTGGGCTCAGTCCACCTGAAGGCCTGCCTTGTGAACAGAAGCGCGCAGCAGCGGCAACTCGCGCGCCACCCGCGTCTCGTAGGCGCTGCCGGGTTCGGACTGCACGTCGATGCCGCTGCGCCGCAGTTCGGCTCGCACGGCGGGGTCGGCCAGCGTGTCGGCCAGGGCCTGGCCCAGCGCGCGGCGCGCCGTGTCGGGCAACCCGCGGGGCGCCACGATGGCCATCCAGGTCACGAACTCGAAACCGGGATAGCCGGACTCGGCCAGGGTGGGCACCTGGGGCAGCGATTCCGCCCGGCGCGCACCGGTGACGGCCAGCGGTCGAACCTTGCCGCCCGCAAGTTGGGGCAGCGTCGCGATGGGCGTGTCCACCATCAGCGGGATGTGGCCGCCAATCAGCTCGGTCATGGCTGGCGCGCTGCCCTTGTAGGGCACGTGCTGCAGCTCGATGCCGGCGCGCAGCTTGAACATCTCGCCCGCCAGGTGCGAGACCGTTCCGGAGCCGAAGGAGCCGTAGCTGAGCTGACCGGGCTTTTCGCGTGCCAGCGTCACCAACTCCGGGACGTTGCGCGCCGGCAGGCCTGCATGGGCCAGGATCACCATCGGCGAGCTGCCAATCAAGCCGATACCCTCGAAGCTGCGCACGGGGTCGTATGGAAGGCTCGTGCGTAGGGCTGGGTTGACGGTGAAGGTGGTGTTGGAGCTGATCAGCAGGGTGTAGCCATCCGGTGCGGCGCGGGCCACGAAGGCCGCACCGATGGTGCCGCCCGCGCCGGCGCGGTTGTCCACCACGACGCTTTGCTTCAGGCGGGTGGCCAGGCCCTGAGCCATCAGGCGCCCGATCACGTCGGTGGCGCCGCCGGCGGGAAAGGGAACGACCAGCGAGATGGGCCGCTGCGCAAAGGCAAAGGCGGCGCTGCATGACAACAGCATGGCTGTGGCCAGGGCGCGGGAGAGGAGGGATCGCATGGCTGAAGGCTCCCGATGGGGCGTTGGGACGATGGGGGAGGCAGGTGCGAGCGGCTGGGCTCAGGTCGGCTGCGGTAACTGGGCAGGATCGATCAGCATCAGGTCGCCGTGGCGGCCGATGCGGAAAGGCACGGCCTCCAGGTGCACACCCCGGCAGGGCCCGTGTACACACAAGCCACTGTCGAGGTCGAACAGGGCGCCATGGGCGGCGCAGACGATGTGCTCGCCCGCGGCGTTCAGGTAGGCATGCCGGCGCCAGGGCAGCGGCGTGCCCAGATGCGGGCAGCGGTCGGCCCACACGCGCACCTGTCCGCCAGATTGAACGGCGAATACGCTGTCTTGACCACTGCCAGCCGGGTCGAAGCCGCGCGCATGTCCGTCGCGCAGCTCGGCCAACGCGCAAAGCCGCACTGGGAGAGATGCTTCAGGCATGGCTGCCATCCGTCGGTGGCGCGTCGGGGCCGGGCGCCCAAGCCTCGCGGTAGGCGAACAGGAAGACCTGTGAGCGGTCGGCAGCTATCGGCCATTCGCGCGCCTGCCAGCTCGCGTCGTGCAGGTCCATGTCGGCGTCCATCTCCATGTTGCAACCGAAGGGGCTCTTGAAGTACCAGAACCAGTTGCTACCCATCTGATGGCGGCCCGGACCCCAGAAGGACTGGTAGCCCTTCTCGACGAAGTGCTTGCCGTTGAGCAGCACCTCGGTCGGCCCGCCGAAGTGGAAGGTGAAATGCTCCACTCCCTTCACATGCTCCGGTGCGGTGATGAAGAAGTGCGTGTGGTGGTCCAGCGTGCCTGCCGGCTGCAAAAAAGGCCCCATGCCTACGAAGCGGTCGACGACCCTGAACCCCAGCCGTGCATAGAAGGCTTCGGAGCGGGCGGGATCGGGCACGAAATACACCACGTGCGACAGCGTGCGTGGCCGCACCGGCAATGGCATTGCCGCATCCACGCCAAGCTGATTGGCGGGCCGCTGGAACGGCGAGCCTGTCGCGTTGATCACTTCGGCTGCGAGTGTGACGGGCCGGCGCACCGTCAACTGGAAGCCCAGCAGGAAGCCGTCGTCGTCCACCGATTCGATGGAGCCGTCGGGCAGGCGGCGCACCTCCCGGTCCTTTGCGAGTTCGGCGGCAATCGCCTCCAGCTCGGCTGGGTCACGCACGCCCATGACGGTCTTGCGCAACGCGCAGTGTGGAACCCTGGCAGGCGGCAGCGCGGGGTCGTCGGCGGCGGCAATCACCACCGCAGTCCCGTCCAGCGCTTCGAAGCGTCCGTCGCCGGCCTCGTGCAGCCCGTAGTCGAGCAAGTACTGGCGGCAGGCGGTGACGTTGTCCACGCCAAAGACAAGCGTGTCTAGGCCTACGATCTTCATGGGATGTCTCCTTAGATGTGTGGGCGGCAGATGGCTCAGGCTCAGAGGCCGCCCAGCGCCACGTACTTGATCTCGAGGTAGTCGTCCATGCCGTACTTGGAGCCCTCGCGCCCCAGGCCCGAGGTCTTGACGCCGCCGAAGGGCGCCACCTCCGTGGAGATCATTCCCTCATTGACGCCGACCATGCCGAACTCCAGCCCTTCGATGACTCGGAAGATTCGACCGATGTCGCGCGCGTACACATACGACGCAAGGCCGAACGGTGTGTCGTTAGCCATTGCGATGGCCTCTTCCTCTGTCTCGAAGCGGAACAGCGGCGCCACCGGGCCGAAGGTCTCGTCACTGAAAATCAGTGCATCGCGTGGCACGTCTGCCAGTACAGTCGCCTCGAAGAAGGAGCCGCCCAGCGCGTGCCGCTGTCCACCTGTGATGACGCGTGCGCCCTTGGACACCGCATCGGCGATGTGCTCTTCCACCTTCTGCACGGCGTCCTCGTTGATGAGCGGTCCCAGCACCACGCCCTCGTGCATGCCGTTGCCGATCTTCATTTCCGCAGTGGCTTTGGCTAGCTTCTTGGCGAAGGTGTCGTAGATGCCCGACTGCACCAGCAGCCGGTTGGCGGCGACGCAAGCCTGGCCCGTGTTTCGGTACTTGGCCGCCATCGCGCCCCTCACGGCGGCATCGACGTCGGCATCGTCGAAGACGATGAACGGTGCGTTGCCGCCCAGCTCCATGCTGGTCTTCTTGATCGTCGGCGCGCATTGCGCGAGCAGTTGCGCGCCCACCTCGGTGGAACCCGTGAACGACAGCTTGCGCACTATCGGGCTGGCAGTGAGTTCACCGCCGATCGCGCGGGCGGAGCCGGTGACGACGTTGCATACGCCCTTAGGCAGGCCGGCACGCTCGGCAAGCACAGCCAGCGCCAGCGCCGACAACGGTGTTTGGCTGGCGGGCTTGATCACGCCAGCGCAACCCACCGCCCAAGCCGGTCCGGCTTTGCGGGTGATCATGGCAGAGGGAAAGTTCCAGGGCGTGATAGCGGCAAATACCCCGATGGGTGCCTTCTGCACGAGGATCCGGCGGCCATCCACATTCTGGGGAATGATGTCGCCATAGACACGCTTGGCCTCTTCAGCGAACCACTCTATGAAGCCGGCGGCGTAGAGGATCTCGCTGCGCGCTTCGACCAGAGGCTTGCCCTGCTCGGCGGTCATGATGACTGCGAGGTCGTCGATGTTCGCAAGCATCAGGTCGTACAGCGTCCGCAGGACTTTGGAGCGCTCCTTGGGCAGCGTCTTGCGCCAGCTCTGCATGGCGCGTTCCGCCGCCGCGATGGCGCGACGCGTTTCAGCCGCGCCGCCGTTGGGCACACGTGCTACGAGTTCGCCCGTGGCGGGGTTTCGCACCTCCAACGTCTGTTCGCTATCGGCCTGCACCCATTCGCCGTCGATCAGCATGGCCTGGCGCAGCAGGCTGGGGTCTGTCAGAGGCATTACTGTGATGTCATTCATGGCGGGTTCTTCTTCAGACCGGGTTGCGGCCGACGAAGAACGCTTCGTCCGGGTCGGTCGTAGGGTTCAGCCCGGCTGCTTGCGTGGCGTTGCGCAGCATGGCCATGTCGCGTCCGTGTACCCGCGCGGTCGGGTGGCGGATCGGGCCGCCGTTGTAGCCTTGCAGCCAGCTCTGGTACTTCCACATCAGCCGGTTCGACAGTGCATGTCCACCAAACCCTACGGTGGCCACGGCCTTGCGCATTGGATCGAGCTTGTAGAAGATCTCGGTCGCCTCGTTAAACTTGCCTTCGCGGATCAGCTTGTGCGCGCGAGGAATCCAGGGGCCGAAGAAGGCGCTGTAGTTGGTGCCGCAGAACGGGATGTCCATCACCTGAGCCAGCGGGATGTACTCGTACTCGAGCGGCGATGAGATCACCACCTCCTTGTGGAACTCGCGGTGGCATTCAATGGCCGACATGATGTAGGGCATGCCGCCTTCGGTCTTGATTGCCGCCACGTTGGGGCAGTCATCCACCAGGCGGCGCAGCACTGGAACAGGGATGTCGGCGGGGTGAAGTCGGCTGAAGCCCCAGATGGGAACCGGGAACAGCATGACGGCCAGGTTGGTGGCGTCGCACATGGCCTTGCTGTACTGGTACACCTCTTCGTAGGACTTCGGATAGAAGTGGGGGGGGTACCCGAGCAACACGAGTTCGGCGCCGTTGGCTTCGGCGCGCTTGACTGCAGCGATGTTGTCTTCCAGCGTGTTGAACACGGCGTGGTGGACCACGATCAGACGACCCTTGGCTTCGTCCACCATCAACTGTTGAAACTGATCGTGCTCCTCAAACGACAGCGGCACTTCGGAGACGGCAAGCGATCCGACGAAGCCGTGCTCGATGGTGAGGTTCACGTCGTGACGTATGGCTTTCTCGTTCAGGCACGTGAAGTCCGACGTCATCGTCGGGATCGTCACGTTGGCAACGCCAACGAGATGTTCGCGTGCCCATTCTCGGGCTTCGCTTCGGTGGTATCTGGCCATGGTGTGCTCCTTGTTTCCTTCAGATGGCTTTGGATTCGAATTCGATTGGCAGTGGGACCGCCAGCCCGGCCTGCAAGGCTTTCTCCAGAATCAGTTCGGCGATGACGATGTCCTGGAAGCCACTCCCTACCGACTTGAAGAGGGGCGCGCGTGAGGCGCGAGCGCGATCCGCTGCCGCATCGCTGAGAAGTGCTGACAGGCTGATGGCTTTGTCATGGGCCTCGATGCCTGCCGCGCGGGCAGCGATCATGTCGCCGGTGTCGTGCAGCACCTCTTCCAGCATGTCGCAGACGATGAAGTCGCTGCGCGCGATCACCGATGCGTCGAGCTCGCGCTGCTGAGGCACGGTTGAGCCAATCGACACCACGGCGGCGCCGGGCGCGAGCCAGTCGCCGTGCAGAATTGGCTGTTCGCCGCGCGAACGTGCTGCCGCCAGCACGAGTTCGGCGCCTTCCACGGCTTCCTGCGGAGTAGCTGCGGCGCGTGCGGCTACGCCAAGATCGCGTGTCACCGCCTCCGCAAAGGCGACACGGCGTTCCGGTGTGGGGCTGAAGACCACAACTTCGGTGAGTGGGCGAATGCTGGCGAACGCACGCGTATGCATCGACGCCTCCAGGCCGCTGCCGAGCACCGCCAGACGGGCCGGACCCGGAGGCGCCAACCGGTCCAATGCCGCGGCCGATGTGGCGGCGGTGCGCAAGCCGGTGACGAGGTTGCCGTCGATGAAGGCTGCGATGCGACTGGTGTGCCGATCGAACAGCACGATGACGTACTCGACACTCGGCGACACCACGCCTGCGGCAGCGCCCATGAGCTTGGCACCGTAGTAGCGGCCGCCCGCTGGCGCGGCCGGCAGTGTTCGCAGCCAAGCTTTGTCGGAGGCGGCAATGCTGCGCGCGGGGGTTGCAGCGGCGTCATTGGGGCGTGCATAGGCCGCCTGAAGCGCTTCGATCGCATCCTTCCAGCGAAAGACTTGCTGGGCGGCACTGCTCGAGATGAATACGGGGGCGGTCATGATGCGGAGATGTCCTTAAAACGGTTGAGCGAGCAGGGCGTGACCTTCCATGAGCAGTTCCATGCCGCGTCCGCCGTCGCCGCCCGCCTGCTCGTTCACGCAGATCTCCAGCGAGATCTCGTAGAGGCGCTTGACTCTGGGCGCACGCCGCTCGCAGTAGGCGGCCAGCGCTTCAGGCACGCAGGCATGCTGGCTGAGCTCTTGCGCCAGTGCGACTGCGTCCTCGATGGCCATGCCGCCACCGGAAGTCATCTGCGGCGTCATGGCATGCGCGGCGTCGCCCACCAGGGCCACGCGGCCGCGATACCAGGGCTGGGGCATGAGCAGGATGTCGAGCGGCCGGAAGCTGACGTGGCGCGTGCCATCAATGCGCGCGGCCACTTCCGCGATCTCCGGTGCCGTGAAGGGCGCCAGGCGCTCGCGCAGAAGCTCGCCCAGTCGCTCGGTCGGAAAGCGCACGTGCTGCGCCGAGTTCTCCAGTGAGAAGAAATAGCACAGCTCTTCGGACAGCGGCAGCGTTCCAACGGTCTGGTGCCCTTCGCCATGCCAGAACACCATGCCTTCCAGTCCGGCTGGTCGCTCGACCGTGTAGCGCCACACGCCCTGGCCGGCAAACTTGGGCTGGTACTGGCTACCGAAGGCGCGCGTGCGCACCTTGGAATAGACCCCGTCGGCGCCTACGAGCAAGTCGCAGCGTCCAGTTTCGCCGGTGGACAGTCGGTAGCTCACGCCGTCGGCGTCAGACTCGAAGTCCTCCACCGTGGTGCCGAAGTCCAGCTGCGCGCCGTTGGCTTCGGCGTGCTCGGTCAGCACCTTCGCCAGCACCGGACGCATGATGCCGATGGCGGCAGGTGCGTCGGAGCGGTAGACGCGCCCGGCGTTTTGCTGGTGCAGCGTGCGACCCGTGGCGTCCCGATTGGTGATGGAGTCCCACGCGAAGCCGCGCGCAATGCAATCCTGCGCCAGCCCTACCTGGTCCAGCGCGCGCAGGGTGTTGCCCAGCAGCATGATGCCAGTGCCGAGCTGCTCCGTGCGTTGGCCGGCCTCGATGACGCGCACCGCGTGGCCTGCGCGGGCCAGGCCGTGCGCCAGCGTCATCCCTGCGATGCCGCCGCCAATGATCACGATCCGATGTATGTGGCTCATGAAGTCTCCTGTAGGTTCTTCTGAATTGGGTTCGCTCGCCCGTCTGGCTGCTGGTGCAACGGATCAAGTGCGTCCATACCTTTAATCTATACGATGCGTATCGTTTTGATATGAGGGTTTGCACCGTGGTGCGAGTGGTGCAGATGTCGGCTTGCGCAAGGGCGAAAGCAACGCTGCGCAGGGGCCTGGCCGTGCCTGTTCAGCCGCGCGTTTCGGGCGCGCGTCAGCGATGTGCCTGGTTCGCGTGCTTCAGTGGCACGCTTCGGTAGCGCGGGTCGGCTCGGTGTCCGCCCGCCTCAGCCACGCGCGAGCGCGACCTCGATGCCCCGGATGGCCTGCTCGATCTGCGGGCGTAGCAGGGCCACGCGCGCGGGTGTCATGCGCGCGTTGATGGCTGCGATGCTCACCGTGCCCACCACGCGCCCCAGCGTGTTGCGAAAGGGCATGCCGATGGCCGTGACGCCGGGCGTGATGCGGTTGCGGATGAGCGCGTAGCCCTGCCGCCGTGCTGCGGCCATGGACTCGCGCAGCGCCTTTTCGGGAAAGTCATAGTCGACGGCGATGCGTCCGGCCACCTTGTCCAGGATCGCATGGCGCTCCTCGTCAGGCAGTGCGGCCAGGATCGCCAGACCGCCTGCACCCAGCCCCAGCGGGCGCCGGCTGCCGATCTGCAGCGTCAGCACGCGGATCGGCGAGGGGCCTTCGTGGCGCTCGATGCACACCGCCTCATCGCCGCTGCGAATCACGACGTAGACCGTGTCGCCGGCCTCCAGCGCCAGCCGCTCCACCGCCGGCCTGCAGGCCGCGCGCATGTCGAACTGCTGCGCCGCCGCAAGGCCCAGCTCGAATACCACCGGCCCGAGCGCATAACAGCGAGTGGCTTCGATCTGGCGCGCAGCCCCTTCCTCCACCAACTGGCTCAGCAACCGGTGCACGGTGGACGGTGCCAAACCCGACGCCGATGCCAGGCGCGACAGCGGCAGTCCGCGCGGCCCGGCGGTGGCCAGCGCGCGCAGCAGCGCCATGGCGCGCTTGAGCGGGCCGGCATGTTCGAGCGTCAAAGAGGATTCCATTGAACGGAAAAGTAGGGGAACGAATGAAGGGCTGCTTACAGAATTCTCGGCCATGAGCAACCGCCTCAACCTAGGAAATTCATGAAACTTGCAAGCATCAAGAACGACAGCCGCGACGGTGCCCTGGTCGTCGTGGACTGCGCGCTGGCGCATGCCGTGCGCGTGCCGGAGATCGCTCCCACGTTGCAGCAGGCGCTGGAGCGCTGGCGCGAGGTCGCGCCGCGGCTGGCCGAAGTGGCTCGGGCGCTGGAGGCTGGGCAACGTGCTGATGCCTTCGATTTCGACCCGGTGCAGGCCGCTAGCCCGCTGCCGCGCGCCTACCAGTTCCTGGACGGCTCGGTCTACCTGCACCACATGGAAAAGGCGCGCAAGGCACGCGGGGCCGACATGCCGCCCAACTACAAGACCGATCCGCTGATGTACCAGGGGCTGTCGGACCGCTTTGACGGTCCGCGCGATCCCATGCGTGTGCCCGATCCGGCCCTTGGCCTGGACTACGAAGCCGAGGTGGCGGTGGTGGTGGACGACGTGCCCATGGGCGTGAGCGAGGCGCAGGCGGCCTCGCACATCCAACTGGTGATGCTGCTCAACGACTACACCCTGCGCACCCTGACGCGCACCGAGCTGCCCAAGGGCTTCGGCTTTCTGCAGGCCAAGCCGACGAGCGCCTTCTCACCGGTGGCGGTGACGCCCGATGAACTGGGTAGTGCCTGGGACGGCGACAAGCTGAGCTTGCCGATCCTGTCTTTCGTCAACGGCCGTCCCATGGGCCGCGCCAACGCCGGGCGCGACATGTTCTTCAGCTATCCGCGCCTGATTGCGCACGCGGCGCGCACACGCTCCCTGGCGGCCGGCACGATCATCGGCGCTGGTGCCGTCTCCAACCAGGATGCAGAAACCGGCTACGCCTGCATCGCCGAGGCGCGCGCCGACGAGGAGCTGGCCACCGGCAAGGCCAACACACCTTGGCTGGGCTTTGGCGATGCGGTGCGTATCGAAATTCTGGATGGCCAAGGCCGCAGCATCTTCGGTGCGATCGACCAATGCATCGAACCCGCTTGATCCCGCAACGAGGTCGCCATGCTTGTCGAACAACGCACGTACACGCTGCATCCGGGTCAGATAAACGCGTATCTGAGCCTTTACGAAGCCGAGGCGCTTGCCATCCAGCGCCGCATCCTCGGCCGGATGGTGGGCTACTACCGCAGTGAGATCGGCGTCCTCAATCAGGTGGTGCACTTGTGGGCTTACACCGATCTCGTTGAGCGCGAACAGCGCCGCGCCGTGCTGCTGGCCGACGAGGGCTTCAAGGCCTACGTCCGCGAGATGCTTCCGATGCTGGTCAGCCAGGAATCGCGAATCCTCGCACCGGCTCCCTTCTTCACGCCGATCTGGCAGGAATGACCTGCTCACCGTTCCCCTTGTGCACCCTTCAGGAGATCACACCATGCTCTGCAAGAAGCTCCATCACGCGGCCTACCGCTGCAAGGACGCCGCTGAAACCGTCAGGTTCTACACTGAGGTGCTGGGCCTGAAGTTTTCGCATGCCATGGGCGAGGACCACGTACCCTCCACAGGTAAGTACAGCCCACACATCCACATCTTCTTCGAGATGGAGGACGGCAGCAACATCGCCTTCTTCGAGTGCCCGCGCGACGCGGGTGAGCCCTCAGGCCGCGACCTCGCGACGCCGTCATGGGTGCAGCACTTTGCATTCGAGGTGGACGGTACCGACACGGTGCTGGCGGCGAAGAAAGCCTTGGAGGCCAAAGGGCTGGAGGTCGTGGGCCCGACCAACCACGATGATTTCATCACGTCGATCTATTTCTTCGACCCTTCGGGTCACCGGCTGGAGCTGACCGCACGCACTTGCGATCCGTCGCGCTACCGCGTGTTCGAGAAAGAAGCGGCCCAGGTCCTGGCATTGTGGAACGAGACGCGCGACTGGTCGCAGCGCGCCAGGTTGTTTGGCGGGCAGAGCGGCTACGAACGGACGAACTGAATCCCATCCCATAGCACCCAGAGGCAGTCGCGCACCGGCGGGGCTGCATCCACTCGGAGCAGACATGAGCATGAACGTTTCACCACGGCCCCCCTTGCGGCGTCGGCAATTCAACCTGGGCGTGGGCCTAGCCATGGCAGCGCCCGCCACTTGGGCCAAGTCCGAGGACTACCCGCAAAAGCCCTTGCGCTGGGTCGTGGGCTTTCCCGCGGGTGGCGGCACCGATGTGCTTGCGCGTACCGTCGGCGCGCAGCTGTCGGCGCAGATGGGGCAGACCGTCTATGTCGAGAACAAGACCGGCGCGGGCGGCACGCTGGCGGCTGAGCACGTGGCGGCTTCGGCGTCGGACGGCCACACCCTGCTAACAGGCGACGTCGCGATCATGGTCTTCAATCGGGTGTTGTATCCGCAGGTGCGCTACGAACCGCTGCGCGACTTCGCGCCTGTGGGGCTGATGGCGCGCTTTCCCCTGGTGATCGCCACGCACCCAAACAGCGGCATCGGTGCGCTGGAGCAGTTCACGGCCGCGGCGCGGCGCGGACAAGCCAGCTACGCCTCCGCAGGGGTCGGCACACCGCACCACCTGGCGATGGAACTGCTGTTGTCCCGGGCCGGACTGAGCGCGGTGCACGTGCCCTACCGCGGCGATGCGCCTGCGCTGCAAGACCTGTTGGGCGGCATGGTGCCGGTGGCGGTGCTTGCGCCGTCACTGTCGCTGCCCTATGTGCGCAGCCAGAAGCTGCAGGCGCTGGCGGTCACGTCCGAGCGCCGGCTTCCGCAGTTGCCGGAGGTGCCCACGCTCGCAGAACTGGGACTGGTGAGCGAAGGTGTCTACGCCTGGCAGGGGCTGGTGGTGCCGAAGAAGACGCCAGCAGGCGCGTTGCAGCGCCTGTCGCGCGAACTGGGCGCCGCGTTGTCGCAGGCGCCGGTGCGCAGCAAGCTCGAAGAACTGGGCATGGAAGTAACGCCCAGCGACGGCCCCACACTGCAGGCTCATGTACACGCCGAACAGGCTCGTTGGGATCCGATGATCAGGTCACGTGGCATCAAGGCGGATTGAGATGAGAAAGGCGACGAGCAACGAGAACCAGGCCTTCGACGCGGATGTGCTGGTGGCCGGCTACGGTCCCAGCGGCGCGACGATGGCGGCCTTGCTGGCAAAGCGCGGCTGGCGCGTCGTGGTGGTCGAGCAGGCGGCGGCGATCTACGACAAGCCGCGCGCGATCACTGCCGACCAAGAGGTGCTGCGCATCTTCCAGGAGCTCGGCATCGCCGACGAAGTTGCAGCGCAGGCCATTCCCCATCCAGGCACCGACTACCTGGGCATGGACGGCCAGATCATCAAGCGCTTCTATCCGGCGCCGCCGCCAGACCCGCTGGGCTGGATGCCCAACTTCATGTTCCTGCAGCCCGAGCTGGAAGCCGCGCTGCGCCGAGCGGTGGAGCGTGTCGGCCAGGTTCGCACGCTGCTGGCGCACCGCGTGACGCATGTCGCGCAGGACGCTCAGGGTGTCGAGGCTCGCGTGCAGCGCTTGGCCGATGAGGCAGCCTTCACATTAAAGGCGCGCTATCTCGTTGCCGCTGATGGTGCGAGCAGCACCGTGCGCAAGCAGATGCAGCCGATAGTCGAGGACTTGGCTTTTGACGAGTGGTGGCTGATCGTCGATGCCTGGCTGCGCGGCCCGCTGGACCTGCCGTCGCGCGCGGTGCAGTACTGCCGGCCCTCGCGTCCCGGCACCTACATGGTGGGCCCCGGCGCGCTGCGGCGTTGGGAGATCAAGATGCTGCCGCAGGAGACGCCTCAGACCTTTCAGGACCACGATGCGGTCTGGCGCGTGCTGAGTGAGTTCGTGGACACGAACGGCCTCGAGCACTGCCGCACGGCGGTCTACCGCTTCCACGCGCTGGTGGTCGAGCAGTGGCGGCAGGGACGTGTGTTTCTGGCCGGCGATGCAGCGCACCAGATGCCGCCCTTCCTGGGGCAGGGCCTGTGTGCGGGTGTGCGCGATGCCTTCAACCTCGCCTGGAAGCTGGACGCGGTGATGCGCGGGCAAGCCGCCGACCACCTGCTGGACAGTTACACCGACGAACGCAAGCGCCATGTGCGCACGGTGGTCGAGCATGCCAAGACCTTCGGGTTGATCATCGGCGAGCTGAATCCCGAAGCGGCGCGTGAACGCGATGTGCGTATGGTGCAGGAACTTGCGTCAGGCCGTGCCGAGACGGTGCGCCAGCGCTTCATTCCCGGGCTGGAGGCCGGCCTGATCGCCCGCGACGCCGCGGGCGCGCCGGCGCCAGGCGCCGGGGCTCTATTCGTGCAGCCCTGGGTGCGCCAAGGCGGCGGCGCATGGCAGCGCCTTGACGACGTGCTGGGGTCGAGGTGGGCGATCCTCTTGCTGAACGGCGGGGGTGATGCGCAGGAGGGGCCGGCCTGGAGCGACGAACTCGATGCGCGTTGGCAGGCCCTGGATGGGTGCCGGTTGCGCATTGCCGCACCCGGTACGTGCGAGGAAGAGGGGCTGGCTGTCGTCGAGGAGCGCGATGGGCTACTAGCGGCCTGGCTCAATGGATGCGGCGCCGTGGCCGCCGTGGTGCGGCCGGACCGGTATGTCTACGGCGCGGCGCGTTCCGCGCTGGAACTGCGTTGCATGGTGCAGGCTTTGGTGGAGCAGGTCCGTGCCGGTCAAGGTGACACCCGGCTGGACCCGGCGAATGCTTAGGTCAGCCGCGCCGATACCGCTTAGCCGCGGCACCTGCTTCGGGCTGGGTGTTTTTTCCAGGCGGACCGGATGCTGCCTTTACGGCGCCCTTGCCGACGACCTCGGCGGTAGGCGCGCTCAACAAGTTCAGCATGGTGGCCGCATGTGCATCGGCGAAGGCCTTGTCCAGCGGCAGGTGGTCAATGAGCAGGCGGAAGTAGATGGGCGAATAAAGCATGTCCATGGCCGTTTCCGCGTCCAGGTCGGCCCGGAACTCACCCGTACGGCACGCCTGCTCGATGACTTCTCGCACCACGGCCTGCCGGCCGTAGAAGAAACGTTCTCGGAACTCCCGCAGCACCGTCGGGTCGCCCTGACCCTCGGCCAGAATTTGCGCCACCAGACGGCCCGAGCGGCCGCCATACTCTTCGATCAGGGAGTGCAAGTGCCGATTGAGTGCCTCATGTGCCGAGATTTTCTTGGGCATGGGCGTGTGCGCCACGTGGTACTGCATGAAGGCATCGATCACGACGGAAGCCTTCGACGTCCACCAGCGATAGATCGTCGCCTTGCCGACGCCCGCTTCGCGCGCAATCGCTTCGATCGACACCTGCTGAAGCGTGTTGCTTTCCAGCAGTTTCAAGGTGCTGCGCAGGATGGCGGTGCGGGATGTGTCGCTGCGGGTGCGTCCGGGCGAGCGCCGACGGTCTTCCGGCGGCTCCGCGGCGGCAACTGTGCGCGTGGCCTTCGCAGCTGCGACGGTGAGCTTGCGGGGCCTCGCTTCTCGCCCATCGCGGGAAGGGATTGTGGCTCTCGATGTCAATGGATCTCCCGGAAACAAGGCCTGAAGGTCGATGTTACCTTTCGCTGTTGGCGCTCTGCGGCCATCGCCCGGGATTCCCGCCCCTTGTTGGCGATCATGTCCGGTTTTTTGGCGGCACGGCTTCCTGCGGACCGGGGCCTGGGGGCGTTGCCCTGGCCCGCAGCAGCTTGCCTGCCAAGCCCATGAGGGTTTTGGAGCCCGTGAGAGCGAGCACCGCGTATTCGAGGGGGGCGGCCAACAGGCGCTTGGGGTCGCCGAGGCTGCCAGGCGCTTTGCTTTCAAGCCCCATCCGGGGGTTGACGGAGCAACGCACCGGCATGTTGAACATCAGGCGCCGGATGCAGAGGTTGTCGCGTTCGCAGCGCACGATGTCGGCCACGCGCCCCTGGACGACTTTGCGCGGGTACTCGGGGTCTGCGAGCAGCGGCCGTGCCAGCATGACAAGGTCGCCATGCCCCTGAGCGATCGCGCGGGCGGCCTGGACGGGGTCGTGCAGCCCTGGCAGCAGTAGTGGCACCGACACGGCCTGGCGAAAGGCGGCCGCGTCGCCATCCTCGATGATCGTTCCGTCGCGCACCGACAGGCCGACGTTCATGGTTTCGTAGCAGCCCTGTGAGAGCGCGACATAGTCCAGGCCCGCGGCCTCGACTTCGCGCGCAATGGCCGCATAGCCTTCGGACGACTGGCCGCCCTCGACCTGATCGCTGGAGACGAGGCGCAGGCCGATGACGAAACGCGGTCCGGCGCGTTCACGGATCGCCCGCACCATGTTGGCGAGCATGCGGGCGCGATTGGGCACCGAGCCGCCGTAGGCGTCAGCACGCCAATTGGTGCGAGGCGCCAGGAACGAGGCCAGGAAATAGCTCATGTGCGCCGGCAGTTCGACGCCGTCCCAGCCGGCCCGCTGCATGCGCAGCGAGGACTCGATGGTCTCGCGCTCATAGGCCTGGATTTCGGCCACGCTGGCCTCCTGGGGCATGGGCGTCGTGCGGCCACCCGGCACGTGCAGGCCGCGCGGAAAGCGGGACTCAGGAATGACTACGTTCAGTGGGCTGGCCGAGATCAACGGTCGATCGGCGGTGGGCACGCCCATGCGGCCGAAGGCCGTCGAAACCTCGGCGATGAGCGGCACGCCCAGAGCGTGCATGGCGTCGCCCAGTCGGCGCAGCCCAGGCAGGAACTCGTCCCTGTCCATGCGCAGGATGGGCCTGAACGGCGCTTCGTCCCAGCCGCGCTGGGTTCCGATGGCGCCTCCGACGATGATCATGCCCACGCCGCCGCGCGCCCGGGCCTCGAAGAAGGCCAGGGTCTGGTCCGTGACGCGGCCCTCGCGGTCCGGCGCCGTCACCGCCATCGGGCCCATCACCATGCGATTGGCCAGCATCAGGTGATTCAGCTTCAGTGGCTGCAGAAGAGGCGCCACGGCCAGCCCGCCGTCTGCAGCCGCCGGGGTCGCCTCAGAACCCGACATTCCCGGAGCCCTTGAGATCCAGAAGCTGGCGCGCCTCGTCGGGCGTGGCGATCTCCAGGCCCAGCTCGGTCAGGATGCGCCGAGCCTTGGCCACCTGCTGTGCGTTGGACTCGGCGAGCTCGCCGCGACCGATGTAGAGACTGTCTTCCAGGCCCACGCGTACGTTGCCGCCCAGAATGGCCGACATTGTGGCCAGGGGCATCTGGTTCTTGCCGGCCGCCAGTAGGGACCAGTGGTAATCGCTGCCGAACAGGCGGTCGGCGGTGCGCTTCTGGTGCAGCACGTCTTCCGGGTGTGCGCCCTGTGCGCCGCGCAGGCCGAAGACGCTCTGCACGAACAGAGGCGGCTTGACCAGCCCGCGCTCCAGGAAATGGGCCAGCGTGTACAGGTGGCTGGTGTCGTAGCACTCGAATTCGAAGCGCGTGCCGCCGGTGCGGCCCACGTTCTCCAGAATCCACTCGATGTCTTCGTAGGTGTTGCGAAAGATCATGCCCCGGGTTGATTCGAGGAAGGGCTTCTCCCAGTCGAATTTCCAGTCGCGGTCGCGCCCAGCCATCTCCGACAGTACCAGGTTGATCGAGCCCATGTTGAGCGAGCACATCTCGGGCTTGAGGTCGCGACCCGCGGCGGCCCGCTCGGCGATCGGCATCGAAGGCCCGCCGCCGCCGGTCGAGATGTTGATCACGGCGTTGGTGGCGGCCTTGATCTCGCCAACGAACTGCCGGAACACCTCGGGGCTGCCGGTGGGCTTGCCAGTGGCGGGATCGCGCGCATGCAAGTGGATGATGGCCGCACCCGCCTCGACGGCGGCGATGGACTGCGCGGCGATCTCCTGAGGGGTGATGGGGAGGTGCTCCGACATCGAGGGCGTATGCGCGCCGCCAGTGACGGCGCAAGTGATGATGACCTTGCTCATGGTTTGTCTCTCTTTTTGGCGTGGGGGCTCGGGCGCTCAGGGCTTGTGCTTGCCTTCGAGCGCGAGGTCGATCAGCACGAAGGCCATACGGCAGGGCTTGTCGGAGCGGTTGGACCAGCTGTGGTTGGTGGCGCGCTGCACCAGCACGTCGCCGGGGCGCATCAGTCGCTCCTCTTTGTCGAGCATGGCGTAGATCTCGCCCTCCAGGCAGATCGCGTAGTCCAGCGTCTGCGTCTTGTGGAACCAGAAATGGCGAGACGGATCGGCCGGGCCGCTGGCATGCACGCCGTTGTCATCGATGAAGCGCGCCAGCCGGGCGTGGTCGTACTGTGCGTCGGGCGGAAAGTCGGCAATCCGGAAAACCGTGCCGCGCGGGGAATGGAAGCCGAACGGATGGCCAGCAGGCGCCGGGTCCGCGCCGGCGGCGATGGCTTCACCGGTGGCCCAGGGCACTTGCGCGCTGGGCACTCCAGGCTCGGTCACCTGGTTCGGCGTGGGACCATCGAAGGCGAAGTAGGAGCGGCCTTCGGCGTCTTCGCCGGTGACGAAGCGGCGCACGGCACGAAACGGGTTTTGAGCGTCGGGATGAGCGGTGGACATGTGCTGGATGAGGTGATTTGTAAAACGATACGAAGCGTTTCATGAAGTGGGGCGTGAGTCAATGTCGCTACCTGTCAGTAAGGTAGGTGATTTCCCTGGAGGCTAACTGTCCTGTTGACATTGGTCGTCACGTCTCGTTAACATTAATTCGAGACGATGAGTATCGATAATAGATCGGCATTTGAAGAAAACCAGCCCTATCGGGCATTAGGAGACAGACATGGAAAGACGTACCGCTCTGCAGGCCTTGGCTGCTGCTGGCCTGGCCTCGATGGGAGCTGCGCGCGCCAGCGAGGCGCAGCCGCTGAACCTGCTGGTGGGCTTTGCCGCGGGCTCCGTGCCCGACCTGGTTGCGCGTGTGATCAGCCGTCCGCTGACGCAGGCGCTGGGTCGCACCACCATCGTCGAGAACAAGGGGGGCGCAGGAGGCCAGTTGGCGCTGGCCGCGCTCAAGCAGCATTCCGCCGTGGCCCAACAGCTCGCCATCACGCCTGTGGCTGCGTTGTCGCTGTATCCACTGACCTATGCCCGGCTGCCTTACGACCCTGAGCGCGACTTCGTGCCGGTTTGCAGTATCTGCGTGATCGACTTCGCGTTGGTGGTGGCCGCCGACCATCCGGCGCAGACGCTGCAGGAGTTCGTGGCTTGGTGCAAGCGCAACCCTGGCAAGGCCAGCATCGGCAATCCGGGCAGTGGCAGCTCGCCGCACTTTGTGGCTACGCTGTTCGGCACGGTCGCTGGTATCCAGGTGGAGCACGTCCCCTACCGTGCGCCTCCGCAGATCGCACAGGAGGTCATTGGCGGCACGCTGAGCGCCGGCATGGCGTCAGTGCCGCTGTTCTCCGAGCTGATCAAAAGCGGCCGCTTGCGTGTGCTCGCCACTTCCGGCGCTCAACGCAATCCCTTCTATCCGCACATTCCGACCTTTTCCGAAGTGGGCTACCCGGGCGTCGTGGGCCAGGAGTGGTTCGCGCTGTACGCCCCTGCGGGCGCTTCTCCCGATCTTGTCGCCGCCCTGGGCAGGGCGGTGTTGCAAGCGGTCGGGCGGGACGACGTCAAGGCCGCCCTCACGCCGCTGGGCTTGTCGCTGGATGTGCGCGACGCCGTGTGGCTGGCCGAGCGCCGGCGGGAGGAGTCGGCCCAATGGCGCGCAGTGGTGCAGCGCACCGGCTTCAAGGCTCAGTGACGGCGCCTCCGTCGCGTCCTGTTTCGTGTTTCCTGTTTCCCAACCGATGTGCCAATTGCACAGAAAGGATCTGTTCCATGAAGTTCGGTCGTATTTCCAGAGAAAGCCCTGACGGTCCGGTGGCCCGGCTAGTCGTGGTTGAGCCCGAGAAGGGCCGCGTCATCGATCTGGCGCGCGCCGCCGCGCTGCATGCAAAAGCCAGCTTTCATGCCACCGACGCGGGCGCCATACGGTTGGCGCAGGCACGCTTTCCAGGCAGTCTGACGCAGGCGCTGGGCGCCGGTGCCAACCTGGCCGAGGCGGCCGCTGTCGTCATCGGGGGGCGGTTCGGTGACGACGCCTCGCTGCCCATTGCAGATGTCAGCTGGCTTGCCGCATCCGACCCGACGGTGCTGCGTGACGGTCTCGCTTTCACCGGCCACATCAAAGGATGGCACGAGCGCATGAAGCGGCAAGTACCCGACGCGATTCTTCAGATTCCGGGCTTCGCGAAGAATTCGCCCGTGATGGTGATCGGCAACGGCGCCACGGTGCCCTGGCCAGGCTACATCCAGCACATGGACTACGAGCTGGAACTGGGCTATGTCATTGGCCGCCAGGGTTCCAACCTTCGCCCGGAAGAGGCGACGCCGTACATCTTCGGCATCACGCTCTACAACGATTTCAGCGGCCGCGACCTGCAACACAATGAACTCGCCATCGGCATGGGTGCGACCAAGAGCAAGGACTTCGCGCATGCCATCGGCCCGTGGGTCACGACATTGGATGAGTTCGCCGACTTGGACGCCATTCCCATGGAGGTGCGCGTGAACGGCGAGACCTGGGCGCGCGGCAACAGCGGCAACAAGTTGTGGACGCCGGCAGAGTTGATCGCCTACGTGTCGCTGGGCGAGCGCATCGAGCCAGGCGACGTGATCGGCTCCGGCACCATGGGCGGTGGCTCGGCTCTGGAACTCAATCGCCAATTGCAGCCCGGTGATGTGGTCGAACTCGAGGCCGGCGGGATCGGCGTGCTGCGCACGACCATGGGTCAAAAGCAGGAAGGTCTGTGGTGGCCGACTCCACGCCAGCCCTTCATGTGAGTGCTGCGGACCCGGGTGGGCCGCAAGCAGGCGTGCGGGACAATCCCACGCGCGCGCAGATCGCCGCCAGGGTTGCGCAAGCGGCCGCAGGCCACAGCTGCAGCCCGGACGCACGTGCGCGACGATCAGCCTGACCGTCAACATGATGGCGGCAGCTCAGGCGGGGCGCATCTTCGCCACTGCGAGCGTCGAGCGTCGAACGCCTGGGCCGCAACGTGGCGTTCGCACGGGCCGCTCTGTTCGACCCGAAGGTGCAGCGCTTGCTGGCATCGACGAATTCTTCACGGTCCCTGTTTGAAAAGCAGGCGCATCGGTAGCCGTCAAGAACAAGCTCTGTGCCCAAGGGGCATGCGATTGCGTCCTGCGCGCCACACCATGTGCCAGCCCGTACTGATGTGCGGGCGGCTGTAGGCCGTGTCTTCTTGCCGTCTTCACTCTGTCCGTATGCGACGGCCTCGCCGAGAGCGAGGCCTCAGCTTGATATGGGCAATGCGGACGAACCGCTGGAGATCCCTGATAAATTTTTACTTCGCAGCAAACGGCCCCTGGTCTTGCTGAGCCAGGTAAGCACGGCGTGTGCATCGGCCTGGAGCAATCCCACTCACGCGCGCGATCTCGCCAAGGAAGAGACAAGCCGCCGGTTGGTCCGGAGCTTCTATGACGCCTGCCAACCATGGCCTTCCTGAGTCCAGGAAGGCTATGGTTGGCAGGTCTGCGCCTCCAAGATATTCAGAGGCATTGAAGCACGCCGGAGTCATTGAACTTTGCAGCCGAGAAGAAGGCGCGCAGGCCGTGGCCGAAAAGCTGGGCGTATGCAGGTCGACGCTGTACATATATGGACTCCCGGTTTGAAACAAGCCGCCAGGCGGCGCAGGTATGGCTCATACCTGGGGGAGATCATTCCAGCGCCAGACAACCTTCTGAACCGAGACTTCCGGGCTGGCGCGCCCAACGAGAAGTGGCTCACTGACATCACGGAGTTCCAGATCCCGGCCGGCAAGGTGTACCTGTCTCCCATGATCGACTGCTTCGACTGCTTCGACTGCTTCGACTGCTTCGACTGCTTCGACGGCATCGTCGTCAGCTGGTCGCTCGGTACGCGCCCGGACGCTGAACTCGTCAACACGATGCTGGACGCGGCCATCGAGACGGTGGTCGATACCGAAGACCGGCCCGTCGTTCACTCCGATCGTGGCGCCCACTATCGCTGGCCAGGCTGGCTCTCGCGCATCGCCGATGCGAAGCTGATTCGCTCGATGTGGCGCAAGGGATACTCGCCTGATAACGCGGCGTGCGAAGGCTTCTTCGGTCGGTTGAAAACCGAGCTGTTCTATCCTCGCAATTGGCAGTCCACAACCATCGAGCAGTTCATACAGGCAGTGGACTCCTATATCCGCTGGTACAACGAACAGCGGATCAAGATCTCACTGGGCTCTCTCAGTCCCATCGAATACCGAGAGAGTCTTGGACTTACGGCGTAAAACCAGTCCAAGTTTTTATCCGTACCCCCAAAGGCTACCCCCTCATTCTCGCGCTCCAGGCCCTGCGCGCGCACCTGGGGTGCGTGCTCGGCGCGTGGCGCGCGCTGCAGCACAGCGCCTCTGCGGTGGCCTGTGCAGACCGTCCTCGGGCAACAACTCCGACTTTGTCCTTGGTGCCTTCGTCCCTTAGCTGTTGAACTCCCACTGAGGCCCCGTATTCAATGGACTGCCCGATGGAGCGCAGGGGGCAACTGCCGACGGGGAAGTGCATTGTGGACCGGGGTGCCAAGCGTCGGACCGCGGGCTGCGGCAGAGGATGGAGTCACTCGGCCTTTAGCCGTGATGACATTGTTGGCCGGGTCAGGCGGGCAGACCGCGGGACGGCCCCAGCCGTTTACCAGCGGGGGGGGCGTCTTTGTGAATGGGCGTTGCACAAGCGCCCGCCCTGACTCCGGGCTTCATGGTTGGCATCAATCGAGAAAGCCCCCTGTGCGCGCTCATGTGCCGCTTCTGGTGGACGTCGTACTGGAAAGGACAACACCCTCGGCCAGGGGGAAACTGATCCGCTGTTGCGGTCGTTCGGCTGTGCGGCCCAGTCAGCCAGCAATCCCGTGTTGCGGCGACCGGTCGAAGCCGCCATTTCATTGCCTCGCGTCGCCTCGCTCTTTCGGTAGCCTCGGCCTTCTGCTGGGTGTTGCTGGGGAGCGCCTCCTGTGGTGCCTTGCACAACTCGCGAATCCATTTGCACAGCACGCTCAAATTCTTGGCCGGGCAAGCCGTAGTCAAGCCGCGCACGGTGCCCGGCTTGACCGCCTCAAGCCTGAATTCTCGGCTGAATGTCCTTCTTCTCTCCACGAGCTTCCATCGGTTTCATCTCCTGCTTTGACAAAAGGTGTCTTTGAAACCGGCGGCAGCCCCGGTCGGCGTCACCCTGCGCACCGTTTGCTCCATCGGCAACCGGGTAGCCGTGCCAGCGTGAAAGAGTAGACGCTTCGACGGTTTGATCACTAAATGATTGTCAAAATCTGTCAAATATTGTGACTGCTTGTCAAGGGTATAGGATATTTAAAGAATTCTCAGAGGTTGCGGAGGCTTCGAGGGTTTTTTGAAGGCGAAAGTATTTGCGAAATGATGCGGTTTCCGATTTGGATTTTTAAGTATCCTGAAAATTCTGTTGTTGGGGGCGTTGTGTGCGTAATTTTATCGCCTTGAGATCTGAATTTGACGCTGCTTTTTAATGATGAATGGGTTGGGTTAATTCCCATATCATTATTTGATGGATTTGCGAGACTCACATGATTCATCCGAATGAATCTTATCCTGTTGCTTTGATTTGCTACGACAAAAATAAGGCGAAGATAATCTCGGAAAAATTGAGGTGGATCGGGCGAAGCCCAATCTTGCTTTCCGATGGAGTTCAATTCCTCAGGGAATTTGGTCGCGGAAAGAATTTTGGGCTTATGGTTCTCTTGTTGGACGGTGGGAGTGAGTGGGCGCACTTGGTTGCACTGGCGAAGTCGATGCGTGTTCCCGCACTTTTGCTTGTCACGGACGCGCATAGCTCTATGCCAATCGATGAGCTTGTGGAGATGTGCGGGCAGGATGTGCTGAATTCTCCAATTGATCTTGCATTTTTCCCTGCCAATGAGCTGGAGCTGGATTGGCGTATACGAATATTGTTGCAAAGGGCTGAAAATCCTGCGCCTTTGGTTGATCAAATGGGTCTGAAATTTGGTGAGTATCGATTCTTTGGTATTAATCAGGTTTTTTTGCCCACGAAGAAAGAGGTTTTTCTCAAGCCAAGGGAGTTTGAGTTGGCACTTCTTTTCTTTAAAAATTGCGGAAAAACGCTGACTCGGGAGTGGATTGATTCCTCGCTGTGGGGTGGGGTGCTGGGTGTCAAGACTAGAGCAATCGATGTGTGTGTTAGCAATATTCGGCGCAAACTCAGTCTGGAGCCGAGGAATGGGTTTGTTTTACAGCCGGCTTATAAAAGGGGTTATCACTTGAGTAGAGTTCTGCCGCTTGCGCCGGTAGATGATTTTTCGTCTGTCTATAAAGTTCTGGGGGCGGGCAATGAAATTGAAGAGGCCCCTCAAAATGGCATTGAGTGAGCTTCGCCAAGATCAGAGACGTTGCCCCGGCCGGTCGATTAGCCAGTCTGTCGTTCGGCGGCAGTTTCACGCTCGACGACCTCACGACGGCGTCGGGCGTGGCGCTGGAGCTGAAGAAGGAAGTGCGCAACACCACGCAAAGCGGCACCTTCGGCGTCAACAACCAGGCCAAGTCGGGCGAGACGCTCGAGTACCGCATCACCTACACGAACAACGGGGACGCGCCGTTCTGCAGCATGGTCGTGAACGACATGACGCCGGGCTACACGACCTTCGTGAGTGCGACCACCGGCACCACGCCGGCGTCGCTCACGGGCTGCGTCAAGACCACACCGGCGAACGCGCCGCCCGCGGGCGCGGTGGCCCGCACCACCGCCCAGCCCGCTGGGGGCACGGGCGCGATCGACTGGCGCTTCACGGGCACGGTCGAGCCGGGCGGCACGGGCTTTGTGCTGTTTCCGGTGATGGTGGATTGACCGGGGCGAGCCGTGGAAACAGCCTGTCAAGAAGTGGCACGCGACCCTAAGCCTGGACGACAGAGGCAGCGAGGCCGCGGGCCGCTATCCATCCGGCGCGGCAGTCTTGTTGGACAACCCTTTCGACCTGAATGGCCTGTTCTGCATCAGCGCCAATTTATTCCACCGCGCACGTGCAGGGAGATCGGGGGAGCGTGCGCGCATGATGACGTCCTACAGCGGAAACTCGGTCGTGCGCGAGACCTTCCGCAGCGGAATCTCCGTCTCGACGATCTTGACGCAGCGGATCTTGGTCAGATGGTGAGCCTGGAAGCGCTGATAGTCATCCAGATCAGCAGCGACCACCCGCAGCAAGAAATCATAGCTGCCCGCCATCAGGTGGCACTCCAGCACTTCACGCATGCTCTTGATTTCCGACGCGAAGTTCTCGATTGCGTCGTAGTCCTTCGTGTCCAGCGTCACCCGCACAAATATCGTCATCTTCAGGCCAATCGCTGCCTGGTTCAAAAGCGCCACGTAGCGCTCGATGACACCGGCCTCTTCAAGCAGCTTAACGCGCCGCAGGCAGGGCGACGGCGACAGGCCCACGAGTTTGGCCAGGTCCGTATTGGGAATGCTGGCATCGCGCTGCAGCGCCTGCAGGATTCGTCGATCGATCGCATCCAAAGTTTTCATTGGTATCTAGTGCTTTATTTGAAGAAAAGCTTGGCGCTCGATGTCAAGTTGGCTGGTGGGCATGGACAAATTCGCTACCAAATGCCTCTCTCAGAGGCGGAAAATTTTAAACGAGCCCCGCACTGAAACCAACCCGCTCTCAGAACACCATGACCACGCTCGCCGCCGACAGATACCGCTTGGCTTCTCGTATGAAAACCTTGGAGCCGTCTCCCTTCCTCGCGGTGCTGCAAGCAGCACGCAAGGTGGAGGCGCAGGGACGCAACGTGATCTACCTGTCCATGGGTGAGCCTGACTTCGCAACGCCGGAGCACGTGAAGCAGGCCGGTATTCAGGCCATCCAGCGCGGCGAAACGCGCTACGCCGCCATGGATGGAACCGTGCAGCTCAAGGACGCGATTTGCCGCAAGCTGCTGCGCGACAACCGGTTGACCTACCAAAGAAACCAGATCACCGTCACAGCCGGCGGCACACAGGCGATCTTCAACACCATGCTGGCCACCGTAGGCCCTGGAGACGAGGTGATCCTGCCCGCGCCGTTCTTTCAGCCATACGTGTCTGCCATTCTTCTCTGCGGCGCAACGCCCGTTGTCCTTCCGACGCGCGAGGAGGAGGGTTTCGTACCGCGTGCCAAGCGCATTGCTGAGGTCATCACCGAGAAGACCCGATGGCTGATCCTGAACTCACCTTCCAATCCGGCCGGTGCCGTGATCGATCGCACTGAACTGGCGGACATTGCTGCGCTGCTGCGGCAGCGTCTCAACGTGCTGGTGTTCTCCGACGATATCTACGAGTCCATCTACTACGGGGACGACCCTCTCAGCAACATCGTCAACGTGGCCCCCGACCTGGCGGATCGCACGTTGATTCTCAACGGCATCTCTAAGGCTTACGCGATGACTGGTTGGCGCATCGGCTACCTCGCCGGGCCGGAGCCGCTCGTCGCCGCCGTGTCCCAGGTCACCGCGACATCGACGTTCACGGCCTCAACGATTGCGCAAGCCGCAGCGGTCGAAGCGCTGGACGGCACTCAGGAATCGCTGGTGACACAGAACGCCGCCTACCGCAACCGTAGGGATCTGCTGGTCCGAAAGGTTAATCAGATCCCTGGACTGCACTGCAGAGCGCCGGACGGAGCGTTCTACCTGTTCATCAACTGTTCGCATTTCGTGGGCAGGTGCACGCTTGAGGGCGCACTGATCGACGACGACCTCGCATTCGTGCTGCATCTGCTGAACCACTCGGGCCTTGCCAGCGTGCAGGGTTCGGCCTTCGGGATGCCGGGATTCATCCGCATTGCGTATGCAGCGTCGGAAGAGACCTTGAACGATGCGGCCGACCGACTTGCGGCCGCGTGCGCTGCACTGCGCTGATTTGGCCCCATGTCGGCAGGCGCGACGCGGGCTCACGCCTCACATCCACGGCGAGCGAATGAGTGATTGAAATGAAAAACGAACAGAAACAGAACGCGCGACCCGCGGTCGCCGCCATGCTGGACGTGCTGGCGGACGAGGGGGTCTCCATGATCTTCGGTAATCCGGGATCGACCGAAATGCCACTGATGGAGGCTTTGGTGGAGCGCACCGACATCGAGTACGTGCTGGCCCTGCAGGAGGCATCGGCCGTGGGCATGGCCGATGGCTACGCCCAGGCCACCGGCCGGGCGGCATTCGTCAACCTGCACACGGCCGGTGGGCTGGGCAATGCGATGGGTGCGCTGGTGAACGCAAAAAACACCAATACCCCGATGGTCGTGACTGCGGGCCAGCAAGACGCGCGGCATGTGTTCACTGATCCCTGGCTGAGCGGCGATCTCACCGCGCTGGCAGCACCGGTCAGCAAATGGTCCTATGAGGTTCGCAGCGCAAGAGAGATTGCGCCCGCATTGCGCCGAGCTTTCGCGATCGCGAATGCTCACCCCCGAGGCCCCGTTTTCTTGTCACTGCCCATGGACCTGCTCGACGAGACAGTAAGCGAAAACATCCCGAAGCGCAGTGCCGAGCCCTTGCCGGCGCCTGCAGACACCTCCGGGTTCCTCGCCTGGTACCAGGCACAGCAGCCGAAGCCTCGCATCGCGCTGCTGCTGTCCGATGCAGTGGTACAGACCAATGCCGTGCGCGAGGCTGTGGCCGCAGCGGAGGCGCTCAACGCCGAGGTGTACGGGACACCTCTGGCTGGAGGAAATCTCTTTCCAACAACCCATCCCTTGTGGAAAGGCGTGCTGCCGCCGAGCTTCGCTGGCATCCGAGCCAAGCTCGCAGGCTATGACGTCGCGCTGATGGTAGGCGATCACGCGCTGCTCGCTTATCCCTACAGCGAGGGCGCTCCAATTCCGAGCTCGGTCAGATTCATGCAGATCTCCGCAGTCGCCGAGAAGCTCGGGCACGACGCTCCGGCGGAGATTGCCATGCACGGCGACCCTCGCCTGACCTTGGCAGAGATCGCTCGAGCGCTCGGCGCAGGCACGGCGCGCGACCGTCTGCAAGATGACGGAAACAACGTCCAGCGGCTCAAGCGGCAGTGCGTGCCGGTTGGGCCGTTGCACCCCAGGATCGCTGTAGACGCCGTCCTGGCCGCACGGCCGGCCGGCATGCCGATCGTCAACGAGGCTCCGTGTACGTTCGGCGCCGTCCGCGAACTGTGGATGACCACAGAAGACGATCGCTACTACTTTGTTCGCGGCGGCGCGCTGGGATTCGGCATGCCGGCAGCGGTCGGCGTCTCGCTCGCGCGTGCACGGCAGCGCGTGCTGTGCCTCATGGGCGACGGCGCGACCATGTACTCGCCGCAGGGCCTGTGGTCGGCAGCCCACTACCGCACACCGGTCAAGTACATCGTGTTCAACAACAAGAAGTACGACATCCTGATGCGGGTGGCCAAGGAATTGGGCGGCTTCCATGCCGCCGCTGATCGCTTTGTGGGCATGACCATCGACGAGCCGGCCGTCGACTTCGATGCACTGGCGCGCACTGCACGACTGCCGTACACGCGCTTGAGTACCGTGGCCGATATCCTGGACGAACTGCCGGCAATCCTCGACAACGACGACCCCTGGGTGGTCGAGGTCGACGTAACCGGTCTCTGACGCCGACCTCGTGGGAAGGATGCACGGCGGGCGCATCCTCGCCGAGCGGCCCTCCGTCCGGAACCGCGGAACGACGCCCGGATGTTTGTGGTCGCGGGAATGGCCGTATTCAGAACTGGCCGCTCGGCCATTCGGCCTCCTCCGATTGGCAGGTACAGCCCCCAGGCAAGTGATCGCGCTCGACGACGTGTCAAGTGCAAGACTTTTTCGGAAACCTGGCGGTTCACCACGTCTTTGCACACAAGCCCACCAGCCTCTTTCGGGCCGCTCGATCTTCCGTCCTGCGGCAAGACGTACACGGGGCTAGGAACCTGAAATGACAAGTCTCCCTGCGATGACGTGCAGAGCGCGGTGTTTCGCTGAGGGGGCAAGAGGCAGCAAATTTTTTTGAATCTGCGGGGGCGCAGTTCGCCGGTCTGCACTCACTCGAGAAGTTCGAGTTGCGTATCGGCACTGCAGTCAACCGCACACAACCTTCGCCCATAGCTATGATCACCTACAAGTCTCAGATTCACCACCGGTCTCTCGGTTTCGGGGGCAAGCCGCGGGGGGCATTTCTGACTGATTCAGACAGTGACGCCATCGCCTTAATCCGGCTCATGCACCAGGAAGGCAACGAACTCTTTGTGGCGCGCAGCAGCCCTGAGCTTCTGAAACTGGTACTCAGAGAGAACTTCGACTTCTTGATACTGGATTGGGATCTCCCCGATTCAACGGGTCTGAGAGTCCTTGGAGAAATCCGAATCCAACATCCCGCGACGCTACCAATCCTGATCCTGGCCGCGCAATCCGAAGAGATGGAGATCGTCCAGGCGCTGGAGTTGGGGGCCAACGACTACATGGTCAAGCCTTGGCGTCCTCATGAACTGATGGCCCGAATCAGGGTGATCACTCGTCCTGTATTGGCCGGACTGGCGAGCCCTGTTGAGAAATTGCATGGGTTTGAACTCAACAAGATTGATCTGACCTTCACGCGAGGAGCGCATCGAGTCAAGTTGACGATGAAGGAGTTCTTGATCGCAAGAACGCTGCTGAAGTATCTCGGTCTTCCTGTCTCTCGCGACTACCTGTTCAAGTCCATCTGGCATGACGAAGCTCCAATGGGAAGAACCATCGATACGCACATCTACCGCGTTCGCCAAAAATTAGGCCTGAATGCCAGTCACGGATTCCGTCTCAAAGCGCTACATGGGAGCGGCTACCAGCTCGACCTCCTCACGAAATCGTCTGGCTCTGAATGAACTCTTGTGCCCGCGGCTCGAAGCTGGCGCGCTTCCCGTGCTGAGGTGCACTTCTTTGGAACGCATGGAGAACTGTTCCTCGAAGACGCATATCGCCCAGCACGGCGAGCGTCCGGCTGCTCCAACTGAGGAGTGCTTCCCCGTGATCCCCTCGTTCTGGCGTTCAAGGCCTTGAGTGCTGTGCTGTGACGGGCTCGCAGGCAATCCCGCCCTTGTCGCCCGAGGTGTTCGTCATGAATGCATCCTTTTGCGCCGTCGATATAAGCGGCTGGCTGCGATCGAGCTGTAGCCGCTTAGCGAGGCTGCCAGCGATGCGGCAGCAGGTCGTCGATGCGGTTCGCTGGGTGAGGCGGCAGTCACTCGAGGGCGTCTGCGAGGTACGCGTGCGGATCGTGCCCGTTGAGTTTGGCCGACTGCAGCAAGCTCATCACGATCGCGGCACGTTGGCCCGCGAGTTGGCTGCTCGCGAACAGCCATGCTCGGCGTCCCATGGCTCAGGGATGGATCTAGCCTTCGAGGTGGTTGTTGTTCAGCGGCACCCGGCCATTACCCAGGTGATGCGTCGACGCCGTCCAGTGCTTGGGGCTGTAGTCGATGGCCTTGGCCACTGCGCTGCCATCGGGCACCTGCTCCCGCTCGCCCTTGAGCCACGAGTGCAGCTTCGCCCATAGCGGCATGGTGGGCTCCTGGCGCTGGACCAGGCGCTCGTCGCTGGTCATAGCGGCGAGCTCGTGCTCGATACGGTAGATGTCGGCGTAGCGTAGCAGGTGCCATGCTGCTGGCCTTGGCCTTCACGAACTCGTCGAACTTCCTCCTCGCGTGGGCTGTGCACCTCGCGGCGATGCGCCCCGGGTGCTCCTTGGCGTCCAGCACGCTATCGTAGGCGCCGAACTCGTCTTGCGTCAGCGTGCCTTGCCACCCGCGCTCGCCTTCGCGCGGTGGCCCGAGGAGCTTGATGGGGCACTGCATCGCGGCCCGCGCAGAACTCGTACACGACGCCCGGCGTCGCATCGAACGCATTGCGCTCGTCGGCCTTCTTGGTCTTGCCTGCGCCAGGGTCCGGCACCGCCACCGGCGTCTCGTCGGTGTGCAGCACGCCGGATTTGCGGGCAGACAACATGCGCTCTGGACCAGTGTGGGTAACGGACGGCCGGGGCAGAGGCCGTAGATCGTGGCGGATGAGAGCATGAATCGATTTTTCCCCGCCAACGCCTAACCCCGAGCGACGGAATCAAGATGAGTTCGCGGGGGACTCGCCGCTCATCGGCGTCAAGATGATTTTGGTCTGACGCATACGGAGCAAAGCCGCCTGCGCTTGCTTCTCGTCTGGATACATGACCATGAACTTCAGCCTTGCTTGGTCATCGATGGCGCCTTGTGTCTGAATCTCAAACGAACAAGATTTGGCGTCCAACAGGTCAATACTTGCCCTGCCAACGTGAAAAATTAAGCAAGCCATCAATCAACTTGCATGCCACTTGTCAACTTCTGTCAAAAGTACTTAGTGCCTGACAAGTGATCGCCAAAATTCGCTCCCCGTAAAGCCCGCACCGAAGACTTTGGATGCTCGTGCATAACTGTGAAGCGAGCGGGTGGTTTCAGTAGTCCGGTCGAAGGTATGAAGGCCAGATTCGCGTGTTGCCGAGATCGATGTGTCGACCGGACTGAGCGCTGCGACAAGCAGCATCGGCGGCCTGTCGACTGGCATGAGCACGACGAACAGCCGCGTCACGAGCCTGTCGACCTCCACGTCGATCGGCATCGGAAGTCTGTCGACTGTATCGACTGGAATAACTGAGCGTGGGAAAGATGTTGGGGAGTTTTTCTTGATGTCCAATTTTTTGGACAAATCTTCTGAGACTTTCATCTGAATTATCTGGACGATATTAAATGAATAAGTGCTACAAAACTATTTGGAATGACGCACTTGGCGCTTGGGTCGCAGCCTCGGAAAATGATTCGGCACGAGGGAAGCCGAGTCTAAGAAAAGTTGCCGCTGCAGCTGCTTTGGGTACTTTAATTTTCTTTGACGGAATCGCTTTCCTGTCGGAGGTGCGGGCGCAGCAAGCTTCGGGGCTCTGTGCAAGCAACAGCAATTTCTCCTCTTCGGCCTCGTATCTCGTCGGAGGGTCTGCCTACGGCGCTGGCAATACTTGCTCCCAGGCTGATGCGCCTATTTTCGGCACCGCCGGGAGCTCGACTTTTGCGTTTGTTAGCTCTAATGGAACGCAGATCGAAGTCAGTGGTGGCAACGGGCTCATATATTTGCGGCCTGGTGGTACGAGCGGAAAGCTCTTGACCCTGAGTAGCGTGGCAGGGGCTGGGCCGACCGGCGGTGTGTTGCTTTCAGGTGTGGCGGCCGGGGCGATAAGTGCCACGAGTGCTGAAGCTGTGAATGGATCACAGCTCTACACATTGTCGACTTCAACCTCCACGGGGTTGAGCACGGCAACCAGCGGCATCTCCAGTCTGTCCACGGGGCTGAGCACGACCAACAGCAATGTGAGCAGTCTCTCGACTTCGACGTCGTCGGGCCTGAGCACTGCAACCAGTGGCATCTCCAGCCTGTCCACGGGGCTGAGCACGACCAACAGCAATGTGAGCAGTCTCTCGACTTCGACGTCGTCGGGCCTGAGCACTGCAACCAGCGGCATCTCCAGCCTGTCCACGGGCTTGAGCACCACGAACAGCAACCTGGACAGCCTGTCGACGTCTACGTCGTCAGGTCTGAGCACGGCCACGAGTGGCATCTCTAGTCTGTCCACGGGGCTGAGCACGACCAACAGCAGTGTGAGCAGCCTGTCGACGTCTACGTCGTCGGGCCTGAGCACGGCTACGAGTGGCATCTCCAGCCTGTCCACGGGGCTGAGCACGACCAACAGCAATGTGAGCAGTCTCTCGACTTCGACGTCGTCGGGCCTGAGCACTGCAACCAGCGGCATCTCCAGCCTGTCCACGGGCTTGAGCACCACGAACAGCAACCTGGACAGCCTGTCGACGTCTACGTCGTCAGGTCTGAGCACCGCCACGAGTGGCATCTCCAGTCTGTCCACGGGCTTGAGCACCACGAACAGCAACCTGGACAGCCTGTCGACTTCGACGTCGTCAGGTCTGAGCACGGCTACGAGTGGCATCTCCAGTCTGTCCACGGGGCTGAGCACGACCAACAGCAGTGTGAGCAGCCTGTCGACGTCTACGTCGTCGGGCCTGAGCACGGCTACGAGTGGCATCTCCAGCCTGTCCACGGGGCTGAGCACGACCAACAGCAGTGTGAGCAGCCTGTCGACGTCTACGTCGTCGGGCCTGAGCACGGCTACGAGTGGCATCTCCAGTCTGTCCACGGGGCTGAGCACGACCAACAGCAATGTGAGCAGTCTCTCGACTTCGACGTCGTCGGGCCTGAGCACCGCCACGAGTGGCATCTCTAGTCTGTCCACGGGCTTGAGCACCACGAACAGCAACCTGGACAGCCTGTCGACTTCGACGTCGTCAGGTCTGAGCACGGCTACGAGTGGCATCTCCAGTCTGTCCACGGGGCTGAGCACCACGAACAGCAACCTGGACAGCCTGTCGACGTCTACGTCGTCAGGTCTGAGCACGGCTACGAGTGGCATCTCCAGTCTGTCCACGGGGCTGAGCACGACCAACAGCAGTGTGAGCAGCCTGTCGACGTCTACGTCGTCGGGCCTGAGCACGGCTACGAGTGGCATCTCCAGTCTGTCCACGGGGCTGAGCACGACCAACAGCAGTGTGAGCAGCCTGTCGACGTCTACGTCGTCGGGCCTGAGCACGGCTACGAGTGGCATCTCCAGCCTGTCCACGGGGCTGAGCACGACCAACAGCAGTGTGAGCAGCCTGTCGACGTCTACGTCGTCGGGCCTGAGCACGGCTACGAGTGGCATCTCCAGTCTGTCCACGGGGCTGAGCACGACCAACAGCAATGTGAGCAGTCTCTCGACTTCGACGTCGTCGGGCCTGAGCACTGCAACCAGCGGCATCTCCAGCCTGTCCACGGGCTTGAGCACCACGAACAGCAACCTGGACAGCCTGTCGACGTCTACGTCGTCAGGTCTGAGCACCGCCACGAGTGGCATCTCCAGCCTGTCCACGGGGCTGAGCACGACGAACAGCAATGTGAGCAGTCTCTCGACTTCGACGTCGTCGGGCCTGAGCACCGCCACGAGTGGCATCTCTAGTCTGTCCACGGGCTTGAGCACCACGAACAGCAACCTGGACAGCCTGTCGACTTCGACGTCGTCAGGTCTGAGCACGGCTACGAGTGGCATCTCCAGCCTGTCCACGGGGCTGAGCACGACCAACAGCAGTGTGAGCAGCCTGTCGACGTCTACGTCGTCGGGCCTGAGCACGGCTACGAGTGGCATCTCCAGTCTGTCCACGGGGCTGAGCACGACCAACAGCAATGTGAGCAGTCTCTCGACTTCGACGTCGTCGGGCCTGAGCACTGCAACCAGCGGCATCTCCAGCCTGTCCACGGGCTTGAGCACCACGAACAGCAACCTGGACAGCCTGTCGACGTCTACGTCGTCGGGCCTGAGCACTGCAACCAGCGGCATCTCCAGCCTGTCCACGGGGCTGAGCACGACGAACAGCAATGTGAGCAGTCTCTCGACTTCGACGTCGTCGGGCCTGAGCACCGCCACGAGTGGCATCTCTAGTCTGTCCACGGGCTTGAGCACCACGAACAGCAACCTGGACAGCCTGTCGACTTCGACGTCGTCAGGTCTGAGCACGGCTACGAGTGGCATCTCCAGCCTGTCCACGGGGCTGAGCACGACCAACAGCAATGTGAGCAGTCTCTCGACTTCGACGTCGTCGGGCCTGAGCACTGCAACCAGCGGCATCTCCAGCCTGTCCACGGGCTTGAGCACCACGAACAGCAACCTGGACAGCCTGTCGACTTCGACGTCGTCAGGTCTGAGCACGGCTACGAGTGGCATCTCCAGTCTGTCCACGGGGCTGAGCACGACGAACAGCAATGTGAGCAGTCTCTCGACTTCGACGTCGTCGGGCCTGAGCACTGCAACCAGCGGCATCTCCAGCCTGTCCACGGGCTTGAGCACCACGAACAGCAACCTGGACAGCCTGTCGACGTCTACGTCGTCAGGTCTGAGCACCGCCACGAGTGGCATCTCCAGCCTGTCCACGGGGCTGAGCACGACCAACAGCAGTGTGAGCAGCCTGTCGACGTCTACGTCGTCGGGCCTGAGCACGGCTACGAGTGGCATCTCCAGCCTGTCCACGGGGCTGAGCACGACCAACAGCAATGTGAGCAGTCTCTCGACTTCGACGTCGTCGGGCCTGAGCACTGCAACCAGCGGCATCTCCAGCCTGTCCACGGGCTTGAGCACCACGAACAGCAACCTGGACAGCCTGTCGACGTCTACGTCGTCAGGTCTGAGCACCGCCACGAGTGGCATCTCCAGCCTGTCCACGGGGCTGAGCACGACGAACAGCAATGTGAGCAGTCTCTCGACTTCGACGTCGTCGGGCCTGAGCACCGCCACGAGTGGCATCTCTAGTCTGTCCACGGGCTTGAGCACCACGAACAGCAACCTGGACAGCCTGTCGACTTCGACGTCGTCAGGTCTGAGCACGGCTACGAGTGGCATCTCCAGCCTGTCCACGGGGCTGAGCACGACCAACAGCAGTGTGAGCAGCCTGTCGACGTCTACGTCGTCGGGCCTGAGCACGGCTACGAGTGGCATCTCCAGTCTGTCCACGGGGCTGAGCACGACCAACAGCAATGTGAGCAGTCTCTCGACTTCGACGTCGTCGGGCCTGAGCACTGCAACCAGCGGCATCTCCAGCCTGTCCACGGGCTTGAGCACCACGAACAGCAACCTGGACAGCCTGTCGACGTCTACGTCGTCGGGCCTGAGCACTGCAACCAGCGGCATCTCCAGCCTGTCCACGGGGCTGAGCACGACCAACAGCAATGTGAGCAGTCTCTCGACTTCGACGTCGTCGGGCCTGAGCACTGCAACCAGCGGCATCTCCAGCCTGTCCACGGGCTTGAGCACCACGAACAGCAACCTGGACAGCCTGTCGACGTCTACGTCGTCAGGTCTGAGCACCGCCACGAGTGGCATCTCCAGCCTGTCCACGGGGCTGAGCACGACGAACAGCAATGTGAGCAGTCTCTCGACTTCGACGTCGTCGGGCCTGAGCACTGCAACCAGCGGCATCTCCAGCCTGTCCACGGGCTTGAGCACCACGAACAGCAACCTGGACAGCCTGTCGACGTCTACGTCGTCAGGTCTGAGCACCGCCACGAGTGGCATCTCCAGCCTGTCCACGGGGCTGAGCACGACGAACAGCAATGTGAGCAGTCTCTCGACTTCGACGTCGTCGGGCCTGAGCACCGCCACGAGTGGCATCTCTAGTCTGTCCACGGGCTTGAGCACCACGAACAGCAACCTGGACAGCCTGTCGACTTCGACGTCGTCAGGTCTGAGCACGGCTACGAGTGGCATCTCCAGCCTGTCCACGGGGCTGAGCACGACCAACAGCAGTGTGAGCAGCCTGTCGACGTCTACGTCGTCGGGCCTGAGCACGGCTACGAGTGGCATCTCCAGTCTGTCCACGGGGCTGAGCACGACCAACAGCAATGTGAGCAGTCTCTCGACTTCGACGTCGTCGGGCCTGAGCACTGCAACCAGCGGCATCTCCAGCCTGTCCACGGGCTTGAGCACCACGAACAGCAACCTGGACAGCCTGTCGACGTCTACGTCGTCGGGCCTGAGCACTGCAACCAGCGGCATCTCCAGCCTGTCCACGGGGCTGAGCACGACCAACAGCAATGTGAGCAGTCTCTCGACTTCGACGTCGTCGGGCCTGAGCACTGCAACCAGCGGCATCTCCAGCCTGTCCACGGGCTTGAGCACCACGAACAGCAACCTGGACAGCCTGTCGACGTCTACGTCGTCAGGTCTGAGCACCGCCACGAGTGGCATCTCCAGCCTGTCCACGGGGCTGAGCACGACCAACAGCAATGTGAGCAGTCTCTCGACTTCGACGTCGTCGGGCCTGAGCACTGCAACCAGCGGCATCTCCAGCCTGTCCACGGGCTTGAGCACCACGAACAGCAACCTGGACAGCCTGTCGACTTCGACGTCGTCAGGTCTGAGCACGGCTACGAGTGGCATCTCCAGTCTGTCCACGGGGCTGAGCACGACGAACAGCAATGTGAGCAGTCTCTCGACTTCGACGTCGTCGGGCCTGAGCACTGCAACCAGCGGCATCTCCAGCCTGTCCACGGGCTTGAGCACCACGAACAGCAACCTGGACAGCCTGTCGACGTCTACGTCGTCAGGTCTGAGCACCGCCACGAGTGGCATCTCCAGCCTGTCCACGGGGCTGAGCACGACCAACAGCAGTGTGAGCAGCCTGTCGACGTCTACGTCGTCGGGCCTGAGCACGGCTACGAGTGGCATCTCCAGCCTGTCCACGGGGCTGAGCACGACCAACAGCAATGTGAGCAGTCTCTCGACTTCGACGTCGTCGGGCCTGAGCACTGCAACCAGCGGCATCTCCAGCCTGTCCACGGGCTTGAGCACCACGAACAGCAACCTGGACAGCCTGTCGACGTCTACGTCGTCAGGTCTGAGCACCGCCACGAGTGGCATCTCCAGCCTGTCCACGGGGCTGAGCACGACGAACAGCAATGTGAGCAGTCTCTCGACTTCGACGTCGTCGGGCCTGAGCACCGCCACGAGTGGCATCTCTAGTCTGTCCACGGGCTTGAGCACCACGAACAGCAACCTGGACAGCCTGTCGACTTCGACGTCGTCAGGTCTGAGCACGGCTACGAGTGGCATCTCCAGTCTGTCCACGGGGCTGAGCACCACGAACAGCAGCATCGACAGCTTGTCCACATCGGTCAGCTCAATCAATAACACTGGCGCGAAGTACTTTCACGCCAAATCGACGGCGGGCGACTCGGTGGCCAGCGGTCAGGAAGCCGTGGCGATTGGCCCGCAGTCGGTGGCCAGCGGCGCCAACTCCTTCGCGGCCGGCAACGGCGCGAGGGCGACGGCCGACGGCGCGGTTGCGGTGGGCTTCGGCGCACAGGCGACAGGCACCAATGCGATCGCTATCGGCACCGGCGCATTGGCTACGGGCTCGCAGGCCATCGGCGCCAATGCACGTGCCGGCGGCGGCGGCGTGGCCCTGGGCGACAACGCGGATGCCGGCGGCACGCCGCTGAGCCAGACGCAGAACGTCTCCAAGGGCACGGCCATCGGCTTCGGCGCGGTAGTGCAGCAAAGCGGCGGCGTGGCGCTGGGCTCCGGCTCGGTGGCTTCCACTGCGGCGGGCGTGGCCGGCTACGTGCCGGGCAGCGCGTCGGCGCAGCAGGAGGCCGCCATCAGGGCGACCACCAGCACGCAGGCAGCGGTGTCGGTGGGTGACGCGGCCAACGGCCAGTTCCGCCAGATCACCGGCGTGGCGGCGGGCACGGCCGACAGCGACGCGACCAACGTGGCGCAACTGAAGGCAGCCTCGGCGGCATCAAAGGCCAGCAGCGTGCAGTACGCGACCAACCCCGACGGGTCGGTGAACTACAACCAGATCACGCTGGGCGCCGGTGAAGCGGCAGGCGGCACGCGCATCAGCAACGTGGCACCGGGCATTCTGCCCGGCGACGCGGTCAACGTGCAGCAGCTCAGTCAAGTGCAATCGCAGTTGGCTGGCACACAGCGTGTTGCCTACTCAGGGATCGCAATGGCTACTGCCATGAGCTCATTGCCACAAGCAATGACACCTGGCAAGACGTTGCTTTCACTGGGAGTGGGAAATTACTCTGGCTATAGCGCGATGGCCGTTGGTTTCTCGGCGCGGTCGGACAACGGCAAATGGGTCTACAAGATCCATGGTGGCTACAGCGGTGCCAAGTTCAATATCGGTGCTGGAGTTGGCTATGAGTTTGATTGACGAGCAGTTGCCTTGCGTGGAAACAAACCCACCGAAGTCATCACGATGCTATCTTCAATGGGCAAGAAGACTCCTACGCTGTAAGCGGCCAGTCTTACCGTCTCGACCTGCCGAAGGTCGACGACGGAAGCACCTCAAGCGTAAGCGATCAATGTTCCACGCCCTTGCGTAAGGTCAGCTGAGTCAGGAGGCTACGTTCCCATGTTCATGTAGATGGGAACGTCATTTCAGAGTGGATAGAAGATCTGGCCAGAAGGCTTGTGGTGGGCCACAAGCGAGATGGGCGATGCGTCTATGACAAGCAGGCCAAGCAGGAGTTGATTGCGGCCTGTGCGACGTCTGGAATCTCGATGGTGAAGCTGGCGCGGGATTGCGGCATCAACGCGAACCAGTTGAGTACGTGGGTGCGCAAGCATGATCGGGCGGTAGCCGCCAGTGCAGCGCCGCGCGACGATCAGGTGTCGGCCAGCAATGTGGATGCATTCGTTCCGGTGCAGACTCAGACGTTGCAAGCGACAGTGGCGCCGATGAGCGTGCCAATAGACCTGCAGGCGAGATTGCCCAATGGCGTGGTGATCGACCTGCGGGGTTGCGAACTGGAGCGAGTAGGCCAACTTCTTGATGCGCTCGGGAGGCTGCGGTGTTCCGCTTTGACGAAGGGCTGAAGGTCTACCTGCACCGCGAGGCCATCGACTTCCGCGCTGGCCTCAACAGCCTGGCTTGTCCGCGCCGAAGTAGAACTGAGCCACCGGGGGTGCGGCGGAAAACTTGGACTGGTTTTATGCCGCAAGTCCAAGGCTCACCCGGTATTCGATGGGGCTGCCTCACATCCCAGAAGCTGGTTCTTCCAGTTGTACAACGTCAGCCTGCTCACACCAAGCTTCTGAGCATCGGAACTCATCATTCCGCCACTTGCGCGAAATGCGTTTTCCATCTCGCGGTACTGGCACGCCTGCACGGTCTGCTGCAGCGAAGTAGCACTGGGCCGCACTGGAAAGCGCTGCACGAAGCGAAAGGGCCTGTCGTGGGATGGGGGAACGATGTGGTCGTGCATGATGGCTCCTGCTGGGTGGGGGCTCGCGGGTGGGCGCTGAATTGAGCATGGCGATTTACTGGTGATTCAACAGTAGCGCCGGCCAGATTTCTATTGAACGAAGGTGTAGGGGAGCCGGAGAGTGACGAGCCGCTCGAAAAGCGCAGCCCTGGTCCGTAGATGGACCGCCGTGCAAAAAAAGCAGCCTCCTGGGGCATGGCGATCGGCAATGCCCGAGCAGGGATAGTCAAGAAATTGGGACACGATGATTTGAAGTACCGACCATCCCGGGCTGTCCCGGACAGCGATCAAACCGATGGTGTTCGGCGCGAATGAAACGACGTGATGGCTCAGAGTCAACGCAGCGGATTGCTTTGTATTGAGCGGCTCATGCGTGAATAGCCGTTGTGTTGAAGGCCAGGCGAGTTGCCGCGCGCCCAGCCTCGAGCTTCTTGTCCTCTGCTGGAATTTCCGACGCGAGCTGCCGCGGCGACTCCAGAAATTTTCAGCCCCATATAACTACACCGGATAGACAGCAGAAAGTCCATCCGCCTCCAGCAAAGCCCAGCCCGGCCTCCGCCGTGCTGGGTTTTGTGCCGTCTGGTTCTGCCAGACGTGTGTTCTGTCCTTCCCGGGGATGCCACTGCACTCCCAAACCCCATGGATCACGACTTCACATCCTCCACGTTCAACGATGAACCTTTTCCCGACCATGAGCCCCACTTCCAGTCTCCGAACTTCGCCTGCCCCGCCTGCCAGTCGCGACGCACCGTTCCCCGCGACTCCGGCAAGAAGACTGGTGCGGCCATCGGCACCTTAGCCGGAGCTGCCGGTGGCGTTTCCGGTGCGCTGTCGGGCGTCATCACCGGGGCCGAGATCGGCATGGCCATGGCTGCGACGGCGACTGCCAGCACGCCTCTTGGCATCGTCGCCGGCGCCATCCTCGGCGGCCTGAGCGGAGCCATCGCCGGCTGCGCTGTCGGCGCGGCGCTCGGCGAGGCTGTCGACGACGCAATCTTGCGCAACCGTCGCTGCCTGGCGCGTGGCCAGACCTTCTCGGCCTCGCGCCGCTGACCCTCTTCTCACCTCACCCCTCCCCGATCGAAGCCCCGCCTCTGCATTCAGAGGGCGGGGCTTTTTGCTGGATGGCGATCGATTCCAACTCTTCAAGGAGAAATCATGATGAACCTGAACCCTGATACGGGCAGCTCTAAGCGCGTCCCGACAACCCCCTCGCGTTCGCGCGTCCCGGCGTTGCGACTGGTCCAGGCCACCCGCGCGCAGGCTCAACTGTCCGAGCGCTGGTCGAACGTGTACGAGACTGGCATCGGAAACCTGGATGCCGCTGCGGCCGTGGGCCGGGATCCCTTCAAGTCTCCGGTTCGGCTCTGGATGGAGAAGACCGAGCGCGCAGAGCTGCTACAGCCGACACCGGGAGCTGCGTCGATGCCCGATGATGCTGCCTACTGGAGCCGACTGCTCGACCCCATCGTGGCAGCGCACTACACGGTGCGTACTGGGCGTCAGGTGCGGCGCACCAGCACCTTTCTACGGCACCCGCAACACCCTTGGATGTTTACCCATCCGGGCCGCGAAGTGGTCGGTGCCACCAATGTCCAGCTTCTGGAATGCCGATGCGTCGGCATGGATGCGGCTGCGCTGTGGGTCGAAGGTCTTCCCGCCTACGTTCGGATCCAGATGCTGCATCAACTGGCCGTCACCGGCGCCCAGGCCGTCGATGTCGTGGCGTTGATCTGCGGGCAGGATCTGCAGATTCATCGCGTTGAACGCGAGGAGGTCGAGATCTCCCGACTCGTCGACGCCGAACGTGAGTTCTGGCACTGCGTCGAGCTTGATCAGGCGCCGCCTGCTCAATGTGAGCAGGCCATGCCTTGATCTTCAATCTCTAGCGGTGCGTGGTCGAAGCCCGCGATCCCTCGGCTCGCCAGAACCGCCACCACCGGGGCTGCGCTGCTTTCCGTAGTTCCAGAGGCCGCAGATCCAAGGCGTCGTAATTCGTGGACGGCGCACCAACACGGCGGCGCATCTCTGTCTCGAACTCGTGAGCAATGCCGCGCGCGTGGAGGTCTCCCTGCAGCGCCTTCTTGCGCCACTCACTCGCAAGGGCTCCCAGCTCCTCGTCGGTCAGCATCTCAGCGGTCTTCATGGGGCCGATTGTGCCGCCCCGTCGCCCTCGCATGCCAACGCGCGCGACAACCCACCTCCGACGGCCGGCGGCCATGTCCGGAATTTCCCTACTCAACCCACGAGCCCGCCTTGCGCGGGCTCTTTTACGTCTGCCTCATGCCCAACCACATGTATCTCACAACAACCGGCGTCGGCTTTGCGCCGCCCCCTTCCTTCCGCCGACTTTGTGCCGGCGCCGCCTCGCTTCGTCCGTCCAACGGGAGCCACTGATATGGGAAGCATCGTCTACCGAGCGTCCAAAGAGCAGGCCGTCCATGACGAACTGCAGAACGTGGAGGGCTTCGCCGCGGTGCTCGCTCACCGCTCGATCGGCAACCGCCTGTGGTTCCTGGCAGAAAACCGTTCGGGTGAACACGCCGGGCGGATCTGGATCGGCCTGACCCTCATCGATTGCAGGAAGGGTGAAGTGGCCGTCAAGAGCATGGACGAGAGCTGCGGGCCGTACTACTTCGACTGTCCGCTGGTCTTCCTGGATCGGGCCAGTCCTCCGACTGGGCCCTACGCAGGGCCATGGCGCGAGAAGGTGCGTGAGTTCCATGCGAACCGGGCCGCTAAGCGAGCAGCCATCCGCCCGGGTCTGCGCGTCTCCTACGGCGAATGGACCTACGTGCTGCGCCGCAGCCTGGGTCGTCGTGGCTGGGATGTGGCGCGCGAGAGCGACGGCCTGATCTGCCGCCTGAAATCCCGACAGCTCGGCAGCGCGACGGTGTTGCCTTCCCAACAAAAACATCCACAAGAGAAACATCCATGAAAACCAGATTCCGGCGGCACGCCACAGTGCCGCCCCATACCCGCGACCCCTTCGCCCACGACCTGTTCAAGTGGTCGGCCGACTTCGAGGTCCCCTCGATCGGCGACGACGTGATCATCCGCATCAACGCCATCGGCCGCGCCAAGGTGGTGGGCTATGCCTCGCAAGGCGGCTACCTGGGGGTGATGACCGTTCCGTACAGCCCGCCCGATTGGTGGATTCTCCACAACGGAGCGCCCAACCGCGACAACGCGGCACTGGCGTTCGGCGCGGAGATCTCGCGCATCGACACGGGGGAGGGCGAATGAGCGGCACGTCGTCCATGCCCCGCACGGTGGTGGTGTTCAGCATCGAGCTTGCCATCTTCGATGAGGAAGCGCTCGCTGGTGCTGCCAAGGTTCGTGCGCGCGAGGATGGCCTTGACGATGAGGTGTGGGCGTCGTTGCGCTCGGGCATCTCGGATGACCTGGTCATGTTGCTCGATCCGGGCCTCGTGGCCGATGCGGGCTTCGAGATTCTTCAGTCGACATGTGAAGTGAGCGAGGTGAGCGAGCATGCCATCGACCAACGTTGAATTCGTCATCGAACTGATGGAGTTCAGTGCCTACGGCGGGCTCATCCAGGCGTTCGTGATGCAGGCGCTGCAGCAGTACGCCGGGCACGTGGCTGCAATGGATCCCGAAGCACTGGACACCCCCATGGTCAGTGGCCGTGCCTGGCATGGCTGCGCCGAGGAGGTGCAGGACAAGCTGGCCAGGAGGCTTGGCCGCAGTGACGCAAGTCCACCGGCTGCCGTGTCACCCACGCAAAGGCATTGATCCCTGCGGCAGCTGACCCGCTTCAGCTGCACAGAAAGTGAAAAGGGCGTCTCGCGCCCGCACCGGACGGCTCCGCTGTCAGCGCCAGTGCAATCGAGATCAGCAGTGCCAGTCGAACATTGACCAGGGGCTGGAGCTGGTTCCGGTGGGAGCCAGCTGTGGATAACTATAGGTTGGATGCCTCGGTAGGTCCTCCTTTTCTTGAACCGGTTGTTGGTATTCCCGAGCCGTCAGGCGAGGCCCCTTCCTCCGCGACCTCGCTCACCTGAGCCGCAGTTGTCTTCCTGGTCTGCTCGCGCGTCTTGATGCGCGCCTTGGCTTCGTGCGTGCTGTGGCGGAAGCGGTAGGACTCGTTGCCCGTCTCGATGATGTGGCAGTGATGGGTCAAGCGATCCAATAGCGCCGTGGTCATCTTGGCGTCGCCGAACACACTGGACCACTCCCCGAACGTCAGGTTGGTGGTGATCATCACGCTGGTGTGCTCGTACAGCTTGGACAGCAGGTGGAACAACAAGGCGCCACCGGCCTGGCTGAACGGCAGGTAGCCCAACTCGTCGAGCACGACCAGGTCCATGCGCACCAGACTCATGGCGATGCGTCCGGCACGTCCCTGGCTCTTCTCATGCTCCAGGGCATTGACCAGATCGACCGTGGAGTAGAACCGCACTCGCTTGGCGTGCCGGGTGAGCCCGGCAATCCCCAGTGCCGTGGCCAGGTGGGTCTTGCCAGTGCCTGGGCCACCGACCAACACCACGTTCTGCGCATCTTGCGTGAACGACAGGTCCGCCAGTTTCTGGATCAACGCGCGGTCGACCTGTGAGCCGGAGAAGTCGAACCCGGCCAGGTCGCGGTGCATGGGGAAGCGCGCCGACTTCATCTGGTGAGCAATGGAGCGCATTGCCCGGTCAGCATCTTCGGCCTGCAGCAGGTGCTCCACCAGCCAGCGTGATGCGGCCAGGGTCGTATCGCCGCCTTGCTCCGTCAGATCGGCCCAGGCCGTGGCCATGCCGTTGAGTCGCAGCGCCTTCAGTTGGGCCTGCACATCGATGGAGGTCTCACGCATGGCCAACCTCCTGTCCGTCCAGATGATCCTGGTGGGTGGGGCGCAGCCGGTCGTAGCGCGCGGTGTCGGCCTTGGGCGCCTGGGTGAGTCGCAGGGACGTCTGCGCCTGGTCCGGCGTGGCTGGGCTGTTCAAGCGGGCCAGCACGTTGCGCACGTGCTCCACGCTGATGCTGCCGCTGGGCGCTCTGCCTTCGAGCACGAGTTCGATGGCCACCAGCACCGCCTCCAGCCCGGCTTGCGGCACCACGGCCAGCACCTGTGCCATGACCCGGTCTCCTCCAGCGTGCCTGAGCAGCGACTGGCGCAAACGCAGCAACGGCGCCGGCAGGTCCAGGAACGGCGTGCCGTTGCGCAAGGCGCCCGGCTTGCGCTGCACCAGCGCAATGTAGTGCTGCCAGTCGTAGCTGGTCTGGCCGCTGCCCGGCAGCCGGGCGTGACTCGCCACGACGGCGTCCGCGGCCGCCACATCGATTCGCTCTGGATAGACGCGGGTGCTGACGATGTGGCCGGCCCACTCGCACGGCACGGAGTAACGGTTGCGCGCGGCGGCCACCAAGCAGGTGCTGCTGACCCGGGCCAGCCGCTCGACGTAGCCGTCGAAGGGGGCCGGCATGGACATGAGGTGAGGCTTCTCCAACTCCCACATCTCGGCCACGGTGAACTGCCGGTGGATCGGGTGCGTGGTGTCGCTCCACACCGAACGACACCGCTCACTCAGCCAGGCATTGAGTTCGATGAACGAGCCGAAGCGCCGGGTTGCGGCTTCGATCCAGATGCGCCGGCGGCTGTCCTGCACGTTCTTCTCGACCACACCCTTCTCCCAGCCGGAAGCGACGTTGCAGAAGTCGGGGTCGAACAGGTAGTGGCTGCACATGGCAGCGAAGCGGGCGTTGACGGTGCGCTGCTTGCCGCGCTGCACCTTGTCCACGGCGGTGCGCATGTTGTCGTAGATGCCGCGCCGGGTGACGCCACCGAGTGCCTGGAACGAGCGGGTGTGGGCGTCGAACAGCATCTCGTGGCCCTGGCTGGGGTAGGCCACCAGCCAGAAGGCTCGACTGGCGCACAGCTTCAGGTGCGCCACTTGCACGTTGTAGAACACACCACCGACGACCATGGCTTCGACGCTCCAGTCGAACTGGAAGGCCTCGCCCAGCTCGAAGCTCATCGGAACGAACGCCTTGGCCGGACTGGCTGCCGACTCCACCCGCCAGCGCCGGATGTAGTCGGTGACGGCGCTGTAGCCGCCGCGGTAGCCCTGCGCCTGTATCTGGGCAAACAGGGCGCGACCACTGCGCCGTCCCTGCTTGGGGCGATGGCTGTCGGTTGTGAGCGCTTGATGCAGGGCCGGCTCGAACGCCGTGAGCTTGCCGTCGAGCTTCACCCGCTCGTACTTCGGCACAACATCGCCGGGCGCCTTGAGCCACTTCTTGACCGTGTTGCGCGACAGGCCTGTGCGCTTTGCGATCTCACTGAGAGAGAGTTGGTCGCGCAGCCTCATGCGCCTGACCTTGCCAATCATGTCCATGGTGATCACCTTGAATCCCTGCTGAAATTCTCAGCAGGTCAGTGGAACACCCTGGTCAATATTGGATTGGCACTTTGCGGTTTAGCTGGTCAAGATTGCATCGGCACTAACACCCGTGTGTCCGATAGTTGTCCGCTGGCGGTTTAGTTCGTCGTCGAGTGAAAAATACTCAGATCCGGCCCGTGGTGAACATGGGCTGCGCAGACGGAGTTGCCGGTGCAACCTGCTGCGTGCGGGCGCTGCCAGCGTATTCGCCATACACGGGGCTCAGCTCGTACGGCATGGGCAGCGAGGGCTTCGCCTGCTCCGGCGCAGATTTTTTCAGGTAGGACGTGTACGTCCAGTATTCCGGGGTTTGGCTTGCTGCGACTTCGTCATTCCGCGCAGCAGGCAGTGGCTGGGCCATGGGCGCGGCGGCGATGGGCATTGCTGCACGCTTGCGGCGCATCACAACAGAGATCTGCTTGGGACGGCCATCAGTGCCAGTGGCGGAAATCACGCCGCGCACTACGTCGCGGTTCGGCGTGACGGCTTGCGCAGGCTGGTGCACGGGCTGCGTTTGGGGCACCGTCAACGACGAGGACGGCGGAGCAGTCGGGTGCGCCACTTCAGCGTGAGCTTCATCCCCTTGGCGGGAGTGGCGCTCGGCCAAGGCGATCCAGCTGTCGACCGCGGCCTCGCGCCAGTAGGGGATGCGACTGTTGGGAAAGTAGATCGGACGGGGAAAGGTGGTATCTTGGTACCGGCCTTTCGCCATTTTTGCGTGGAGCGTGCTCTTCGAGAAGGGGACCTTCTCGAGCAAGCGCTTCTTGCGGATGAGTTGGTAGTTTTGACCAGCCAGGGTTGGCGCTTGGTTCGCGTTGGACATCTTGGTTCTCCGTCGGTAGTGGTTGGTTGCGACGGGATCAAGTTTCTCCATATCGGACATCTTCAGACACTGCTCCAGCCTGGCAGACTCCCCTTGGTCAGCTAGGCAGACCCCCCAAATTCGGCTGAAAAAAGAGGGCACCGGGTGCGCAATGTTAGGTCTAGCCCAACTGCGACGCGATCTACGACTGACTCAGCCGCTTTTTCAATGATGGGATCAGTTCAAGCCGGTCGGGCATCGCTTTGATCCACGCTGTGATCGTTCCCTCAAAATCTCTCAAGGCCTTCTCGCCGAACTCTGCCTTCAGGTCCGCCTCAACACTGAGTGCTGCATTCGACTGGCTGAGCCAATCGTTGCGGCTGCGCATGATTTCATACGCCCTCGCCTTCATTGCTGCAGTCTGGCGGTGGCGAGCTTCGCCAGCCTTAGAGGCTTTGCTCTTGTTGAATAGATCAACAACAGTCTTGGTGAATATTTCTTCGGACCGGTTGGTCACCAGCACGACACCAGTGGACTTATGGGCATCGCACAAGAGCTCCCAAGCAAGATCTCGATCGCCAACTTGAAGTGCCCTGGCGGAGGCCACCGTATGCGCACAAGCCATATAGATCCACCACAGATCCGACTCGATAGCATCTCCCTCGATCTCGATGAATTCGGTCACCTTCTCGACTGACACGTCCCCCATGGGCAGAACGAGCTCGCCCGGGTTAGTGATCGAAGAATCGTTCATTCTGTTGAACACACGCTCCCTGAAGCCGTTCTGACCGTGCTGGGGTCTGATTTCAAAGTACTCACGTTCCAATGTGTTCAACAGGCGATGAGCTCGGTGCACGATTCGACGGAATTCTTCTGGGATGTTTTGGTCACTCTCGGTGTTCATTGGATAACTTCGGCCTCGTTGATACAGGTTGAAACAATAAGACTAGCATGCCAGCGACTCGATGCCAGTTGATTCTTCAATAGTGCGGCTTTGCCAAATGCTTGTTTCTCCCGAAAGAAGATCGACGTCGGGCGCCATGATTCGTGTCTTTGATTCGGTCTGCAGGCGCCGCGAATCATCGTGCTCTTGAGTTCGGGGCGCTGTGAGATGGGCTCGTTGCCGTCGTAAGCCGGCAAATCCGTTTTCCATGCGCGCCGCCTTTGACGCAGCTCGCCTGAGCCTAATCACTTGAAACGGCAAATCTGGGGCGAGGAAGCCATTCGCGATTCACGCCAACATGTCCGTGATGGTGCTGGATAGGACGTCATTGGTGTGCCGGTTCAAGGCGCCTGTACCGAAGCTACAAACGGATTGGGTTTGGCTTGAAGTGCGGGGAAGCAGAGTCGGCAAGTCTTCATGCGGCCTGTTGCGGGAAGGGGATGACCTGCCCGTTGCGCCGGCTGTCAAGGTAATTTGCCCACCAGTCCATCAACTTGATTCGTTCAGGCAGTCGCGCGCCTCTGTCGTAGGCGGCGCGCACCTGATCGCGTTCCGCATGGGCAAGTTGACGTTCGATGGCGTCCGCGTTCCACCCTGCTTCGTTCGCCACGGTAGAGAAAAGCGCTCGAAAGCCATGGGCGGTTGCCAAGTATTTGTAGCCCATGCGCGCCATCGCGCTATTGAAGGTGTTCTCGCTGAGGGGCTTGGATGGGTAGAAGGGGCTCGGGAACACGAGTTCTCGATGGCTACTCAAAGGTTTCATGGCCTCCACCACGGCCACAGCCTGGGCCGACAACGGCACCACATGCTCGATCCGCATTTTCATGCGCTCGGCAGGAATGCGCCACAGCTTCGCTCCCAGCTCAAATTCATTCCAGCGGGCACTTCGAACTTCGCCTGGCCGCGCAGCGGTCAGCATCAGCAGGCGCAGAGCATGAACCGTGTGTGGGTCGCCTTGGTACACGTCCAACTTGGCGAGAAACTCGGGTAGATCTGCGGGCCCGAGTGCGGCGCGGTGTTGGACACGCCTGGGCTTCAGAATTTCAGAGGGGACGAGGTCCACCATGGGATTGCGATCGATGTGTTGGTGTGTCGTGGCGTATCGGTAGATCGCCTTGACGCGCTGCAGAACACGCATCGCGATCTCCCCTGCACCCCGAATCTCGATTTTTTTCACCACATCCATGACTTGTCGCGGCGTGATCTCTGCCATGGGAACACTTCCGAGCGTCGGAAAAACGTCGGCCTCTAGCGAGGAGCGGGTGCGGGCCAGCGTATTTGCCTCCCAGCGTCCCGCTTGATGAGAAAGCCAGTCCTCGGCGACCGCTTGAAGTGTGCTGGTCGTTTCCTGAATGACTTTCTCCTTGGCGGCCTTTTTGAGTGCCCCGGGATCCTCGCCTCTGCTCAGAGTCTGCTTGGCCGTGAAGCGCTTTTCGCGTGCTTCTTTGATTCCCACAACCGGATACACACCGAAGGCGAGCAACTTCTCCTTGCCGCCGAAGCGGTACTTCATGCGCCAGTACCGACCACCGTTCGGCATAACTTGAAGATACAAACCTTCGCCGTCGGTATAGCGACCGGGCGCGGTGAGATTGCGGACTTTGACGTCGGATAGCGGCATGATGCTGAGTTTTCAAGGGTCGGGGTATTTTTCGGGGTATACGCCAAAATCGAACGTTAGAATAGCAAGGAGTTATGCGGCCTGGAGCCAAGAGTTTGGTTCCTGGCGGCCCACCTTCAAGACCGGAAATTCCGCAAGGGCTTCCGGTTTTTTCACTTCTTCCCCGACCCGGCCCGGCCTTGCGCGACAAGGCCGATCCGGAGATCCGCGCGACCGGGCCGTGACACGCCGTTGCACCCTGTCACCCGGACGCACGCATGTAAAAATTCCCCGCATGATGGAGCTCTCCGAACTGGACGAAACCAGCCTCGCAGCACACGCCGCCGAATGGCGTCGGCGCGCGCTGCGCGGCGAGAAACAGGCCCGCGGCATCGCACATGCCCTGGAGGCCGAGATGCGCCGCCGCTTCGGCGATTCAATTCCGCCGAGCCAGAGCGCCGACCTGGACACCCGCCCCCTGGCGCTGCGCCAGCCGCCGCGCCCGTGGTGGAAGTTCTGGTGAGCCGGCCGCGCGCCTTCGTCGCCTGATCTGACATCCCTCGCAGCCGGTCATCGGTTGCAGCGCCCCGCCGGCCCTGACACCATGGCCGCATGGCATACCAACTTCATTACTGGCCCACGATCCAGGGCCGCGGCGAATTCGTGCGGCTCGCACTCGAGGCCACGGGCGCCGACTACGTCGATGTTGCGCGGCTGCCCGCCTCGCAAGGCGGTGGCGAGTCCGCGCTGGGCCGCCGGCTCGGCGACCCCGGCAACCCGCGCGCCGCGTTCGCACCGCCGTTCCTCGTCGACGGCGACATCGTGGTCGGCCAGACCGCCGCGATCCTGCTGTACCTCGGCCCCAAGCTCGGGCTGGCCGGCATCGGCGAATCCGACGGCCTGTGGACCCACCAGCTGCAGCTCACCATCGCCGACGCGGTGGCCGAGGCGCACGACACGCACCACCCGATCTCGACCGGCGACTACTACGAAGACCAGCGCGACGCGGCCCTTCAGCGTGCGCGTGCCTTCCGCGAAGCGCGCATCCCGAAATTCCTGAACTGGTTCGAGCAGGTGCTGCAGCGCAACCCTTCGGGCGATCGGCACCTGGTCGGCGACGTGCTGACCTATGCCGACCTGTCGCTGTTCCAGCTGGTGGAGGGGCTGCAGTACGCCTTTCCCAAGGCCGCCGCGCGAGCGCTCGCTGCCACGCCCGTGGTCGTGAAGCTGCACGCGAACATCCGGCGACGCCAGCGCGTGCACGACTACCTGCGCAGTCCGCGCCGCATCGCGTTCAATGAGGATGGGATCTTTCGGCGCTATGCCGAGCTGGACGGCTGAGGGCTATTCGTCGTCGCCGGCTTCGCTGCGGATGCGCAGCGCCAGCTCGTACAGCGTGTTGCGCGGCGCACCGCTGATCTCGGCGGCCAGCTTGACGGCCGTCTTCACCGGCAGTTCCGCCAGCAGCAGGCGCAGCACGCGCTCGCCTTCTGCACCGCCGTCGCCGCTCACCGCCACGGGGTGCAGCACCAATGCGAACTCGCCGCGCGTGCGGTCGCGGTCGGCGCCGAACCAGTCGGGCAGCGCGCTGGCGGCCACGGTGGCGATCTCTTCGAACTGCTTGGTGAGCTCGCGGCCCACGGTGATGCGGCGCTCGCCCAGCACGGCCAGCGCGCGGGCCAGGCTGTCGATGCGGTGCGGCGCTTCGAGCAGCACCACGGCGCGCGGCTCCTGCGCGAGGGCCTGCACGGCGGTGTCGCGCTCGCCGGCCTTGCTCGGCAGGAAGCCCGCGAACACGAAGGCGCTGCTGTTGTGGGCGTGGCTGCTCTCGCCGCCGTCGGCCACGAGCCCGGCCGCGCTCACGAGCGTGATGACGCTGCTGGCGCCCGGCAGTGGCAGCACGCGCTGGCCGGCCGCGCGCACGGCGGCGGCCAGGCGCGCGCCGGGGTCGCTCACGCCGGGCGTGCCGGCGTCGCTCACGTAGGCGATGCGCTCGCCCTGCGCGAGCCGCGCGACCACGGCCTGTGCGGCCTCGGCCTCGTTGTGCTGGTGCACCGCGAGCAGTTGGGCGCCGGGGCGGTCGATGCCGTAGGCGCGCAGCAGGCTCTGCGTGTGGCGCGTGTCCTCGCAGGCGACGGCGTCCACCAGCTGCAGCACATGCAGCGCGCGCAGCGTGATGTCGGCCAGGTTGCCGATCGGCGTGGCGACGACATACAGCGTGCCCTGCGGATAATGCTGCGCGCCCGCGGCGTCGAGCGCGGCCGGCAGGGCCGCGCCGAAGGAAGCGGGGGCAAGTGAAGCCAAGGGGTTTCTCCGTAGGGCAGCGAAAACAAAAAACAGGGCAGGGAGCCATGACGACAAGCACCACGACGACGAAGCATCGCGGCGATGCGGCGGAAGACGCCGCGCTCGACCACCTGCGCCAGGCCGGCCTCGTGCCGGTCGCGCGCAATTATCGAACGCCGGGGCGCGGCGGCGGCGAGGTCGACCTGATCATGCGCGATCCGCGCGACGGCACGCTGGTGTTCGTCGAGGTGCGCCAGCGCAGCGCGGCCTCGCACGGCGGCGCGGGTGGCAGCATCACGGCGGGCAAGCAGCGGCGCATCGTGCTGGCCGCGCGGCACTATTTGGGCCGGTTGCGGTCGCTGCCGCCTTGCCGTTTCGATGTGGTGCTGATCGAGGAGAAAATCACCTGGCTGAAAGCCGCTTTCGACGCCGGCTGACGCACCCCGAAAGGGAACTGAAGCCTTGCTGAAGGCTCCACCACTCAAACGTCTTGTTTCACGACCCCCAGTTATCATCGCGCCCCATGCTCGAGCAACGGATTCAGCAGCACTTCATCGACAGTGCCGACCTCAAATACCAGACCGGCCCGGTCCTCAGCAAACCCATCTCTCAAGCGATGCAGGCCCTGCTGGCCTGCGTGACCAGCGGCGGCAAGGTGCTGGCCTGCGGGGCCGGCGTGTCGGGCCTGCTGGCCGCGCAGTTCGCGTCGAACTTCGTGGGCCGTTTCGAACGCGAGCGGCCCGAGCTGGGCGCCATCGCGCTGCCCGGCGACACCACCGACCCGGCGGCCGACAGCCCGCAGGCCGCCGATGCCGACCGCTTCGCGCGCCAGGTGCGCGCGCTCGGCCAAGCCGGCGACGTGCTGCTGGTGCTCAGCGCCAGCGGGCAGTCGTCCGCGGTGCTGGCTGCCGTGCTTTCCGCGCATGAGCGCGACATGACGGTGGTAGCGCTGCTCGGCAACGCCGCCACGGGGCTGGCCACCGCGGCGCCCGGCGTCGGCGGCACCGGCGGCGCCATCGGCCGCGCGCTGCGCGAAACCGATGTACAGATCAGCGTGCCGCACGAGCGTGCGGCGCGCATTCACGAAATCCACCTGCTCGCGCTGCATTGCCTGTGCGACGGCGTGGATGCCCAGTTACTCGGAGAACAGGAAGTTTCCTCATGACCATGACGACCCTGACCAAGGCCTCGACCCAACGTTTCGCTCTGGCGCTCACCCTGGGCGCCGCCCTGGTGGCCGGACTGTCCGCCTGCGTGCCGCTCGTCGTGGGCGGCGCCGCGGTGGTGGGCGTGGGCATGGTGGCGACCGACCGCCGCAGCTCGGGCGCGCAGCTCGACGACCAGGGCATCGAGCTGCGCGCCGCGGCCCGCGTGCGCGACATCGCCAACGACAACATGTACGTGAGCGTCACCAGCTTCAACCGCCAGGTGCTGCTGACCGGCGCCGTCGGCAACGACGCCGACCGCCGCCGCGTCGAGGACGAGGTGAGCCGCGTGGTCAACGTGCGCTCGGTGGTGAACGAACTCACCATCGGCACCCCGAGCACCTTCCAGGACCGCTCGAACGACCTGTACATCACCGGCAAGGTGAAGGCCTCGCTGCTCGACGCCAAGGACATCTTCGCCAACTCCTTCAAGGTCGTGACCGAGCGCAGCACGGTCTACCTGATGGGCATCGCCACGCGTCGCGAGACCGACCGCGCCACCGAGATCACGCGCGGCGTGACGGGCGTGGCGAAGGTCGTGCGCGTGGTCGAGGTGGTGAGCGAGGCCGACCTGGCCGCGAGCCAGGCGGCCAACCAGTCCGCAGCGCAGCGCGGCGGCACGGGCCCGGCACCGGTGAGCAACGCGACGCCATCCACGCCGGGTGCTGCCTCGGGTTCGCGCGTGCCGCTGCCGCCGATGGAGCCGCTGCCCGCGCCGGCCGGTGGGGCGACGACCTCGCCGGTCCGCTGAAACCAAAAAGCCCGCTTTCGCGGGCTTTTTTCATTTGAGCCTGGTGATGAGGCTCGAAGTGTCCCAGCGCCTGCCGCCGGCCTGCTGCACGTCGGCATAGAACTGGTCGACCAGCGCCGTCACCGGCACGCGCGCGCCGTTGCGCTTGGCTTCGTCGAGCACCAGGCCCAGGTCCTTGCGCATCCAGTCGACGGCAAAGCCGAAGTCGAACTTGCCCTCGATCATGGTCTTGCCGCGGTTGTCCATCTGCCAGCTCTGGGCCGCGCCCTTGCCGATGACGCCGAGCACGGCCTCCATGTTCAGGCCGGCGCGCTGGCCGAAGGCAATGGCTTCCGACAGGCCCTGCACCAGTCCCGCGATGGCGATCTGGTTCACCATCTTCGCGAGCTGGCCTGCGCCGCTGTCGCCCAGCAGCGTGACGGCGCGTGCGAAGGCCATGGCCACCGGGCGAATGCGCTCAAACACGGCCGCGTCGCCGCCGCACATCACAGTGAGCGCGCCGTTCTGCGCGCCCGCCTGGCCGCCCGACACGGGCGCATCGATGAAGTGCAGGCCGCGCGCCTGCGCCGCCTTCGACAGCTCGCGCGCCACGTCGGCCGAGGCCGTGGTGTGGTCCACGAGCACGGCGCCGGGCTTCATGCCGGTCAGGGCGCCGTCATCGCCCAGCACCACCGAGCGCAGGTCGTCGTCGTTGCCGACGCAGCAGAACACGATGTCGGCGCCAGCCGCCGCTTCGCGCGGCGTGGGGGCGTGGCGGCCAGGCGCGCCGAACTCGGCGACCCAGGCCTGCGACTTGGCGGGCGTGCGGTTGTAGACCGTGACCGTGTGGCCGGCCTTGGCCAGGTGCCCGGCCATGGGCCCGCCCATGACGCCGAGGCCGAGAAAGGCCACCGTCTGGGCGGGAACGGATTCGTAGGTGCGGGGGTTGATGCTGCTCATGACCGACAGCTTAAAGCCAAAGAAAGAAACAAGGCCGGCGCGCCCCGCGGTGCGCCGGCCGGCGCGGCCTCAGACGATCGCGAAGTGCTCGGTGCCGGCCGCCAGGTCGGTGCTGCGCGCGCGCTGGCTGTTGAGCTTGATCTGCAGGCGCAGGTCGTTGGCCGAGTCGGCGTTGCGGATCGCCTCTTCGAAGTTGATCGCGTTGCCCTCGAACAGGTCGAACAGCGCCTGGTCGAAGGTCTGCATGCCCAGGTTGCGGCTCTTCTTCATGATCTCCTTGATCTCGCCCACCTCGCCCTTAAAGATCAGGTCGGAGATCAACGGCGTGTTCAGCAGGATCTCGACGGCGGCCACGCGGCCCTGGCCGTCTTCGGTGGGCACCAGCCGCTGCGACACCAGCGAACGCAGGTTCAGCGACAGGTCCATCAAGAGCTGCGCGCGGCGCTCTTCGGGGAAGAAGTTGATGATGCGGTCCAGGGCCTGGTTGGCGCTGTTGGCGTGCAGCGTGGCCATGCACAGGTGGCCGGTTTCAGCAAAGGCGACGGCGTGCTCCATGGTCTCGCGGTCGCGGATTTCGCCCATGAGGATCACGTCGGGCGCCTGGCGCAGCGTGTTCTTCAGCGCGGCTTCCCAGCTGTCGGTGTCGATGCCCACTTCGCGCTGCGTCACCACGCAGTTCTTGTGCGGGTGCACGAACTCGACCGGGTCTTCCACCGTGACGATGTGGCCGTAGGAGTTCTCGTTGCGCCAGTCGATCATCGCGGCCAGCGTGGTCGACTTGCCCGAACCCGTGGCGCCCACCAGGATGGTGAGGCCGCGCTTGGTCATCGCCACGTCCTTGAGCACCTGCGGCATGCCCAGGCCATCGATGGTCGGCAGCTTGGCGGGAATGGTCCGCAGCACCATGCCGACCTTGCCCTGCTGCACGAAGGCGTTGACGCGAAAGCGCCCGATGCCGGTCGGCGAGATCGCGAAGTTGCACTCCTTGGTGCGCTCGAACTCGGCCGTTTGGCGGTCGTTCATGATCGAGCGCGTGAGCGCCAGCGTGTGCTGAGCGCCCAGCGCCTGCTGCGACACCTTGGTGACCTTGCCGTCGACCTTGATGGCCGGCGGGAAGTCGGCGGTGATGAACAGGTCGCTGCCGTTGCGGCTCACCATGAGCTTGAGCAGGTCGTTGATGAACTGGCTGGCTTGATCGCGTTCCATGATGTCTGTGCTCCGGGTGGCTGTTCGAATCAGCCGGGGAAGTTTTCTGGGATCTTGGCCTTGCCGCGCGCTTCGGCGGCAGAGATCGTATTGCGGCGCACCAGCTCCGTCAGGTTCTGGTCGAGCGTCTGCATGCCCGAGCCCTGGCCGGTCTGGATGGTGGAGTACATCTGCGCGACCTTGGCCTCGCGGATCAGGTTGCGGATGGCCGGCGTGCCCAGCATGATCTCGTGCGCCGCCACGCGGCCCTGGCCGTCCTTGGTCTTGCACAGCGTCTGCGAGATCACGGCCTGCAAAGACTCCGACAGCATCGCGCGGATCATTTCTTTTTCTTCGCCCGGGAACACGTCGATGATCCGGTCGATGGTCTTGGCGGCCGACGAGGTGTGCAGCGTGCCGAACACCAGGTGGCCCGTTTCGGCCGCGGTCATCGCCAGGCGAATGGTTTCGAGGTCGCGCAGCTCGCCCACCAGGATGGCGTCCGGGTCTTCGCGCAGGGCGGAGCGCAGTGCATTGGCGAACGACAGCGTCATCGGCCCCACTTCGCGCTGGTTGATCAGGCACTTCTTCGATTCGTGCACGAACTCGATCGGGTCTTCCACCGTGAGGATGTGGCCGTACTCGTTCTCGTTGAGGTAGTTCACCATCGCCGCCAGCGTGGTCGACTTGCCCGAGCCCGTGGGGCCCGTCACCAGCACGAGGCCGCGCGGCTTGAGCGCGAGTTCGCCGAAAATCTTCGGCGCGTTGAGCTGCTCGAGCGTGAGGATCTTCGAGGGAATGGTCCGGAACACCGCGGCCGCGCCGCGCGCCTGGTTGAAGGCGTTCACGCGAAAGCGCGCGAGGCCGTCGATCTCGAACGAGAAGTCGACCTCCAGGAACTCTTCGTAGTGCTTGCGGTGCGTGTCGCTCATGATGTCGTACACCATGGCATGCACGGCCTTGTGGTCCAGCGCATCGACGTTGATGCGGCGCACGTCGCCGTTCACGCGGATCATCGGCGGCAGGCCGGCCGACAGATGCAGGTCGGAGGCTTTGTTCTTGACGCTGAACGCCAGCAGTTGGGTGATGTCCACGGGGCTCCTCAGGCAGGCTTTAGTGACGTTTTGATACGAATTCGGAAGATTATGACGATGATTGGCGACGACCTCCAGCAAGTAAGGGCCCGGATCGACCGGGCCTGTGCGCAGGCCGGGCGCGACCCGGCGGCGGTGCGCCTGCTGGCGGTGTCCAAGACCTTCGGGCCGCAGGCCGTGCGCGAGGCGCACGCGGCCGGCCAGTCGGCCTTCGGCGAGAACTACGTGCAGGAGGGCCTGGACAAGATCGCCGCGCTGGCCGACCTGCGCGCGGGGCTCGAATGGCACTGCATCGGCCCTCTGCAGAGCAACAAGACGCGGCCCGTGGCCGAGCAGTTCGACTGGGTCCACAGCATCGACCGCCTGAAGATCGCCGAGCGCCTGTCGGCCCAGCGCCCGGCCCATCTGCCGCCGCTGCAGGTGTGCCTGCAGGTCAACGTGGACGGCGGCGTGAACAAGTCCGGCGTGCCGCCGGAAGAAGCCTTGGCGCTCGCGCGCGCTGTGGCGGCCTTGCCACAACTGACGCTGCGCGGGCTCATGGCGATCCCCGAACCGGCAGCGGATTTCGCGGCGCAGCGCGAACTGTGCCTGCGCGCGCACGCGGTGTTCGAATCGATCCGCGCAGAGGGCATCGCGCTGGACACGCTGTCGCTGGGCATGAGCGGGGACCTCGAAGCGGCAATCAGCGCCGGCAGCACGGTGGTGCGGGTCGGCACGGCGATCTTCGGCGGGCGGGCGCGCAAGCCCGCCTGAAGTCATAGGCCCCTAGCGCAGGAAGAACAGCAAGCTCATCGTCAGCCCCGTGGCAACGATGCCCGCGCGCAGCCAGGCCGGCGGCAGGCGCCGCGCGCCCCGGGCGCCGAGGTAGCCGCCGAGCAGCGCGGCGCCCGCCATGATCGCGGCCTCGCGCCAGGCGATCAGGCCGCCCCAGGCATAGAGGGCGACCGCGATCAGCGTGAGCAGCGCCGACACCTGGTTCTTGAGCCCGTTGGCCGCCAGCAGGCGGGTCTGGCCGAGCAAGCCGAACAGTGCCAGCAGCAGGATGCCCAGCCCGCCGTTGAAGTAGCCGCCGTAGACCGTGACGGCGAGCACCGAGACCATCGCGACCGCCGGCCGGTGCGCGCCCGACTGTCGAGACGCCGTGAGGCGCGGTGCCAGCACGAACAGCAAGGTGGCGAGCAGCAGCAGCCAGGGCACGACGCGGCGGAAGGTGGCATCGGGCGTCAGCAGGAGCAGCAGCGCGCCGGTACTGCCGCCGATCAGCGAAAGCAACACGAGCGTCCGCATGGACAGCCCGGGCGGCGGTTGGGTGTCGCCGCGCAAGCCCCAGGCCGCCGACAGGTAGCCGGGCAGCAGCGCGAGCGTGCCCGTGGCGTTGGCGCTGACGGCTGGCACGCCGGCGAACACCAGGGCCGGCAGCGTCAGGAAGCTGCCGCCCCCGGCCACTGCGTTCAGGGCGCCCGCCACGAAGGCTGCGGCGATCAACGTCGCATCGACAAGCATCGTGCGACCCTCAGGCGAAGCGGCAGGCTTCTTCGAACGCGAGTCTCGGATGGCGCTCGAACAGCTTGGCGGGGTCGCCGTGGCCGAGGTTGCACAGGAAGTTGGTGCGCACCGAGGTGCCGTGCCAGAAGGCGGCGTCCATGCCGTCCGCGTCGAAGCCCGACATCGGCCCGCAATCCAGCCCGATGGCGCGTGCCGCGAGCATGAAGTAGCCCGCCTGCAGGCTCGCGTTGCGAAAGGCCGTGCGCAGCGCGTGCGCCTCCTTGTCGGGCCCCGTGAAGTCGTCCTGCATCGACGGCCGGTGCGGAAAGAGCCGTGGCAGCTCGCGGTAGAAGGCCGTGTCGAAACCGAGGATCGCGGTGACAGGCGCCGTCATCGTCTTGTCGACGTTGCCGGGCGAGAGCAGCGGCCGCAGGCGTTCGCGGCCTTCGTCGGTGCGCACGAAGACCACGCGCATCGGCGAGCAGTTGGCCGAGGTCGGCCCCCATTTCACGAGTTCGTGAATCTGGTGCAGCTGCGCTTCGCTGACCGGTCGGGGCAGCCAGCCGTTGTGCGAACGGGCCTGGCGGAAAAGGGTGTCGAGAGCGCTGTCAGAAATCATGGGGAAGGTGTGTCGTCGAAAGACCGCATCAGGCGGAGTGCCGCGGTCGCGATGGCGCCGTCGGCTTGCGTCAGCGCGTCGAGGATCGAGAAGTGATCGTGGCTGGGGCAATCGATGTGGCCAGCGTGCACGTCGTGCCACTGGCGCTGGATGATCCCGCATTGTTCGTGAAAGCCGGCGTTCTCCTCGCTGCCCAGCGCGGTGAGCAGGGGCGCGGCAGAGATCGGTCGCAACAGGGCCGGGCTCAGGGCTGCCGCGCTGTGCGGCGTGAAGCGCGTGGCCTCCATCACCGACGGCACGTCAAGCAGCGGGCGCAGGTCGTACAGCGCGCTGATGCAGACGGCGGCTTTCACCTCGGGTTCGGTGGCGAGCAGCATCGCTGCCAGGTGCCCGCCGGCTGAATGGCCGCAGGCGAACAGGCGTCCGGGCGGTGCGTCCCACTGCGCGTGGTGCGCGGCGACCCAGGTTGCCGCGCTGCGCATCTGCGCGACGATGGTCTCCACGCTCACTGCGGGGCACAGCGCGTAGTTGACCACTGCCACCGCGTAGCCCGCGGCGGTGAAGGGCGGTGCAACCAGCGAGGCGTCGCTCTTGTCGAGTGAGCGCCAGTAGCCGCCGTGGATGTACATCAGCGTGCCGCGCGGGCGGCCTTGGGGCAGGAACAGGTCGAGCCGTTCTGCGGCATGCGGCCCGTAAGCCAGATCGAGCCGGCCTAGCGCGTCGGCCCGCACCGCGGCGGACGCGCGTGCCCAGCCGTCGAAGATGTCCTGGTAGTGCGGGACGGCCAGGCGCGCGTTGTAGCGGCGCTCGCCGTCGCCGGCTGCGGGGTTCGGCGGCATGGCGGGTTACGCGCTGGCGCCGATGCGCTCGACCACGGTCCGCAGGTCAGCGCGCACCTTCTCGGGCAGCGCGGCGACGGGTGGGCGCGTCGGCCCGGCGCTGCGGCCCGCGAGCGTCATCGCTTCCTTGATGACGACCGGGAACGAGCCCCAGGCCCAGGCCGCGCGCAGCGGCGCGAAGATGTTCGACACGCGCAGCGCCTCGTCGTGGCGGCCGGCGCGCAGCGCGTCGTACATGCGCACCATGAGCTCGGGGAACACGTTGGCGGCGGGCGAGATGGTGCCCTGCGCGCCGTGGAACATCATCGACAGCGCGATGGTGTCGCGGCCCGAGAACAGCAGCGCGGGGCGCGGCGCGGTCAGCAGGTACTCGATGGACTGCGTGAGGTCGCCGCCCGAGTCCTTCATGCCCACGATGTTGTCGGCCGCCTGCATGCAGCGCGCGAGCGTGGCGGGCAGCACGTTGACGGCGGTGCGCGGCGGGTTGTTGTAGAGCATCACCGGCAGCTTCGTCGCGCGCGCCACGGCGGTGTAGTGGGCGACCAGCTCGTCCTGCGTGGGCTGCACGAAGTACGGCGTGATCACCAGCGCCAGGTCGGCGCCCAGGGCTTCGGCGGCCTGCGTGAGCGCGATGGCGTCGCGCGTGGTGGCGCCGCCGGTGCCGGCATACAAGGGCACGCGGCCGTCGATGGCGCGCATCGACAGCTCCAGCAGGCGGATGTGCTCGTCGCGCTCCAGGGCAAAGAACTCGCCCTGGCTGCCGGCGACGGAAATGCCGTGCACGCCGGCGCGGATGTAGCTGTCGATCAGCTCGCCGACGCGGGCTTCGTCGAGCCGGTGGTCGGCGGTGAAAGGCGTGGCCATGGCAGGCACCACGCCGTGGAATTTCGAGAGGTTCAAGGCAGAGAGCTCCGGAAGAAGAACGAAGAGGGGCTACGGGCGGCGTCAGTCGACGCCCATCAGGTGGCCCAGCTGCACCACGTAGTGGCCGAAGGCGGCCGCTTCCTTGGTGGTGCGCGGGTCGCGCGGGCGCGGCAGGTCGATGCGGATGTCCTCGACGATGCGTCCCGGCCGCTCGGACATCACGAGCACGCGGTCCGAGAGAAAGACGGCCTCCGAGATGCTGTGGGTGATGAGGATCACCGTCTGGCGCATCTCCTGCCACAGGCGCAGCAGCTCGACGTTGAGCTGGTCGCGCGTGAGCGCGTCGAGCGCGCCGAAGGGCTCATCGAGCAGCAGCACCTGGGGCCGCATCACGAGGATCTGCCCCAGCGCCGCGCGCTGGCGCATGCCGCCCGAAAGTTCGTGCGGGTAGTTGCGGCGGAACTTCTCCAGCTTGAGGATCGGCAGCAGCGCTTCCACGCGTTCGTCGATGTCCTTCTTCGGCAGCTTGCGCACCTCGGCCGCGAGGCGGATGTTGGCTTCCACGGTTTCCCACGGCAGCATGTTGTGGGTCTGGAACACCACGCCCACGTCGTCGGACATCCGCGTCTGCAGGTGGTCGAGCACACGCACCTCGCCGCCCGCGTCGGGCTGGATCAGCCCGGCCACGATGCGCAGCAGGGTGCTCTTGCCGCAGCCGCTGGGCCCGAGGATCGAGACGAACTCGCCGCGCTGCACCGTGAAGTCGACCTGCTCCAGCGCGCGCACGCTGTGGCGCGCGTCGAAGGTCTTGGCGACGCGGCTGACGCCGATCGCGGTGTCGATGGCTCCGGGGGCGCGCACCGTCGCCTCGCCGGTGGCCACAGTCCCAGGCTTCACTTGCGGGCCCCCACCCAGCCGCCTTCGGAGATGTCGAAGACCACGCCGTCGAGGTCGCGGAATTTCATCTCGTAGTACAGGCTCTTCTTGTCGTGCGGCAGGTCCATGAAGAAGGTGCCGCCGTTGTCCTCGATGGCCTTGCGCTGCGCGTCCAGGTCGTCGACCCAGAAGCCGAAGTGGTGCGTGCCGATCCAGTCCTTGCCCTTTTCAAGGCCTGCCGCCTCGTCGGTCTTGTAGTTCAGCAGCGCCAGGCAGATGGTGCCGTCCGTGAGGTACACGCCGTCGGCGATGGGCGAGTGCGTGGGCTCGACGATGGTGAGGTCGAAGACCTCGCTGTAGAACTTGGCCGCCTTCTGGGGATCGGGAACGGCAAGGGCGATGTGACGCAGTTTGGCCATGGGGATGTCTCCTGAGTTGAAATCTTTGGAAAAGGCGAAAGAGAAAAGGAAGGGGCTCAGAGCCCGCGCCACCAGATGCGCTTGGCGGCCAGCTCGACCAGCAGGTACAGCAGGCCGGCGACCACCGAGATCACCACCAGCGCGGCGAACAGGTAGTCGGTGCGCGCGTTGGCATTGGCCTCGAGGATGAGGTGGCCGAGCCCGCGCTCGGAGCCGACGAACTCGCCCACGATCGCGCCGATCACGGCCAGCGGCATGGCCGAGCGCAGCCCGTCCATGATCGACGGCAGGGCCGAAGGCACGTAGAGGCGGCGGAAGGTGGTCCAGGACGAGGCGCGGATGGCGCGGAAGTGCTCCACCAGGTGCGCCGGCGTGCCCGCCAGCCCGCCCATGGTGGCGATCACCACCGGGAAGAAGGCGAAGAGAAAGGCCATCAGCACCTTCGAGGTGTCGCCGTAGCCGAACCAGATCACCATGAGCGGTGCCAGCGCGATCTTGGGCAGGCCCTGGAACACCACGATGAGCGGGTACAGCGCCCGCCGCACCACCGGGATGGCGTGGATCGCGAGCCCGAGCAGCACGCCGCCGACGGCCGCCAGCGCGAAGCCGGCCAGCACCTCCTGCGTCGTGACCCACGACTGCACGAGCAGCGCCATGCGGTTCGTCCACAGGCTGTCGAGCACCTGCGACAGCGGCGGCAGCAGGTAGCGCTTGATGCCGAACACGTCGACCGATTTTTCCCACAGCAGGCCCAGCGCGAGGAACAGCAGGGCGGGGTCGGTGAAGCGGCGCCACGATTCGGCGCGCGAAGAAGGGGCGGGGTGCATGTGTCTTGTCTCCAGGTCTTTTTATGTGTCGTGTCTTGTCTTGTCGTGCGGCGCGTTCAGCGCTTGGGGTCGTCGCTGTCTTCGTCCCGGGCCGTGCGCGGTCCCCACTCGGGCGGCGGCACCACGAACCGGTCGAAGTGCCACTGGTCGAAGGCCGCGAGGTCGTTCTTCCAGACGCGGGGCGTGTAGGGTTGCGCGGGCGTGATCTGCACCATCTCCGCGTAGAACTCGCAGTAGTTGCCGTCGGGGTCCTTGAACACGAGGAACAGGTTCTCGCCGGGCCCGTGCTTGCCGATGCCGCGCACGATGTCGATGCCCTGCGCCTGCAGGTAGCGCGCGGCGTCCTCGATCTCGGCCAGTGAGCCGAGCTGGTAGGCGAAGTGCTCCAGCCCGGGCCGCCCCGGCGTGTAGGTGGCCGCATGCTGCGGATCGCCGGGCGCAATCTGCGCCAGCGCCAGGTCGTGGTGGTCGTTCCCGCAGCGCAGGAAAGCCATCTGGTCCTCGATGTAGTCGGACACCTGCAGCCCGACGATCTCGGTGTAGAAGCGCACGGAGGCCTTCAGGTCGCGCACGTTGAGCACGACGTGCCCCAGGCGCTGGGGACGGGGGCGTTGAACCATCGGTGTTGCTCCCGGGCTCATGGTGCGAGCAGGTCGTTGCTGTACGCGTCCTGCGGCTTCACCTTGCCGCCCAGGCCGAAGGCCTTGTCGACGAACTGCACGGTGGCGCGCATGCGGTCTTCGCGCAGATGGCCCAGCCCCTTGGCCTTGGCCGCGGGGTCGACCAGCAGGTCGTTCATGTCCTTGATCTGCGCCAGCGCCACGGCGCGGTCGGTGGTGGGAAACATCTTCACCATGAGGTCGGCCGCCTGCTCGGGGTGGGCCATGGCGAATTCGTAGCCGCGGTACGACGCGCGCAGGAACTTCTTCACCACCTCGGGGCGCTTCCTGATCAGGTCTTCGCTGGCCGCGAAGCCGCTGCCGTAGGCGTCCAGTCCGAAGTCGCTGTACTCGATCCAGCCCAGCGTCACGCCCGCGGCCTGGGCCTGCTTCTGCGTGACGGCGCGGTTGCTCCCACGCCAGCACTCGGCCAGGTCGACCTTGCCTTCGATCAACGAGGCGTCGACCACGGCGGGGTCCATGCGCAGCAGGCGGATGCTGTCCTTGGGCTGGCGGTTCAGCTCCAGCCAGGCGGGCACGACGTTGTGCACCGGCGAGGCCGAGCCGCCACCCAGGCGCAGGCCCTTCATGTCGGCCGGCGTCTTCGGCTGGTGGCGCTTGGTGTCGAAGCAGATGCCCGCGGGCCAGCGCGTGTTGATGGCGCCGATCATGCGGATCTTGCCGCCGTTGGCGCGGTTGAGCACGAGGCTGATCGGGTCGACGTAGCCGAACTCGAACTGCCCCTGGTCCAGCTCGTTGGCGGTGCGGTTGCCGCCGTAGCCGCGCACGATGGCGGTGTCCAGGCCCAGCTCGCGGAAGTAGCCCTGCGCCTGCGCGACGATCACGCCCACCGAGCTGCCCTGCGGCAGCCAGGCCATGTTGTAGGTGACCTTCTCCTGGGCGAACGCGGGGGGCGCGCCGGCCAGCAGCGCGCTGCAGGCGAGGCCGGTCAGCGCGCGCGCGATCGCGGCGAATCCTCTGCGGGTGGGTTGCATGTCTTTGTCTCCATACCTTGTTGTGATGCGAAAGAACGGGGCCGTGGCCCCGCCGCGGCGACGCTCAGACGCGCTCTGCCTGCACTTGATTGGCCAGCCGTCCGATGCCCTCGATGCTCGCCACCAGCCGGTCGCCCGGCTTCAGGTAGATACCCCGACCCATGCCCACGCCGGTCGGCGTGCCGGTGGCGATCACGTCGCCCGGCTCGAGCGTGACGATGGTCGACAGGTAGGCGATCTGCTCGCGCACCGTCCAGATCATGTTGGCCGTGCTGTCCTGCTGCATCGGCTCGTCGTTCACGTCCAGGCGCATCTGCACGGCCTGCGGGTCGGGGATCTGCCAGGCGGGCACCAGCCACGGGCCGATGGGGGCGAAGGTGTCGTGGCACTTGCCCTGGAACCAGTCGTGCTTGAACGGGTAGTCGCCGCGGATGTTGAGGTCGCGCGCCGAGATGTCGTTGACGATCGTGTAGCAGGCCACGGCGTCGAGTGCGTCTTCGACCGAGATGCGGCGGCAGCGCTTGCCGATCACGGCGGCGAGTTCGACCTCCCAGTCGAGCTTGCCGGTCTCGGGCGGCATCTGAATCGTCTCGCCGTTGCCGATCACCGTGTTCGAGAGCTTCAGGAACATGTACGGCTTGCTCTGCGACTTGGCCGCCAGCACGGTGCCCATTTCGTTGGCGTGCGAGGCGTAGTTCGAGGCGGCGCAGAAGATGCGGCTCGGCACGAAGGGCGCAGCCACGGCCGCGGTGCCGTCGGCCACCGGCCGGATGGCGCCCGAGGCGGCGAGCGCGGCGGCGATGGGCGTGGCGTCGCGCAGCCAGGTCTGCGCGTTCGCCCAGTCGCGCAGCATGGCTTCGACGCCCTGCGTCACCCAGGCCTCGGGCAGCGGCGGCAGGCCGGCCGCGCGGGCCGCCTCCAGGTCGTACAGCTGGCTGTCGATCACCAGGGCGGGGGCAAGCCCGCCGGCACGGCGGTAGGTGGCGAGCGCGATCCAGGACATTCGATTGACTCCTCTTTTGTAGGTGGGTTGGAATCCGCGACGGTTGTTTTGCATTCAGTGTCTGCGAATTGTGTGCAATTTTATGTTTTGGTGTTCACGAACGTCAAGGGTTTGTCGCGGCATGCCTGAAACGGGCGTGCGGACGCATGCCGCGGCCGGCCTGCGCCGGGAGCGGCGGGCCGGGGCGGGCCAGCGGAAACGGGAGGGAGGGAGAGGGCGCGGCAGCCGCGTCAGGCGGCGGCGCTGGAAGACGGGGTGCGGGAGGCGCTGCCGTCGAAGTGCTGCAGCACGTTCATCGCCGAGTTGGCCGCATGGCTGTGCATGGCGGCGGCGGCGGCGTCACCGTCGTGCGCCAGCAGGGCGGCAACGAGGGCGTCGTGCTCGACATGGGAATGCTGCAGGCGGTTTTCCGTCGTGAAGAAGCCTTGCGAGCGGAAGGGGGCGAGGCGCTGCCGCAGGCTCAGTGCGAGGTCCTGCAGCGTCTTGTTGCGGGCGCCGGCGTAGATCAGCGCGTGGAATTCCTCGTTCAGCGCGGCGTACGCTTTCGCGTCGCCCTCTGCCGCGGCGCGTCCGGCTTGCTGATGAACGAACTCGATGCGCTTGCGCTCCGACGGCGCGGCGCGCAGCGCACACAGCTTGGCGCACAGGGCTTCCAGTTCGCCGGAGGCTTCAAACAGGCCGTCGAGGTCGGCGGGCGCCATCGTCGCCACCGAGAAGCCGCGGCGCGGCAGGTGCTCGATCAGCCGGGTCGAGGCCAGCTGGCGCAGTGCATCGCGCACCGGGCTGCGCGAGACGCCGAAGCGTGTCGCGATCGTCTGTTCGTCCAGGCGCTCGCCCGGTTGGAAACGGCGCAGCACGATTTCCTCGGCCAGGCGGTCCGAGATGGTCTGGGACAGCGTTTTTCCAGGCTCGTTTTCCATGGTTTGCTTCTTCGGGGGCGTGCCGCCCACGTGGCGTGGGACGACATATTGTCGACAAAATTTAATTGTCGCATGCAATAACGTCGGCCTAAACGCCCCGGGCGGGCGTGCGCCTCAGACTCCCAGCGGCAGGCGCGCGCTGCTCTTGACCTCTTCCATCACCGCATACGTGCGCGTCTCGCGCACCCCGGGCAACTGCCACAGCACGGTGCCGGCGAACTCGCGGTAGGCGGCCATGTCGGCCATGCGGGTCTTGAGGAGGTAGTCGAAGCCGCCGGCGACCATGTGGCATTCCATGATCTCGTCACGCACCTGCACGGCGGCCTTGAACTGGTCGAAGACGTTGGCGGTGGTGCGGTCGAGCAGGACCTCGACGAACACGGTGAAGCCGCGCCCCAGCTTGTAGGGGTCGAGGCGGGCCTCATAGCCCAGGATGAAGCCGTCGCGCGTGAGGCGCTGCACGCGCGCTAGCACGGCGGTGGGGGAGAGCGCGACCGCCTCCGCCAGCTTGAGGTTGGTGATGCGGCCGTCTTCCTGAAGGATCTTCAGCAGGCGCAGATCGATGCGGTCCAGATCAAGCATTCGAGGATTATCCGGCGCGCACATCGATCGGCTGCAAGAAATGCGGCCTATTTGTCACGGCCATAGGAGATAGAACCAAGGAAATGCCGTTGGACTACCCTTTTGCAGTCGTTTGAACTACCGAAAGCCGTGGGTCACCGCATTCAACGCACCGTGGTCGAGCCCGGTGCGGCAGCCTGGCGGCCCGAGAGCTGGTCGACCAGCGCACCGTAGGCCGGGCCTTCGCGCAGCTTGGTGTAGGCGGCCTGGGCTTCGCGGTAGCCGGGGCGCGACGTGTCGGCGCCGGCTTCGCCCGACTGCTGGGCGGCCAGGCCCGAGCGGATCCACAGCTGCGTGTCGGCGGCCACGGCGGCGCGGCTGTTGGCCGAGACCACGACCGGCTCCTGGCCCATGTTCTCGTTGTAGCCCTGGGTGGGCGCGGTCTTCAGCCACTGCTGGGCGTCGGCCGTCACGGCGGCGCGCGTCGTCGACGACGCGAAGGGCGCGGGACGCGGGTCGCCTTCGGCGTAGTTGCCGGCAAAGCTCGGCGCGGCGGCCAGGCCCAGCAGGGCGGCGACGGCGGCGGTGTTCAGAAGGCGGGTGGTGGCAGACAGCTTCATGTTCGTTCACTCCTTGAGGTGGTTGCTTGGTTGGTGAGAACGACTGTACGAAGCGCATCCACGCGACCGATAACGTCTGGATGACGGTTTTGTCATGTGCGTATCCACCTGCATCGGGGCGCGCCGAGAGGGGCCGCAAGGGGCCTTCCAACTTCTCTTGCATAACCGCCATCGCGGCATGCATAAGCCATGGCGCGCGGCCCTCAGTCGGCATATCGTTGCGCCCATCCATTCCAACCAAGGGAATCTTCCATGAACGAGAAACTCTCCTTCGTCAATCCGACGGCCAACAGCCCCTGGGGCACCTACCTGTCGCAGGTCGATCGTGTCGTGCCGTACCTCGGCCCGCTGGCACGCTGGGTCGAAACCCTCAAGCGCCCCAAGCGCGCGCTGATCGTCGACGTGCCGATCGAGATGGACAACGGCACCATCGCCCACTTCGAGGGCTACCGCGTGCAGCACAACATGAGCCGCGGCCCGGGCAAGGGCGGCGTGCGCTTCCACCCCGACGTCACGCTGGAAGAAGTGATGGCGCTGTCGGCCTGGATGACCATCAAGACCGCTGCCGTCAACCTGCCGTACGGCGGTGCCAAGGGCGGCATCCGCGTCGACCCGAAGAAGCTGTCGCTGCAGGAGCTGGAGAAGGTCACGCGTCGCTACACCAGCGAGATCGGCATCATCATCGGCCCGCACACCGACATCCCCGCGCCTGACGTGAACACCAACGCGCAGATCATGGCGTGGATGATGGACACCTACTCCATGAACGTCGGCGGCACCGCCACCGGCGTGGTCACCGGCAAGCCGCTGCACCTGGGCGGATCGCTGGGCCGCGTGAAGGCCACCGGCCGCGGCGTGTTCGTCACCGGCCGTGAAGCGGCCCGCCGCCTGGGCATGGACCTGCGCGGCGCGCGCATCGCGGTGCAGGGCTTCGGCAACGTGGGCTCGGTCGCGGCCGAACTGTTCGTCGAAGCCGGCGCCAAGATCGTCGCGGTGCAGGACCACACCGGCACCATCGTGAACACCAACGGCCTCGATCTGACCCAGCTGGTGCCCATCTCGCGCACCGACGGCGTGGTCGGCTTCAAGGCCGGCGGCGACATCGTGCCGAACGAAGACTTCTGGGACGTGACCTGCGACATCCTGATCCCGGCCGCCCTCGAAGGCCAGCTCACGGCCGAACGCGCCAAGAAGACCACCGCCAAGCTGGTGCTCGAAGGCGCCAACGGCCCGACGGTGCCCGAGGCCGACGACATCCTGGCCGAGCGCGGCGTGCTGGTCGTGCCCGACGTGATCTGCAACGCCGGCGGCGTGACGGTCTCGTACTTCGAATGGGTGCAGGACTTCTCGTCCTTCTTCTGGGACGAGGACGAGATCAACGTGCGCCTCGACCGCATCATGATGAACGCGCTCAACCAGATCTGGGACACGGCCGACAAGCACAAGATCCCGTTGCGCACCGCCACCTACGCGGTGGCCTGCGAGCGCATCCTGATGGCGCGCCAGGAACGCGGACTGTACCCCTGACGCGATCTCCGGGGCTTGCAGGGCCTTTCGGGAACCCCCGGCGTGCCGGGGGCTCGAAGCGAAGCCGCCGGTTGGTTAGCATCCGGTGTCCTTCCCGCCCTGCCATGCCCCAGACCTCTTCTGCTGCTTTCTTCTCTTCGCCGGCCCGCGTGCCGGCGTTTCTGTTCCCGGGCCTGCTGTCGGCCCTGTTGCTGGCCGGCTGCGGTAGCTTCGGCACGGGGCAGGCCTACGAGCCCGAAGACTTCGACTCGACCACCACCCACACGCGCAACTACGCCGCCAGCGAGGCGCAGACCTGCGAGGCGGCGCGACGCGCGTTGCTGAGCCAGGGCTATATGGTCACGGCCGCCAACGCCGACCTGGTGACCGCGCGCAAGAGCTTCCAGCCCGCGGCCGAAACGCACGTCGAGGTTGAGTTCCGCGTGGTCTGCGCGCGCGAAGGGGGCGCCGGCAGCGCCTCGGGCGGTCGCAGCACCGTAGCTTTCGCGACCGCACTGCAAGACCGCTACGGCCTGAAGAAGGGCAGCAACTCGGCCAGCCTCGGCGTGGGCGCCATCGGCTCGCTCTCGCTGCCCTTCGGCGGCAGCAACGAGGCGATGGTCAAGGTGGCGAGCCAGACGCTCACCGACGAACGTTTCTACGACCGCTTCTTCACGCTGGTCGAGCGCTTCCTGCAGGGCGGCGGCCCCGACATGCCAGCGGACGCAGCACCGGCCGACGACACACCGAAGCCCGCCACGCGCCCCGCAGCCACCACCTTCCCGGTGGCGCCGTCGCCCAACCGCGGTTGAACAAGCTCGGCAGTCAGCGCACCAGCGTCGACTTGCCGAACAGGCTCTCGATCAGCTCCACCGCCACCTCGGCCGTCTGGTTGCGCACATCGAGCGCGGGGTTGAGTTCCACCACGTCGACCGAGCCGAGCCGGCCGGTGTCGGCGATCATTTCCATGCACAGCTGCATCTCGCGGTAGGTCGGCCCGCCGCGCACGCCCGTGCCCACGCCGGGCGCATCGGCCGGGTCGAGGCAATCGAGGTCGAAGCTCACGTGCAGGTGGGTGTCTTCGTCCACGTCCTGCAGCGCCTCGGTCATGGTGGTGCGCATGCCGTTCTCGTCGATGTGGCGCATGTCGAACACGTGCAGGCCCAGCGTGCGGATCGCTTCCTTCTCGTCGGCGTCGACGCTGCGGATGCCGATGAAGCGGATCGCGTCGTGCGCCAGCGCCGCAGGCTCGCCGCTCCAGCCCGTGAGGTCCGCCGGCCCGTGGCCCAGCAGGCACGACACCGGCATGCCGTGCAGGTTGCCGCTGGGGCTCGTGGTCTCGGTGTTGACGTCGGAGTGCGCATCGAGCCACAGCACGCGCAGCTTCTTGCCGCGCTTGCGCGCATGCCAGGCCACGGCGCTGATGGAGCCGATCGCCAGGCAGTGGTCACCGCCCAGCATCACGGGCACGTGGCCGGCGCCCAGCGCGGTGTCGACGGCGGCGTAGACCGAGCGGTTCCACGCGATCACCTCGGTGAGGTGGCGCAGCCCGTTGGCCGGCGGCGCCCACGGCGTGGCCGGGCCCGCGAGGTTGCCGCGGTCGAGCACCGTGAAGCCCTGGCCCGCCAGCGCCTCGGCCAGGCCGGCCACGCGCAGCGCGTCGGGGCCCATGCCCGCGCCGCGCACGCTGGCGCCGATGTCGGTCGGCGCGCCGATCAGTTCGAGGGTGGTGGTCCCGGTGCTGCTGCTGTTCATGTCGGTCTCCCGATGTGGTGCCAGAGGTAGGCGTAGCCGAGCGCATCCATGAAGGCGGACGCCTTGTTGTCCGCGGCGGCGCTGTGGCCGCCTTCCATGTTCTCGTAGAAGCTGCTGTCGTGCCCCTGCGCGAGCAGCTTCGCGTGCATCTTGCGCGCATGCACGGGCCCCACGCGGTCGTCGCGCGTGGAGGTGGTGAAAAGGGCGGGCGGGTAGGGCGCGTCGGCCTGCGCGTTCTCGTAGGGCGAGAAGGTCCGGATGAACTCCCATTCGTCGGGCAGTTCCGGGTCGCCGTACTCCGCGATCCACGAGGCGCCGGCCGACAGCTGCGTGTAGCGCTTCATGTCGAGCAGCGCCACCTCGCTCACGATGGCGCCGTACAGCTGCGGGTACAGCGTGAGCATGTTGCCCATGAGCAGGCCGCCGTTGCTGCCGCCCATGGCGCCCAGGTGCGCGGGCGAGGTGATGCCGCGCGCGAACAGGTCCTGCGACACGGCTGCGAAATCCTCGCAGGTGCGCAGGCGGTTCTCCTGCAGCGCGGCCTGGTGCCAGCGCGGGCCGTACTCGCCGCCGCCGCGGATGTTCGCCACCACGTACACGCCGCCGCGTTCGAGCCAGGCGCGGCCGATGCCGCCGCTGTAGCTCGGCTCCAGCGAGATCTCGAAGCCGCCGTAGGCGTACTGCAGCGTGGGGTTGGTGCCGTCGGCCACGAGGTCTTTCGCGGCGATCTCGAAGTAGGGCACGCGCGTGCCGTCCGCCGAGGTCGCGAAATGCTGGCTCACGCGAAAGCGCGAGGCGTCGAAGAAGCCGGGGCTGTGCTTCAGCGGCTGCGGCTCGCCCTGGCCGAGGGTGCCGATGTACAGCGTGGTCGGCTGCAGGAAGCCGCTCACGGTCAGGAAGTAGTCGTCGCTCTCGGTCTCGTCGATGCCGCCGGCCGCCACGCACGACAGCGCGGGCGCGCCGCCCAGGCTGTCGCGGGCCCAGTCGCCCAGGCCGTCCGCCGGCGGCGTGAGCACCTCCAGCCGGTTCACCACGTCGTGCATCACGTTGAGGATGAGGTGGTGGCGCGTCCACGAGTAGTCGTCGAGCGCGGTGGTGTCGTCGGGCTCGAACAGCAGCGTGAGCTCGCGCGCGCCGGCCATGTAGTCGTCGAAGCGCGCGGCCAGCAGCGAGCCGGCGGTGTAGGTGCGGCCGGCCACGGTCCAGTCTTCGCGCGGCTCGATCAGCAGCCACTCGCGCGTGACGCCGGTGTTGGCGTCGTCGGGCACGTCGATCTTGGCCAGCGTGCCGTCGGGCGCGCGCAGCCAGGTCTCGCTGTCGTAGAAGTCGATCTGGCGCGAGACGAAGTCGCGCTCGAAGCCGGGCGTGTGGTCGCTCCAGGCGCTCACCGACATGTCTTCGTGCGCGCCTTCGTACACGGTGACGGCCTCGGCCAGCGGCGTGCCGCGTTGCCACTCCTTCACCAGGCGCGGGTAGCTTGAGCTGGTCATGGAGCCGGGGCCGAAATCGGTGCCCACGTACAGGTGGTCGATGTCTTTCCAGGTGACGTGGTTCTTCGCCTCGGGCAGCGCGAAGCCGCCTTCGACAAACGTCATGCTCACGAGGTCGAACTCGCGCACCACGTCGGCATCGGCGCCGCCGCGCGACAGCGAGATCAGGCAACGCTCGTACGCGGGCTCCAGGCAGTCGGCGCCGTGCCAGACCCAGTTCTCGCCGTCCTGCGCGGCCAGCGCGTCGAGGTCGAGCACGGTCTCCCACGCGGGTTCGGGCGTGCGGTATTCATCGAGCGTGGTGCGGCGCCACAGGCCCTTGGGGTGCGCCTTGTCGCGCCAGAAGTTGTAGTACAGCGCACCGATCTTGCTGACCATCGGAATGCGCGCGTCCGAGTCGAGCACCTCGAGCAGGCCCTGCTCGATCGACTGGAAGGCCGGCGACTGCGCATAGGTGTGAACGGCATGTGCATTCTGCTGGCGAGCCCAGTCCAGAGCGGCTTCGCCGTCGATGTCTTCGAGCCAGAGATGGGGGTCTTCGTTGTGCGCAGAGGTCATGCGGCACAGTGTACGAAGCCCCCGTGACCGCGGCGGCCTGTGAGCAGTTGTTGCTGCATTCGAGGCGCGTCGATTTTTTCATTACATGTGGATGCGCGCCCCGGCCATCCTTGGGGCAAACCCCTGTCCCGGGCGTGCCTTCCCCCGGTGGAAACACTGAAGAAGCGAAGGCCCACGAACGCGATGCCCACGGTATCCTGCCGGACGGCGCATGCCCCAACGAGGAGAACCACACATGAAACACCTGAGCGGTCTTGATGCCACCTTCCTGCACCTGGAAACCCCCGAGATGCCGATGCACGTGGGGTCGCTCAACGTGCTGGACCTGCCCAAGGGCTACAAGGGCGACTTCTACGAAGACGCCAAGGCCTTCATGGCCAGCCGCATCCACCTGGCCGACGTGTTCACGCGCAAGCTCGCGCTGATGCCCTTCGACATGACCAATCCGGTGTGGGTCGAGGACGACGACATCGACCTCGACTACCACGTGCGCCACATCACGCTGCCCAAGCCCGGCACCAACCGCCAGCTGCAGCAGTACGTGGCACGGCTGCACTCCACGCTCATGGACCGCAGCCGGCCGATGTGGGAGTTCTTCATCATCGACGGCCTCAAGAGCGGCCAGGTGGCGCTGTACACCAAGGTGCACCACGCGGGCATCGACGGGCAGGCCGGCGTCGAGCTGGGCAAGGCCATCTTCGACCTCGAGGCCACGGGCCGCGTGATCAAGCCGCCGCGTGCGCGCCCGCGCAGCAACGGCTACCAGCTGGGCATGGCCGAGCTCGCCACGGCGGCGCTGCGCAACACGGCGCAGCAGTACGTGAAGCTCTTCAAGATGGCGCCGGCCATCGCGCGCGCCATCGGCGGCCTGGCCCAGCCCGACGAGAAGGCGGCCGACAAGGCCGCCGCCACCGCGCCGAAGAAGTTCAATCTCTTCGCGCCGCGCACCTCGCTGAACGTGTCGATCACCAACCAGCGCACCTTTGCCGGGCGCACCATTTCGCTGGCCGAGACCAAGTACATCGCCAAGCACTTCGGCGTGTCGCTCAACGACGTGGTGCTGGCCACCGTGGCCGGCGCGCTGCGCCACTACCTGGCCGACAACAACGAGCTGCCGGCCAAGCCGCTGGTGGCCGGCGTGCCCGTGAGCCTGCGCGAGGCCGGCGACCAGACGGCCAACAACCAGGCCAGCATGATCCTCGTGAGCCTGGCCACCGACATCACCGATCCGCTGCAGCGGCTGAAGGCGATCAACGCCTCGTCGAATTCCTCGAAGTCGACGATGAACCGCTTCAAGGCCGTGATCCTGGACGACTTCCCGACCTTCGCCGCGCCCTGGCTGGTGTCGGGCATCGCGTCGATGGTGGGGCGCTCGGGCATCGTCAACCTGCTGCCGCCGGCGGCCAACGTGGCCGTCTCGAACGTGGCGGGCGCGCCGTTCCCGATGTACTTCGCGGGGGCGCTGGTCACCTGCTACTACCCGGTGTCGATCGCCAGCCACGGCACCGCGCTCAACGTCACCGTGCAAAGCTACAACGGCCGCATGGACTACGGCCTGATCGCCTGCCGCCGCGCCGTGCCCGACATCACCGAGATCGGCGACTATCTGCTGGCCGAGCACAAGCTGCTGATGGAGCTGACGCAGAAGCACCCGGCCGTCGCCGGCGCGCCGGCGACACCGCCCAAGCCCGTGGCCGCCCCCGCCCCGGAAGCCGACGAAGAGGCCCAGGCCGCTGCACCGGCCCGCAAGCCGGCCGCGCGCAAGAAGGCGCCGGTGAAGGCCGTCGCCGCCAAGAAGACGGCGCAGAAGGCCCCGGCCAAGGCCGCGCCGGTCAAGGCGGCGGCGAAGAAAGTCCCTGCGAAGAAGGCTGCGGCGAAGAAGGCCGCACCCCGGCCCGCGGCCCGCAAGGCCGCCGCATCGCCGCGCGCCGCTGCGGCATGATCGACAGGGCCGGCCCGGCCTGGACAAAAAATTGGGGCAGTTGGACTAGTTTTCCGACCGTTCTAGTTTTCCAGGCCTAGGCCCTGCGGAAGATGATTGGCCCATCGCGATTCCCCGCGAGCCATTCAACTTCAAGGAAATCTCACATGTCCACGCAAACCAACATCGCTTCCGCCGCCATCCACGTCGTCGGCCAGTACAACGACGCAGGCAAGACCCTGGTCGGTGCCTACCGCACCGGCGTGCAACGCCTGCTGGGCGGTGCCGCTTCGCGCTACAGCGAGTTCCTGGGCAACCGCCAGATCCCGCTGGTGAGCGAACAGATCAAGGCCAACCTGATCGGCGCGCAAGAGAAGGTGCACGGCTTCCTGGCCAACCGCCTGGACATCGACACCAGCCGCATCGTGAACGTGATGGACCGCGTCGCTGCCGGCACCACCAGCGGCATCGAAACCGTCGCCAACCGCGTCGCCCAGATCGAATCGCCCGCTGCCACCACCGTGCTGAACGCCCTGTCGGCCGTGAACCAGCCTTTCGCCACCGTGTCGGTGCAAATCGCTGACCGCATCGTCGCTGGCACCAAGCAGATCGAAGCCCGTGTGAGCGGCACCGAAGAAGCCGCCCCCGTGCGCACCGTGAAGGCCAAGGTCGCTGCGGCCAAGAAGCCGGTTCGCCGCGCTGCCCGCAAGGCGGCCTGATTCCGGGGCGCTGACCGCGCCCTTTTCATTTCTACCGCCCCTGGAGCACCACCGCATGGCGACCCGTCCCGATGACACTGCAAAGTTGAAGAAGAGGGCGGCGCCTGCCAAGAAGGCTCCAGCGGCCAAGAAGAAAGCCGCGCCCCGCAAGGCGGCGCCGGCTGCGAAAGCACCGCCCACAGACACAGCTGCGGCCGGCACCAACAAGGCCGAAGCGCTGCTGCGCGCCGGCCTCAAGGCGCTGGACAACGTGCGCAACGACGTCGCCAAGCGCCAGGCCAACGTGATCGAAGGCCTGCTCGGCATCGGGCACGGCAAGGCCGACGTGGCCGGTGCCAAGGCGGCGCTGACGCGCGGCTTTCCCAGCCTGGACACCTTCGGCATCCGCAAGTTCGAGGACGTGTTCGACCAGCGTGTCGCCACCGCCCTGCAACGCCTGGGCATGCCCAGCGCCGACGAGGTGCAGGCCCTGCGCGACGAGGTGGCGCAGTTGCGCGAACGCCTCGCCAGACTCGAGAAACCGTCCAGTTCAAGTGGCTCCGGCGGCAAGCGCTGAGCGGCACGCAACGCACGCAACACGCCGCTTGTGGCCAGCTCCAACACCACGCGCGATCGCATCCTGCAGACCAGCCTTGCGCTGTTCAACGCGGAAGGTCTTCCGGCCGTGTCTACGCACAAGATCGCGGCCGAGCTCGGCATGAGCCCGGGCAACCTGCACTACCACTTCAAGGCCAAGCAGCTGATCGTCGAATGGCTGTTCCGGCGCTTCGAGCAGCGGCTCGAGGTGCTCAACGGCTCGTCGGCCTCCATCACCGCCATCGACGACCTGTGGCTGGCGCTGCACCTGCGCTTCGAGGCCATCGACGAGTACCGCTTCATCTATCGCGACATGGCCTTCCTGGCCAGCGAGTACCCGGCCCTGGGGCAACGCGCCCAGGCCATGACCGCGCAGAACCTGCTGGCGGCCCAGACGCTGTGCGAAGGGCTGGTGGCCTCGGGCGTGATCGAGACCAGCGCCGAGCAGGCGCGCATCCTGGCGCTGCAGATGGTCTTCACCACCACCTGCTGGCTCTCGTTCGAGCGGCTGGTGCCGGGGCGCGACGCGCTGGCGCAGGCCGACCCCGGTTTGGCGGCTTTCTACACACTCACGCTGGTTTCTCCGTATGTTTCCAGCGAATCGAGGGCTTATCTTGATTACCTGAGGGGCAAATACCTCGGATAAATGAAGTCGTCGTCCGACGGGGCATGCAACTTCGCACCCCCATCGTCGTCCTACAGAAGAAAGAAACAGAAAGGAAGCCGCCATCATGACCACCGCCACCCACGAACCCATCGCACCGCCGTCGCGCCTGCTCTTGCTGGCCGAAGCGCGCGCCCTCTGGGAAACCGGCGCCGGCCTCGCCATGTGGCCGCTGCTGCAGCTCGCGCCGCGCGGTGACGGGCACCCCGTGCTCGTGCTGCCGGGCCTGGTGGCCAGCGACATGTCCACGCTGTTGCTGCGCCGCTACCTGTGCAGCCGCGGCTACGACGCGCACGGCTGGGGTCAGGGCCGCAACCTGGGCCCGCGCGCCGGCGTCGAAGACGGCATGGTCGACCTGCTCAAGACCCTGGCCGACAAGAGCGGCCAGAAGGTCAGCGTGATCGGCTGGAGCCTGGGCGGCGTCTATGCGCGGCTCTTGGCTTCGGCGCAGAAGGACCTCATCCGCAACGTGATCACGTTGGGCAGCCCGTTCTCGGGCAGCCCGCGCGCCACCAACGCCTGGCGCGTGTACGAAGGCGTGAGCGGCCAGAGCTCGCACGACCCGCGCCGCATGAAGTTCGTCGAACCCACGCCGCCCGTGCCCACGACCTCGATCTTCAGCCGCACCGACGGCGTCGTCGCGTGGCGCTGCAGCCTCGAAAAGACCGGCCCGCAGTCCGAGAACATCGAGGTGGTCGCGAGCCACCTGGGGCTCGGCGCGCACCCCGCCGTGCTCTATGCGGTGGCCGACCGGCTGGCGCAGCCCGAGGGCGAGTGGAAGCCCTTCAACCGCGGCATGCTCGGGCCGCTGGTGTACCCGGACCCGGACCGCAACGTCTGACCTGAGGCGAACGCTCCCCAATAAAAAAGACCGGCGAATGCCGGTCTTTTGCTTTGGGGCTCCAGACTTGGTTCTTCAGGCCCCGGCCCACACGTCGAGCACATAGCGCTGCTCGGCAATCATCTTGTCCATCCACGCCGCGCTGTCCTGCCCGTGCTCGCGCGCAAGGTCGCTGAGCGTGCGTCGCACGTCGGGTTCCATGCGCGAGCCGTCGCCGCACACGTACACCACGGCGCCGGCTTCGAGCAGCTTCCACACGGCCGCGCCCTGTTCGCGGATCAGGTCCTGCACGTAGACCTTGCGGTCGCCGGCGCGCGAGAAGGCCGTGTGCAGCTTCATCAGGCCGCGGTGCGACCAGGCCTGCAGCTCTTCGGCGTAGATGAAGTCCTGCTCGGGATGGCGGCAGCCGAAGAACAGCATCGCCTCGCCCAGCGCATCGCCGCGTTCGACCTGGGCGGCGCGCGCCTGCAGGAAGCCGCGGAACGGCGCCAGGCCGGTGCCCGGGCCGATCATGATGAGCGGCCGGTTGGCATCCTCCGGCAGGCGGAAGCCCTCGGCCGTGGTCTCGCGGATCACGCCGTGCACCGTGTCGCCGGCCTCGGCGCGCGCCAGGAAGTTGGAGCACACGCCCTCGAAGGTGCCCTTGCCCGACATCGCGGGCGCGCTCACCACGCCCACCGTCACGCTGCAGCGCCCCGGCGTCATCGTCGGCGACGAGGAGATCGAGTAGTAGCGCGGCGACAGCGGCGACAGCATTTCCAGGAACACCGCGAACGGCACCTGGCAGGCGCGGTGCTCTTCGAGCAGCTCCAGCAGCGACTTGCGCTTGTGCAGCACCTCGGCCTTGTACGCGGCCTGCGAGGCCTCGTCGCTGCCCGACAGCGCCTGCAGCTTCGGCTTGGTGAAGGGGCACTCGGTGTGCGCGGCGAGCGTGGCGATCTGCTTGCGCGTGGCCACGTCCTGCAGCTCGACGTAGTCGCCCAGCAAACGATCGACCGCGATCACCTGGTCCACCGGCAGCGCCGCCTTGCGGCCCGGCACCGCCGACAGCCGCACGTGCGCCGAGCGGTCGAAGCCGAAGCGCGCCATCGCGCGCTCGACCTGCGCGGGGCTGTTGCGCGGCACCACGCTCAGGTGGTCGCCGGGCACGTAGTTCACGCCCTCGGGCAGCATCAGCTCGACGTGGCGCGTGGAGCGTCCGGCCTCGCCGTTGGCGCCGGCGCTTTGCAGCTCGCGGTTCTCGATCACGCGCAGCGGCACGGCGCCCAGCGCATCGACCAGCGCGTTCTTCTGCGGCGGCGGCAGCTCTTCGAGCGTGTACAGCGGCTCGGCCTCGGCCGGCGTGTCGGCGCCGTTCTTGATGTCGAAGGTCTTCACCAGCGCGGGCCACAGCGCGTCGCTCCAGTCCTGGAAGGCGCCGTCCATGTCCTCGCGCGCATCGCCTTCGCCGCGCTCGTGCACGCGGTCGGCGCCCAAGGCTTCGAGCCGCTCGTCGATGCGGCGCGGCACCGCCTGGTAGGTGGCGGCCCAGTCGGTGTTGCCGCAGCCGAAGACGCTGAAGCGCACGCCGTTGAGCGAGTCGTCGGCCTTGTCGAGCCAGCGGTGGAACTCGGCCGCGTTGTCGGGCGCCACGCCGTTGTACGAGGCGCAGACGATCGCCACCGCGCCGCTGGCGGGCAGCCGCTCGGCATAGTCGTCGAGCGAGGCCAGCTGGGTCGAGAAGCCGCGCAGCTCGCCGGCCTCGGCCAGCTGGCGCGCCAGGTCTTCGGCGGTGCCGAGGTTGGAGCCCTGCAGCACCAGCAGCGAGGTGCCGTGGCGCGCCGCCTGCGGCTTGCGCGCGGCGGGCTTGGCCGGCGTGTCGGGCGTGGCCGCCGCTTCCACGGTGCCGCGCGGGCGCGAGGCCGGGTCGCGCAGCAGCGCCTTGATCTTGAAGTTCTCGGGCTTGATCGTCAGCGCTTCCTTGATCTTGAGCTTGTAGCCCGTGTGATCGACGAGGTTGAAGCGCTGCAGGATCATGCCCAGCGTGAGCACCGCCTCCTGCAGGGCGAACTGCCGCCCGATGCAGGCGCGCTGTCCGTTGCCGAAGGGCTTGAAGGCGTTCACCGGCCGCTCGCGCTCGGCCTCGCGGCTGAAGTGGTCGGGGTTGAACTGGTCGGCGTCGTCGCCCCAGATGCCCTTGTCACGGTGCAGCGCCAGCGCATGCATGATGACCATGTTGTTCTTCTTGATCGTGTACTGGCCGCCGATCTTCGTGTCTTCCTTCGCGCGCATCGAGATCGCGGGCGCGGTCGGGTACAGGCGCAGCGATTCCTTCAGCACCTGCATCACGTACTGCAGCCGGTTGACCTGCGCGTAGGTGGGCTTTTGCGTGGTTTCGCCGCCGAACACGCTGTCGACCTCGGCCTGCGCCTTGGCCATCGCCTCGGGGTTGTTCAGCAGGAAGTAGATGGCGAACGAGAGCAGGCCGCTGGTGGTCTCGTGGCCCGCGATGAGGAATTCGATGCACTCGTCGCGGATCATCTTGTCGGTGAGCTTCTCGCCGCTCTTCTTGTCCACGCCCGCGATCATGTAGCTCAGGAGGTCGGGCTTGGTGGCGATGTCGGCACCGCTCGCGCGCCGCTCCTCGATGATGTCTTCCACCATCTTGTGCATGTAGCGGATGTCCTTGCGCTGCTGCGCCAGCTCCTTCTTGAGCATCAGCTCCTCGAGCGGAATGCCGCGCCGGTTCTGCACCGTCTCCAGCGTGCGCACCATCGCATCGACGAAAGGATGGAAGCCCTCGCGGTAGAACGAGTTGAAGCGGTAGCCGAAGCCGCACAGGCCGATGGTGTCGAGCGTGAGCGCGGTCATGTCGCGCACCACGTCCACCTCTTCATCGAAGTTCAGGCGCTCCCACTTGGTGACCAGCTGGCCCGCGATGTCCAGCATCATCGGGTGGTAGGCCTGCATCGCGCGCTGGCTGAAGTTGGCCAAGAGGATGTTGTGCGGCTTCGACCACGTCTCCTCGTGCGTGTCGGAGGTGAAGAGGCCGTGCGACGCAGCGCGCAGCCGGCGCAGCGCGCCGCGCGTGCTCTTGTCGAAGCGCGGCTCTTCGCACAGCTCGTCGACCAGCGCGGGCGACGACACCACGATCACCGGCATGCCCGGCATGTCGAGCCAGTAGATGCCGCCGAGGTCCTGCGCGATCTTCCACATGTCGAGCACCGGCGAGTCGGAGCCGATGGACAGCAGATTGCCGACGAAGGGTTTCTTCGCCGGATGGGGGATCGGATGGAGCGAGTTCTTTCCTGCCATGGTGTACCTTGTTGTGCCTTCGGTATGGACCCGCTTCGGATGTCCGGGATGCGAATCCGGAGTATCCCGATGGCACAGGGGGTGGGCAGGACGGGGTTTCCCTAGGAAACAATTGCACGGCGCAGGGGGCGATCACGCCGTCAGCGTGATCGTCATTCACAGTGGCCCGGGCACGTCCCCCGAAAGAACTCAGTCAGGGTCGGACCATCTTGCAGTCGGTGCCCTGCGCCAGTTCGTTCCCGGTATAGACCGCATCGGTGCGGAAGCCGTAGTTGGTGCCTTCCCAGCCCGTCTTCACCGCCTTGCCGTCCACCGGCGCGATGGTGTTCACCACCTGCGGCAGCAGCAGCTGGTGGTCTTCGCCGCGCATGCGCACCGGGCCTACCACCGAGTCGAAGCTCAGGTCTTCGAGGGCGCGTGCCACCTTCACCGTGTCGGCGCTGCCGGCCTTGGCGATGGCGGCGGCCAGCAGGCGCGGCGTCAGGTCGATGCGCGGCGCGAGGAAGTCCTTGCCCGTCTTGGCCTTGTAAGCCTTGGCGAGTGCATCGACCTTCGGCGTGTCGGCCTGGCCCGGGTGCCATTCGGCCACCCAGGTGAGCTGCCCCGTCTTGGCCTGCGACACGGCGGTGACGGTGCCCGGCACCGAGCCCGCGCTGTGGTTGAAGTAGCGCAGGTTGTAGCCCGCGTCGCCCGCGGCCTTCTGCAGCAGCGTCATGTCCTGGCCCCAGTTGCCGGTGATGACCGAGTCGGCGCCGCTTTGCTTGATGTTGGCGATGTAGGGCGCGAAGTCCTTCACGCGGCCGATGGGGTGCAGCGTCTCGCCGACGAACTGGATGTCGGGACGCGCGAGGCCCACCAGCTGGCGGCCGTAGCTGGCCCACTGCTTGCCGTGGGCATAGTCCTGGTTCAGCAGGTAGACCTTCTTCACGTCCGGCGTCTTCTTGATGTAGTTGGCCAGCGCCTTCATCTTCATCGCCGTGTTGGCCTCGGTCTGGAAGTGCCAGAAGCTGCAGCCCTTGCCGGTCATCTCGGGGTCGATCGAGGAGTGGTTCAGCACGATCAGTTCCTTGCCCGGGTTGCGCTGGTTCCAGCGCGCCACGGCCAGCACCAGCGCCGTGACCACCGACGAGCCCGAGCCGCCCGTGACGATCGCCTTGGCGCCCTGGTCGATCGCTGCCTGCAGCGCGCTCTGGCTTTCCTGCGCCGAGAGCTTGCTGTCGAACTGCAGCAGCTGCAGCTTCATGCCGCCGAGCACGCCGCCCTTGGCGTTGATGTCCTCGATGGCGTACTGCGTGTGCATGAGCATCAGCTCGCCCACGTTGGCGAACGGCCCCGACAGCGGATCGATGTAGGCGATCTTGTAGGTTGGCTGCTGCGCCTGCGCTGCGGTGCCGGCGATGGCAAACAAAGAGGCAAGGGCGATCCGCGCCAGGGGCGCATGCGTGAGCTTCATGGGTGTCTCCGGAGGGTGTGTGAAAGACGGAATCAGTGCGTCGCGCGCAGCCCGATCACGCGGCTGGCCAGTTTCGTGAGCTGCGCCACCACCTCGTCGGGCGAGAGGCGCCCGTTGGGGCGGTACCAGCTGTAGAGAAAGCCCGGCAGGCTGCAGGCCGCGAGCGCGGTGATCTTGGTCTCGTCGAAGTCGAGGTCGCCGTCGCGCCGGGCTTCTTCGAGCAGCGGGCACAGCAGGTCATAGAAGTGGTGCGCGAGCTTCTTCTGCGCTTCGAGGTACTCAGGGCGGTACACCTGCGGCTCGCGGTACGCGAAGAAGGCCACCGGGTGGTGCGCGATGGTGGCGCGGATCAGCCCCTCGATGCCTTCCATCACCTTCTCGCTCGCGCGGCGCGGGTCGGCGGCGGCGAAGTCGAGCGCGGTGAAGCAGTCGACCGCGGGGCGCCACGACAGCGTCTCGAAGATCTCCTGCTTGTCGCGGAAGTAGTAATACACGAAGGGCTTGGTCACGCCCAGCTCGCGCACGATCTGCGCCATGGTCGTGTTGGCGTAGCCCTGCGCGGCAAACAGCTGCGCCGCCGCCTGCAGGATGCGCTCGCGCTGCAGGTCGGTGCCCTGCGTGGCTGCACGCTGGCGGCCCGTGCCCTGCGGCAGGTGCGGCTGCGCCGCCAGCGCCGTGTGCGTGGCAGAGGGTTTGTTCGGTGTCGCGGAAGTTATACCCATGGGTAGGATTGTTCGTGCACCATGCCGCATTGGCAAGCGCCGGCCATGCGCAGGCGGCTATCGATAACCCTGAGAAAGTGACGCCATGGAGACAACGCCCGCCACCCCCACACCTGCCGCCGAACGCTTGAAGGAACTGCCGCCGCGCGTGCAGCAGCCCCTGCACGCCTACCTGCGCGACCACGCATGCACGCGCGGCGACGCCACCGCCTGCCTCTGGTACGGCCAGGCCCTGAGCTGGGCCGAGCTCGACCGCGCGAGCGACGCCTTCGCCGCGCGCCTGCAGGCACTGGGCGTGGCCAAGGGCGAACCCGTGGTGCTGTTCCTCAACAATTGCCCGCAGTACCTGGTGGCGCACTTCGGCATCCAGAAGATCGGCGCCATCGTCTGCCCGAGCGGGCCGCTCAACAAGGAGCACGAGCTGGCCTACCAGGTCAACGACCTGAAGGCGCGCGTGATCGTCGCGGCCGCGCCGCTGGTGCCGGTGGTGCGCAAGGTGCAGGCCGAGAGCGCACTCGCGCATGTGTTCGTGGTGCACTACGCCGACCTGCTGCCCGCCGAGCCCACGCTCGACCTGCCGGCCGAACTGGCCGCCGAGCGCACGGCCGAACGCACCGTGCCCGAAGGCTGCGAAGACTTCCTCGCCGTGATGCGCAGCGGCGCCACGCCGCAGCCCGTCGCCATCGACATGGACGACATCGCGCTCATGACCTACACCTCGGGCACCACCGGGCTGCCCAAGGGCGCGATGCTCAGCTACGGCAACGCGCTCTTCAAGACGCGCGCCGCGGCCGACTGCAACGGCGTGGGGCCGGACGACGTGCTGCTGTCGATCGCGCCGCTGTACCACATCGCCGGCATGCTCATGGGCGTCAACGTGCCCGTGCTCAGCGGCGCCGCCTCGGTGCTGATGCACCGCTTCGATCCGCGCGCCGTGCTGCAGGCCATTGCCGCTTACAAAGTGAGCTGGTGGTACAGCATCGCGCCGATGAACGTGGCCTGCATGCAGGTGCCCGACATCGCCCGCTTCAACCTGTCGAGCCTGAAGATGAATCCCGTGACCAGCTTCGGCATTGCCTTCACCGAACCGCTGGCCGCGCAGTGGCGCTCGCACGCCAACAACTGCAGCTCGTTCGAGGCCGCCTACGGCCTGAGCGAAACCCACACCTGCGACACCTACACGCCGCACGTGGCGCCGCGCTGGGGCACGCAGGGCGTGCCGGTGCCGGGCGTGACCATCCGCATCATCGACACCGACACCCAGGCCGACATGCCCACGGGCGAGGTCGGCGAGATCGTGCTCACCAGCGCCGGCTCGTTCAAGGGCTACTGGAACAAGCCCGAAGCCACGGCCGCCACCCTGCGCAACGGCTGGGTGCACACGGGCGACATGGGCAAGCTCGACGCCGACGGCTACCTCACCTTCATCGGCCGCTTCAAGGAAATGATCAAGGTCTCGGGCTACAGCGTGTTCCCCGAAGAGGTCGAGACCATCCTCATCAAGCACCCGGCGGTGGCGCAGGCGGCGGTGATCGCGCAGCCCGACCCCGAGAAGGGCGAGGTCGTGAAGGCCTTCATCGTGCGCAAGCCCGGCGCCGCGCTCGAGGCCGACGCGCTCGTGGCCTGGGCGCGCGAGAACATGGCGAGCTACAAGGCGCCGCGCGCCGTGAGCTTCATCGATGCATTGCCCACCACGGGCGCGGGCAAGGTGCTGCGCCGCCTGCTCAAAGACAAGACCTGAAAGGCTTCCTCGCGTGTTTTCCAAAGTTCTGATTGCCAACCGCGGCGAGATCGCCGTGCGCCTGGTGCGCGCGCTGCGCGACCTGGGCATCGCCAGCGTGGCGGTGCATGCGCGCGACGATGCCGCCGCGCTGCATGTGCAGCTGGCCGACGTGGCGGTGGCGCTCGATGCGACCGGGCCCTCGGCCTATCTCGACGTGGCCGCGTTGATCGCGGTGGCGAAGGCGCAAGGCTGCGATGCGGTGCATCCCGGCTACGGCTTCCTCAGCGAGCGCGCCGACTTCGCACAGGCCTGCGCCGACGCGGGCCTGGTCTTCATCGGCCCCACGCCCGGGCAGCTGGGCCTGTTCGGCGACAAGGCCCGCGCCCGCGAACTGGCCGCGCAGTGCGACGTGCCCGTGATGCCCGGCAGCGCGGGCGCGGTGACGCTCGCGCAGGCGCAGGCCTTCTTCGCCGAGCAGCATGCGCAGGGCGCGGGCGTGATGGTCAAGGCCATCGGCGGCGGCGGCGGACGCGGCATGCGCGCCGTGCTCACGGCCGACGAGCTGCCCGAGGCGCATGCGCGCTGCATGTCCGAGGCCAAGGCGGCGTTCGGCATCGAGGGCGTGTACGTCGAGCGCCTGATGCGCAACGCGCGGCACATCGAGGTGCAGGTGCTCGGCGACGGCCACGCCGTGGCCAGCCTCGGCGAGCGCGAGTGCACGTTGCAGCGCCGCTTCCAGAAGCTGGTGGAGATCGCGCCCAGCCCCTCGCTGCCCGAGCCGCTGCGCGCGCAGGTCACGCAGGCCGCGCTGCGCATGGCCAAGGCCGTGGGCTATCGCGGCCTCGGCACCTTCGAATTCCTGGTCGATGCCGCGTCGACCACTTTGCCTTTCGTCTTCATCGAAGCGAACCCGCGCCTGCAGGTCGAGCATACGGTGACCGAAGCCGTGACGGGGCTGGACCTCGTGCAGCTGCAGATCGCCGTCGCTTCGGGCGACACGCTGGACGCGCTCGGCGTGGAGGCCGGCCGCACGGCGCCGCAGCGCGGCTTCGCGGTGCAGTGGCGCATCAACGCCGAGACGCTCGATGCGCAAGGTAACGCACGCCCCGCGGGCGGCACGCTCGCGCGCTTCGACCTGCCGGCCGGCCCCGGCGTGCGCGTCGACACGCACGGCTACACGGGCCTCGCGCCCTCGCCGCACTACGACACGCTCCTGGCCAAGCTCATCGTGCATTCGCCGTCGCCGCGCTTCGCGGACGCGCTGCGCCGCTCGCTGCGCGCGCTCGACGAATGCCACATCGACGGCATCGCCACCAATCTGCCGCTGCTGTGCGCCATTGCCGCGCGGCCCGAATTCGCGACGCAGGCCGTGCACACGCGCTTCGTGGAAGCGCATCTGGGCGATCTGCTCGCGGACGCGAAGGCGTTTGAGAAGCACACGAAGAAGGTGACCGCGCCCGCAGCGGTGAGCGCACCAGTGCAGGAAGAGGGCGAAGACGACGGCCTCACCGTCAAGGCGCCGATGCCCGCGAAGCTGGTGCAGTTCGAGGTCGCAGTGGGCGACGTGCTGCCTGCCGGCGCGCAGCTGGGCGTGCTCGAGGCCATGAAGATGGAGCACCTGCTGCACGCGCCCGTGGCCGGCCGCGTGCTCGCACTGCTGGCCGCGCCCGGCGACTACCTCGTCGAAGGCCAGTCGCTGGTGCGTCTGGAGGCCGTCGATGCGCAGGGCGTCGAGGCGCAGGCGCGCGTCGCGCACGACCTCGACGCGATCCGCCCCGACCTGCAGAAGGTCATCGACCGCCATGCGCCCACGCTCGATGCCAACCGCAAGGCGGCCGTCGACAAGCGGCATGCGCAGGGCGGGCGCACCGCGCGCGAGAACATCGCCGACCTGTGCGACATGGCCGGCGACCCGGGCAACTTCATCGAGTACGGCGCGCTCGCCATCGCCGCGCAGACGCGCCGCCGCACGCTCGAAGACCTCATCGCCAACACGCCGGCCGACGGCATGGTGACCGGCCTGGGCAGCGTCAACGCGAAGCAGTTCGGCCCCGAGAGGTCGCGCTGCGCCGTGCTGGCCTACGACTACACCGTGCTGGCCGGCACGCAGGGCATGCGCAACCACCACAAGACCGACCGGCTGCTCGCGGTGGCGCACCAGCTCAAGCTGCCGGTGGTGCTGTTCGCCGAGGGCGGAGGCGGGCGGCCGGGCGACACCGACATGCCGATCGTCGCGGGCCTGAACAACCACACCTTCAGCCAGTTCGCGGCGCTGTCGGGCAAGGTGCCTGTCGTCGGCATCGTGCATGGCCGCTGCTTCGCGGGCAACGCGGCGCTGCTGGGCTGCGCCGACGTGATCATCGCGACCCAGGGCAGCAACATCGGCATGAGCGGCCCCGCGATGATCGAAGGCGGCGGCCTGGGCACCTTCGCGCCCGAGCAGATCGGGCCGAGCAGCGTGCAGTCGCGCAACGGCGTGATCGACATCCTGGTGGAGGACGAAGCGGCTGCAGTCGCTGCGGTCAAGCAGTACCTGTCGTACTTCCAGGGCCCGGTGAGCGACTGGCAGTGCGCCGACCCGCGCACGCTGCGGCACGTGGTGCCCGAGAACCGCCTGCGCGTGTACGACGTGCGCGCCGCGATGCGCGGCGTGGCCGACACCGGCTCGCTGCTCGAACTGCGCGCGGGCTTCGGCGCGGGCATCGTCACGGCGCTGGCGCGCATCGAGGGCAAGCCGGTAGGTCTCATGGCGAACAACCCGCACCACCTGGGCGGCGCGATCGACGTGGAGGCGGCCGACAAATCCGCTCGCTTCATGCAACTGTGCAATGCCCACGGGTTACCGATCGTGTCGTTGTGCGACACGCCCGGCTTCATGGTCGGGCCCGAGGTCGAGGCGCAGGCGCAGGTGCGCCACGTGTGCCGCATGTTCATGGTGGCCTCGCACCTGCGCGTGCCTTTCTTCGCGGTGGTGCTGCGCAAGGGCTACGGCCTGGGTGCGCAGGCCATGACCGCCGGCGGCTTCGATGCGCCTGTGTTCACCGTGGCCTGGCCCACCGGCGAGTTCGGTGCGATGGGCCTCGAAGGCGCGGTGCGGCTGGGCTTTCGCAAGGAACTCGCGGCCGTGCCCGAGGGCGCCGAGCGCGACGCGCTGTTCAAGCAGCTGGTGGCGCAGCAGTACGCGAACGGTGAAGCGATCCACATGGCGCAGACGCTGGAGATCGATGCGGTGATCGACCCGGCCGACACGCGCACCTGGCTGGTGCGCGGCCTGGCGTCGGCCACGCGGCCGGCGGAAGCGGTCTCGGCGTACGTCGACACTTGGTAACGCAGGCTTAGACCTCGTCACCTGCGCGGGCAAGGCGGCTCCGTACACTGGGCCGCTTTTGCACGCATGAAGCTTCCTGCCCGCTGGCGCGTCCGTCTGCGCGACGCCGCCTTTTCCCCTGCACACTGGATGGCCGTTCTCGGCCTTGCGGTGCTGCTCGTGGGCGTGCAGGCGGTGTGGGCTGAGAAGGTCGAGCAGGCGGCGCGCCAGCCGGCCGAAGCGCGCTGGGTGGCGAGCTGGGCCGTGGCGGTGCTCGACTTCGCCGAGCTGGACGCCAACCCCGCCACGGCCGCCATCGGCGGGCCGGGCGACCATGTGTTCCGCGGCCAGACCTTGCGCCAGATGATGCGCCCGACGATCGACGGCGAGCGCATCCGCGTGCGGGTGTCGAACCGCTTCGGCAAGACGCCGCTGCGCATCGCCGCGGCCACCGTGGCACTGGGCACGGGCGGCGACGCCATCTCGCCGGCCTCGTTGCGCACGCTGCGTTTCGGCGGCCGCGCCACCGTCACCGTGGCGCCGGGCGCGGAAGCATGGAGCGACGGCGTGGCGCTGAACGTTGCGGCGGGCCAGGCCGTGGCCGTGAGTCTTTTTCTCGACCGCGCGACACCGTTCGCCACGATGTACCTGCTGTCCAGCGACACGGGCTGGCTGGCGCAAGGCAACGCCGTCTCGGCGCCCCGGCTGTCGAAGGCGACGGCGCTGCCGATGAGCCACATCGTGACCGGGCTCGACGTGCTCACCGCCCGACCCGTGCGCACCGTCGTCGCGTTCGGCGATTCGATCACCGCGGGCGGTGGCGAGTCGGGCGACGGTTCGTACCCCGACATGCTCGCCACGCGGCTGCGTGACAGCCCGCAGGCCGCGCACGCGGTGTCGGTGATCAACGCCGGCATCGGCGGCAACCGGCTGCTGGTGAACGGCATCGGTCCCGACGGCCTGTCGCGCTTTGCGCGCGACGCGCTGGGCCAGAGCGGCGTGACGCACGTCATCGTGCTGCTGGGCACCAACGACATCGGCCGCGCCATCTTCGCGGGCATCCCCGGCCTCAAGGTGCCGCCGCACGACGTGCCCACGGCCGAGCGTGTCACCGAGGGCCTGGGGCAGCTCGTCAAGCAGGCGCGCGCCAAGGGCGTGAAGGTGCTGCTGGGCACCGTGCCGCCCTTCGGCAACACGATCTACGGCACCGACGCCAACGAGGCCATGCGCGAGGCCGTGAACCGCTGGGTGCGCAGCCGCCAGGACGTGGACGGCGTGGTCGACTTCGATGCGGTGCTGCGCGACCCCGCCGCGCCGCGTCAGCTGAATCCGACATTCGACAGCGGCGATCACCTGCATCCCAACCGCGCCGGCCACGCGGCCATGGCCGCGGCCATCGACCTGCGCGAATTGCAGGAATAAAGCGCGTCTGCGGCAGCGAAACAGCTCTACACAAGATTTCGCGCAGCGCTTACAGGCGCTTCACACGGTCCCGGCAGCATGAAGGCTCCTCCAACAACCATGGGGCTTTCTCATGAAAACACTCGCAGTCGCTCTTTCCATCGGTGCCGCTTCGCTGCTGTCAGTGGGCGCCCTGACCGTTCCCACGGCCGCGCAGGCGCAGGCGGTGATCACCATCCAGGGGCCGCCGCCCCCGCCGCGCTACGAGCGCATGCCGCCGCCGCGTCGCGGCTATGTGTGGTCGCCGGGCCACTATGAGTGGCGTGGCGGTCGCCATGTGTGGGTGCGCGGCATGTACGTGCGCGCCCGCCCGGGCTATGCCTACCGCGCGCCGGAATGGCGCGAGAACAATGGCCGCTGGGAATACAACCGCGGCCGCTGGGACCGCGACGGCGACGGCGTGCCGAACCGCCAGGACCGGCGTCCGGACAACCCGTACCGCAATTGATCGATAGAGAGCGCGCGGCGCGCGCCCGGGGCTAGCGGATGCTCACCAGCTCGAGCACTTCGCTGACTTGGAACGCGCCGCCGCTCGCACCGCCGCGCGTCTGCACTTCGAAGCGGACGACGCGGCCCAGCTCCGGCGAGAACCACACGCTGGCGCGGTAGGTCCCGTACTGGTTGCCACTCCAGGCGCCAGCGTTCGCGAAGCGCTGGGTGTGGCCGCGGTAGTCGATCTTCACCACCTTCATCTCGCGGCCGTTGACCGGCAGCATGGCGGCGTCGTCCACCACGCTGGCGCGCAGGTCCATCTTGATGCGCGTGCCGCCCATGGTGGCGTCGTATTCCGTGGCCCAGGCGGCGTCCTGTTCCAGGGTCGGGCGGGCCCAGCCGCGCGGCGGCATGACGCTGTCGAACTCGCCGGCCACGGCCGTCGTGACGCCGATCACCTCGCCGCCCGGCTTCTCGATCCAGCCGCCGTTGTTGAAGCTGAGGCGGTCGTCCGAGGTGGTGGCCGTGTCCGCGCGGTAGATCACCTTGCGGTAGGTGTTGGTGAGGCGGTCGTGCAACTGGTACTCCACGAGGCTCGGGCGCTGCAGCGACACGCTGGCCGGCGCGGGCTGCGAGGCGAGGCGCTCGATGGCCCGTTGGCCGCGCGTCGGCAGTTCCGCGATCCATGCGGCCGGCAGGGCGAGGGTCGCCGGGGCCGATCCGGCGACGAGGCCCACGAGGCGGCCTTGCGCATCGAACAGGCCGGCACCGGCCAGGCCCGCCTCGGTCGGCGTGGCCAGCTGCAGCGACTCGAGCGCGCCCGCGGCGTTGCGGCGCACGCCGCCGAGCATGGAAATACCGAGCGTGAGTTCGCGCCCGCGCGGCGATCCGATGACGTACAGCGGCATCCCGACCTGCAGCGCCCCCGCGGGCACGACGCCCAGGGTCGGCGACACGAGGTTCGCGATGCGCAGCTGGCACAGGTCGCGCTCGACGTCCGGGAGCTCCAGCACGGCGCCGTAGCTCACGTTGTCGCGGCGCAGCGCCACGGCGCTGGCCTTGGCCAGCAGCTTGCAGCTGGTGACGGCCGTGCCCGGACCAGTGGCGACCGCGCTGCCGGTGGCCAGGACCTTGCCCTGGGCGTCGCTGGCCTGCACCACCCAGACACTGGGCGAGATGCGCGCGAACAGCGCGTCGGGCGCCAGCGGGGCGCTGCCGGCGCGGGCGTCCTGGGCGAAGGTGGCGGGCGCTGCCAGAGCGGCAGCAAGGGCGAAAAGCGGGAGCTGCAGGCGCATCTGGAAGCGGCGATGGAGTGGGTTTAGCGGAACACGACCGTGCGGTGGCCGTTCAGCAGCACGCGGTGCTCGCTGTGCCACTTCACGGCGCGGGCCAGCACCTGGCTTTCGGTGTCGCGGCCGCGGGCCGTGAGGTCTTCGACCGTGTCGGTGTGGTCGGCGCGGGCCACGTCCTGCTCGATGATCGGACCTTCGTCGAGGTCGGCCGTCACGTAGTGGGCGGTGGCGCCGATCAGCTTCACGCCGCGGTCGTGCGCCTGGTAGTAGGGCTTGGCACCCTTGAAGCTGGGCAGGAACGAGTGGTGGATGTTGATCGCGCGGCCGGCCAGGCTCTTGCACAGGTCGTTGCTCAAAATCTGCATGTAGCGCGCGAGCACCACGAGTTCGGCGCCTTCGGCCTCGATGATCTCCAGCTGCTTCGCCTCGGCCTGCGCCTTGGTCGCGGCCGTCACCGGGATGTGGTGGAAGGGCACGTTGTAGCTGGCGGCCAGCTGGTAGAAGTCGCGGTGGTTCGAGATGATGGCGCGCACGTCGATCGACAGCAGGCCGCTCTTCCAGCGGAACAGCAGGTCGTTCAGGCAGTGGCCTTCCTTGCTGACCAGGATCACGGTCTTCATCGGGTCGGCGGCGGCGTGCAGCTGCAGGCTCATGCCGAAACCGGTGGCGAAGGCCTTCAGCTCCTCGCGCAGCACGGCTTCGCTGTGGTCACCGCAGGCGAAGCGCACGCGCATGAAGAACAGGCCGGTGCCGTGGTCGTTGTATTGGGCGGCCTCTTCGATGTTGGCGCCGCGCTCGAGCAGGAAGCCCGACACGGCGTGCACGATGCCCGTCCGGTCGGGACAGGAGAGGTTCAGGATGTAGGCAGGCGTAGTGGTCGTCATCAGGGGCAGGATTGTGGCAGGGGTGCCAGAATCGCGATTTTCCCTCCCCACATAACCGCAGGAGCGAGACATGGCCTTCCAGGACTTCAACATGGACAACCAGTGGTTGCCCTTCACGCCCAACCGCCATTTCAAGAAGGACCCGCGGGTTTTCGTGGCGGCCGACGGCATGACGTTCACCACGCACGACGGCAAGAAGGTGGTCGACGGCATTTCCTCGCTGTGGTGCGTGGGCGCGGGCCACAACCGCAAGCCGATCAACGAGGCGATCAAGAAGCAGCTGGACACGCTGGACTACGCCACCGCCTTCCAGGTCAGCAACGACAAGGCCTTCAAGGCGGCCGAGATGATCGCCGCGCTGGCCCCGGGCGACCTGAACAAGGTGCTGTTCTGCAACTCGGGCTCCGAGGCCGCCGACACCTCGATGAAGGTGGCGCTGGCCTACCACCGCGCGCGGGGCGAGGGCCACCGCAACGTGTTCATCGGCCGCGAGAAGGGCTACCACGGCGTGGGCTTCGGCGGCATGTCGGTGGGCGGCATTCCGGGCAACCGCAAGGTGTTCGGCTCGGCCTTTTTGCCGCGCGTGGACCACATGCGCTTCATCCACGACCCGGTGAACCACGCCTACATCCACAACGCGGAGCCGGTGTGGACCGAAGACCCGCTGGTCGAGCTCGAAACCCGCATCCTGCCGCTGCACGACCCGAGCAACGTGGCCGCGATCATCGTGGAGCCCGTGGCCGGCTCGGCCGGCTGGTACCTGCCGCCGCAGGGCTACCTGAAGCGCCTGCGCGAGATCTGCGACAAGCACGGCATCCTGCTGATCTTCGACGAGGTCATCACCGGCTTCGGGCGCATGGGCACCAACTTCGCGTCGGACTATTTCGGTGTGGTGCCCGACATGCTGAACTTCGCCAAGTGCGTGACCAACGGCGTGATTCCGCTGGGCGGCGTGATCTGCCGCGACAAGCTCTACGACGCGATGATGAAGACGGATGCGCCCGAGCACGTGGTCGAGTTCTTCCACGGCTACACCTACTCGGGCCATCCGGTGGCCTGCGCCGCCGCCATTGCCACGCTTGACCTGTTCAAGGAAGAAAACCTGTTCGCGCGCGCCGGCGAGATGGGCAAGGTGCTCGGCGATGCCTTCCACAGCACCTTCAAGGGGCTGCCGAACGTGGTGGGCATCCGCAGCCTGGGCCTGGCGGCGGCCGTGGAGCTCGCGCCCATCGCCGGGTCGCCGGGCAAGCGCGCCTATGAGGTCTTTCTCGACTGCTTCCACAAGGGCGCGCTGGTGCGGCCCGCGGGCGACGTGCTGGTGATCGCGCCGCCCTACATCGTCGAGAAGCAGCACATCGACACGCTGGTCAACACGCTGGCGGATTCGATCAGGAAGTTCGCCTGAGCACGCCCGCGCAGTAGTCCACCGGCGGCAGCGCCGGCGTGCGCCAGGTGGCGTCGTAGGCGTCGGTGTCGTCCTCGGCCGGGCCGCCGGCCTGCAGGTGGACCGTCTTCACCGACACGTCGGTCGGCAGGTGCTGCGGCACGCCCAGCACCTTGGTGACGTGGCCCGCGCCGGCGATCAGCAGCACCGTCTTGCCCGGCTGCCGGGCCTTCACCAGCGCCTGCGCCATGGCGCGGTCGCGCCCGACCTGGATGCGCGTCATGGGGCCGATCTGCGATTCGGGCAGCAGCTTGCAGTGGCCCTCGCGCACGGCCTCCTGCTGCGCGGCGTAGGCCTCGCCGTTGAGCTGCACGTCGAGCGAGACGTCGGCCATCGCGTCCTTCATGCGCGCACGCGGCAGGTTGGCGCCGACCACCGGCACGCCGGCGCGCACGGCCGTCATCACCGTGGGGCCGTAGCGCGTCCAGGGCCAGGCCTTGTCGTTCCAGCCGAGGGCGGTCTGCACCTGGGCCTCGCTGGCGGTGGCGGGCAGGCGGGCGCTGCTGCGGCCGTCCTCGGCCATCTCGAGCGCCAGCGCGGCGAGCTGGCCGCGCTCGGCCAGGGCCTGCACGGTCTCGCGTTCGAGGGCGTGGTGTTCGGGGGCGTCGTGCTGCTCGCCGAGCAGCAGCGCATCGGCCGGCAGCAGCGCCGCCACACGGCGCGCGACGGGCGCCTCGGCGGACAGCGCGGCGCAGCCGGCGAGCAGGGCGGCGGCGACCAGGGGCGCGAGGAACCGGGAAGCACGGGAAGGACGAGGAGGCATCCCGCCATACTATGCCCGGCGCCCTGCACCGGGCTGTCGTCCTTTTCCGCTGCTTTCTCTGCCCGTGTCCTTTCGTTTTCCCCTTCGCGTGCTGGCCACGCTGCTGCTGGCGCTGGCCGCCGCACTCGCCTGTGTCGTGCTGCACACCCCGCTGCCCTGGATGATCGGCCCGCTGTTCGCGGTGTCGCTGGCCTCGATCGCGGGCCAGCCGACCGCCAGCCACACGCCGCTGCGCAACCTGGGACAGTGGGTCATCGGCACCGCGCTGGGCCTGTATTTCACTCCGCAGGTGGTGACGCTGGTGGCCGGCGTGTGGTGGGCGATCCTGCTGGCCATCGGCTGGGCGCTGCTGCTGGGCTGGGGTTTCGGCCGCTGGCTGCACCGCGTGCATGCGGCGCGCATGCCGCATGTGCCGGCGAAATCCATGAGAGCCACGACTTACTTCGCTGGCGCCATCGGCGGGGCTTCGGAGATGACGCTGCTGGCCGAATCGGCCGGTGCGCGCACCGACCTGGTGGCCGCCGCGCACAGCCTGCGGCTGATGGTGGTGACGGTGACGATCCCGTTCGCGATGCAGTGGAGCGGGCTGCACGGCCTGGAGATCAACCCGCCGGGCGTGCGCGAGGTGAACCCGGCCGGGCTGGCCTTGCTGGCGCTGGCCACCGGCTTGGGCGGGCTCGTGATGCGGGCGCTGGGCCGCACCAACCCGTGGTTCATGGGGCCGCTGCTGGTGGCGATGGGCTTCACGGTCGCGGGGCAGTCGCTGTCGGCGGTGCCGACCTGGCTGTCGAACACCGCGCAGCTGGTGATTGCCGTGAGCCTGGGCGTGCGCTTCAGCCGCGAGTTCCTGCACACGGCGCCGCGCTGGCTCGGCTCGGTGGCGCTGGGCACGGTCGGCATGCTGGTGCTGTGCGCCGGCGCGGCCTGGCTGCTGGCCGGGGCGACCGGGCTGCATCCGGCCACGATGATCCTGGGCACCTCGCCCGGCGGCATCGCCGAGATGTCGATCACGGCCAAGGTGCTGCAGCTGGGCGTGCCGGTGGTCACGGCCTTCCAGGTGTGCCGGCTGGTGGCGGTGCTGCTGATCGTGGGGCCGATGTACCGCTGGACCGAGCGCCGGGGCGTCTAGGCAAAGAAAAAGCGCCCCGCGGGGCGCTTTTTTCGTTCGGGCGAGGCAGGCCGCTCAGTGCACCAGCACCGGCGTGTGCGCCAGCTCGGCGTAGCCCTCGAGCGTGTCCTCGACCTCCTCCTGCGTGGGCGTGTTGAGCTGCCAAGCGGCGATCTGCTGCTGGAACAGTTCGGCCCAGGAACCGTCGAGGTACACCTCCTTGCCAGAGCGCTTGTCCACGATCTCGAAGCCGTGGCGTTCCAGCACGGGGCCGTTGGGCGTCGTGCTGGGCTCGTCGCCGTCGTTCGGCTGCACGTGCACGACGACGAAGGACTCGGAGTCGTAAAGCATGTTCATGGCGGGCCCTGTGAGGATGTCGATGGCGTTCATGGGGGTTAGATAGCAATCAACGCGCCAGTTTCAAGAACAGTTGTCGTCGCGCCGTTGATATGTGAGCCTTTTTGCCTCAATTGGCGGGCGCTTCGGGTAGGGGTTTGCGCAATTGGGCGTCAGCAAAATCGCCGTTTGCCTCGGTCTGGCGGATGCGCACGGGCAGGTAGCCGTAGCGCGGCGCCAGCCAGAGCTCCAGTTTCCGGTCGAACTCCTTGCGCGGCGTGCGGGTGAGCTTGCGCGTGGTGAAGTCGCCGGCCGGCAGGCTCAGCTGCTCCTCGTCGCCGACCTCGAAGACCCAGACATCGCCGTCGCGCACGCCCACCGTCTGCACCGAGATCCGGGTGCCGGCCGGGTAGCGCCCCGGGCTGGCCGCCAGCAGGCCGCCCAGCTGCATCATGACGCTCATGCGGTCCTGCGCGCCCGGCTGCAAGGGCACGCTGGGGGCGTTGTTGCTGAAGATGATCTGCCCCTGGTCGCGCGCGAAGTGCGAGGCCACCTCGGCCTTGCGGCTTTCCGAGTAGCGCTCGGGTTCCAGGCCCGAGGGGCCGATCTTGCCGGTGCTGTGCCAGTTCAGCAGGGTGAAGAACACCGCCTTGAGCGTGAGCCGCCCGTCGTAGCGGCTGCCGTCCTGCAGCCAGACCAGTTCGCCGAACACGCCGCGCTGCGGCGAGGCGCCTTTCTGGCCCGTGGCCTCGAAATCGAGCGTGACCGAGCCCGGAATCCGCAGCGCCTGGGTGCCGGCGATGGTGCCCGAGGCGCCGCTGCCGGCCGTGGTCGTGCCGCCCTGCGTGCCACCGGGCGTGTTGCCGGTGGCGGCGGCCGGGGCGCTGGCCGGTGTCTCGGGGGCGGTTGCTCCTGAATCTGTAGCGGCCTGCGCGGTCTGGTCGGGCGTTTCGGGAGGAGGTGTCTGGGCCGGCGCGTCCGGCACGGGGGCCGGGGCCGGCTTGGGCTTGGGCACCGACGCCTCGCGCGGACGCCGGGGCTTGGCCGGAGGCGGCGGCTTGGCCGCGACCGGCGCGGCGGCCGGTGCCGCAGGGGCCTCCGCTGCGGGCGGGGCGATCACGATCGTGCGCGTGATGAACTTGCTGGCCAGCGGCGAGGGCTCCGGCCCGATGGCCATCGGCGCCAGCCCGAGCAGCAGCAGGTGCGCCAGCGCCACCGCCAGCGTCAGCCCCGCGAGCGCGCGCCAGGACGGGCGCCCGGGCAGGCCCAGGGACAGCGGTGGGGGCGCGACGTGCGTCGACATGGGTGTGTGGAGTGGGTTGCGGCGCCGAGGTTCACGAAGTCCACTCGGTACACTGCCGCCCGTTCAACCAGTTTAGTGGGCGCGGCGCCGCGCCCTTTTTCTTGCTCACGCCCGCACCATGAAACTCGCCACCCTGAAGGACGGCTCGCGCGACGGCCAGTTGGTCGTCGTCTCGCGCGACCTCACGCTCGCCCACTACGCCACCGGCATCGCGAGCCGGCTGCAGCAGGTGCTGGACGACTGGGGCTTCATGAGCCCGCAGCTGCAGGACCTGTACGACGCCCTTAACCACGGCCGCGCGCGCCACGCCTTTCCGTTCGACCCGGCCCAGTGCATGGCGCCGCTGCCGCGCGCCTACCAGTGGGCCGACGGCTCGGCCTACCTGAACCACGTCGAGCTGGTGCGCCAGGCGCGCAACGCCGAAGTGCCCGAGAGCTTCTACACCGACCCCCTCATGTACCAGGGCGGCAGCGACGACTTCCTGGGCCCGGTCGACGACGTGATCGTGCCCAGCGAGGCCATGGGCATCGACTTCGAGGCCGAGATCGCCGTCGTCACCGGCGACGTGAAGATGGGGTCCACGCCCGAGCAGGCGCTGGACGGCATCCGCCTCGTGATGCTGGCCAACGACGTGAGCCTGCGCAACCTCATTCCGGCCGAGCTGGCCAAGGGCTTCGGCTTCTTCCAGAGCAAGCCCGCCACCGCCTTCAGCCCCGTGGCCGTCACGCTCGACGAGCTCGGCGAGGCCTGGCAGGACGGGCGCGTGCACCTGGCGCTGCAAAGCAGCTGGAACGGCCGCAAGGTCGGCCTGTGCGACGCCGGCCCCGAGATGACCTTCCACTTCGGCCAGCTCATCGCCCACATCGCCAAGACCCGCAACGTGCGCGCCGGCAGCATCGTGGGCAGCGGCACCGTGAGCAACAAGGGCGTCGAGAAGAACGGCCGTATGGAATGGCCCAAGGGCTACTCGTGCATCGCCGAGAAGCGCTGCATCGAGACCATCCAGGACGGCGCACCCGCCACCGACTTCATGAAGTTCGGCGACACGATCCGCATCGAGATGAAGGGGCTGGACGGACGCTCGCTGTTCGGCGCGATCGACCAGGAGATCGTGTCGACGGCGGGGCGGCCGGTGGAGGCGCCGGTGTCGCTCACCAAGCCGCAGGCCGGAACCGACACCGGCACCGCGCCGGAACCCGCCGCCGAAGGCTGACGCAGGCCCTGTCGGGGTTTCTCCCCGTTCGGCTGGCCGGAAGCCCCCGTTCCGCAAAGCCCAACCCTGCGTGGCGGGCGCTGCCTAGGATGCAGCGATCCGTTCACTGCAAGGAGACAGGTCCATGGGCATGCCGAAGCTGGCGGGGCGCGCGTTGTGCGCATGGGTGGGGATGGGCATGGCGCTGGCCGGGCAGGCCGCCGCCCAGAAGCTCAGCGACGACAAGGTGCGCGTGGGCGTGCTGTCGGACATGTCGGGCCTGTACGCCGATACCGCGGGGCGCGGCTCGGTCGAGGCCGCGCGCATGGCCATCGAGGACTTCGGCGGCAAAGTGCTCGGGCGGCCGGTCGAGCTGGTCTGGGGCGACCACCAGAACAAGGCCGACATCGGCGCCTCGCTGGCGCGCACCTGGTACGACCGCGACGGCGTCGACGCCATCTTCGACATGAACAACTCGGCCGTCGCGCTGTCGGTGGTCAACCTGGCGCGCGAGCGGCAGAAGCTGTCGATCAACACCGGCGGCGCCTCGGTGGCGCTCACCAACGAAGCCTGCGCGCCGACCTCGGTCCACTACACCTACGACACCTATGCGCTGGCCAACGGCGCCGCGCAGGGCGTGAGCCGCCAGGGCGGCAAGACCTGGTACCTGATCGGCGTGGACTACGCCTTCGGCAAGGCCATGGCCGCCAACATGACCGAGTTCGTCGGCGAGCTGCAGGGCAAGGTGATCGGCAGCGTGTTCCATCCGCTCAACGCGAGCGACTTCTCGTCGTACGTGCTGCAGGCGCAGGCCTCCGGGGCCGACACCATCGCGCTGGCCAACGCCACGAGCGACACGGTCAACGCCGTCAAGGCGGCGCGGCAGTTCGGCGTGTCGCCCAAGCAGCGCGTGGTGCCGATGCTGATGTTCATCAACGACGTGCATGCGCTGGGCCTGGCGCAGGCGCAGGGCATGACCTTCGCCACCGGCTTCTACTGGGACCGTACGCCCGAGTCGCGGGCCTGGGCGCGGCGCTATTTCGAGCGCATGAAGAAGATGCCCTCGATGATCCAGGCCGGCGCCTACTCGGCGGTCACGCACTACCTGAAGGCGGTGCAGGCCGCGGGCACCGACGACGGCGCCACGGTGGCCGCGAAGATGAAGGCGATGCCGGTGAACGACTTCTTCGCGCAGGGCGGCACGATCCGCGCCGACGGCCGCATGGTGCACGACATGTACCTGGTGAGCGTGAAGAAGCCCGCCGAGTCGAAGTACCCGTGGGACTACTACACGGTGCTGTCCACGATCCCCGGCGACAAGGCCTTCCAGCCCTTGTCCAAGAGCAAGTGCCCGCTGGTTGCCGCAGCGAAGTCCTGATCGCCTGACCGAACCGAAGGAGTCCCCATGAAAGTCCGTGCCGCCGTCCTGCAGCGCCTCGGCGCCCCCGCGCCCTATGCCCAGAGCCGACCGCTCGAGATCGAGGAGGTCGAGCTGGCGCCGCCCGGCCCCGACGAGGTGCTGGTGCGCATCGCGGCCGCGGGGCTGTGCCACTCGGACCTGTCGATCCTCAACGGCGACCGGCCGCGCCGCACGCCGATCGTGCTGGGCCATGAAGCGGCCGGCGTGGTCGAGGCGCTGGGCGAGGGCGTGACCGACCTGGCGCCGGGCGACCACGTGATCCTGGTGTTCGTGCCGAGCTGCGGCCATTGCGCGCCGTGCGCCGAGGGCCGGCCCGCGCTGTGCGAGCCGGGCGGCGCGGCCAACGTGGCGGGCACGCTGCTGGGCGGCGCGCGGCGGCTGTCGTACCGCGGCGAGCCGATGGACCACTTCGTGGGCGTGTCGGCCTTTGCCGAGTACGCGACGGTGTCGCGCCGCTCGCTGCACAAGATCGACCGCGAGCTGCCGCTGGAGATCGCCGCCATGTTCGGCTGCGCGGTGGTGACCGGCGTCGGCGCCGTGGTCAACACCTCGCAGGTGCGGCCGGGTCAGACCGTGGCCGTGGTGGGGCTCGGCGGCGTGGGGCTGGCCGCGCTCATGGGCGCGCTGGCGGCGGGCGCCGCGCGCGTGATCGCGGTCGACCTGGCGCAGGACAAGCTCGATTTCGCCCTCGCGCTGGGCGCCACCGACAGCGTCAACGCCAGCGACCCCGACGCGGCCAAGCGGCTGCGCGACATGACCGAGGGCGGCGTCGACCATGCGCTCGAGATGGTGGGTTCGGCCAAGGCGCTGGAGTTCGCCTACAAGGTCACGCGCCGCGGCGGCACCACCGTGACCGTGGGCCTGCCCGCCGCCATCCAGACGCTGAACACGCCGGTCTGGCACCTCGTGGCCGAGGAGCGCACGCTCAAGGGCAGCTACCTCGGCAGCTGCGTGCCGCGGCGCGACCTGGGGCGCTTCATCGCGCTGTACCGCCAGGGCAAGCTGCCCGTGGACCGGCTGCTCACCGGGCGCCTGAAGCTCGAGGAGATCAACGAGGGCTTCGACCGCCTGCAGCGCGGCGAGGCCATCCGGCAGATCGTCACGATGCCGTGACGGCCGCGGGCATCGCACCCCGCAGCAACTCCTTCTGCGTACGTATCCCCAACCGCCGGAACGCCCGGTACTGATGCGTGCGCACCGTGCTGAGCTCCACGCCCAGCACGCGCGCCGTTTCCTTCGCCGTGCGGCCCGCCATCAGGTGGCCGATCACCTCGCGTTCGCGCAGGCTCAGCGTCAACAGCCGCGAGGCGAGGGTGGGCGCGGCCGCTTCGTGCACGGCCGCCGCGCTGCGGCTGTGGGCGCTGGCGGCGTCGGCCAGCAGGGTGGCGTGGGCGGTGATGACGTCGAAGTCGGTCTCGCCGAACTCGGGCTGCGCCAGGCTGCGGTAGAAGCTCACGGCCACGCGCTGGCCGCTGGGGCGCAGCAGCAGCACCGAGCTGCGCTCGCGGATGCCCACGTCGCCGTAGCAGGCGGCGCGGTAGGCGGGGTCGGCCACCTCGTCGCCGTGCTGGTGGCCCATCCACAGCTGGGCGCGCTTCGGCAGCTTGCGCGCGGCCAGCCACGCCATGTGGGGGTCGAGCCGGTCGAAGCGCTGCGCCACGTAGCGCTCGGCGGTGCGCTCGGCCGTGTGGCCGTAGCTGCTGGCGGCCGACACGGTCTCGATGCGGCCGGTGGCGTCGACGCCGAACACGGTGCAGAAGGTGACGGGCATCACGCGGTGCATCGCCGCCAGGCAACTGGCCGCCAGGTGTGGCGTGCCGATGCCCGCCAGCACGTCGCCGACGACGGCGGCTGACAGCTGGGCGTCGGTGGCAGGGTGGAGGCGCCAGCGTTTCATGGGGTTTCGAAGGAAGACTAGGGTAAATACCTCCTACGAAGTTATGACATTGGCGCGGGCGGTGCATCGGGACAATCCCGTTCCATGACCACCACCCGTACCGCCGACGCCGCCACCGGCCCCGTGCCGCCGCCAGCCTGCGCGACTGCGCTGCCGCCCTCGGTCGGCGCCTTCCACTACACGCGCTTCGCGCCCCGCCTGCCGACGCTCGGCGCCGACGGCATGGAGCCCGGCCGCCACCCCGTCGTGATTGCGGGCGGCGGCCCGGTGGGCATGGCGCTGGCGCTGGGGCTCGCCAACCACGGCGTGCGCTGCGTGGTGCTCGAGGCCGACGACACGGTCTGTGTGGGCAGCCGCGCGGCCTGCATCTCGCGCCGCAGCCTGGAGATCGTCGAGCGCCTGGGCGCGCTGCCGGCGTTCATGGGCAAGGGTCTGCCGTGGAGCGTGGGGCGCAGCTTCTACAAGACGGCCGAGGTGTTTCGCTTCGAGATGCCGCAGGCCGCGCAGCAGAAGCTGCCGCCGATGATCAACCTGGAGCAGTACTACATCGAGCAGTACCTGCTGGACGAGATCGAGCGCCGCAACGCCGCGACGCCGGGGCTCGTCGACATCCGCTGGGGCACCGAGCTCACCGCGCTCGCGCAAGACAACGACGGCGTGACGCTCGACGTGCGCAACGCCGAGGGCGCCTACCGCCTGCGCGGCCAGTGGCTCGCGGCCTGCGACGGCGGCCAGAGCTTCGTGCGCAAGTCGCTCGGGCTGGCGCTGGAGGGCACCGGCTACGAAGGCCGCTACGTGATCATCGACATCGAGCTGCACAGCGACCACCCGACCGAGCGCCGCGCCTGGTTCGACCCGCCGTGGAATCCCGGCTCGACCGTGCTGATGCATCGCCAGCCCGACGACATCTGGCGCATCGACTACCAGCTGCGCGCCGGCCAGAGCACCGAAGACGCGCTGCAGCCCGCGGCGGTGGCCGAGTTCGTGCAGCGCCACCTCGACGCCATCGGCGAAGGCCACCTGCCGTGGAAGACGGTGTGGACCTCGGTCTACCGCGCTGGCGCGATGACGCTCGACAACTACCGCCACGGCCGCGTCGTGTTCGCGGGCAACGCGGCGCACGCGATGCCGATCTTCGGCGTGCGTGGGCTCAACTCGGGCTTCGACGACGCCGACAACCTGGCCTGGAAACTGGCCTTCGTGGCCCAGGGCCTGTCGGGCCCGGCGCTGCTGGATTCGTACTCGCAGGAGCGCATCGCGGCCTTCCACATCAACGCCGAGAGCGCGATGCGCAGCACCGAGTTCATGTCGCCGCCCTCGCGCGGCTTCGACCTGCTGCGCGAGGCGGCGCTGTCGCTGTCCGAAGCGCACCGCGGCATCGCGCAGCTCATCAACCCGCGCCAGACGCAGGCCGTGCGCTACGACGACTCGGCGCTGTCGAGCGAAGGCGATGCATTGCCGGCGGGGCCGTTGCCCGGCGAGGTGATGCTGGAGCAGGCGCTCGAACAGGGCCATCTCACGGACTGGATTGCGCCGGTGTTCACGCTGCTGGTGTTGCGGCCGGATGTGGCTTCGCCGCCCGTCGCCGACATCGAGCGAGCGCAGCGAGGCGCCTTGCCTTTTGCGGTTCGCAGCATCGGCAGCCTGGGGAGCGACGGTACCGATGCGCAGGCGTCCCCCGCTGTCTTCGCCACGCTCGGCGCCAGCGACGGCGCCGTCTACCTGCTGCGCCCCGATGGCCATGTGGCCGCGCGCTGGCACCGCCTGCCGGCCGGCGCGCTGCCCGCCGCGCTGGCGCGCGCGGCCGTCGCCACTTCACAGGACATTCCCGCATGACGACCTCCGCCCCCTCGCTTCATCCCGACGCCCGCGACCGCCTGTACGCCGAGTGCGCGCGCGCCATCACCGAGGCCGGCGCCGAACGCGAATCGCTGTTCCTCGCGCGGCTCGCGCTGCTGCTGTTCGAGCAAGTCGGCGACGAGGCGCGCTGCCGCGCCGCGCTCGCCGACGCGTTGCGCGCGCTGCCCGTACCATCGCTGTCCGCTTCCGAACAAAAAACAGGAGATTGATCTCATGGATCGCCGCACCCTTCTCGCCACGCTCGCCTCCGGCGCCGCCGTGGCCGCAGCCCCCTTCGCCCACGCACAGGACTATCCCGCGCAGCTCATCAAGTGGGTCGTGCCGTACCCCGCGGGCGGCGGCACCGACGTGATCGCGCGCGTGCTGGCCGAGGCCATGCGCCAGACGCTGGGCCAGCAGATCGTGGTCGACAACCGCCCCGGCGCGTCGACCAACATCGGCGCCGACCTGGTCGCCAAGAGCAAGCCCGACGGCTACACGGTGCTGTCGGCCGACAACGCCGTGCTGGCCTTCAACGAGCACCTGTTCAGCAAGCTGCCGTTCAACCCCGAGAAAGACTTCACCTACATCGGCGCCATCGGCAAGTTCCCGCTCGCGCTGGTGGTGCACCCGGACTTCCCGGCCAAGACCTTCAAGGAGTTCCTGGCCTACGTGAAGGCCAACCCCGGCAAGGTGAACTACGCGTCGCCGGGCAACGGTTCGCCGCACCACCTGGCGATGGAAATGTTCAAGGCGCGCACCGGCACCTTCATCACCCACATCCCCTACCGCGGCGCGGCGCCGGCCATGGCCGACGTGATGGGCGGCCAGGTGCCGTGCATGTTCCTGGACCTGGCCTCGGGCCTGCCGATCATGCAGGGCAACAAGGTGCGCGTGCTGGCCATCGGCTCGGGCGCGCGCAGCAAGCGCCTGCCCGACGTGCCGACGCTGGCCGAAGTGGGCGTGCCCAACACCGAGGTGTTCGCGTTCCAGGGCATCCTCGGCCCGGCCGGCCTGCCCGCCGCGGTGGTGAACAAGCTCAACGCCGACCTGAACAAGGCCTTCAGCACGCCGGCCGTGCAAAAGCGCTTCGACGACTTCGGCATGGAAGCGATGCCCGGCACGCCGGCGCAGTTCGCGGCGCTGTCGCGCGCGGAGTCGAAGCGCTGGGGCCCGATCATCAAGCAGGCCGGCATCAAGCTGGACTGATGCCGCCCAGGGGCGTTCGTCCTAGCGGGCGAACGCTTTTCGCGAGCCGTCTTCGAAGACTTCGTCGTCGCGCTGCAGCTCGCCGTTCTCGTCCCAGCTGCGTTCGCGCGTCACGCGGCCCTTGTCGTCGAAGCTCGACTCGGCCAGCAGCTCGCCCTTTTCATTGAAGCGCTGGTGCGTGCCCACGGGCACCTGCCGGCCACGCCCCGGCGCGAGGTAGCGGCCCTGTGCGGCGCGCTGGCCGCTGTCGTAGAACTCGGTCACGTCGACCGTGCGCTCGCTGCCGGCGCCGCTGTAGACGGCCTTGCTGCGCGGCTGGCCGTTGAGGTGGTAGCTGTCGTCGCTCAGGGGCTCGCCCGCGGCGTTCCAGCGCTGGTCGCGCACCAGCGAGCCGCGGTCGGAAAACTCCTGCTCGCGCTGGCGGATCGACGAGCGCCCGACCAGCAGCCACACGGTTTCGCGCCGCTTCACGCCCTCGGACGAAAAACTGCGCTCCACGCGCCGGTTGCCGGTGGTCTCGTCGACCACCGAGGGCTTGCCGTTGTCGTAGAACTCCTGCGTGCGCACGCGCTTGCCCGCCTGGTACGACAGCCGCGAGCGCAGCGTGCCGCGCGCGTCGAACAGGTCGACGTTCGAGGGCCCGCCCGTGAAGCCGCACAGCCTGGCATCGTCGGCCACCGGCGCCAGCACGGGCGCCTCGGCGCAGCGCAGCATCGACATCTGGCCGCGCTCGGTGAACTCGACCATGGCGCGCTCGGTGCCGCGGTCGGGGTAGAAGGTGGCGCGCCGCAGCTGGCCGCCGGGGTAGAAGCTGCGCACCAGGCCGCGCTCCTGGCCGTCGTCGTACGTGGCATCGCGCAGCACCTGGCCGCCGGGCGCGAACTCGCGCGCGCGGCCGTGCATGTTGCCCTTGGCGTTGATGGTGTGCTCGCGCGCGAGCTTGCCCTTTTCATAGAAGCGCACCAGGCCCATGAAGACGCCGTTCTGCACCTGCTGCTCGCGCTGGAGCTCGCCGGTGCCGCGGTCCTTGCAGCGCATCAGGCCGGTCTTGCCGGCGGTGCTGTTGCCGTCGGCGGGGCTCACGCGCTGGCCGTTGAGTTCGCACTCCTGCTGCGCATGGGCCGTCGGGGTACCCAGCAGCGCGGCCAATGCGATCGCGGCCGGGCCGAGGAGGGACGCGGCCGCCCGAGGCGCCCGAAGAGCGGGAACGGGCGGGCGCAGGGTCACTTGTCGTAGAGCGTGTCGAGCGAACGGAAACCCTTGACCTCGATCGGGTTGCCGAAGGGGTCGCAGAAGAACATCGTCCACTGCTCGCCCGGCTGGCCTTCGAAGCGCACCTGCGGCTTCAGCACGAACTCGGTGCCGGCGGCTTCGAGGCGCCCGGCCAGCGCCTGCCAGTCGGGCAGCGCGAGCACGATGCCGAAGTGCGGCATGGGCACCATCGCGTCGCCGACGCGGCCGGTGCGGGTGGTGGCGAAGGGTTCACCGAGATGCAGCGAGATCTGGTGGCCGAAGAAGTCGAAGTCGACCCAGGTGTCGGTGCTGCGGCCTTCGGCGCAGCCCAGCACGTCGCCGTAGAAGCGGCGGGCGCCGTCCAGGTCGCGCACGTGGAAGGCAAGGTGAAAGATGCTTTGCATGGTTTTGGATTATGGGCAGCGGTGCTGTGAGAATGCCGGACTTTCTTTCAATCATGGAGCTCGCCTTGCGGATACTCCGAGCCCTCGTCGCACCGCTGCGCCTGCTGTCGCGCGGCACCGACCGGCCGGCGCCCCAGCGCCTTCTTGCACGTCTGACCCGCCAGGCCTTCGCGGCCGTCGGTGGTTGTTTCATCGCGGTGGCCGCACATGCCACCGCCTGCCCGCCCTCGGCCATCGCGAGCCTGGAGAAGCCCGGCATCGGCCTGCGCAACGGCATCGACCGCGGCCTGCTGTGGCGCATCGAGCGCGACGGCCGCACCTCGTGGCTCTACGGCACCCTGCACCTGGGGCGCGGCGAATGGGTGCGCCCCGGTCCCACCGTGCAGAAGGCGCTGGCGCAGAGCGACACGCTCGCGCTGGAGCTCGACTCGCGCGACGACGCCACGGTGCGCGCCCTGAGCCAGCCCGCCGATCCGGCCGCGGTGGCGCGCGTGCTCAGCGGCGAACGCGCCCGCCGGCTCGAGCGCCAGAACGCCGAGGCCTGCGTGCCGCCGGGTTCGACCGCCCGGCTGCCGCCCATCCTGCAGGTGACGGCGCTGACCGCGCTGGCGGCGCGCGCCGACGGGCTGTATGCGGAGTTCGGTGTCGACGAGACGCTGGCCGTCTCGGCCCGCAACAGCAACAAGCCGATCGTCGCGCTCGAGAACGCGGCCGACCAGCTGCGCTGGCTCACCGGCGGCTCCGAAGCGGAGGAGGCCGAGCAGATCGACGCCATGCTCGACGAGCTCGAATCGGGCCGGCTGCGCGGCCAGCTCAAGACGCTGGCCGATGTCTGGGCACGCAGCGACGCGGCCCGGCTGGCGCGCTACGCCGAGTGGTGCGAGTGCCTGAACACGCCGGCCGAGCAGCGCCTCATGAAGCGCCTGCTCGACGACCGCAACCCCGGACTGGCCGATGGCATCGAGCGCCTGCATGCGGGCGGGCGCAGCGCCTTCGCCGCGGTCGGCGCGCTGCACATGGTCGGCGCGCAGGGCCTGCCCACGCTGATGGCGGCGCGCGGCTTTCGCGTCACGCCGGTGCTCACCGAGGCGCAGGCGCAGCAGGCGCTGCCGATGCCGGCGCTCGCCGCGCCCGAGCCGCCGGCCCGCAAGGCGGTGCGCGGTGGCAAGAACGTCAAGGGACAGAAGGCGGCCAAGGGCACGGGCCAGAAGGCCGCCGCGAAGGGCGGGGCCAAGCCGGCGTCCAAGGCCGCTGCCGCGCCCAAGGGCAAGGCCGCACCCCGTGCCGCCCCCAAGGCCACCAACAGCAAAGTGCGCCGATAATCGCGACCGCCATGCACACGTTGCGCCCCCACCCCCGCCTGATCGGCCGCCTCGGCCGCTGGGTGCTGCTGTGGTTCGTGCTGTCGCTGGGCGTGGCGGTGGCGTCGCCGGTGGTGCATCCGCAGGCGATGGAACTGGTGTGTTCCGGCGCCGGCACCATCAAGGTGGTGGTGCACACCGAAGATGGCGTGCAGGACATGGGCGCCACGCACATGGACTGCCCGCTGTGCGTGCTGACCGGCGCGCCGCCCCCGCCGCCCGTGGCGGCCGCGTTCGATGCGCCCCTGCCGCTGGGGCGCGTGCTTCAACCCATTCCCGCCGCGCGCCATGCCGCGGCCACGGCCGCGCCGCTTCCGGCCCGTGGGCCCCCGCGTTCCGCCTGAGCGATCAGCAACAGCGCTGTCTGTCGGTGCACCCCAGGTGCGCGCAGGCAGTCCCTTTGGCTTGAAGTTCGTGGAGCCGGTTCCCCATGAAGCAGCACTCCCGCGCCCTGGCGATCGCCATGGCATTTCCCCTCAGCGCGCCGGTGTGGGCGCAGCAGCAAACGCCGCCGGACGTTGATCCGCCGGAGGCCGGCGCTGCGGCCGCCCCGGGCCGCACGCTGGGTACCGTCACCATCAGCGGCGGCCGGCCGACCTCGCTGCCGACGCAGATCCCCACCACCATCGAAGGCGTGACCGCCGAGCAGATCGCCGAGACGGTCAACGCGACCGACGCCGAAGACGCGCTCAAGTACCTGCCGAGCCTGCTGGTGCGCAAGCGCTACATCGGCGATTTCAACCACGCGGTGCTCGCCACGCGCGCCTCGGGCACGGGCAACAGCGCGCGTGCGATGGTCTACGCCGACGGCATCATGCTGTCGAACCCGCTGGGCAACGGCGCCACCTTCGCGCCGCGCTGGGGCATGGTGTCGCCCGACGAGATCGAGCGCGTCGACGTGCTCTACGGCCCGTTCTCGGCCGCCTACCCGGGCAACTCGGTGGGCGCCGTGGTCGACTACGTGACGCGCATGCCCACGCAGCTCGAGGCGCACGTCAAGCTCAGCGGCTTCACCTCGAACTTCGACCTGTACAACAGCCATTCGTCGCCGGGCGGCCAGCAGCTCGACCTGTCGCTGGGCAGCCGCAGCGGCGACTGGTCGTGGTGGCTCGGCGCCTCGCGCACCCACAGCAAGGGGCAGTCGCTGTCGTTCGCCAACCGGCTCGTGAGCGCCGGCACGGTGGGCAGCGCGGGCACGCCCGTCACCGGCGCGGTGCTCGGGCTGAACCCGTCGAACCAGCCGTGGTGGCTGCTGGGCGGCATCACCGCCTACGACACCACCCAGGAGCAGGCCAAGCTCAAGCTGGCCTACGACTTCTCGCCCACGGTGCGCGCCACCTACACGCTGGGCGCCTGGCACAACACCACGCACGGCAGCACCGACACCTACCTGCGCGATGCGCTCGGCCAGCCGGTGTACGGCGGGCGCGTGAACCTCGGCGGACGCACCTACAACCTCGACACGCCGGCCGCCGCCTTCGCGCCGACCGAGACGGCGCTCACGCACTACATGCACGGCCTCTCGGTGAAGAGCCACACCGGCGGCGTGTTCGACTGGGAGGTGGCGGCGAGCCTGTTCGACTACGCGAAAGACACCTCGCGCACGCCGACCACGGCGCTGCCGGGCGCCTTCTCCGGCGGCCCCGGCCGCACCACCGACATGGGCGGCACCGGCTGGCACACCTTCAAGGCCGCGGGCACCTGGCGGCCCACCGGCTCGGCCGAAGGCGTGGGCGCGCACGTGGTCGACTTCGGCGTCCAGCAGGACACCGCGCGGCTGCGCAGCGCCATCGGCAACACGCGCGACTGGATCGGCGGGCCAGCCGTGTCGCCGTTCTCCGCCTTCAACGGCAACACGCGGCTGCGTTCGCTCTACGTGCAGGACACCTGGCGCTTCGCGAAAGACTGGAAGACCACGCTGGGCCTGCGCCACGAGCGCTGGGAGGCGTACGGCGGCCAGCTCGGCAACGCGGCGCGGCTGCTCGACTTCGCGCCGCGCAAGAACAGCTTCGTCTCGCCCAAGGCCGCGCTCGCCTGGCAGGCCACGCCCGACTGGCACTTCAAGGCCTCGGTCGGCCGCGCCGTGCGCATGCCCACCGTGAGCGAGCTCTACCAGGGCTCGATCGAGGGCAACCGCATCGTCAACACCAACCCCGAGCTGCGTCCCGAGCGCTCGTGGACCGCCGAGCTGAGCGCCGAGCGCGACCTCAAGCGCTGGGGCGTCGACGGCGTGCTGCGCACCACGCTGTTCTTCGAGCACACGAAGGACGCGCTCTACACCCAGGCGCTCACCAACCTCGTGAGCACCGTACAGAACGTCGACGCCATCCGCACGCGCGGGCTGGAGGTGGCGGTGAACACGGTCGACGCGGGCATCCAGGGACTGGACCTGGGCGGCAGCCTCACGCTGACCGATTCGAAGATCACCGCCAACCGCGGCTTCCCGGCCAGCGTGGGGCGGGACCAGCCGCGCGTGCCCAAGGTGCGCGCCTCGCTGCTCGCCACCTACCGGCCCGACGCCAAGTGGAGCTACACCGTCGGCGCGCGCTACAGCGGCCGGCAGTACGGCACGCTCGACAACAGCGACCCGAACGGCATGGCCTTCATGGGCTTCTCGAAGTTCTTCGTGGTCGATGCGCGCATCCGCTACCGCATCGACCGCCAATGGAGCGCCGCCGTCGGCATCGACAACCTGAACAACCGCACCTACTGGGCCTTCCACCCGTACCCGCAACGCACCTTCGTGGCCGAACTGAAGTTCGACCTCTGACCCTCACTTTTTCCTACCCAAGGACACACGCCATGACGAAGCTTTCGACCCCCACTTTCCACATCCTCGCCGCCTGCGCCCTGCTGGCCGGTGCCGGCGCCGCCGGTGCCCACGTGAGCCTCCCCCCGGGCGGCGCCACCGTCGGCAGCGAGTACAACGCCGCCTTCCGCGTCGGTCACGCCTGCGAAGGCGCCAAGGCCACGACCGGCCTCGCGGTGCGCCTGCCCAAGGGCTTCGTGCTCACCGACGCCCAGGCGCGCAAGGGCTGGAAGCTCGATGCGCCCAAGGCCGGCAGCGCCGAAGGTGAAGTGCGCTGGACGGCAGAGACGCCGCAGAACGCGCTGCCCGGCAGCGAGCGCGGCGAGTTCGTGCTGCGCGGCAAGGTGCCCGCCACGCCGGGCCCGCTGTGGTTCAAGGTGCGCCAGGACTGCGACGTCGGCAGCGTCGACTGGGCCGAAGTGCCCGCCGCGGGAAGCACCACGGCCGGCCTGAAGAAGCCCGCGGCCAAGCTCGACGTGGTGGCGCAGGGCGTGGCCACGGTCGACGTGCGCGACGCCTGGGTGCGCCAGTCGGTGCCGGGCCAGAGCGGCACGGGCGCCTTCATGAAGCTCACCGCGCCCACGGGCACGAAGCTGGTCGGCATCTCGACGCCCGCCGCCGGCGTGGCCGAGGTGCACGAGATGAGGATGGAAGGCGACACCATGCGCATGCGCGAACTCGCGGGCGGCCTCGAGCTGCCGGCCGGCAAGACCGTCGAGCTCAAGCCCGGCGGCTACCACGTGATGCTGATGGACCTGAAGGGCGCGATGACCAAGGGCGCGACCGTTCCCATGACCCTCAAGTTCGAGGACGCCAAGGGCGCGAAGACGACGCTGGAGCTGAAGCTGCCGGTCGGCGCGCCGGAAGGCGCCGCCGCTGCTGCTGCGCCCGCGGCGGGCGGTGCGCACCAGCACAAGCACTGAACTGGTCGAGCCGGACCGTCAGAGCAACTGGTCCGGCGCCAACGGCCCGAACAGCCGCAGCAGGAAGCGCAGCGTGGCGCTCGCGTCGGGTTCGGTGTCCGTGTCCTGCAGGCCGCTGCCCTCGGGCGCGTGCCACACCAGCGTGCCCTGCGCGAGTTCGACATGCCAGGCGCGCTCGCGCATGCCGCGCTCGATCTGCTCGGCCGCCATGCGCGAGAGTTCGCCGCTGCGGATCAGCAGCGCGATCTCGGTGTTCTGCAGCTGCGAGCGCAGGTCGAGGTTCATGGAGCCGACCACCAGCAGCCGGCCGTCCATCACCAGCACCTTGGAGTGCAGCATCGCGCGCGATTCGCCGCTCACGCTGCCCGCGCCGCTGCCGCCCGAGGAGCCGAACACATTGCCGAAGTCGGCCTGCTCGCTGCGCAGCTCGTACAGCTCCACGCCCGCGGCGAGCAGCGCCTTGCGGTGGCGCGCATAGCCGACGTGGGCGATGGGTGCGTCGTTCGAGGCCAGTGAATTCGTCAGCACCCGGATGCGCACGCCCCGCGCGCGCGCCGCGGCAAAGGCCTGCTGCATGTCGGGGCCGGGCACGAAGTAGGGCGAGATGATCAGCAGGTCGGTGCGCGCCTGGCCGATCAGGTGCAGCAGGCCTTCGACCACCGTGTCGCCGCTGGAGGCCAGGTCGGCCAGCGCGGTGGCGCTGCGCGAGGGCAGCTCGGGCCGGCTGACCACGAGGTCGGGGTTGCGCACCGCGCCGGGGCCGCTGTCGGCCGGGATCTTGCCGGGCGCGTCGGCCAGCATCAGGGCCGGAGCCCAGACGAAGGCGGCGCTGCGCAGGTCGAGCGGCTTCTCGTCCCAGGCGCGGGCCCGCTGCTCGGGCGTGGGGCCGGCGCCGGGGCGCGGCTCGCCGTCCGGGGGCTTGGGCTGGTTGCGCGCTTCGGCCGCTTCGTCGCTGAGTTCCTGGTCGACCCGGCGCGCGCGGTCGCGGATGCGCTGGAACTCCTCGCGCGAGACCAGCGACTGCACGGGGTAGGCGCGCTCGTTGTTCCAGTAGCTGTCGAAGCTGCGCGAGAGGTCCTGCACGATCGGGCCGGCCGCCAGCACGTCGACGTCGACGAAGTTGCCGGTGATGGCATTGCCGAAGTAGGCGTCGCCCAGGTTGCGCCCGCCCGTCACCCCCATCACGTTGTCGGCCAGGAACAGCTTGTTGTGCATGCGCTGCTGGATGCGCGAGACCTCGCCGATGGCGTTGAGCATGCGGTTGAAGCCGGTGCCGCGCGAACCCGCGAGCGGGTTGAACAGCCGCATCTCGATGTTCGGAATGAAGGCCAGGCCGAGCACCAGCGCGTCGCGGCCGATGGTGTGGAAGTCGTCCAGCAGGATGCGCACCCGCACGCCGCGCTCGGCCGCCGCGCGCAGCCCGCGCACCAGCCGGCCGGTGCTGGCGTCGGCGTGGATGGCGTAGTACTGCAGGTCCAGCGTCTTCTGTGCGTTCTCGATCAGCGCCAGTCGGCTGCCGTAGGCGGCCTGCGGGCCGCCCAGCAAAACGAATCCCGAGTCGAAGCGCGCCTTGTCGGCCTGCCGCCGCTCTTTCAGCAGCGTGGCCAGCGCCGTGCCCTCGGGCGAGGCGAGCGCGGTCGAGACGGGGCGGTCCACCTCCTTCGGCAGCTGCGCGCAGGCGCCGAGCACCATGAGGGCCAGCAGCGCGACGCTGCGGCGGACCAACGCGTGGAAGGAAGAGGAAGGCATGCGGCGGGGTCTTTCCGGGGGCTTGGGAAGGCGGTGCCGCATGTATAGCCGAGTTGGCGCCCGCCGTGGGTGGGACGGGCGGCCAACCGGCGCAGGAAGACGGCGCTCAGCGCCCGGCGCCGAGTTCTTCCTGGCGCTCCAGTGCGGCGAGCAGTTCGTCGTCGATCTTGGCGTGGCGCTCGCTCAGCTCGACCGCACGGGAGGCGTCGCTCGCGTAGATGGCGCCGCCGTCGAGCTCGAGCATTTCGCTGATGCGCTTCTGCTCGGCTTCGAGGGCTTCGATCTGCGCGGGCAGGGCTTCGAGTTCGCGCTGCTCCTTGTAAGAGAGCTTCTTGCGGGGGCCGCCGGCGGGGGCTGCGGCGGGCGCAGCCGCGGGGGCCGGGGCGGCGGCTGGTGGCGGCGGTGGTGCCGACGCGAGGCGTTGCTCGGCGATCTCGCGTGCGCGCTTGGACTGGATCAGCCAGTCTTCCACGCTGCCCTCGTACTCGCGCCAGCGGCCATCGCCTTCGAAGGCGATCGTGCTGGTCACCACGTTGTCGAGGAAGGTGCGGTCGTGGCTCACGAGGAACACGGTGCCGTCGTAGTCCTGCAGCAGGCCTTCGAGCAGCTCGAGCGTGTCGATGTCCAGGTCGTTGGTTGGCTCGTCGAGCACCAGCACGTTGGCCGGGCGCGCGAACAGGCGCGCCAGCAGCAGGCGGTTGCGTTCGCCGCCGCTGAGCGAGCGCACGGGGGAGTTGGCGCGCGCGGGCGAGAACAGGAAGTCCGACAGGTAGCTCTTGACGTGCTTCTTCTGGCTGCCGATTTCGATCCACTCGCTGCCGGGGCTGATGAAGTCTTCCAGCGTGGCGTCGAGGTCGAGCTTGTCGCGCATCTGGTCGAAGTACGCCACCTGCTGGTTGGTGCCGCGGCGGATCTTGCCGCTGTCGGGCTCGAGTTCGCCCAGGATCAGCTTGAGCAGCGTCGTCTTGCCGGCGCCGTTCGGGCCCAGCAGGCCGATCTTGTCGCCGCGCAGGATGGTGCCGCTGAAGCCGCGGATCACGGTCTTCTCGCCGAAGGACTTGGTGGCGTCGGTGAGTTCGGCCACGATCTTGCCGCTGGACTGGCCCGAGGCCACGTCCATGTTGACGCTGCCCTGCACCTCGCGGCGCGCGGCGCGGCTGGCGCGCAATTCCTGCAGCCGCGTGATGCGGCTCTGGCTGCGCGTGCGGCGCGCCTCGACGCCCTTGCGGATCCAGATCTCTTCCTGCGCCAGCAGCTTGTCGGCCTTGGCGCTGATGATCGCTTCCTGGGCGAGCTGCTCTTCCTTCTGGACGAGGTACTGCTCGAAGTTGCCCGGGTAGGAACCCAGCTTGCCCCGGTCGAGCTCCACGATGCGGGTGGCGACGCGGTTCAGGAAGCTGCGGTCGTGGGTGATGGTGACGACGCTGCCCTTGAAGTCGATCAGCAACTGCTCCAGCCACTCGATGGAGTCGAGGTCCAGGTGGTTGGTGGGTTCGTCTAATAGAAGTACATCCGGCGCGGCCACCAGGGCTTGGGCCAGCGCGACCCGCTTGCGCGTGCCGCCCGAGAGCGAGCCGACGCGCGCGTTGCGGTCGAGGTGGAGGCGATGCAGCGTCTCTTCGACGCGCTGTTCCCAGTTCCAGGAGTCGTAGGCTTCGATCTTGGACTGCAGGGCGTCCAGGTCGAGCCCGTCCGCACCGGAGAGGTACAGGTCGCGGATGGCGATGACTTCGCCCAGGCCCTGGCTGGCGGCAGTGAACACGTCCGCATCCATGTCGAGCGCGGGTTCCTGCGCCACGTAGGCCACGCGCAGGTTCTGCTGCAGCTGCAGCGTGCCGTCGTCGGGCTTTTCCAGCCCGCCCAATATCTTGAGCATCGACGACT